>JAILDV010000064.1 GCA_024688885.1 Bacteroidaceae bacterium | reverse complement strand
CGTATCCTTGGCAAGTCTGCGCTCACCACGGACAGCATCCAAGACCTGTTCAAGCCTCTCAAAGAGACTGCCAAGCCGGATGATGGGCAACTCTATTTTGACTTCAAATTTGATTAACATATATTAAGAGACACTAGTGATCATCATTATCAAAGTGAAAAGTTAAAAGTGAAAAATGAAAGAATGAAAAAGAGCCCCATGCTATCTTCACAGACAGCAATGGGGCGGACAAAAAACTTCATCTTTTGGCATATAGCCTTATCATAGAAGTTCCATGTTATCTTTTCTGCACATCTGCTACAATCTTTTGAAGAGCGATAACCAAGCGATCAACTTCTTCTTTTGTATTATAGACGGCGAAGGTGGGACGCACTGACATCTCGTAGCCAAGTGCTCGGAGGGCTGGCTGGGCGCAGTGGTGACCTGCACGGACGGCTATGCCTTCCTTGTCGAGCAGTTGTCCCACTTGCGGGGCAGGGATGCCCGGGATGTCGAGCGAGATGACGCTCACACGCTTCTTCGGATTGCCCATGATGGTGATGCCTGGGATGCGGCCGATTTGCTGACGTGCATATTCCGTCAGTTCATGTTCGTGGTGTTCGATGTTGTGGATGCCCACACTCTGCACGAAGTCGAGTGCATAACCGAGTCCGATGGCATCGGCAATGTTGGGTGTGCCAGCCTCGAATCGGGCTGGAGGCACATTGAACTCTGTGCGCTCGATGGTCACATCCTTAATCATGTTGCCTCCACCCTGCCATGGTGGGAGCTGTTCGAGCCATTCTTTCTTTCCATACACCACACCGATGCCCGATGGACCATAAATCTTGTGTCCTGAGAAGACAAAGAAGTCTGCATCCAATTGTTGCACATCCACTTTAGTGTGGGCAATGCTCTGGGCACCATCGATGAGCACGGGGATGTTGTGCGCATGAGCGGTGCGGATGATGCTTGCCACGTCGTTGATGGTGCCGAAGGTGTTGTTCACATGCCCCACGCTGACGAACTTGGTGCGTGGCGTGATGAGGCGTTCGAGTTCGCTGAGGATGAGGTCGCCGTTCTTGTCGATGGGGATGGCACGGAGTTCAGCCTTCTGCTGCTTGCACACCTGCTGCCAAGGCACGATGTTGGCGTGGTGGTCGAGGGTGGAGACGATGACGTTGTCGCCTTCCTCCAAGAACTTCGACCCGAAGGTGTGTGCCACGAGGTTGATGCCCTCTGTGGTGCCGCGCACGAAGAGGATATTCTCTTTGGCAGGGGCGTTGATGAAACGTGCCACCTTCTCACGTGCAGCCTCATACTGGTCGGTGCTTCGTGCTGCCAGCGTGTGTGCGCCACGGTGAATGTTGGAGTAGTCCGTCTTGTAGAAGTGGCTCAATCCGTCAATCACCCTCAGGGGCTTCTGGGTGGTGGCACCATTGTCGAACCAGACGAGGTCGTGCCCGTTCACCTTCTGATGCAGAATGGGGAACTGCTTACGAATCTCGGTGGTGTTCACCGTATCCACCTCCTCGTACTGAAGGTTCTTGACAATCTCCGTCTCGGGAATGCCAATGCCAAAACCATTGTCTTTCAGGAGGCAGTTCTTCTTCTCAGGCTCCACATCATCCCCTCCTTCTTCCGTTGAAGCATGGGAAGGAACGACACGTGAAGGTGCTTCGTAAGAAGATATATCCTCCGCAAAGTATTTGGCAATGACTCCCTTGAAGAGTTCCGTGTCAGCAGGACTGAGGCTTCCTATCTGTGGATAATCCTCCACACTGCCTTCTGGCAGGACCTCACCACCTCCACCCGGCACTCCTGCTCCTCCACCTGGCACAGCGGGTGTCGTAGGCAGCGGCAATGCAGACAAGTCCAACTCGTCGGTTGCCTCGTTCGGCACTGCCACTTGCGGTGCTGTTCCCAAGCTTGGCAAGTCAAAGTGGAAATTATCTAATTCGTTCAAATACATCTTATTCTAAGTACAATCTATTTTATTTACAATTTAACAATGTACAATGTACCATTTAGTATACGGATTGTATGCATCGCATTAGCCTCGAATTGTACATTGTGAATAGTCAAATGGTAAATGCCATTACTTTTCAATCTTGTTTCTGTGCTGATAGTCGTGGTAGTACCCTACCTCCACGTTCTCCAGAACGGCGATGGCATCGTCGGTAAGAGAAGCAAGGCTGAAGTACTTGGTGAGCAAGTAGCTTGCCACACCATACTGGTCAAGTCCCATCAGACGTGCCGAGAGGCTTGGAGCAATTTCGCCAGGGATACCTGCCTGATGCAGACCTACTACACCCTGCTCTTTTTCACCCACACGGACAAGAATGATCTCAGTGGTACCCACGCCACGATTGGTCAGGTACTGTCCCTTCACCTCCACCTTGTCGGATGGGATGATTGGCACACCACGCCAAGTGATGACTTTCGTGCCGAAAAGATCAATAGCCACAGGGGGTACACCACGCCAAGTGCACTCACGTTCGAAAGCAGCAATGGCACGTGGGTTGGCAATGAAGAATGCAGGCTCTTTCCATACGAGAGAGAGGAGTTCGTCGAGGTCGTCTGGTGTTGGTGCACCATAGCGAGCGCTGATCTTATACCCAGGAGCTGCCTGAGCAAGAAGACCAAACTTGGCGTTGTTGATGAGTTCCCATTCCTGACGTTCCTTGATAGAATCGATGGAGAGACGCAGCTGCTGTTCGAGCTGGTTGTAGGGAGCATTGTAAAGATCGCTCACACGGGTGTGTACACGCACTACCGTCTGCAAGGTGTTCAGTGAATATTCTGTAGGATTCTCCTCGTAGTCGATGTAAGTTTCAGGGATGACATTGTCTTCCTCATGACCGCTCACGAGATCGATGTGCTTCTCGCCATGCTCATTGACGGTTGCTTTGAGACGGAGTTGCTTATCAACAGCATTGTTAAACTGCGCACGGAAGTCTGGAATTTCCTCGATGAGAGACTCCAACACGGGAGTGTCGAGCACAAGGAATACGGAGTTGGTGACTGAGCGCACGCTGACAGTAGATTCTGCAGCACTCAGAAGGTCTGCTTCACCGAAATATTCACCTGCACCAAGCAAGGCAATGCGAAGTTCCTCGCCGTGAGTACCCGTGCTGATAACCTCAGCCTGACCACTTGCCACGATGAAGAAACGCTGTTTGTCCTTACCCTGAGTGACGAGGTTCTTGCTACGAGCCACCTCTACAGGAACGAAATTGCGAGCCAAACGTGCCACAATCTCCTGGTCAATATTCTGGAAGAGCGGGATGGCACGAAGATTCTTCGCCGTGAAGCTGGGAACGCCATCGAAGTACTGAATCTCTATGCGTTCAGCCTTCTTCAGTTCCACTTTCGTGCGGTTCACGCGATAGGTGCCACTCTCCACCTGCTGCCAAGGAAGGAGCTTGAGGAGAAGTCTCGGTGTGATACTGCCCATCTGAGGGGGCGTTTTGGTGGTGTTCGCCAGTTTGCGAGCCGTTGCAGTCGTAATACTGCGCTGAATGTTGTTGTCTGCCATGTCTTACTTTACAATTTAATGATTTACCATTTATTTCAGAATTATCTAAGCGAATACTTCTCCTTCACCTCACCCCCCACGATGCGGAAGGCGTTGAGCACCGGCTGTTCCGCTGCCAACGAAAGGATGAAATAAAGGATGTTGGGGTCATACGCCAACCGCTTGTCCTCTTCCGATGGACGTGAGGGAGAAGCGGGATGGCTGTGCCAGTTGCCGACAATCTTCAGACCGTTCTGACGGGCATATTTGAGGACAGCAAACTGCTCTTTGGGGTCAAAACTGAAATGCTCCTCCGAGTGGTCGATGTTGGTCATCGGATAGTTCTCCGTAGCAGTCTCCTTGTCGGGACCCAACAGATAGCCGCATGACTCTATCGGTGCGTCCTTCTGTGCTTGTGCCAAGATGGACTGATAAGCCGCTTCTGTGATCGGGACGCTCATGTCTTACTTTTGTATTGTAACTTTGTGAACATTCCCCTCCACATGTTCTACAGAGAGGACATTATAACCTTGTTCCGTTGCTGAACGGGGTACATTCTCCAGAGGTTCACCTTCGGTCAGAAGGACTTCCAATGTGTCGCCAGCAGCAATCTGCGCCAGCTTGATCTTTGTCTTCACGAATGTCATGGGGCAATGCTCTTTCGTTATGTCAAGTGTATATGTTGCCATAATATGTAAAATTAAGAATTTAAAAATAAGATCTGGCGATTAAGAGTTGAGAGATTAATATAATGCATAATTATCAATTGTCAATTGTCAATTCTCAATTAAATAAAGAGTGTTCTTCCTCCCTCGCTGATTTGCAGGAAGGTGGCTACGCCAAGCACGTCTTTCACTTCGTGGATGAAGTCTTTTTTCTCCAGACCGAGCACGTGCATCGCCATCTCACAGGCATAGAGGTTCACGCCCAGTGCGTTGGCTGCATCCACCAGTTCTTCCAGTGTCGCCACGTTGTTCTTCCGCATCAGCGAGCGGAAGATTTTCGGACCAATGCCACAGAAGTTGAACTTGCTGTTCGGAGCCACGCTGAGACCACCCATAATGAAACCGAAGAGTTTGGTGAGCCAATTGCCACCGATGAAACTTCTGCCTCTCTTCTGCTTAATGGCATCCAAGCCCCAGAAGGTGAAGAAGATGTTCACTTCATAACCCACAGCCGCAGCACCTGTTGCCAGCGTGAAGACAGCCGTGAGCTTGTCAAAGTCGCCTGAAAAGGCAATGAGTGAGAGTTTCTTTTGTTCTGCCATGTTCGTTTGTGATGTATTAGTGGCTCTTCAAGTCGCAAGCAGCCTGTTCATAATCTATCAGTTCTGTCACGGTCTGGTTCGTGCCGCAGATGGGACATTTGTCCGTCTTTCTCACATTAATCTTGCGGAAATCCATTGTCTTAGCATTGAAGGTGAGCAGTTTGTTGGTGAGCAACTCACCCACCCCTGTCAGATACTTCAATGTCTCTGCCGCCTGAATTGTACCAAGCATTCCCGCGATGGCTCCCAGCACCCCAGCCTGACTGCACGTCGGCACAGCACCTGGTGGTGGAGGAGTCTTGAACAAACAACGGTAGCAGGCTGAGCCTGGCACGTGTGTGAAAGTCTGCCCTTCAAAACGGAGGATACCACCGTGACTGAATGGTTTGCCAGCCATCACACAAGCATCGTTGATGAGGAACTTCACGGGAAAGTTGTCGGTACCGTCCACCACAAAGTCATACTCCTTGATGAGATCGAGCGCATTGTCTGCCATCAGAAACTCCCTGTGAGCATTCACCTTCACATGCGGATTGATGGCATTGATGGTCTCCTTTGCTGATTCCACCTTCCACTTGTCCACATCAGGGGTGGTATGAATAATCTGACGTTGCAGGTTGCTCAAATCGACCACATCGCCATCCACAATACCTATGGTGCCCACACCTGCTGCAGCCAGATACATGGCTACTGGTGCTCCTAAGCCACCAGCACCAATCACGAGCACTTTGCCCTCGCGTATCTTTTCCTGACCTTCCACACCCACATCCTGCAAGAGGATATGACGCGAATAACGGTTCAGTTCTTCTTCTGTAAAATCAAACATAATTTTATTTACAATTTGACAATTTACTATTTACAATTAATTGAGTTTACAATTTACCATGTACAATGTACAATTTGCCATGCGGCTTGCGCACATTGCGTCAGTCTAAATTGTACATAGTAATTAGTCAGATGGTAAATCCTCCTCCTCCCATAAAGTACAGGAAATCCACCGCGTCACCCTCGTTCAACTGGAGGGTGGCAAACTCTTCTCTGTCAACGAATTCTTCGTTCACCTGCACACTCACCATGTCGGGTTGTGCCACATTGTTCTGCTTGATTAAGTCTGCCACAGTAGCAGGGAGTTGAACATCTTGGTCTTCTCCATTTACAATCAATTTTGCCATAATGATGAAGTTTTTTCTATTCTATTTATTGTTCCTTTATTTCTCCGAAAACAATGCTGTGCTCAAGTAGCGTTCTCCTGTGTCGGGCAGAAGCACCACGATGGTCTTGCCTGCATTCTCAGGACGTTTTGCTATCTGAAGGGCAGCATGAGCAGCAGCACCACTTGAAATACCCACCAATGTCCCTTCTGTCTTTGCCAAGAGACGACTAGCAGCGAAAGCGTCCTCATTCTTCACACGGAAGATTTCATCATACACCCCAGTGTTCAGCACCTTGGGAACAAAGCCAGCACCAATGCCCTGCAACTTATGAGGACCAGGCTTACCACCTGACAACACCGGTGAGTCATAAGGTTCCACAGCCACTACCTTCACATTGGGGTTCAGCCGCTTCAGCTTCTCACCCACACCCGTCACTGTGCCACCAGTTCCTACACCAGCCACGAAGATGTCAACTTTTCCATCGGTGTCTTCCCAAATCTCCTTGGCCGTTGTCTGCCGATGCACCTCTGGGTTTGCCTCGTTGTCAAACTGCTGAGGAATGAAAGCATCCGTCTGCGAAGCCAGTTCCTGTGCCTTACGGATTGCTCCCGGCATACCCTCATAAGCAGGGGTGAGCACCAAACGGGCTCCCAAACTGCGTAGCAATGTACGTCGCTCAATGCTCATGCTGTCTGGCATGGTGAGGATAAGTTTGTAGCCACGTCGTGCAGCTACCAATGCCAATCCCACACCAGTGTTGCCACTAGTAGGTTCGATGATGACGGTATTACGTCCGAGAAGCCCTTGCTTCTCAGCCTGTTCGATGAGTGCATAGCCCACACGATCTTTCACGCTTCGTCCTGGATTCAAATATTCGAGTTTAACCAACACACGGGCTTTCAGTCGCTGTTTCTTCTCCACTTTGGAAAGTTCCAGCAGGGGTGTTTTGCCTATCAGTTCAACAAGGCTTTGTGCTATTTTTGCCATAATGAATTATAAAGTTTTTTGTCGTCAAACAAATTCGATGCAAAGTTCGGGCTTTTCACGTTGTGCCACAATCCCATTGGCGTGGTATCCATCTACCCTTTTTATGGTATCGCCGCGACAGCCTGTCTGATGTCTTCGAAGATATCGTCCACATCCTCCAGTCCTATAGAAAGTCGGATAGTGGTGTCGCGAACGTCCATCTCCACCTTCTGACTCTTCCCAAAAGGACCGAAGATGGTGCTGTAGGGATGGATGGCAAGTGTCTTGTTGTCGAAAAGGTTGGTGGCACGACGGATAAGCTTCAGGTGATCGATGAAACTGAAGCACGCTTTGCGGTCAGCCAAATCGATGGTGAGCATGGCTCCCGCAGTCTCGCCGAACTGCTTTAGGGACAAAGTGTGGAATGGGTTATCTTCCAATCCAATGTAGTTCACCCGTTGGATGCCTTCCACCGTCTGCAACTTCCTTGCCAAAGCCAATGCATTAGATGACTGCACCTTATACCGTGCCTCCAATGTTTCCAGACCCAACGACTGCATATAGGCAGCATGGGGGGACATATAACTGCCCACGTTGAAGAGCAATTCAAAGCGGATGCGTTGGTTCACCACGGGGAACGTGCCGTAGTCGATAACTAAACCACCCAGCGAGGTGGCACCGCCCGATATGTATTTGGTGGAAGAAACCACCTCCACATCCACACCCAATGCTTTAGCACTGAACTGAGTGAAAGGGATAATTGTCGTATCTGCGATGAGTGGGATGCCCCGCTCGTGCGCAATTTCAGCCAAAGCAGCGATGTCCGCCACCTCCATTTGCGGATTGGTTACAATCTCCCAAAAGAGGCAAGATGTCTGGTCGTCGATTGCCTGACGCACTGCTTCCAAGTTGAGCAAATCCACTTGCCGGCTCTCGACACCGAACCGTGCAAATGTCTTGTTGAGGAGTGCCACCGTGTTGCCAAACAAATGGTGCGATGTGACGACATTCTTTCCCGTCTCAATCACGGTGAAGAAGGCATTGGTGATAGCAGCCATGCCGGAGCAGAAGGCAAATACGTTCTCAGCCCCCGTCAGCGCCTTCACTTGGTCTTCGAAATGCATCACGGTAGGGTTCATTACCCTTGAATAGTCTGGTGCCAACACTCTACCACAAAAAGCATCCGCCATGTCCTTCGCCGTCTCAAACTCATAGGAAGCCGTATGGTACACAGGCATAGCTATAGCCCCAAAAGCATCCTTCCTCGGCAGCTTTGTATCAATCGCTATCGTAGATTTTTTCATCATTCTGGTCATAAGAATTTCGCCCAGCGCGTGGGCTGGTTAAATATAGTATTCCACCATCTCCACCAATCCTGCCCTGAGCGCATATTTGGTAGCTTCATAAATAGTGTTCACATTGATTTTGCGGAAGATGTTCTTCTTGTGCGTCGTGATGGTGTGGATGCTCGAATTACGTTCCACTGCAATCTCCTTCACCGACTTGCCCAAGGCAATAAGTCGCAACACCTCCTTCTCCGTAGCAGTCAGTTGGTCGCGTTCCGCTATCGACTGCTGAGGCGAAGGCGTAAGCAGCAGGTTGGTGACCTGATGGCAGAGGAAGCGCACACCAGTGATGGCGCATTTCAGTGCCGTGATAATCTCCTGTGCCGAATCATCTTTCAGTATCATACTGAACTGCTGTTCCACACTCAACCGACGTATCAGTCCCTCGGTCAATTCGTCTGAGAATAACACCCACAACGCATAGGGGAAACGGTCGGAAAGGTTGAGTAGTTCGTCCGTGCTCCCCAAGTCAAACAACGTGTAGTCGATGATGACCACCGCTGATGGATTATCTTTGAGTTCCGCAATCAGTTCTGCCCTACGGCTCAGTTCCTTCACTTCCAGCCCATCCACCTCTTTCAGAGCCGCACGCACCAGCGTTTTCAGTCCCAGACGTGTAATGTCTTGATTATCTGCAATGATGATAGTTTTTTTGTCCATAGTCCTTTGTCCTGTTTTGTATTCCGAGTGCAAAGGTATGGCGACTTAGCATTTATACCAAGAAAAAAGACTTTGTTTGGTAAATTTATCTAAAAAACCAAATACACATAGATGAATATTCTGCCGATAAAACATTTTATAGTTTATATTCTCAATCAGGCAAACATCCTCTTTCACTTCCGAAACTTAAAATAGGTATTTTAACACGGCTGTCACAACATTGTCCTATTCTTGGATAATATTATGACACATCACAAACTCATGGTTTCGTACCTTTGCAAACAAAAATACCAAAACATGAGAAAACTAAAAAGAATCTTGATTCCCCCATTAGTAGCATGTACCACCTTATCAACATGGGCACAAACAATGCGTTCTTGTTTATTCATGTTGGTCACGTTGGTCTCCATCATGCTGAAAGCGCAAGTGGAGCCCTGTGGACCAGTGCCCACTGAGAACCAGCTGCGGTGGCAGGAGATGGAGATGTATGCGTTCATCCATTACTCGCTGAACACATACACAGACCAAGAATGGGGTTTCGGAAATGAAGACCCGAAATTGTTCAACCCTTCCAGCTTGGATTGCCAGCAGTGGGCACGCGTGTGCAAACAGGCAGGCATGAAGGGTATCATCTTCACTGCCAAGCATCACTGCGGATTTTGCATGTGGCCTTCTGCCTATACGGAATACTCGGTAAAGAACTCGCCCTGGAAGGATGGCAAAGGCGATGTGGTGCGTGAGCTGGCTGATGCTTGTCGCAAGGAGGGTTTGAAATTTGCTGTCTATCTTTCTCCATGGGACAGAAACCATCCAGATTATGGGAAACCAGAATACATCACTTATTTTCGCAATCAGTTGCGTGAATTGTTGACTCAATACGGCGACATCTTCGAGGTATGGTTCGATGGAGCTAATGGTGGCGATGGCTGGTATGGTGGAGCAAATGAAACACGCCGCATCGATGCCAAGACTTACTACGAATGGGGCGAGACCTTCCGTATGATTCGGGAACTGCAACCTAAGTGCGTGATATGGAATGATGGTGGAGACCGTGGCGACCTGCGCTGGGTGGGCAACGAGGCAGGTAGTGTAGGTGAAACCAACTGGAGCCTCTTGAACAAGGAAGGGGATGTGTCCGGTAACATGTTACGCTTCGGATTGGAAAACGGTGACTCATGGGTAGCTGCAGAAACAAACACCAGCATACGCCCCGGATGGTTCTACCACGAGACGGAGAACGAGAACGTGAAGAGCCTGTCAAAGTTAATGGACACATATTATAAATCTGTAGGGCGCAATTCCACGCTGCTGCTCAACTTCCCCATTGCCCCTAACGGACGTATCCATCCCACTGACAGTTTGCGAGGCATCGCCTTCAAGAAGATGATAGATGAGGTGTTCCAAAAGAACATCGTCAAGGAAGTGAAACATCCAAACCTCGTCAACAGGTCGTTCACTCTCACGTTCAAAAAGCCAACCACTGTCAACCGTTTCCTTGCCGAAGAAGATATCTCCCTGGGGCAGCGTGTGAAGAAATTCACCCTTGAAGCCTTTGTCGATGGTCAATGGATACCGCTGAAAGACGAACTGGTGGAGGGGCATGACGGCCTCACCACCATCGGGCACCGCCGCACCATCTGCTTTCCCACCGTCAAGGCCACTCAACTGCGTTTCACCATCACCGACTGCAAGGCTGAACCAGTCATCCAGAAACTCGGTTTATATCTGGCTCCCGACATCAGTCAAGACACTCCGAACGCTGGCGAGAAACATGCATCGGACTATTACATCTTCTTTGCCACGGACAACATGATGTTTGTCAACCTCGACCAGGAGACAACCGTCACTGCTTTCCGTTACCTTCCCCCGCAAGATTCGCGCGATGGCATCATCACGCATTACCGCATCGCAGCCACTACCGACTGGAACCATTGGGAGACTTTGGGAGAAGGTGAGTTCTCCAACATCGTCAACAACCCCATCTGGCAGACGGTGCGATGCAAGCCCACTCGTGCGAAGGTCATACGTGTGGAGGGAGTTCGACTTGCACAGGGGAAACGAATGGCATATAGCGATGTGGAAGTGGTGAAATAGTTGAGAATTAATATTTGGGCTCAAGTCAAAGAAAAAGAGAAGGTTGCAAACATTGCAGCCTTCTCTTTTTCTCATGTATCTACCACAAGTATGGTAGCAATATCCCCCATCAAAGTGATTTCGGGCATGGTGAAATTTCCGTACCTTTGCACCAGATTCAGAAATCAACTCGAAAGTTACACATATTAAATATAAAAGCATGAAGATTAAAGGATTTTTTACAGCAATAGCAGTGGCCGTGACATTGACGGCAAGTGCGGCAACAGCGCAGAACGACGGTGTGATCACCGTGAAAGTGAACAAGGCAAGCAAAGCCTTGGTGGAGAAATGGATTGAGGGGTACAAGGCGGTGAACCCCGATGTGCAGATTGCCCTTGTAAGTGGCAAGAATGCAGATGCCGACCTCACATTGGTGAATCAGCATCAGGAGGGAGTGAACGTGACTTATGTAGGTCGCTATGCCCTGCTGCCCGTCACATCCACTGAGAATCCCCTGTTGAACGACATCCAGAAGAAGGAGTGGAAGAGCAAGGACATCAAGAACCTTTTCTTCACGGCAGAAGACCTTGACGAGGAATACGAGGAAGAAGTGGAGGGCAAGCACAACAAGCTGAAGGACAAGCTCACTGTCTATTCAGGCAGCAGCAAAACATCCCTGTCGGGCATCTTCGCCTCTCACTTCGGGCGCACTATCGATGACCTGCGCGGAAACCGCATCGCCGGCGACGACCTCTACCTGCTCTCTGCCATCGAGGAAGACAAGGCTTCGGTCACGTTCAACGCACTGAGCAACCTCTACGACCTCTCTTCACGCACACTCCGCAGCGACCTCGTGCTGCTGCCCCTCGGTGTGAAAGCAAGCCAACGCGAGGCACTCCGTTCGGGCAACCTCGACGAGACACTTGAATTGATTGAGAACGAGGACATCGACCTCATCCCTGTAGAAGACATTGGTTTCACCTATAACAGTTTCGACACCGACATCGACCAGTTCCTCCAGTGGATTATCCGCGACGGGCAACAGTACAACCACGCTGCAGGTTTCCTTCATCTGACCAATAAAGAGGTGGAGAGTCAACTCAAGCTTTTGGCACAAAACAATTAAAAGAAGGAGAAAATAAAAAGATGATTGTTGACAATTGAGAATTAAAAAAATCGCCCAACGCTTGGCTGGCACAAAAAACTTCACACAACATGATTAAGGAAAGATTGTTTTTAGCGGCGGCACTGACCGTCGCTTCCACTTTTGCGACATGGGCGCAAACAGTGCAGGGCACCATTACGGATGCCGCAACAGGAGAAAGTATCATCGGAGCCACCGTGAAATATGGTGACAGCAAGGGTGTGACCACTGATATTGACGGACACTTCGCTCTGGATGTGAAGTCGCTACCTGTCAAATTGAACATCAGTTTCACAGGTTACCGTCCACAAACCGTCACCGTATATGACGATGAAGAGGACATCAACGTGAAACTCACTGAGAAGCGCAGTTACCTCAATGACGTGGTCGTGGTGGGTTATGGTACACAGAGCCGCACGCAGTTGACAGGTTCGGTCGTGACAGTCAAGGCAGACGTGTTTGAGAACAGCACAGCCAGCACCCTCGACGGAGCCTTGAGCGGACAGGTGGCAGGACTGAACGTGACTGCAGCCAGTGGACAGCCTGGAGCCGATAGCAGCATCCGCATCCGTGGCGGCAACTCTGTGAATGCCAGCAACGAACCCCTTTATGTGGTCGATGGTTTCATCTATTACAAAGACGCTTCTTCCAGCGGGACAGGATTGGGAGCCATCGAGAGCAGCCTCAATCCGCTTGCCACCATCAACCCCAACGACATCGAGAGCATCGAAGTGCTGAAAGACGTGAGTGCCACCGCCATCTACGGTTCACGAGGAGCCAACGGAGTCATCCTCATCACCACCAAAAAGGGAAAGTTGGGTGAGAAGAAAGCCCACATCTCCTATGGCTACAGCATCGGGCTGAGCAGTGTGAGCAAGCACCTCGACCTGCTCAACGCTTCCGAATGGGCACAGTTTCAGAAGACCTATTTCAGCAACAAGGGAGGCTATACCGACGAACAAATCAAGGCACTCGGCAAAGGAACAGACTGGCAGGATGCCGTGCTCAGGACAGCCGTTCAGCAGGCACACGAACTCTCCATCAATGGCAGCACCGACAAGAGCCGCTACGCCTTCTCCGCCAACTACACCGACCAAGACGGCATCGTGCTCAATTCGGGATTCCAACGCTACAACTTCCACACCAACGTGGAGTGGGAACTGCAAAAGAACTTGAAGTTTGGCATCAACACCACCTACGGACGTAGCAAGCAGCAGGGCTTGACCACCACCGAGGAACAGGTGTTCAACTCATCGCCCTACTCTGCTGGCATCACCAACAGCTTTGTGTATGCCCTGCTCATGCCTCCCGTCATCAGCGTCTATAATGCCGATGGTTCCTACAATTTCACGAACCCTTACGAATATGCTTATTTCGCCATTGGCGACCATGCTGCCAATCCCGTCTATGACCTCAAGGAGAGTGTGGCAGAGAACGTGAACAACTACCTGCTCTCCAATGTGTGGGCAAGTTACAAGTTGGGCGATTTCACCTTGAAAGCCACAGTGGGACTGAGCAGCGAGAAACTCACGCAGAACTACTTCTCGGGCGCTTACACCTCGTTGGGATTGGCGACACAGGGTATCGGTGGTACAGGTAATCGACAGACGGACGTGTGGCAGCAGGAATACACATTATCTTATAATAAGGAACTGGGCATTCACCAGATTGATGCGTTGGCAGGCTACACGAAGCAGAACACGACTTCCACCCACAGCAGTATCCGCACCAACCACTTCACCAACGAGACACTGAAGCAATATAATTTGGGTGATGGCTCGGGCATCTACACCCCACAGACGGGCATCGTGGAATCGACCCTCAACAGCATCATTGCACGTGTCAACTACACCCTGCTCGACCGCTACAATGCCACAGCCACCTTCCGTGCTGACAGATCCAGCCGTTTCTCCAAGAACCACCGTTGGGGTTACTTCCCATCACTCGGACTTTCATGGAACGTTGACAAGGAGAACTTCTTGGCAAGCGTACGGAACCTCGACTACCTGAAACTGCGTCTGACGGGTGGTTTGGTGGGTAATCAGGAAATCAGCGACTATGCCTTCACCACGTCCTATGCCACAGGTTCCTATGCAGGTTCGTCCAGCTATGCGAAGAAGAACTCCGCCAACAGCAACCTGAAATGGGAGACCACTGCCTCATACAATCTGGGTGCTGATCTCGGACTTTGGAATGGACGGCTCAACTTTGTGCTCGACCTCTACTATAAGAAGACCTCTGACCTCCTGCTCAACGTGCCAATGGGCTTCGCCAGTGGTGTGACTAGCCAGTTACAGAACGTGGGCAATGTGGAGAACAAGGGTATTGAATTGGCTGTGAATGGCACGCTGCTCAAGCGTCGCCACCTCAACTGGACAGCCTCTGCCAACATCGCCCACAACAAGAACAGCATCACCGACATGGGTAAAACCAACGATGTCATTCTGGGAGCAGATAACCAACAAATTCTGCGAAAGGGTGAGGCACTCGGTTCGTTCTATGGTTTGAAATTCGTGGGCATTGTTCAGAATGGTGAAGATGTGACTAAGCTCCCCACTGTGAATGGTCAGACCCCCAAAGCTGGTGACGCGAAGTTTGCCGATGCTAACCATGATGGCAAGATTGATGGCTACGACCGCCAGGTTCTTGGCAGCATCCAGCCAGACCTCACCTATGGTTTCTCCACACAAGTACAATGGCGCGAGCTCGACTTCAGCATCACCTTTGCCGGCAGTCACGGAGCCAAGATATACAACGCCCTCGGCAGAAGATTGGAACAGACAGGCGACTCCTATAATGTGCTGAACACCGTGCTGGATGCATGGACACCTACCAACGGCAGCAACAGCCTTCCACTCGCCTCCACCTCACGTCCTTTCTCCTACATAGATGATCGCTATGTGCAGAGTGCTTCCTATCTCAAACTTCGCAACTTGACCATCGGTTACCGTCCACGCCTTCCTAAAACCTTCCCTGCATCCGTTCGCATCTATGCCACCGCGACCAACCTCTTCACCATCACCCCCTACAAGGGCTATGATCCCGAGGTGAGCAGCGGAACAGACAGCGGAGCCTACCCATCGGCACGCACATTTACATTCGGTGTAAATATCACATTATAAATCACTTAAAGAATGGTAGGGCAAACGCCCTACCATTCTTTTGGTACATGAATACCACATCATCGGGATTTCGGGGTAGGCGAAATGTCCGTACCTTTGCACCAGATTTCAAAACAACATAGAATTAAACACGACAAACAATTTAATAAGGTAAAAAAAGAAAGGAGAAAAAAATGAAAAAGACATTTTTCCTCGCCGCCATTGCGGCAACAACCCTCTTGACAGG
Organism: Bacteroidaceae bacterium; assembly: GCA_024688885.1. Classification (GTDB taxonomy): domain Bacteria; phylum Bacteroidota; class Bacteroidia; order Bacteroidales; family Bacteroidaceae; genus Minthosoma. The sequence continues at coordinate 20,400 of JAILDV010000064.1, read as the reverse complement.
GTTCTCATCATGCTCAAGCGATGATGATGACAACAACGGTAACAACAATCAGGTGACAGATGAAAACGTAGTGGAAGACGATGCCAGTGCTCTATCGCTGGTCAACGGCGTCTATTCCCACTGGCAGCCACTCAGCTCTTCGTTCACTTTCATCATTGAGAGTGCCACAAACAAACTCATCTCTTTCGAGGGTGAGGAAGGAGAGGCAGGACCTGTGGTGAGCCGTCTGGAACAAGAGCCAGGTACTTGGTATCAAGTGAAAATCTTCAACCACCTCTTCCTCGGCATCACCGAACTGAACGAGAACATCGCTGCCATTGACAAGGCCAAAACGCAAGGGAAAGTGACGCAGGCTGGTTATAACGCAGCCATTGGTAAGGCCAAATTGCTACGTGGTCTTGCGTATCTGAAATTGACGCAGCTCTGGGGTGAGGTTCCAGTATTCACGGAGAAAGGTGGCAGCACCACCGAGCGTCAGAGCATCGACAAGGTATTCGAGCAGATTATCAGCGATTTGACAGCTGCCGAATCACTGCTGAAGGACTACGATGGCGACCCACGCACTCCATCCAAGCAGGCAGCTCAGGGACTCCTCGCACGTGCTTATCTCTTCTGGGGTGACAAGCCACTCTCACAACAGGAAGTGGCAGCCATCGCCAACACGCAGACCGACCCTGCTTTCAGCAAGGACGATGCCAAACTACAGAAGGCTGTAGAATATGCCAACAAGGTCATCAACAGCGGCAAACTCGCCCTCGATTCCGACTACTCCAAGCTCTTCGGTCGCGAGTATGAGTCGAACAAGCGCAAGACCAACGAGCATCTCTTCACCATCGCTCACGACGGTGACAGGCAAGATGCACAGGGCAACCACCAAACCCACTGCTCATGGACTTTCCCATTCCAGAACGGTCAGTTCGGTCAGGGATTCCAGGACAACCACACCGAAGTGGCTGACGATGACCTCTACGACAACTGGAAGGCTGAGTTCCCCAACGACAAGCGTTTGGCCAAGACATACTTTATCGAACTCTACAACTCAAGAGACGGTAATACCTACACCTACTACTCACCCATCTATACACCCATCAACGGTAAGGGCGTGGACCAGAGCTACGAAGGTTCAGAGTTTGAAGATGGTGAAATCAAGTACAACTCTATTGACCGCATTGAGATTCGCTATGCCGAAGTGCTCCTCATCAAAGCTGAAGCCCTCGTGCAGTTAGGTCGCAACAGCGAGGCAGCAGAGCCATTCAACCAGCTCCGCATCCGTGCCGGAATCGCCACTGTCAGCGCACCAACCTTCGACCAGATCAAGCGTGAGTGGGATTATGAATTCACTTATGAGCAGTTCGACCTCATCAACCACTATCGTTGGAAGGACTACATCAAGTCTGTCAAGGAGGTGTCAACCTACAAGCACTTCGACGATTCCTACAAGACAGCTGGTGCTACAGGCAAGGATGGAAACGAAGTCAGCGCATTCTTCGCCAAGGTTTACAAGCACCTGCACGCCAAGTATGACAACGTGCGCGGCAAGCACTACCGTCAGCCCATTCCAACAGGTCTGACAGGTGAAGATCTCCACATCACACCACAGAATCCTGGTTATTAATAAGCATTTGGCCATATAATCAGATATTTTAGAGTTAATAGTTTATGAAGAGGGCTGGCATGCAGCTACCGTGTGTCAGCCCTTATTTATCCACACAAAATAAAACGCGACGCCTTATGAAAATCATCCCATCAATTCTGTTGGCCGCAGTTACACTGCTGAGCACCACCATCGTATCGTGCAGCAAAGACGATGACAATGCTGCATACACCGTAGCTGGTTCATACCAAGGAACCTACGTTTCTCCAACTCTCGGCACACGGGAGGACGCCTCTGTCATCACTGCCAATGATAACGGCACCTACGACATCTCAGTCACACCCGTCATACCCAGTGGGAATTCCGAATACTCACCTATGGTTCTAAAGAATGTGAAACTGCTGGAGACTGAAGAAGGCTACATCTTCGAGGCAGAGGAGGCAGGAGCCAAGATTGTGAGTTATGCGGCGAGCGACACCAAGCACAGAAACCCCAACATCTTAGAATTCACCGCCCATCTGAATGGAACGCTGAACAAAACCGGGGCACTGAGCTTCACCCTTCACCTCAATCATGCAAACACCGTCCTTTGGGACTTCGAGTTTGCAGGAAAGAAATAAGTCATAAGATATCAATTAGGATAGATTAGTTTATACGAGGTTAATACTTAACATTTCTACAAAAAACGATGGAATAAATCATGATGCCATAATTAAAAAATAACGAACGATATTAGACTCATCAATTTGAGCAGGGGTTCTTCGCGACGAAGCGCCCCTGTTTTTTTGTTTTCAAAGCACAAATAGCATTCTTTAACAGACATTTACCTCAACTGTTACAAGAAAAGTCGTACCTTTGCGCCATAAAACACGACAATGATGAACACAAGACATCTTCTGGCTGGAGCCATCTGGATGCAGGGACTACTCGTCTCGGCGCAAATAGACACGTTGCAGTCGCAGAGTCTGGATGATGTGACCGCGACAGCTCGTCAAGGTGGCACCTTGCGCATGAGCGGTGCTGAAAATGGCATAAAAATCGGGCAGACAGAACTCTTCAAGGCTGCATGCTGCAATTTGGGCGAGAGTTTCACCACCAATCCATCGGTCGATGTGAATTATTCGGATGCCACGACTGGAGCCAAGCAAATCAAACTATTAGGATTGAGCGGCACTTATGTGCAGATGCTCACAGAGAACCTGCCCAACTTTCGGGGGGCAGCATCCCCTTATGCGCTCGACTATGTGCCTGGGACATGGATGAACAGCATTCAGGTTTCCAAAGGTGCATCATCTGTCAAGAACGGTCATGAGAGCATTACAGGACAGATAGACGTAGAGTATCTGAAACCTGATGCGGAGCAGGGTATGAGCGTCAACCTATATGGCAATACCTTGAGCCGTTTTGAGGCAAATGCGGAGGGGAACGTCCATTTGGACAGTCATCTGAGCACAGAACTGCTACTGCACTACCAAGACGATTGGGGACACCACGACGAGAACGATGACAGTTTTCTTGACCAGCCGAACGTACGGCAATGGAACCTGCAAAACCGCTGGAAATGGAAGGGAGAACGGTATCTCTTTCATGGAGGACTTTCTTTGCTGAAGGAGAAACGGGATGGAGGACAGACCCACCACACCGCTCCCAGCAACCACCACCGCTACACCATTGGTGTGGAAACCGACCGATATGAGGGCTACATGAAGCATGCCTTCATTCTCAATGCAGAACATGGCACCAACATCGCTCTGATGGGCAATGCCTCGCTGCACAAGGTTGATGCACACTATGGCAACAAGACCTATCAAGTGGACGAAAAGACGGCATACGCACAACTGATGTTCGAGACCAACTTTACCGAAGAGCACAATCTCTCTGCTGGTTTTTCCTTCAATCACGACTACCTGACCAAAGACGACCAAGAAAGCACCCCTGGCATCTACGCCCAGTACACTTTCAACTTTCACAACAAACTCGTCGCCATGGCAGGTCTCCGCACCGACCACAGCAACAGGCATGGCACATTCGTCACCCCACGATTTCATCTCAAGTACACTCCTGCTGACTTCCTCACACTTCGTCTGTCTGCCGGCAAAGGCTACCGTACAGTACATGCTTTGGCAGAAAACACCTACCTCCTCGCCAGCGGACGCACCCTCCTCATTGACGATTTGCAGCAGGAACAGGCATGGAACTACGGCATCAGTTCCGCCTTCTACATTCCTCTATGGGGCAAGACCTTGAAACTCAATGCTGAATACTACCACACCCATTTTCACCAACAAGCCATCATCGACTATGACAGCGACCCCACTTTGCTTCGTATCACCAACCTGCAAGGGCGTTCCTATTCCAACACGTTTCAGCTGGATGCCTCCTACCCCCTCATGGAGGGACTGGAACTCATGGCTGCCTATCGTCTGAACGACGTGAAGACCACCTATGACGGACGGCTGATGCAGAAACCGTTGACCAGTCGGTATAAGGGGCTTGTCACACTGAGCTACAAGACTCCTTTGGAACTGTGGCAGTTTGATGTAACCCTACAATTGAACGGAGGCGGGAGAATACCCCACCATTTCGAGACCATGGATGACGGCAGGCTGACAACCGACAGCCACACGTCTTTCCACGCCTACCAGCAGTTGAATGCACAGGTCACCCGTTGGTTCCGACATTTCTCCATCTACATCGGAGGCGAGAATCTGACAGGCTTCCGTCAGCGTCAGACCATCGTAGATGCTGAAACACCTTGGAGCAGCACTTTCGACCCCACATTGGTGTGGGGACCCGTACATGGCGCCATGGGATATATCGGCGTCCGCTGGAATATCAACCGCCTGTAATCACACAAGACACATATTCATTAACAACACATAAAAAACAAAGACTATGACACGTACAAAAGCATTCCTCATTGCATTGGCTGTTTCCACCGTATGCCTTGCCAAAGACATCCAGAAGGCAGTCTTCACCACCACCCCACAGATGCATTGCAAAATTGCGAGAAGAAAATCAAGGGCAACCTGCGTTTTGAAAAGGGCGTGAAGAAAATCGTGACCAACATCGAACAGCAAACCGTCACCATCGAGTATGATGCCGACAAAGTCACCGTCAACCAACTGTTGAAAGCCTTCTCAAAAGCAGGCTATGAGGCCCGGAAGCTGAAAGAGGGTGAGAAGCCCAAAAAGAACTGAGAAGGAGAGCGACAGCCCTCTACCATGAAAAGGGTATTTTACAGCTGCTGAAAAGACCGTACCTTTGCACCTGATTTAGAAAGGGGTAAAAGTATTGATTGGATGGATTGGAAAGCAGCTGTTTCATTCGTGCCGTTCACCCTTTTTGTAGGAACGGCCATCGGGCTCTCTTTTTGGGGAGCAATTGACATCAATCTCTTGGTGGGTGTAGGCATTTCAGCCATATTGGTGGGGACTTTTCTCACGAAAGAAAAGGGCACCTATTGGGAAACCGTCTTTGAGTTCATGGGCAGCAAGACCGCCATGACCGCCACCCTGCTGTGGCTCATCGTGGGGGTGTATGGCAGCATTCTGAAAGAAGGGCATATTGTGGATGGATTGGTGTGGGCTGCACATCAGTTCGACATCAATGCCACATGGTTCACCTTGGTCGTGTTTCTCTTCTCAGGCTTGTTCGCCATCTCTACTGGTTCTGGATTTGGCACCATCAGTGCCATGAGCCTGACGCTCTTTCCTGCCGGCATCGCCTTGGGAGCAGACCCCGCCCTGTTGGGAGGAGCCATCCTGTCGGGAGCCGCATTGGGAGACAGCATCGCGCCCGTGTCGGACACGGCAGTGATTGCAGCCACCACACAGGAATATGCTGACGGGAAAGGAAGCGCTGACATCGGGGGAACAGTCAAGAAGCGCCTGCCCTTGGTGCTGACAGCTCTGGCTGTGGCATTGATTGCGTACGGCATGGCAAACGGAAATTATACTACCCCATCACAAGCCATATCCAATAGTTCCTCTACCCATCCACAAAGTTTGGCTTTACTCATTCCCACCCTGGTGGTCATTCTGCTATCCTTCCGAAAGGTCAACATTTTCGTTTCACTTGCTTTAGGATTGGCTATAGCAGTGGGTATCGGGTTGGCATTTGACCTGTTCACGCTGAGCAGTCTTATCAACATGACCGGCGGGAAGGTGGAGGGCGCCATTGTAGAGGGCATCGGAGGCATGGCCAACATCTGCATTCTCCTGATGGTGGTGGTGTCGCTTTCGGGACTTATCATACGCAGTGGAGGGATGGATGGCATCATCAACAGTTTGAACAACCACGTCATCCGTTCACCAAGAAGTGCTGAACTCACCATCTTTTCACTGGTGTCGGTGGCAGGCATTCTGATGGCAGCAGTAAACACAATTGCCAACATCTGTGTCGCACCGTTTGTCAACAGCATCGGCAAGCAACACGAACTGCATCCCTATCGCCGCACAACGCTGCTTGCCACGGTCATCTGCACGTTTCCATTCGTCCTGCCCTACGGTGGTTGTGTACTGCTGTTGCTGAAGGGCATTGAAGCATCGGGGGTACACATCACCATGCAAGCCACCGACGTGTTCTTCACCGCTTTTTATCCATGGGCATTGCTTGTATGCAGCCTTATCACTTGTTTCATCAAACACAAACAGAAATGAAAAGACTTACCCAACTGATCCATGACGACATGCGCCCCGCCCTCGGAGTCACGGAGCCAGGAGCCATTGCTTTTGCTGTTGCCACAGCGAAGAGACACATAACAGGAGCATTGAAGGGCATTCGCTTGGTGCTGAATAGTGGCATGTACAAGAACGCTTTCACCTGCGGCATTCCCAACAGCCATGAGGTGGGAAATGAACATGCCGCCGCCCTCGGCTATGTGGCAGCCGATGCAAGCAAAGGGCTGGAGTGTCTAGAAGGTGTGAAGCCACACCACAACCAAGAGGCTCACGCGCTGGTGAATGCGGGATTGGTGAAGGTGGAATTGGGTGAAATCAGCAGCCGCATCTACATCTTTGCAGAGATAACGACGAATGAGGGAGCGGTCAACGTGACCATCCGCGATGCACACACCCACGTCACAAGAATCACGAAAGATGGCCAAACCATCTTCGAGAGAGACGATGCTGACACCAAAGATGAGGAAAGGCAGACACCCTTCATCCACCGATTCACCCTCCGTCAAATGCTCCATTACGCACAGAGTGTTCCCATCGAAGAACTCCTGTTCATCCGTCAAGCCTACGACCTCAATCTTGCCCTTTTCGAACAAGCACTCCAAAACCGAAGAACAACGTTTGCACATTATTTATATAAAAAGAACAGGGAAAGAGTTATTTCGGATGATGAGCAGGCGTCGGCTTCCCTACTCTGCAATGCCGCCATCGAGGCACGCGTATTGGGACTTTCGCGCCCAGCCATGAGCATCACAGGGAGTGGAGCACATGGCATCATCGCCACCCTTCCCCTCTATGCCGCTGGGCAAGTGAACGGTTACACGGACGAGCAGTTGCTCCGCGCCACAGCCCTCAGCTATTTGGTGTGCATGTACATCAAAGAGTATTCAGGTAAGCTTTCAGCCTTCTGTGGATGTGCCATCGCTGCTGGCACAGGCATGGCATGCGGATTGGCTTTTCTGAGAGGAGGCACACACAAAACACTCACCCTGACCATTCAGAATATGGCATCGAGCATCACAGGCATGATTTGCGACGGAGGCAATCACGGGTGCACGATGAAGGGCATTGTGGCGGTGGATGCAGCCTATCGTTCCGTGGCTTTTGCCCAAGAAGGCATCGCCATCGGTCATGAGCACGGCATCAATGGCCATATGCCCGAAGACACCATGCGAAACATGGGGCTGATAGCCTCTCCCGGCATGGTGAAGACAGAAGGTGTAATCGTGGACATCATGAGGGAGAAAACAAAGCGCCTCAAATGACCAAACCTACCAGTGTGAAGCCGAAGATGGGTGTGTGATGAATGAGGAAGTGAAACAGTCTCCTTCCCGATGCTTCCACAACCTCAAAATCGACCTCGTCGACGTCGGTTAACCGATGTCGTCGAGGTCGACTTGCCGACATCGACGAGGTCGATTTTGAGGCTGCGGAAGTGCCCAACAAGGGGGAGCGGCGTTGCCCCACCCGATTCTACCCCGTTCGTGGTATGCTTATAGCGCATGAGGGGTATTTGGGGCATGGGGAAATGTCCGTACCTTTGCACCGAAAATAAGAACTAACAAAAAACTTCTAAACAAATTAAAGAGTATGAAGACAAAGGTATTAATGTTGTTTTTAGCGGTAGCATCGCTGGGACTCACATCGTGCAACAGCAACGATGACGAGACGGGAATTGTGATTGACGGTATTGACCTTTCGCAGGATGTGGATTGCTGCTCTGCTGAGGAGGCGCTGCAGGTGTACAAGTTCATCCAGACGGTCAAAATCATTCCCGAACTCTCCACCACGGTGGATGACAAGTATGAAGTGTGGGCGTATTCAAAGACGGGCACCCTGCACAAGGGGTACAACGACCTGTACTTCGTGGTGACCAAGAAGAAGACGGGCAACTACGTGAAGTTCTTCGACATCACCAGCATCACACCCCTCATGCACATGGTGAAGATGGACATGTGGCACAGCACCCCTGTGGGTGGCAACTTCGAGGTGTTCGACACGACTCGACCCGCTGTGAAGCGCGGATGGGTGTCGCTGCTGATGAACACAAGCGATGCAGGCAGCTGGCAGTTCTCTTACAATATAGAAGTGTTGGGCAGCAAGGGCGGCGTACAGAACAAAGCCATCAACGTGGATGCTCTCCCCGATGGGCAGGAATGGCTCAAGTCGTTCAAGGTGGGTGATGACACCTACTACCTCTCGCTGGTCAACCCAACCGATTGGAAGACAGGCAACAACACCATCCAAGCCTACATCTCCAAGAAGAACAATCCAGCCACCACACCCTACGGTTTGGCAACGGAGACTTTCACCATCGAGATTGACCCACGCATGCCAGACATGGGCAGCCACACCTCGCCCGACAACACACCCCTCGTCAAGCAAAAGGACGGCAGCTATCAGGGCAACATCAACCTGACCATGACAGGCTTGTGGCGCATCCACCTGACGGTGAAAGACACCAAAGGTAACATCGTGGCAGGAGGTGACGATTTGAAGGACGGATTCAGTTCACTCTATTGGGATGTGACACTCTAAGTATATTTCTCAAACACAATGTTCAACACGACGAAAAGATTGGCTACCACATGGCCAATCTTTTTTGTGGAATGGATGCTTCATGTCTTTTTCTTTCGAATTGTTTGAAACAAGAGAAAAAAGTCGTATCTTTGCAAGCAATAAGACAAAACCTACAGAAACGACATGAACATGAAAAAAAGCCTATTGCTTGTTCTCTTGGCAATTGGAACAATCGCCAATGCACAAAAGGGGCACACAATCTCTATTGAGAGCAAGAAGCCCTCGGGCATCATTGACGAGATGCTCTACGGACAACTCTTTGAACACATCTATTTCAGTGCCAACAATGGTGTATGGCAGGAACTCATACAAGAGCGTTCTTTCGAGCCAGAGCAGTATCCGGGCATTCATCCACGTGACGGATACTTCGACGGATGGTTTATGGATGATGACATGGTGCTGCATTCACCCACCCGTTATGAACAGCCACTCAAGATTGATAGCATCAGCACCTGCGATTTTGACCTGACCATGGACGTGAATTGGCGCGCCTACAAACTGGCACGTCGCAGTTGGAGCGGTGGTCTGATGGACATCCGTTTCGCTTTCCGCAATAAGACAGACGGCACACCTTATTATGTCCGCATACACGACCCTTATTACGAAAGCCGCACTTTCACCCCAGCGCAGACTCAGTCACAGATTGACGCTGCCAACGAGGCTGCTGCACGTGCAGCACTGCAGCAACAGAGTGCCACTGCCGATTTCTCCATCTGTCAGATGGAAGTGCGTGAATCGCAAGGTTTCGGAGGACGCCCGGGACGTCGCATGAACACGCTGGTGCCACTGGTATCGGCTCCTGCCACTAAAGAGCAAGTGAATGAGGAACAGAAATGGCACAAACTACGCATCGAGAGCCGAGGCAGCAAGGCGACTGTCTATTGGGACGGCAAGGAAGTGGCGAGCTATGATGGGTTGGAGAAGGCTGACCGCAACTTCGTGACTTTCTGGGTGAACTATACTGAGGCTACTTACCGCAACATCAGGCTGACAGCCGCTGATGGCAAGGTGATGTTTGAAGGTACGCCTGGTGATGTGAAGATTCCAGCAGTCGCTCAACAATGGACGGCATTCGGTGAGGGCGGCAAGTATCGTCTCGTGAAGGACGATGCTGTTAACATGCGCTATTCACAAGAGATTACAGCAGGAAAGACTGAGGCTGGCATTTTCCAAGGACCTCTGGACATTGATGGCGAGAACCTTGTTGGCTCCATCTATGCAAAAGGCAAGGGAGAGCTGATTGTCGGATTGCGCAGTACGAAAGGCAATATTATCGCACGCCAGTCATTCAAGGTGAGCAAGGAGTGGAAGAAATATGATTTTACGCTCGACCCTCAGATGATCGAAGGTCTCGACGGTCATTGCAGAATCTGCGATGAAAGTACCGAGCCCTCCAATTCTCTTAAAGAAGTCGCCAGTGATTTGGGCGTAGAGACCGTCAAGAGGATAACGAAGTTTAGCTGCGATTGCGACTTCGTCATCATGGTCAAGAACGGAACGGTGCAGGTGGATATGGCGACCATGACCACTCAGACGGGTAAGAATCTGGGTGGATTCCGTCCCGACATCCTGAAGGCTGTGAAGGAGCTACATCCCACTTGCTTGCGTTGGCCGGGCGGCGGCTATGTGGCACAGTATGACTGGCGATGGGGTATTGGCCCGCAAGAGAATCGCGAGCGATGGGCACACTGGATGTGGATGGATTACGACCAGAACTGCTTCGGAACAGATGAGTTCATCCGTTTCTGCCGTGAGGTCAATTCCGAGCCTGTCATTGTCGTGAGCGTCAAGTTTGAACGTCCTGCAGAAGAGTATGACAGCATCTTACAGAATGCGGTCAACTGGCTGCGCTACTGCAATGCTCCTGCCACCGATGAATGGGGTGCGAAGCGTGCCGCGAATGGACATCCAGAACCTTACAACGTGAAGTACTGGGAGATTGACAATGAGATGTGGGAGATGGGTATCGACCGCTATGAGAAGTGTGTGCGTGATTTCAGCGAAGCAATGCGCAAGATAGACCCCTCCATCAAAATCATTGCATGCGGTGGATTCCAAGAGGATGAGCAGTTCATCAAGCGCAGCGGCAACTATTTCGACTACCTCAGCCTTCACCACTATGAGCAACAGGGTGGTTACGCAACTGGTCCTGTGCGTTTAGGGCAGCAGTACGACCGCTATGCGAAGATGATTGCCGATGGACCGAATCCAAACATCAAACTGTTCATCTCAGAGTGGAACCTGAACAGCATCGACTGGCGCACAGGCCTGTTTGCAGGTGGATTCCTCAACATGTGTGAGGCTCGTGACGTGGTGGCGATGGGTGCAGCAGCACTGTTCCTACGCCGTACTGATGCTCCTGATTGGAACAATGCGTTCATCAACTTCGACTATAAGGACCTGTTCAAGGCACCCAATTGCCAAGTGACCGAACTTTGGTACGACCACTTCTCGAAGTACCGTCTGGCTTTCAGTGGCGAAACCGGCAATCTGAGCGTGAGCACCACCATGTCTGAGAATGGTGCCAACGTGATTGTGAAGGTGGTGAACCCCACCGAGGAATCTGCCACCTTACGAGTGAAAGGAGATTGGGCAAGTGTGTCGGGTGGAGAGTTTGAGTATTACGCCCCTGGCTCACTGACGGTGGCAAACAGCATGGAGAACAAGAATGCCGTCGCGCTGAAAAAAGAACATGCACGAATTGACGGAAACGATGTCCTGCTCTCTGTACCCGCACTTTCCGCTGGTGTGCTGACAATCGCCAAGTGATGCAAGTATTAACTCAACTTTCGGAAGTGACGAAGTAATCAAAGTTATCGCTTCACTCGAAGTTATCGACGTTTGCTTAGTTGACCATTTTTCAAATTGCCAAATAATTCTTTTCCCTCCCTCCATCCCTCATTTATGGTATGTTTATAGTGAATAAAGGGTATTGAGGGAATGGGGAAAAGCCCGTACCTTTGCACAAAAATACGAAAGCAGGTTGCACCTCAGCAATTGAACCAGTTCCATTGCACTCGGTTTGCCCTGTCTTGGTAAAAGAATTCAGGAAACAAAGCAGACAAAAACTTCATCATGATTGCATTCATTTTATCAGCACTGCTCTCTGTGGACAGCATCTCCACCCCCTCCCATCTCATTGACGAAGTGGTGGTCGTATCCGCTGCCAACGAGGGCAGGAAACGGTCAGCAAAGGGAAAGGTGGCAAGTATCGACGAACACTTGGCAGAACTATCGCACGTCAATCTGGTCAGACGCGGCTCTTACGCTTGGGAACCTGTGGTGAACAACATGCAGATAGAACGTGTGTCCACCACCATCGATGGCATGAAGATATTTTATGCCTGCACAGATAAGATGGATCCAGTGACCTCCTATGTGGAAAGCAGCAATCTACAGAGCATCCTGCTCAATTCGGGACTGAATGGCAACCCGCAATCGACTGGCAACATCGGTGGTAGCTTAGATTTGAAACTAAAGAAAGTGGGGTTCAGCCCCCTCCCAGCCCCCTCCAACTCCCCCTTGGGGGAGGGAAGCCGTCCGGATGGTTCTTCCCCCCTTGGGGGGATAAGAGGGGGGCTTTCCTCTGGCTACGAAACAAACGGACACGTGCAGGTGTATGGAGTGGATGCCTCCACTTCGTCGCACTGGTTCTATGCTAACGGGGGAGCCTTCTACCGCCATGCCGACAACTACAAGGAAGGCGGTGGCAGGAAGGTGTCATTCTCGCAGTTTCGGAAAGTGAATGCTTTCATCAACCTCGGTCTTCGGTTGACGGAGCTTGATGTGTTGGAAGGCACTTTCATCTATGACCGTGCCACCAACGTGGGCTACCCCGCCCTGAACATGGACGTGTCTAAAGCAGAGGCATTTATCACCTCGCTTGCCTATCGCCACCAGTTCGACCACCCCGTGCTCAACACATGGGAGACAAAGCTCTACTATAACCACATCACCCACATCATGGACGACACCACCCGACCCGATGTGGCTATACACATGGATATGCCCGGGGAGAGCTGGACAAGCGGACTCTACAGCCTGCTCACCGCTTCAAAGGGAAGTCACGACGTGCAAGTGAACTACGACCTCTACTACAACCGTCTGTTTGCCGACATGACAATGTATCCTGGTGGTGCAGCACCCATGTACATGGTCACATGGCCCGATGTGGGCACATTGAATACGGGGGTTGCGCTAAGCGACCTGGTGTCCCTGCCCCATCAGCAGTCGGTGAAATTATCAGCAAAGATTGCCCAGCAGTGGCAGAAACTCAATAACGAAGAGGGATACCACGCCCTACGCGTCTTCTTCCCCGGTATGAAAGACCACTATGTACAGACCACGGGACGCATCGCCGCCACCTACACGTGGCAGCCTTCCCACTGGCAACTCTCCTTCGGAGCAGGTTGGGGAAGCCGCGCCCCCACTGTGACAGAGGCGTATGGCTACTACTTGAACAACACTTTCGACCAGTATGACTATATCGGCAACCCAAGACTGAAGAATGAGAGTGCCATCGAATTGAACGGAGCCATCACGTGGCGCCCGTCTGCACACTTCTCGCTCGGAGCCGATGCCAACACCTTCCTGTTCTCCAACTACATCATAGGACAGTTTGAGAACCGTCTCTCTGCCATGACAGTGGATGCTGAGGGTGTGAAAGTGTATGGAAATCTATCCCATGCAACCATCGTCAACACTTCCCTCAATGCACAGTGGCAAGCCCTGCCCTGGCTCACATGGAACGGCAAGGTCAGCTATGCAGCTGGAAGAGATGATGACCAAGACCCGCTTCCGCTCATCTCCCCCTTCGCCTACGCGTCAAACCTTGATGTGAAATGGAAACGCCTGCAAACCCGCGTGGAAGTGCGAGGCAATGTACGCCAGACGGACTATGCCCCCAAATACGGTGAGACTCAAACTGATCCATGGGCAATCGTCAACCTCAACACCACCTACACACTGCCCCTCCGTCAGACAGCCCTCACCATCCGTGCCGGCATCGAAAACATCTTCGACAAACGCTACTCCACCTACGCTGACTGGTGCGACATTCCGCAGAAGGGACGAAACGTGTATGTGAACTTAGCATGGGAATTGTAACCGTGAATAATCGATAATAACAATTTAGAAATATGAAGAATATCATCATTTGGACAAGCGCACTCCTTTTGGGTGCTGTGCTCGGTTGGTTGGGCATCGAATGGTTGAACAACCTTCTGGACTTCATCGCCACCATCTACACAAGGCTGTTTCAGTTTGTGGCAGTACCTACCATCGCGTTAGCCATCCTCACCACATTCCAGAGCCCCCTCCTAACCTCCCCCAAAGGGGAGGAATACCATGCGGACGGGGCTTCCCCCCTTGGGGGGATTGGAGGGGGGCTTCGCATTTTTCTCCACACCATCAGCTACACCCTCTTGACAACCATTGCAGCAGCCCTCGTTGGGCTGGTACTCTATCTCATCATCAGTCCTGAGAATCTGCCTGCCGATGTGGTGGCGACAGGTCAGACAGACGTGCCAGAGAATCTTGGAGAACTCACTTACTACGACCACATTCTCAGCATCATCCCCAACAATGTGATAGAGCCCTTCGCCAAGGGAAACGTGCTCAGCATCTTGCTCGTCAGTGCTGCCGTAGGACTGGCATTGGCTTTTATCCCCAAAAACGAGAACGTGCAAGTGCTCATCAAAGGCATCTTAGGACTACAAGAGGTTCTGTACACCCTCATCCGCGCTCTCATCTGGACATTGCCGCTGGGCATCGTGGCATTCGCTGCACAACTCTCAGCACAAGTGGAAGCAGGCGTTGCCATCGGTTCATTGGGACAATATGTGGCAGTCATCATCGGTGGCAATCTCATCCAGTTCTTCATAGTGCTGCCTCTCTTCCTGCTGGCAAGAGGACTGAACCCATGGAAGGTGCTGAAAGCCATGTCGCCAGCCGTGCTCATGGCACTCTTCACCAAAAGCAGCGCCGCCACCCTGCCTGTCACGATGCAGTCAGCTGAACAACGTCAGAAAGTGCGTCCAGAAGTGGCAAGGTTTGTCCTGCCTATATGCACCACCATTAACATGAACGGATGCGCCGCCTTCATCCTCGTCACCTCACTTTATGTCATGCAGAACGGAGGCACGGTGTTCGACCTGCCCACCCTTCTCCTGTGGCTTCTTATCGCTGTTGTCTCAGCTGTTGGAAACGCAGGAGTACCTATGGGGTGCTATTTCCTCACCCTTTCCCTGATGGCAGGTGTTGGTGCCCCCATCGGCATCATGGGCATCATCTTGCCCCTCTACACCATCATCGACATGGTGGAGACGGCTGAAAACGTGTGGAGCGACTCTTGTGTTTGTGCTATCGTGAACAAACGCCTGACGAAAAAAGGCTAATGGTTAAAGGTTAAATACAAAAGGAGAGGTTCCGTGAATCGGATGCCTCTCCTTGTTTAATGGTCAATCTCGCTTGTCCACCATTTCATAGTCCTTATACTCACTACGGGGGAAAGTGAAGGTGGCGTCGGTGATGCCACCAGACTTGAAGTTAGAGATATCAACATTTGCCCAAATGAAGGCAACCTTGATACGGAGCTGGAGGGGGTCACGTGTTTTCTTGTCAAGCAAGGCACGGATCTCCTTCATCCCTTTCATCCCTTTTTTCACGCGAAGGGTGATGAGGTAGCCTCGAGGGTCGTTGGCGATATGATAGGTGTAGTTATCTGGTTCGAATTTGAAATCATCGCCAAAACGACTTTTCTTGGGGTCGTCACTATTATAAATCTCCACACGCTTCTTGTCATCCTTCACCACATAGGCTGTAACACCATCATTCCACGACTTGCTCGATTTAGACATGTACTTGCTCTTCTTACCTTGATACCAAATAGTGCCATCAGTCTTGTAAAGGTTGGCAACATTGACCTTGTAATGCAGAGAGGCACCCTGTTTACCAAACACTTTCTCATACACCTCGTCAAACATCTTGCGTGCCTGACGGGTGTTGGCATTCTCTTGTGCATGCATGCCGAGAACGGACAGCACGAGCACCAATCCAAGTATCAGTCTTGTCTTCATCTATTTTTTCTTTGGTACAAAAAAGGACTTCTGCAAATATCTTTCACAGAAGTCCTCTAATAGTACCCAGAGCCGGGATCGAACCGGCACGGATTGCTCCATTGGTGTTTGAGACCAACGCGTCTACCAATTCCGCCATCTGGGCATTTTTCCTAAATGCGGGTGCAAAGTTAGGACTTTTTTTTTGACCAAGCAAAAAAAATAAAGGAAAAGTTTTTAGAAATGAGAAATTAGGAGTGAGGAATTAGGAATTGGCTATTCAGTTAGGTTCCTCATTAGGGGCTAGCCGCATGGCAATTCCTAATTCCTCACTCCTCATTTCTAATTCTTACGAAGTCCAGCCTTCAACGAACGGATGACTGCCGAGTTGAAACCCGCATGGTCGAGTTCGTTGAGACCTTTGATGGTCACGCCACCAGGGGTGGTCACCTTGTCGATAGCCTCTTCAGGATGCCAACCTGTAGCCTTGAGGAGGGAAACTGCCCCCTGCATGGTTTGCAAGGCGATCTGTTTGGCCTGATGGGGATAGAAGCCCATCTCGCAACCACCTTCCATTTGGGCACGAATGTAACGCATCACATAGGCAATGCCACACGATGCCATCATCATGCCTGGACCCACGAGGTTTTCTGCCACAACAAGGGTGTCACCATCAATGGCATAGAGTTCCTCCACTGCCTGCAGGCTCTCATCAGTGGCAGCAGGTGATTTGGCAATGAAGCTCATGCTGGCACCAAACTCAGCTGCGATATTGGGGATGACATAGAAGAACTGGCCATCAACACCCAACTCCTCTGCCAACATGCCGGTGGTGAAGTTGGCTGCATCAGAGACAATGATTTGCTTGTCCAAATCAAGGGCATGCTTCACCTCTGCCAGCACCATCTTCATCAACCAAGGCTTAACGACAAGCACAACGATGTCAGCACCCTTCACAGCCGCCACGTTGTCGGTAGTGATGTTCAGGGTTGGATAATCCTGCTTGAACTGCGCCAGCAGTGCCTCGTTCTTGTCAGCTACAGTGATGTTGTCTATCTTTCCACTTTTTGCCCACCCTTTGATGAGCGCGCCGCCCATATTGCCAGCGCCAATGACAGTTAATTTCATATTCTTGGTGTTGAATTGCACAATTTTACGTAACTTTGCACAAAGTTACGACTAAGCGGGCTAATAACCAAATATATTTTATTTTTTTCCGAGCAAAAGTAACCTGCACGGAGTGAAAGTTACGGCAATCCTCGCTTTCTGCAAAATAAATGGCGTTTTTTCTCGTTTAATGAAATGATGAAATATACACATTATTATATAATAGGGTGTCTATGGGCACTGATGATGCTTCTCCCCTCCCCCTCTGGCATGGCTCATGCCCAGAAAAGGACGGTGATGAATCGTCCCTACGTTGACCAGAGAAAGTTCCACTATGGCTTTCTGGCAGGCATGCACCTGCAGGACATCGAGTTGGAGCAGAACGGCTTTATCAACGAGGTGGGTGACCAGTGGTTTGCCGAAACGCCAAACTACGAGCCGGGCTTCTCAGTGGGTATCTTGGGTGAGTTCTACCTGACGAAACATTTGGGCTTGCGCATCATCCCCACCATGCACTTCGGCACCAAAAACCTCACGTTCCGCAACGAAACGAATGGAGACAAACAGTATCAGACCATCAAATCCACATACTTCACCGTCCCCATAGACATCAAGTTTGCGGCAGAGCGTTTCAACAACTACCGTCCATACATGATAGCAGGTGTGGCGCCTTCACTCGACCTCACCGTGAAGAAGCAAAAGCAGTATCTGCTCACACACACGGACATCTATCTGGAAGCTGGCTTCGGTTGTGATTTCTACTTGCCTTTCTTCAAGTTCATTCCTGAAGTGAAGTTCATGTATGGACTCACGAATGTTTTGAACAGAAACCGCTCAGACATTCGGGATGAGTCGGAGCTCATCTTCACGCAGTCAGTGAACAGCGCCAAGAGCAAGATGATTGTCTTCACCTTCTATTTTGAATGATTCATGCCCCACAAAATGCTCAACGAACATGGAAAATGAAAAGGCTGCCATGAAATACTCCGTCATCATACCCGTGTACAACCGTCCCGACGAGGTGGACGAGCTGCTTGAAAGCCTGACTCATCAGGAGGTCAAGGACTTCGAGGTGGTCGTGGTGGAGGATGGTTCCACCATGCCCTGCAAGGAGGTAGTGGAGAAATACCGGGCAGTTGATAGTTCACAGTTGACAGTTGACAGTAGCCATGCGGACGAGGAAAAACTCTCAACTCTCAACTCTCAACTCTCAACTGTCAACTGTCAACTATCCAATATCCAGTATCTCACCAAGAAGAATGGGGGGCCAGGTCCTGCACGGAATTATGGTGTGGAACATTCGAAAGGCGAATATGTGCTGATTCTTGACAGCGACTGCGTGTTGCCAAAGGGTTATCTGACTGCCATTGAAAAGGAATTGACAGAGAACCCTTGCGATGCCTTCGGAGGACCAGATGCTGCACATGAGTCGTTCACAAATGTACAGAAGGCCATCTCCTACAACATGACTTCCTTCTTCACAACGGGAGGCATTCGTGGTGGTAAGAAGAAAGGGGCGATGGACAAGTTCTATCCTCGCTCATTCAATATGGGCATGCGAAGAGAAGTGTATCTCAAGCTGCACGGATTCAGCAAGATGCGCTTTGGCGAAGACATTGATTTCAGCTACCGCATCGTGGAGGCGGGCTATAAGAGCAGACTTTTCCCCGATGCATGGGTGTGGCACAAGCGAAGAACAGACATGGACAAGTTCTTCAAGCAGGTGTTCAATTCCGGCATTGCCCGCATCAACCTGACCAAGCGTCATCCTGGCACCTTGAAGCTGGTGCATCTGTTGCCAATGGTCTTCACGGTGGGCGTGTTGTTGCTGATTGTGGCAGCAGTTTTTTTCCGCATGTGGGATTATTACAATAACACAGGCACAGGCATCCTGCTTTCCAATGGCGGGTTCGTTCCCATGTATGCCCTCTGCCTTCTGCCTATCGCACTATACATGTTGCTGATTTTCATCGATTCCAGCATCAAGAACAAAAGCGTGGTGATTGGTTTCCTCAGTGTAGAGGCAGCCTTTGTGCAGTTGATGGGATATGGTTTCGGATTCCTCAAGGCATGGTGGTTGCGCTGTGTGCAGGGAAAGGATGAATTCACGGCATTTGAAAAGAATTTCTATGATTAGGAAAGACTTCCAACCATTCAACGAGGAACCGGTGCAGAAGGTGAAGGAAGAGGTGGAGGAATCACTCTCTCACACGCCCATCAAGCAGCAAGCGGAAGAAGACCGTCCCCGTGAGAAGCTCATGGCAAAGGGAGTGGGAGCACTGACCAATGCCGAGTTGCTTGCCATTCTTATCGGAGGGGGCACCAAGAAGAAGACAGCTGTGGAACTGATGCAAGAGGTGCTGGGCGACTGTGGAAATTCACTCCGCAACCTCAACTATATGACCCTGCAAGACCTCATGCGCTACAACGGCATTGGTGAGGCAAAGGCACTGACCATCCTCGCTGCTGCTGAGATTGGCAAACGCCGCATGATGGAGGACTGCCAAGACATTACGCAATTCCGCACAGGTGCCGATGTGTTGAGGTTCATGACACCACACCTGCAGACACTCACCCACGAGAAAAGCTGGGTGCTGTTGCTTAACAACAATGCACGTCTGCTCCACTTCGCCCAACTCAGCACCGGAGGTCTGACCGAAACGACTGTAGATGTGCGGATGCTGCTCAAAAAGGCACTACTCCACGATGCCACCAGCTTCATCCTCGTACACAACCATCCCAGCGGCAACCTGAAACCCAGCCACTACGACGAGGAACTGACTCAACGGGTGAACCGAGCTGCACAAGCAGTCAACCTGCGTATGATTGACCATGTCATCGTGACAGAAGGGGATTATTACAGCTTTGCCGAGAACGGAAAGATATAGTTGAGGGTTTAGAGTTTAGAGTTTAGGGTTTAGAGTTTAGAGATTAGAGATTAAAGATATGACAAAATACGAAGTAGAAGAAAAGACCGTTGAATACCTGAAGACGGTGTTCGACCCTGAGATTCCCGTCAATGTGTGGGATCTCGGCATGATATATAAAATAGATGTGACCCCCCACATAGCCCCCTCCGACTCCCCCAAGGGGGAGGGAAACCGTCCGGATGGCAACACCTCCCCCTTGGGGGAGGATGGGAAGGGGCTTGAGGGCTTTGACATCGACATCGACATGACCTTCACAGCCCCCAACTGCCCTGCTGCAGACTTCATCCTTGAGGACATCCAGCAGAAGATTGAAGGCATCCCTGACGTGAAGACCGTGAACGTGAACGTGGTCTTTGAACCCGAATGGAACAAGGACATGATGAGCGAAGAAGCCAAACTCGACTTAGGATTCATGTAAGGGAAAACAATAGCCCCCTCCGACTCCCCCAAGGGGG
>JAILDV010000037.1 GCA_024688885.1 Bacteroidaceae bacterium | reverse complement strand
CACGGTCGAGGCGGTGAAATAGATTTAATACGAAAAGCAAACATTTTTGCAGGCAAATAAAACAATCATCAATGGAAGAAATCAAATTATATCACAAGGTCTGGATGGCTCTGCCCCCTCTTCTTATATTGTTGGGATTATGAATAGTTGCTATCGTCCCTCTTTCCCAAGGTAAAGGCCCTCTGAGCTCCACGAAGCGGTTGTAGGACACCACCTCGGGGAACAGGTGGCGGAGCTGTCTGCACACGTGCTCCAGATAAAAATGCTTCAGGCAACGGTAGCCGGAATTGTGGAACAGGATCATGATGACCATCACTTCCGCTTTGGAAAGAGTGCCGTTCCGGTGATATTCACGCTTCTTTTGCTCCTTTATCGTGTATTTTGCCATCATTGCATCAAAAAACTTGCAAAAATCATCTGCCATACAGAAAATTTCAGTAACTTTGGCCTCGGTAAACATTAGCGGTATTCTTTAGTGAAACTTGTTGTGTAGTGACTATAAATTTACTAAAAATTCCGCTAATTACCTAATATTTAGACAATTATTTTTATAATTATTTCATCGAACTCACGTTAATTAAATTGTTTCTGGTAATTCTTTACTTTCCTCTTCTTTAGGCAAATCCACGAGAATATTCCATGTGGAGCAGTTCAGCGCACCACCATCATCGACGAGGCTTTCACACCCCCATATACGGTGGCATTCACATTCAGGAAAAGCATCGGCTATTTGCTGAACGGCTTTTGTTCCCAACTTATCTTCCGTCATGGGAATAAAGAGACGCTGACCTACATGCAGAAAATTGAGATAAGCCCAACTCCTATCGGTATAGGTTCCGTAGTGGAGTTCCGTGATGTCGAAATGAGGCTGCAAAGCAGACAACAATCTCTTGCGTAACGCTTTGTCAACGTCACAATAGTTGTTGAGCAACACATGACCATTACCCATATATCTTACCATTCCATCAGAATGACCGTACTCCTCATATGCATCTTGTGGAATCAACACAATTTCTGCTTCCAATAGCACATTAAGGGTGCTGACAAGTGTGTTTCTGTCGTAATGCGGGTTTTCCTTGATGATTTTATCTGTCATGATGACCTTATCGCCACAACTGATGATGTTGCCACCATCAAGTATAATGTCAGAGTGCATCACCTGTATTCCAAGTTCAGAAAGAATGGCAGAAGTGTCTGGTTTATACTCAGGGTAGTCTTTCAGATAGTCGGGGTCATAGCGAAAGAGCACAAATTTGTCTTTGCTCACTTGCACAGGCATATAATCACGCGCCCATATGTGAAGGGGCGAAGAGCTTTGTGGTAAGAATCCCCATGCCATTCTATTGTGATGAAGACGTTCCACAATTCTTCTCGTCATATCTACATATTTTACATGTTTCAATCCTTCTGCAAAATATACGATATTAGTATCATAATTTGTCATCATAATTAATTAAATTATTAATATTCAATTGTTTACGTTTTGGTGCAAAGGTATTTACTTTTTCCTCCGCTGACAAAACTTTTCGGTTAAATCTTGTTAAGGTTTCTGGAAAAGTTATTTACAATTAAATATATAATAATCAACTATTTATATGGAAATCATCGATTACAAAATAATGAAAAACATACTATTGTCGGATGAACCATTTTTGATGGTAATAATAAAGAATACTCGATTTTCTAAAGTAGTTAAATAGTTGGGAAACTTTAGCTCGGTGTGACCGACCCCTACAACCTTATCATCTAACAATCAACATGTTGCAAAAGGTTTAAATCCACTTCCCTATATCTCTTATAGGAAATCCCCTACCCTTTGGGGATTTTCAGTTTGAAACCCAGTACAAAAGTCCGTAACTTTGCATCGTCAACCAAAAGGAACGACAATTTCAAACAACAACGAAATTCATAAAAACTAAAACAATAATTAATAACAAATAAAAAACATCACTATTATGAAAAAGTTCATCACCATCGCTCTCGCAGCAGTCATCGCAATCAGTGCTAACGCAAAGAAGGTCAACACCGCAGTGTTCAACTCAGTCAAGGTAAACGCACCCGTGCACCTCGTCATCGTTCCCAGCAGGGAATACTCAGTGAACGTCACCTCTCAGGAGTCAGGCCTCAGCTCCGCCATCGCATGGAGCGTCAAGGACGGCGTGCTCAGCATCTCAGCACGTGACCTCGAAGCCCTCGAGCAGGCAAACGGCACAGTGGACGTCATCGTGTCAGCTCCACGCGGCGTTGACTACCAAATCGGTCAGGACGTGCAGGAGACATCCAGCAGCAAAAAGCGCATCCCACTGTTCCGCCGCCACCGCCGCTAAACAGGTAGCCAATCCTCTTTTTACAACATAATTAGTATTAGAAAGTGAAGAAGGGATTCCCAACACGGGAGTCCCTTCTTCCTTTGTTATTTTTGCATACCTTGTTTTATAAGAGCACGGAAGTAGCGGAGGGCATTCTCGTAATCCATGAAGCGTGAAGCATCAGCAGCACCGTTGGCATGCTTCGATACTGCTACTTCTGGATGGTATTGAATGCCTATAAAAAAGGGCTTGTCTGTACGTTCCACCGCCTCAATGATGTCTATGCCGTTGGTCTTTGTGACAGCGGTCACCTTAAGCGGCGTTCCCTCCACGCTCAGTACGGCCTGATGATGCCATGAAGGCACACGACTGACCGTCTCAGTTCCTACTATATGTCACAGCAGCGACGAAGGATTGGTGACGGTGACATCGTGCACAGCAAAATCGCGCCCGTGGTCAGCCGTTGGCTCCATGCGGTGCTCACCAGCGTATGGCAATCCCTGCGCCTCGAAGTAGGTCGGCAGATCCTATATCATCTGTGCGCCTGAGACCACACTGAGCATCTGCATACCCCGGCAGATGCATAATACCGGTAGCGTTGGCTCCTGCTCCAAACACCATCTCATCAGTATATAGTCCGACACATCGCGCCTTCCGTCGCAGTTACCCTCCGCCTCGATACCGTGCCAAGACTCCGGTGTCTTATAAAATGTAGGACTGATGTCCGAACCGCCTGTAAAGATAAGTCCGTCCAAACTGGTGAGCAGACTGGTGATGTCCTGCCTTGCGAAGGGATCAGTCTTCACCTTGTCAGCATACTCTTGTAGTACAATGCCATGCTCGTCAGTGTACTGTTCCATCAACTGATCACCCTCGTATTCCATAAAGGGTGACTTCAGCAGAGGCAGTGGCACGGGGACCGCTCCTGACTCACGAACACTCTGCAGCGTACTGGTGTAGGTAATAGCCGTACTGTCACCACGCCATGCTATGCCGATACGGACGGGTGTCTCATCTTGCCGTTCAGCATGATTGTCATTGCTGCACGACGAGAAAAGTGCTAAACCACTGATAAGGGTAACTGTGTAGATAATATATGTGTATATCTTCATTTCATGACCTCCTTGAGTTATATTGAATATTTGCAGATTATATCATTTATTTACTCGCTACATATCCCTATTGTATCGCAAAGATATGAAAAGTTTCTTTTGAAAGAAAATCATATATTAAGCAATAAAGTCTTGCCAATAGCTTCTATATGTTCTGACCTAACGCCACAGTCCTTTGCTGTTTCGGGCCAAGAAACAACCGAGGAGAGCACATCTTCGATGATGTGATTCGCATCGCGTATGCCAATGTTCTGTGCCACAGCCAACAAATCTTCTCTCGTAAAATCGTCTGTCTTGCTATTGAGCGATAGCTGATGTCTGCTTGTCCATCTGCCCACAGGATTGTAGGAGTAACATAAGTCATATGCTGGTGCAAACGACCATTTACCAGTCTTATCCATTAAGAATGAGAAGTTCTTGGTATGGTCATCGTGGTTACGTGCTATGACATTGAACACCATACGGCGATACAACTGCTCGAAGTCTTTGTAGTTCAACCCAAGCCGACGCAATACGCCGAACAATTCCTCGTATGAATGGCGCACATCTCTGTCCAGATGAGCAATACCAGCAGCTGTCTGCATATGGATTTTCTCACCCGTTGGTGTTCGGTCGAAGCGGCGTGTCATGAAGTGGTTGCATTCGCCTTCTGGCAGCAGACGGCACTCCGACATCGTGATACCACATGCAGTTGCCATCTTGTAGTAGGCATATTCTATATTTCCGATGCCTTGTGGATTATCTGTTATCTCATTATGCTCGCTATAAGTGCCTCCGTCGAACTTCAACAGCCAATATGAAAATCCTTCTGGTGCAGGAACTTGTCCAGAACGCACTTCGCCCGAATCCTCGTTATATGCAATAATAGCTTTGGGCTTTGCCCCACCTGCAGACGTTCCCACTTTCAAGATGTCCAGAATGGATTTGTCGTTCTGGCGAATCAGCTCCTGAAATTTACTCCTTTCCTTGAAGATGGAATCAGATAGTGTCATCAGTTCGCGGATATAGATTTCTGTCGATTCGTTTACGCCGTCCACATGAACTGCAGGGACAAACTCCAAGGCTCCCATAGCTCGTTTACCCACGTAGCATAATCGGTCGAGCGGAGTTATCATTCCTTCCGTTTTACCTTGCTGGGCAAACCATTCCGTGATGAGCTGACTACCAAATTTATCGGGCAGGGCATCGGCTATTAAACCTGGAAGACCGCTGAAGCATTTCGTTCTTGCATTTGTGGGGAATGAAACAACACCACGGGTTCTTGCCAATGGCATCATCAGGGGTGCAACGTCCAAGCCAGACCTTCGAAACTTATCGTCAAACTGAAAGTCGGCATAGCCTCTTTCTTCATCCCACGACATGGCTCCCACAAGGTTGCCCCACAAATATATCTGTATAACCGGTATTTCTTCCATTACTTAATCCTTTTTTGTTCTTACACGCTTTACCTGCTTGCCCTGCATCTTCAGCAGTTCCATTGGCGATGGCTTCTGTTCGGGCACAAGCAAGTCTATGTTTTCAAGTAATCCAAGCGTTCTCATGACACTGATTAATAATGAGAACGAAACAGACTGCCCGCTTTCTATCTTAGCGATGGTACTAACGCCAACGCCCGATTCCATAGCCAGCTCCTGCTGCTTCATGCCTCTTGATATACGATACGCTTTAAGCCTCGCTCCAAGCTTGTTCAGTACAGCTGTGTCACTAAGTTCTGTCCACATATATTATTCAATATTTTGGCTGCAAAGTTATAAATAAAGATTGTAAATACAAAGATAAAACGTTAGAAATTTACTTTATCGTTGCAAAAACAGTGATTATATTGACTCAATGTTGACTTTGTCGAGCTAAAGGTTCTGAAGTAGTTAAGTAGTCAGTAGTTAAGTAGTTAAGCCGATACCAAGTCAACTGTTGAAGTGAAAAGTGAAGAGTGAAAAGTGAAAGATGCGATTGAGCGAGTGCAGAAGCCAAACTTGTTTGAACTATGCCGAGCGTGAGCATCTTCGGCGAAGCCAAAAATCTAAGTAACCTTGCCACGAGAAGGACACCAGCATATCATTCGGCTTTAACTCCTAAGCGTAGCGATAACTCCTTTAACTCCTTAACTCCTAAAAAGTTGAGCACTTGCGAAACTTTAAAATGCAAGACATGTGAGAGACAACATTTTTCAGAGAATCAGCAATCATGACCGACAAAAAGTCAGCGGGTGGCAGAGGGAATGTTTAAGGGAGTTTAAATGCCCCATGCGAAGGTTTAACGGAGTTTAAAAGCGTTGACAAAGTGGCAGTTAGGCATAAAGGTTGCACTTGAGGATAGTTGACAGTTGACAATTGATAGTTGACAGTCAAAGTGAAAATAAAATATGTTTAACCAAAATAAATTAGGAGGACAAAACTATGATGCCTACAGTTTATTCAACACGTAATCAGGGATGGATCCCTTCATTGTTTAACGATTTCTTCGATGACAACTGGATGCCAACCATTAAATATAACGGAACGACCCCAGCCATCAATGTATCGGAGGACGAAAAAGAGTACAAAGTGGAAGTGGCTGCTCCTGGCATGACCAAGAACGACTTCAGCATCCAGCTCACCAGCGACGGCGACATCGTCATCAGCATGGAGAAAAAGACCGAGAACAAGGAAGGCGGCGACAAGAAGGACGATAAAAAGACTTATCTGCGCCGCGAATTCAGCTACAGCAAGTTTGAGCAGAGGTTCTCACTGCCAGACAATGTGGAGAAGTCGAAAATCACAGCCGGCATGGCAGACGGTGTGCTGACCATCGACATTCCGAAGAAGACGGAAGAGGAGAAGGCAAAGGAGACTTTGAACATCGAAATCAAGTAAAACCATGGATTGAATGGATTAAACGGATTATTTGGAAAGGGTGCACTTTGGTGCATCCTTTTTTGTGTATTGTCTTCGCTTATTCGCACGTTGAAGTATGTTCGAAGTTCCTATCGCTCGACAATAAAAATGAAAAAGGGCTTTTCTTTTTGTATTGTCCTCGCTTATTCGTAACTTTGCACTTTGAAAACGAAAAAGGAATAGTGCATAACGTTATGGAATTCAAGAGAACCTTTAGCTCAGCGAAGCTAAACATTGTGATTACAGGTGGTGCTGGCTTCATAGGAAGTCATGTGGTGCGCCTGTTTGTGAACAAGTATCCTGAGTACAAAATCATCAATCTGGACAAGTTGACTTATGCGGGCAACCTCGCCAACCTGAAGGATGTGGAGGACAAACCTAACTATAAGTTTGTGAAGATGGACATCTGCGACTTCGATGCGTTCTACCAGTTGATGCAGGATGAGAAGATTGACGGCATCATCCACTTGGCGGCTGAAAGTCATGTAGATAGGAGTATCAAGGATCCGTTCACCTTTGCCAAGACGAATGTGATGGGTACGCTCTCATTGTTGCAGGCTGCCAAGTTGTATTGGGAGAGTCTGCCTGAGGGATATGAGGGCAAGCGTTTCTATCATATCTCGACGGATGAGGTGTATGGCGCCTTGAAACTGACGAACCCTGAGGGCGTGGAAAGTCCGTTCACCACCACGGCTTCGAGCGCGGAACACCATGCTGCCTATGGCAAGGATTTCTTCTTGGAGACCACGAAGTATACCCCCCACTCTCCCTACAGTGCCTCGAAGGCCAGCAGTGACCACTTTGTGAGGGCTTATCACGACACGTATGGCATGCCAACCATCGTGACGAACTGCTCGAACAACTATGGCCCTTATCAGTTCCCGGAGAAACTGATTCCATTGTTCATCAACAATATCCGTCACCGCAAGCCCCTACCTGTGTATGGCAAGGGGGAGAATGTGCGCGACTGGCTCTATGTGGAAGACCATGCCCGTGCCATCGACACCATCTTCCACCACGGCAAGGTGGCTGAGACCTACAACATCGGCGGCTTCAACGAGTGGAAGAACATTGACATCATTAAGGTGGTCATCAAGACAGTGGATCGTCTGTTAGGTCGCCCTGAGGGTGCTGACCTCGACCTCATCACTTATGTGACTGACCGTCTGGGACACGATGCCCGCTATGCCATCGATTCACGCAAGTTGCAGAAGGAATTGGGTTGGGAACCCAGTCTGCAATTTGAGGAGGGCATTGAAAAGACCGTGAAGTGGTACTTGGAGAACGAGGCTTGGATGGACAACATCACCAGCGGCGACTACGAGAAGTACTACGAGGAAATGTACAAAAACAGATAAAGCCCCCTCTAGCTCCCCCAAGGGGGAGGAGAGTTTAGGGTTCAGAGTTTAGAGCCCCTATAGTTAAGTTAAGGTTAAAAATGACAACTGAAGAGAGAGTCCAAAAAGGCGTTGCCTACTTCAAGCAGGGATATAACTGTGCACAATCCGTGGTGCTGGCATTTGCCGACTACTATGGGTTGGAGGAGGCTTTTGCTGCTCATATTTCCGGCTCGTTTGGTGGTGGCATCGGCAGGATGAGGGAGACCTGCGGTACGGCTTGCGGCATGTTCATGTTAGCGGGGCTGGAGGTGAAGGGTGATTATCCCAATCAAGAACTCAAGAAGAAAAACTATGAGGTGGTGCAGCGGTTGGCTGCCGACTTCAAGGCAGAGACGGGAAGCCTCATCTGCAAGGAACTGTTAGGACTGAACAAGCAACGTGCTGACGGCACGATTCCCGAAATCAAGATTGTTGCCACGCCTGAACCTCGCACGGATGAATACTATAAGAAGCGACCGTGCATCCGTATGGTGGAGACAGCGATTCGCATCTATTGCAAATACTTAGAAGAGAAAAAAGAAATGGGTTGACATTGCGTCAGCCCATTTTTTGATGTTCAGCAGGAGTGTTCACTTCACGCTCCATTCAAACACACCGGCACTATATTCACCCTGTACAATCTCAAGTTTCATGGCTGTGGTCTTGACAGGATCGAAATTGACGATGTTGGCAGCACCTTTGACAGTGCCATAGCCTGTGGGGTGCTGCACTTCCGTCCAATTGTCGGAGGCATCCTTATAATAAAGTTTCCAACTGTCGGGCACTCGACAACCACCCCAAGGACCATCGTCGAACCAATAGACCGTAGAGGAACTAACAGTTTCTGCCTGTTTGAAGTCGTACTGCAACCATTCGGTGGAGTTCTTGCCCGGCCACCAATGTGTGTACGGAACGGAACGGTCATCGCCATCGGAAGGCACCAGTCTGTCATTAATGGAAGAGAGAGCAGGAAGGTTGCGCTTGCTGCCTGTCACTTTGCTTTCAGAAGCAATGGAAGCCGGTTGGGCAGGTGTGGTGGCATTGAGGTCTTGCGGAATCCATACCGTCATCTTACCAGGACCACGATGTGCCCATGCATAGTAAGGGATGAGCACCAGCCGTTCATCTTGGGCTTGGAGTTTTCCCTGAGAATTGAATGTGAGGGTTTGGGCATCGGTGGTGAGTGTCTGCACATTGGTGTTCATGATGGTCTTGTTGCCCGATTGGAAGGTGGGTTCTTGATTGAGGAGGACGGAAAGCACATCGCAAGAATTGTCGGGGTGTTCTGCACAATAGACGATAGGGCCGCGCTCAATTGCCACACGTCCCTTATCAGCTGCCACTTGTCCATTGGCACGCACCACACGGGGCTCCATGTCGAAATGAATCTCCACCTTATCGCCTTTCTTCCATTGGCGATCAATGACGAAGTAACCGTTATTTAGTTGAGAGTTAGAGTTACCGTTGGTAACATCTTTTCCGTTCACCTTGATGGTGTAGCCAAGACGTTTGCCATCAGCATAGGTGTAGAGATTGCTGGGCACAACCTCACCCTTCACCCATCCAGGGATGCGGATGTTAAGTGCATAATGACCAGCACCATTGTCGATGGTGAGGGTTATATCACCATTCCAAGGATAGTTGGTTTGCTGAGTCAGTGTGACAGGGGTCTTGCCCACCTTCACATTGACGGTGTTGGAATTGAAAAGGTTGATGTAAAGGGCATTATCCTTAACCGCATAGATGTATTGAGGCAACGAAGGGATGAAACGGGCTGCATTGGAAGGACAGCAGGCACAACCAAACCACGCCTGACGCTGATGCTGTCCCATGCTCTGGAGAGGATTGGGATAGAAGAAGTTGCCACCATCAATACTGATACCCGAGATGACACCATTGTAGAGCGAACGCTCCAAGGCATCGTAGTACTTGCTGTCGCCATGCAGGAGGAAAAGTCGGTAGTTGAGATAGACCTGAGCAATGGCAGCGCATGTTTCGCAATAAGCACTCATGTTGGGCAGTTCGTAGTTCTTTCCGAATGCCTCGCCTGAAGAGGTGGCACCCACACCACCTGTGATGTAGAACTTCTTGCCCACGATGTTCTCCCAGATGTGGTCAATGGCATCGATGTAACGCTGTTCGCCAGTGAGGGCAGCCACATCTGCCATACCTGCATACATATATCCAGCACGGACAGCATGACCCACTGCCTCATCCTGCTCCAAGACGGGTTTGTGGCTTTGGCTGTATTCGTCCAAACGATGGTAGTAACCGTCAGCATCGAAGAGCCCGTCACGAGTCATCTTCCATGCGGCATCACGCTTGCCACGCTTGTCGAGGAAGAACTTGGCTTGATCGAGGTATTTTCTGTCGCCAGTGGCAATGTAAAGCTTTGCCAAGCCCATCTCTGCAATCTGGTGCCCGGGCACCACACTGGCCTGACCGGGCTTATCACCCACTTCTCGACATACACAATCCGCATACTTGATGGCAATGTTGAGGAAATTCTTCTTGCCTGTAGCATAATAATGAGCCACAGCAGCTTCGCAGAGATGACCGAGATTGTAGAACTCATGGGAGAGGTCTTCCACCCGTTCCCAGCGCTTGGTGCCAGCCCAGTTGTGAGGGTGCTGAGGGTTCTGTGTACGGGAAGTATAGAGATAGCCATCAGCTTCCTGACCTGAAGCAATGACGGCAATCACACTGTCCACATACTTGTCAAGACGCCCACCTTTGAACTTGGCGTTGGGATAGGTCTGCAAGAGGTAGCTGGCACCCTCGATAGTCTTGTATGGGTCAGTGTCGTCGAAAGAGAAGGTGCCCTCCTTGATGGCAAAGACTTTCGAAGGATCTTTGAGGTGTTCCGCAGCATTGCTGAAGTTGGTGTAACGCCCTGTCTCCTCGCTCTTTGAGAAAGCAAGTGGGATAGTCACATCCTGACTGGCTTGGAGTCGCTGTCCCCAGAATGTGTTAGGAGCCACTTTTACTTTGGTGAAAGGTACTTGAGTGATGGGATAGCCACCATTTTTATCTTGGGCAACCATACTGATGGCAGTCACGGCAGCCATCGCCCATGTAATCAATTTTTTCATTGAATATAGGTTTTCAGTGAGTTAGTTATGTGTGCAAAGGTAGCATTTTCTTTTCTTTCCACACAATAATAAAAGAGAAATTTGGTCAAAATGAAAAGAAAACGTAACTTTGCAGTCGCAAAGTGATAGCGAATTGCTAAAGGAGCTATCAAAAGCACGAAATTTAGGTTTAGTTTGGTATTAAAAAAATAGAAACAACATAAACATAATAGGCTTATGGCAGAAAAATTGGAAGTAAAGGAATTGTCCGAAGTGGCGGTTCGCTTTTCGGGTGACTCCGGCGACGGTATGCAGTTGGCCGGAAACATCTTCTCCACAGTGTCAGCCACTGTGGGTAACAGTATCAGTACTTTTCCAGATTATCCAGCCGATATCCGTGCCCCGCAAGGTTCACTGACAGGTGTGAGCGGTTTTCAGGTACACATCGGTGCGGATATGGTATATACCCCAGGAGATAAGTGCGATGTGTTGGTGGCGATGAATGCTGCAGCACTCAAGACACAATATAAATATGCAAAGCCAGGCGCTGCCATCATTATTGACACAGATTCTTTTGGTGCAGCCGATTTGAAAAAGGCGGCTTTCGCTACTGAGGACTACCTTGGTGAGATGGGCATCGACCCTGACCGCGTGATTGCTTGTCCTATCACACAGATGGTCAAGGACTGCTTGGCAGACAGTGGCATGGATGTGAAGGCAATGTTGAAGTGCCGTAATATGTTTGCCCTCGGACTCGTCTGCTGGCTCTTCGACCGCGACTTGAACATCGCATTCAACTTCCTCA
Source organism: Bacteroidaceae bacterium (assembly GCA_024688885.1). Classification (GTDB taxonomy): domain Bacteria; phylum Bacteroidota; class Bacteroidia; order Bacteroidales; family Bacteroidaceae; genus Minthosoma. The sequence goes on along the minus strand of JAILDV010000037.1, from coordinate 3,666 downwards.
AGGATAAGTTTGCCAAGAAACCAGGTGTGGCTGAGGCTAACATCAAGGTGATTCAGGCAGGTTATGACTACGGACACAACACCCACAGCAGTGTGGCAAATGTCTATCGCATCGAGACAAAGAACAAGGTGCCCGGACGCTATATGGACATCACAGGTAACAAGGCAACGGCTTACGGCTTTATCGCTGCTGCAGAAAAGGCTGGCCTGAAACTCTATCTTGGTTCTTATCCTATCACCCCTGCAACGGATGTGTTGCATGAGCTTTCTAAGCACAAGTCATTAGGCGTCACCACCGTTCAGTGTGAGGACGAGATTGCAGGTTGTGCTTCAGCAGTAGGTGCTTCATTTGCAGGCGCTTTGGGTGTGACATCCACTTCTGGTCCTGGTATTTGCCTGAAGAGTGAGGCGATGAACCTTGCTGTCATCATGGAGTTGCCACTTGTGGTACTCGATGTGCAGCGTGGTGGTCCTGCCACGGGTCTTCCCACAAAGTCAGAACAGACAGACCTTCTGCAGGCTCTCTTCGGACGTAACGGTGAAAGCCCTATGCCTGTCATTGCAGCCACATCACCCACAGACTGCTTCGATGCAGCTTATGCAGCAGCCAAGATGGCACTGGAGCACATGACTCCTGTCATCCTCATGACTGATGCTTATGTGGCAAACGGTTCTGCAGCCTTCAAGTTGCCTAACCTCGCTGACTATCCAGCCATCAATCCTCCATACGTTCCTGAGGAACTGAAGGGGCAGTGGGCACCTTATCTGCGCAATCCAGAGACAGGTGTGCGCTACTGGGCAGTGCCTGGTCGCGAAGGCTTCCAGCACATCCTTGGTGGTTTAGAGAAGGACAACAAGACGGGTGCCATCTCCACCGATCCTGAGAACCACGACCTCATGACTCATCTGCGTCAGGAGAAAATCAATAAGATTCAAGTTCCTGACCTTGAAGTGTTGGGTGACAAAGACGATGCCGACCTCCTCATCGTAGGTTTTGGTGGCACTTACGGACACCTCCACGCTGCAATGGACGAACTTCGTGCCCAAGGCAAGAAGGTGGCTCTGGCTCACTTCAAATACATCAACCCACTGCCAGAGAACACGGCAGAGGTGCTGAAGAAGTACAAGAAGGTGGTGGTTGCCGAACAGAACATGGGACAACTGGCAGGTTGGCTGCGCATGAAGGTCGATAACTTCACTCCTTACCAGTTCAACCAAGTGAAGGGCCAACCCTTCGTGGTCAGCGAACTAACCGCTTATTTTAACGAGTTATTAGAGAAGTGATTTAAAAACCACGAATTGAACGAATTAAACGAATTTTTATGGCTTATAACAGTAGTCTTAAATTCAGAGAAGAAGTTCATGACATTGTGGGTGCAGCCATGGCGGTGCATGGGGAACTTGGATGTGGTTTCACTGAGAAGGTCTACCAAGATGCCTTGGAGGTAGAGTTTCAGGAACGTTCTATTCCTTATCTTCGAGAATCGTCTATTCATGCCACATACCATGGTGTGCATCTCAAAGCAGAGTTCATTCCCGACTTCATCTGTTATGACGGAATTATTGTAGAATTAAAAGCCGTAAAAGAGTTAGAAGATACACACCGCTCTCAAGCAATCAATTATGCACGAGTAGCAGGTTACGAGATTGCTTTATTGCTAAACTTCGGAGAAACCTCTCTCAAATTTGAGCGTTTTGTCGTGTCTAAAAAATTCGTTTAATTCGTTCAATTCGTGGTTGAAAAATATATTCGTTGTTTAAAAATAAAAGTATTATGAGTTTTACAGTTCAAGATTATAAGAAAGGTCAGCCACGTTGGTGTCCTGGATGTGGTGACCACTTCTTCCTTGCCTCCCTTCACAAGGCAATGGCAGAGATTGGTGTGGAACCTTGGAATACAGCCGTGATTTCAGGTATTGGTTGTTCTTCACGTCTGCCACACTACATGGCAACGTATGGCATGAACACCATTCATGGACGTGCAGCAGCTATTGCAACAGGTGCAAAAGTGGCTAACCCTGACCTGACCGTATGGCAGGTCAGCGGTGATGGTGACGGACTCGCAATCGGTGGTAATCATTTCATCCATGCGAATCGTCGTAACATCAACCTTAACATGATTCTGTTGAACAACCGTATCTACGGTTTGACAAAGGGTCAGTACTCACCTACTTCTCCACGTGGATTTGTGTCGAAGTCCAGCCCTTACGGAACGGTGGAAGACCCATTCCGTCCTGCTGAACTCTGCTTTGGTGCCCGCGGTCATTTCTTTGCCCGTGCCGTAGCCACTGATGCGCCTGGTACGGTAGAGATTCTGAAGGCAGCTTACAACCACAAGGGTGCGGCTGTGTGTGAGATTCTGCAGAACTGCGTCATCTTCAACAATGGTACTCACGATGCTGTTTACAGCAAGGAAGGACGTGCCAAGAACGCCATCTATGTGCAGCACGGCAAACCCCTCATCTTCGGTGAGAACAACGAGTTTGGTCTTGTACAGGAAGGTTTTGGCTTGAAAGTGGTGAAGATTGGCGAGAACGGCATCACGGAGAAGGACATTCTGGTACACGATGCTCATTGCGAGGACAACACCCTCCAGCTTAAGTTGGCACTCATGGGTAATGGTGACGGCTTCCCTGTGGCACTCGGTGTCATTCGTGATGTAGATGCACCTACTTATGACGATTGTGTCACTGCTCAGATTGAGGAAGTGAAGGCTCAGAAGAAGTATCACAACTTCGCAGAGCTCCTCGAAACGAATGACATTTGGGAAGTGAAGTAAAACAATGACTGAATAAAAAGGTAAAGGGCTGGCATCACATGTCAGCCCTTTATTCGTTTTTTACCGCAAATTAAAGCTCTAAACATACTCTAGCCATACTCTAAGCATACTCTAAGCATACTCTAACCTCACTCTAGCCTCACTCTAGCCTCACTCTAGCCTTACTCATGGAGGAGCTTAGGAGCAGCTTAGGAGCAGCTTAGGAGCAGCTTAGGAGCAGCATAGAGCATGATTGAGCCTTTTTCATTTTGTCATTTTGTCATTTCATCAACAGTGCAGTCGCATATTATGAATCTGGTAAAATGCAAGAGAGAGGTGACAGTGACCTGTCCCAACTGTCACTCCACACGGTTCACCTATAGGGATGGAATTATTTTCTGCCAAATGGTTGTCGAAAAATGAGTAATAATCATATTGGTATATATATTTTGATCGCCGGATTATCCTTACAGCGTTCACGTTCGTATGACGGTTACTTGTTTCCGTACTCCATCTCTTGAACAGATTCACATCCCAGTTCATCACATACTTCAAAAGCCTAATGTTGTCAGCGCCAATCTCATCCTCCATCTCTTTTTCGAAGAACTTCTCATGGCTGGTATTCATGTCGCAATCCAGAGATACTCCGACTTCATTTTTTAATGCATAAATGTGATGATGTGCAACGATGTATTCGTTGTAAGATGCCCTTTTCAAATTGACCACATCACAAACATAGATGGTGTCACTGTTCCGATTGTCGATATTCCAATAGTATTTACGCAATAAAAGAGCCTTGCGTTGCATTGCTATATAATCAAAGACGGGGTCGGATGAAATTTTCTTCTGTATTTTACGAATTGCATGAAGATAATCGGAGGCAAAGATTGTTCTCGCATTCAAATTGCA
>JAILDV010000030.1 GCA_024688885.1 Bacteroidaceae bacterium | reverse complement strand
AGCAGCCAACTACGACATCACCTATGTGAATGGTAAGTTGACCGTTTCCGTACCAGTAGGCATCACATCCATCGACGCTAATGTGGCACCTGCCGACATCTACACCCTGCAGGGCATCAAGGTGCGCAGCAAGTCAGAAAGTTTGGATGGCTTGGCAGATGGCTACTACATCGTGAACAGACGCAAGGTTCTCATCAGAAGAAGATGAGGCTTGTAAATATAAGCAGCGGGGAAGGATGATTTGTCCTTTCCCGTTGTTACAGATGATACATTTTCCACAGGTATGTAGTGTAACATGTTTTTCTATGAATATGAAATACATTTCTGTGAATATGAAACACTCTAAATCATATTATTTACTAACTTTGCCCCAACAATTTACTGTTTTCTTTTTAGGGGGTGATTATTCCGTCAACTTGCAAATATATGCGTCTCATTCCGAACCGTATTCCAAAACCGTACAAAAAACAACAACATAAAACCTAAAGCATATGATAAAAAGAACCCGACTTGTCGCGCTACTTGCCCTGCTGACAATAATGCCAGGGCTGGCGATGGCCCAATTGGATCTGAAGGTGACGGTGAATGTCGAAGAAGCCGGCACGCTGTTTGTGAAAATCCAAGAGAAGATTGAGGAACTTGGTGAGCTTTCGGATATTACGGAACTCACCATCTCAGGTGTACTCAACGCGGATGATTACAATGTCATTCGTAACCAGTTGACCAACTTGCAGATGCTTGATGTCAGCGGGCTTGCTGCCGAATGTGGCCCCGAACTGAACATCAGCAATCAGAAGAAACTGACGAAAGTAATCCTCCCTACGGCAGCAACGGAGCTGAGAAGCGGGTGTATTGAGAAATGTGAAATCCTCACAGACATCGTTATGCCGCCCGCTCTGACGTCTATCCCTCAGTATTTCGTCAGTAACTGTAAGAAGTTGGAGCACATCGACATTCCGCAGACGGTGACTAAAGTAGGGAATTGTGCTTTCCAATATTGCAATTGTCTGAAGGAAATCACTTTGCCCAAGGGAGTGACCGAGATTGGAAATAGCGCATTCTATGAGTGCATTGCTTTGCAATCCATCGTCCTGCCTGAATCGTTGAACACCCTGGGTAATCAAGCTTTCCGCAACTGTACAGCGCTAAAACAGGTAACACTTCCTAAGGGACTTCAGGAACTCACGGATGGCTGTTTTCGAAACACAGGATTTGAGTCGTTTACTCTGCCTGATGGTGTGAAAATTGTGGGAGATGCCGTCTTTGGTGAGTGTAAGTCATTGAAGAGTTTTGTCTTCTCTGACGGACTGAAGGATAAGAATGAGATTGGTACCAGCACACTTTGGCATTGTGAATCGCTCGAATCGGTGCGCCTGCCCCAAGACCTCACGGAGTTACCCAGTTACTTCTTCAGCCATACTCGCATTCCTGGCATAGACCTGCCGGCCACAGTCACCGAGATAGGTAAATATGCATATGAAGGTGTTGAATCGTTTACCAAGGCCGTCATCCCCGATCATGTGACGAAGGTGGGCGAATACGTGTTCTATGAATCGAAAATAGAAGAAGTGGTATGGTCCAAGAACTGCCACATCATTCCCAACGATGCTTTCCGTGCCTGCAAAAACCTGAAAAGTGTTACGATACCCGAGACGGTTGACAGCATTCAGGAAAATGCTTTCTACTACTGCTCAGCTCTCGAAAGCATCCATCTGCCAGAAGGCATACGCTACCTCAAGGGCACCTTCAACCGCTGCACCAGCCTCAAGGAGGTCAACATCCCCTCCACCGTCACCTACATTGGACGCGGTGTGGAAGGCTGCTTCAATCAATGCCCGCTCACGCATGTCGATATACCAGACGGCGTCACCTTCATTGGCTTCGGCAGTTTCGCTGGTGTGCCCTTGGAGGAGATAAAGCTCCCCTCGAAGCTGAAGACAATTGAGAACCGCGCCTTCAGCGGCACCAAGCTGAAGCAAGTCGTAGTGCCCGAGGGTGTGACAAGCGTCGGTGAACGCGCATTCGGCTCCGACAGTCTTACGCTGTTGGATTTACCCTCCACAATTATTGTCCTCGAGGGGCTTCCCATGGACGACGAGCGTTCGAACAAGAAAGATGCCACCCTCATCTGCCGCGCTTTGATGCCGCCATACGTGAAGGGAAACGTATTCTTTGAAGGTACACGCCACCGCACACTCTATGTCCCAGCCCCATCGTTAGAGACCTATAAAGCTCACAACGATTTCAAAGTGGTAAATGAAATCTTGCCTCTTGAAGGCGAAATATCCTCAGGTCTGCTTACTATTGCCGGTCAGTCGGCCATCACTCCTGAAAGCGGACTGCAAGTAGGGAAATACGATGTGGAATTGTATGAAACCTGGGGTAACTACGACGTGACTGCACAGAGCGATCACCACCCGCGATTAAGCGTGGAAGATGGAGCCACGTTCCACGTGGGGACGTTCAAGATGGAATTCGACCCCGCCGACCAGTGGTGGTTCACCTCCTATAAGTTCCAGACTTTCATCAATCGAGGCACGACTACGATTGACCAGATCGATGTGAACTGTAAGTTTCAGGCTAGTCAGTTCTTTACTCCTGCCTTTGATGTTCGAATGAGTGACATCGTTCCTGAAAGACCCAACACGCCCTATGCCATCTACCGTTACGACAGTGGAGCCCGTGCGGCAGGTAATTTCGACAATATTTGGGTAAAAATCGGTTCCGACGAGACACTTCTGGCAGGTCAGGGCTATGCCTACGTAGGCGATCAGACACCCTATTGGAATGACCAAAAACACGAATGGGGAAAAGAATACAGTTTTCTGCACTTCCGTTCACACGAGGGTGGCAACAACTACTTCACCACTGCCGAAGACGTAACTTTGCCACTGAAACACTATCCAGGAGAGTTTCCACACAACCGCAACTGGAACTTCATCGGAATGCCCTATCCCGCCTTCCTCGACATTCGTGGCGTTGACTACGACGGACCCATGCTCGTTTTTATGTCCGATAGTTGGGACTATGGATGGAAAGCCTGGAGTGCCCTCGACGACGAGGCAGTAATCGACCCCATGCACGGCATCTTCATTCAGGCACCCGACGGTGTGGAGAGCATCACTTTCAGTGCCGACCGCCGACAGAACAGCAAGACTTTTGTGAAGGACGCAGAAGCTAACGGTCGGAAGGCCGTCCGACGTGCTGAGAAGAATATGAACCGTACGGTATATAACCTCATTCTCTCTATGGGAACTGTAGATCCCGATAAATCTGTAGACCCGGAAAAAGTAATTAAGAAAGACCGCACCCGTTTCGTCATCAATTCCGAGGCAACGCTGCGCTATGACATCGGACGCGACGCACCGAAGATGAGCAACGAGAACGATCAGACCATCGAGTTCTACACCCAGTCAGGTGGATTGGCCTATGCCATCAACGAACGTCCACTGGACAATGGTGTCGTCAGTCTCGGTATGAAAGTGCCTGAGGCTGGTACCTACACCCTCACGCTTGATACGAAGAGCAGCGAAGAGGTGTGGCTCATCGACAACGAAGAGCAGACACGCACCCTCCTCTCTGAACCCTACACCTTTACCGTTAACGAACCCGCCACCCTCACGAAGCGCTTCGTCATCGAATTGGGTAATGCCGATCCTACTGCCATTGACAATGTAGAGACAGCACAGCCCATGCGCGCCAGCGGTCTCTTCAACCTGAGTGGTCAACCTGTAAACATGCCGCAACGAGGCATCTACATCGAGAACGGCAGGATAGTCATCAAGTAAGTCATACACCTTATTAATATAAAGAGTTATGAAAAAGATATTCAGTTTATGCCTGTTGTGCCTCATGACACTCACGGCAATAGCACAAAGCAGCGACAACGAAGGACAGCAGTCTGCCGTCAAGCATCGTCTGCGCATAAAGATCCTTCCCGCAGGAGCGGTAAGAACATATGTCACCATCTATCAGGAAACTGGCGGATATGACCGATACGGGAATCCAAATTACGAAAAGTATGCGACAGACACACTTGACGTCATCGAAACGATGGTTGCCCCAGGTATAAGAATTAATATAAGTCCTTATTTACAGGGATATAAGACGAAAGGCTGGACAGCCAACGATGCGCCCCTCAATATAATTTATTCCTATGATCAATCCTTCGATTATATGATGCCGGAGCAGGACGTAGAGCTAGTTGGACTATTCGAGTACGACTCACAAGCACCAACCTTCCAGCCTGGTGCAGGTGGCTGGTATCCTGAAACGGGAACACTGGTGAGAGACTACGAAAAAGGAGGGTCCACCTTCCCTTCAAACTTCAATATCGATGAAGACAAAGACAAAGTGCTACGCTACGTTCTGGCGGGTACTATCTCAGACACCTACTATATAGGGCAGTTCGCGAATTGTCAAGTATATGACTTGAGCCGTACCACCCACACGGAAATTGGAGGTTACGGCAACCTCAGGCTGAATGGTATCACCATCAACGAGATTGTATTACCCTCCACGATTCAGAAACTTGGACTTCGGAGTTTCGAGGGAACAAAAGTGCAGACACTCACCTGCTTTGCCGTCACCCCACCAGAAGTGTACGGAGAAATGCAGTACGTATACGATGAAAATGGGTGGTATATTATAGTAGATGAAACAACAGGTGAATACAAGAAAGAATTCAAACAAAGAGTCTTTGACAAAGACCTCGACATGGTGGTTCGCGTGCCTGCCGAAGCCGTAGCCCTCTATCAGATTGCCGATGGATGGAAAAATTACACCATCCTGCCTATGGATCAGAATTTCGTTGACCTCAAGCTCAACCTCATGGCTTCGCCCAATGAGGCTACGCTGGCGCAATACAAGAACATGAGTGTGGAACTGACCAACAGGAACACGGGTCAGACGAAGCGCCTGCTCATGAATGGACGCAACACCTATGAATTCCGCTATCTGCCCGAAAACACCGTCTATTCAGTGGCACTTCGCAACAGCCGAGGCGTAGAGATTGCCAAAATCGACAATGTCTTCATCGAGAACAAGAACGTCGAGCTGACCTTCGACCGTCTGAAGACCATCCACAACCTTTCGGTCAACTTGACGGAGGATAACGCCCCCGTAGATCCTTCTTTCTTCAACAACACTTGGCTCACTTCCACTGGCGAATACATCGCTCGCGGAGCTGCTGTCGACAACATGATTGAGGGCGAGGAACTACGATATGTTCTGTCCTTCGGACGCGACCTCGCCATGAAGTATCAGCAGCCCGACACACTGACAACAATCGTGGGACAGAGTGCTGACAACATCGCCATAGAACTGGAACCAATAGCCAGTACCCAAGCTACGATTACGGTCATTGACTCGCAAACGCAACGAGGTATAGAAGGTGCTACCGTTCAGGTGACACAGGTGTTGGCTTCAGGTGAGTATGGCAAGTCTGTGACGCTGAAGACCGGTAGCAACGGAAAAGCCTCCGGCGAGGTGCTGAAGACTTGGAACGACATCAGAATAAGTGCTTCGATGTATGGAGACCGCAGCGTATTGGCCGACATGGCTGAAAGCACTGATGTCAGTGTCGTGTTCTCGCCTGCTGACGGCACCAATATCCTGCTTTCGCACACATGGCAGCCTGCTGTTGTTGATGGAGAGACGGCAAAGATAGAGCAGGCATACAGCGAGGGTCGCAGCTTGCAGTACGAATTCACCAATCTCGACACTGGTGAGAAGATTGACAAGTTCCTTGCCAACTATCCGAACTATACGCTCTATGAGGCCCTGCCTGAGGGAACGCGTGTCGGCATCAAGGCCAGCAGTCCTACAGGCACGATAGAGCCGGTTGAGGTAGAGGGCGTGGTAGATGCTAATGGCAAGGTGGCAGTGACCCTCCCCATCGTTGAGCGCGGCATCATTCGTGTCAAATACACCAAGTCGGAGAGTAACAAGCCTGCTGTGCTTGTGTTCAACAATGAGACAGGTGAATTGATGAAGAAACAGCCATTTGGGGACTATCTGACCCAGAACATCAGCAGCCTGCCAGCCGGCAACTATTTTGTCGCCGCTATGTCGCAAGGCATGCAATACAGGGGCATCAACAGCAAGGCACAATTGGAACTCTACAATGCTGACAAGGACTATGTGAGCAAGGAAGTGAGTGTCGGTGACGGACAGATTTCTGAGGTTTCGTTCTACAAGGTTCCGATGACGATGACCCAACTGGAGAGCAACCTCTCTGAACGCAGTGCTCGGTTCGGCAAAACTACGGCTACTGTTGGCACTAATATCGGCATCAACGTAAAGGTGGCCTTTGAAGGACTTAAGGAACGTTATGCAGGAGCAAACTATGATGACAGCAGATATCCTACCGACTGCAAACTGGAATTCTATGTTCCTCAAGGTTTCACCTGTCCCACCGCCTATAGAAGCCAGCGTTTTTATAAGACAGGCTCCTACCGTAGTGGCGATGTTTGGATTCAATCGGAAACGATGACCACCGACGATCTGATCAAGAATCCTGTGCCGATTATCAGCAGTTCCGTTAGTATGGTAGGCGCCACTTCCGAGTGGGACGAGACAGAGCGTAAGCTCACCATCGATTGGCCCCACTACGATGAGGGTGGAAAAATGCAGCTAAGCATGATACCTACACTGTCGAACTCCTTTACGCCAGAGATGTACCTGACTTATACACTTGATGGCAAGGAGTATCGTGAAATGTTGGAGAGCAACACCATAGAGATATCGAAGTCGGGCATCAACGTCCCTGAGCTTATCGTTACACCGACGTTCAAGGTGAGCGGCACCGCTATGTATCTTGAAGAAGAGGCTGACGACAACGCAAGTAGATTGCGAAAGAGTCATGGTACTGCTTTGGCTCGACCAGCTGTATTTTACACAGAGAAAGTGTATCAAGTCATTGTGATGGACGGAGATCAAATGATAGGCAAGGCTCAGATTAATAGCAATGGTGAGTGGAAGGCTGACTGTACACTTCCTAACCCCAAGGTACAGAGTAAGCATCACATTTGGGCAAAGATTGCTCCGAGTGGTCTGCTTTCGGAAACGTTAATGGGTAGTCTTGCCATTTCGGGTGCCAAAGAGCTGAATCCGAGCTTTTCATACAATACAGAGGCTAAGGATTTGACTTACGACCCCAATGGTGTGATACCTCTCTCTGTAAAGATGTCGTTCTTCAACCATCACCCCGTTCACCTGATCAATCAGGAGGTTCTTTTCGACTTCGTCAATGATAAGGCTACACCTTCCAGTTATGGCTATTCCAATGAGGAAGGTTACAATACCGACTTTACTTTTGAAATTAACCTCTCGAACAACGACCCCACGAAGGTGTATGCCGTTGCACTCCACATTTGGACGGAAGGTCCCGATGGTGGCGAGGTCATCACAATGGCTCACTACAACGAACGTAAGAACTGCTGGATTGCCTACGAGAAGTTCAACACGCGCAATATCCCTACGGGCGTTTTTGTTGAGCCGTTCTGGCATTCGGAGATCATCGGTTCGCGAGAGAGTCTCGATGAGGCAATTAGCGAATCGTTCGACGCAATCTTCAAACCGAAAGAAGATACAGAATATGCAGGTACGCTTAAGCAGCTGATGGCACAAGTGAAACTTGCTATCGATAAAAACGACATCACGTTGGCACCTAGTTGGGAGGTGCTGTCGGCTGCTACCGATGCCCTGTTCCGCTACGATGGACTTGACATCGAAACAGATTTTGCTGCGAGTCCCTTTAGGAAAGCTTCTTCAGGCACCTATAGCGAAGAAGACATTGCAGAGTTGGAACAACGCATCAAGGAAATCGAAGAACAGACAGCAGTATTGCGCTCTTACTTTGAGAGAGAAGGACTAAATATCAACGAACTGGACAAACTCGTTGATGGCTTCACCATAGGCAAAGCCGACGGACTTACTCCAGAAGAACTCCTGGCTGAAGGCTACATGGAAGTGCTTCTTGACGATGGAACAAAGGTGTACCTGCGTACGGATGACGGATGGAGCTATGTCGACTTCAAGCAGAACTTGGTCTTCTCGGTGACGGCTGAGTCCGCAGAGTTAAGCCGTAAAATGATGAAGGTTAGTGGCTCCCCCGAATGGCAAGCTTTGGTCGAGACAACTGCTGACCTGCTCGATAAACTGCAGAAGTCGATTGGCTTACTTTCTGATGCCACTGATGCTGCCATCAAATTTTTCCAGGGAATTTGCGATACTTATCTCAAGACGATGAAAGCGCAACAAGCGACCATCAAGGCATGCGAAAAACTGCCAGGTATTAGTGGTTACGTAAAGTGGTGGGAAGCTTGTGCTAAATACGAGGCCACCCGTTCTACTATGGCCTCCTTCTCAAGAATTAAGGGCTGGCTGACGAAGTTCAAGTTGGGAGATGGCGTATGCACATTGGCCAGTATCATCAGTTACGTGCAGAATTGTGCCAAGTTCGGCCAGCATGGTGCTGAGTTGATAGGTATCTATCATCGGTTGCCAGAAGTGTGCCCTGATGATCAGGCTGATGCAGACCAACTGCGTTCTACACTCAACAGTTTTGCTTTCTGGGCAACAGGTTACCATGTAGCCACTATTTCGGGCGATCTCGTTTCAATATATGCTGGTCTTGCCGGCTTGGCGGGACTAGTTGAGACCGGTGGAACATCGTTCGTCGGTTGTGTGTTTACCATTGGAAAGATTGCACTCTCTCTGGCTTTCGATGGCTACTATGACGCGAAATACAAGGAAAATATAGATGATATCAACTACTGTCTGAAGTTCTTGGAGTGCGATAAGAAGAAAACCTGCAAGCAGCGCGGCGATTGTCCGAAGTGTGTGAATACGGGCGAATGTCCGGAATGGCCTAAGCGTAAGAAAGGTCCGTTCCCACCTCAGTCGGATGGCACCCTCGACCCATCAGGTTTCGTCTATGAAGGCATTGCTGCCAACCGTCTCGAAGGTGTGACTACAACTGTATTCTACAAGAAGACCACGAAGAACCAGTTTGGCGACGATGTTGAGAAAACCATCATGTGGGATGCAGAGAACTACGGACAGATCAACCCGCAGCTGACCGATGAAAACGGTGAGTACGGATGGATGGTGCCAACAGGTCTCTGGCAGGTGAAATACGAGAAACCAGGCTATCAGACTGAGTACAGCGACTGGCTGCCCGTTCCTCCACCACAACTCGACGTAAACCAGCCGATGACACAAATGTCGCAGCCTGTCGTTAGTAGCGTCAAGGCTACCCAGAACGCCGTACAGTTCACCTTCGACAAGTATATGCGTGTGAAGACCCTGACCGATGCTAACATCATGTTGACAAAGGGAACCGAAAAGGTTGAAGGAGCCGTCGAGATCGTTAATGCCCAGGGTGACGGAGACTTTGCACTATCCAACAAGGCGCGCTTTGTACCATTCACCCCGCTGCCTGCTGGACAAACAATCACCCTCACTGTGAAGGGCGACGTTGAGAGCTACGCGGGAGTGGCTATGGGCAGTACTTACACTCAAGACTTCGACGTTGTGGCAGAAGTAGAGCAGATTGTGGCTGATTCGGCTGTCCACGTTATCTTTGATCAGGATACTCAGTTCACAGTACAGGCTCTGCCCGCAGCAGCTGCCGCCGGCAAGAAAGCTAATGTTCGTGTATTGAGCGACATCATCGCCTCTGTCGATGCCAACGAAATCACCTTCGATGCCGAGGGAAAGGCTATGCTGACCCTCACCGGTGAAGCTCACGGCACAACTGGTGTCATCTTGCAGATGCAGGACGATGCCGACGTCAGCCGTACAGTCATCGTCAATGTCAAGGACGAGGGCGACTTCATCTGCCCAATGCCAGTAGCTAATTACTCGCCAGGTACCGAATTGAAGGCGGGAACCCTTATTGAGCTTAGCTGCGAGTTGCCCGAGGCAGTCATTTACTACACCCTCGATGGTTCATGTCCATGTACCACTGGAAGTAGCAGCGTCATTAAGTATGAAGGTCCTATTGCACTGACCGACGACCTTACTATCAAGGCCATTGCAATGGCTCCTGGCTATGCCGACAGTGATATCAGTGAGTTCGCATTTGTCGTCACTGCCATTAGCGACATACCTGTCACCTATAAGGTGCCAACCTCTACATACACCCTCACAGGTGTCAAGGTGAACGATACCGACAAACTACAAAAGGGTATCTACATCCGCAATGGCAGAAAGATTGTGATCAAGTAGATAGGAGCTGCGTTCACAGCTAATCGCAATGAAAAGCAAGAGAGAATTGCAACGGCAATTCTCTCTTGCTTTTCATGTGTGGGTTGATAGCTTAGCGTGCTGCCACGTACTTGTGTAGGGTCTTGCGCACGGCTCCGTTGCCAGCGTAGAGTTCCTTCACCATACCCTCAATCTGTTCGCCCAAACCTGCGTCGTAGAGGTTGACACCGAACACGTCGGCACGGCTATAGAGTTGTTTCAGGCAGCTGTAGTCCTGCTCTGCCTTACCCACTTCGAGAGGAGCCACGATGGCTTGCAACTCAGCGAGCAATGGGTCAGAAGAAGGCTCGAATGGTGTGCCGTCATCCTTGATGCCTTTGAGATAGCGGGCATAACCAGCGAGCGTGAGTGGAATGAGCACAAGGTTAGACTTGTCAAGTCCACGTGCCAGATATTTCTTGATGGTCTCACCAAAGCGGATGGGGAGTTTCTGACTGGTGTCGGTGGCGATGCGCTGTGGAGCATCAGGCATGAACGGATTGGGCAGTCTGCGATTGATGACGGCACCAATAAACTCGTAAGGGTTCAGTACGCCCGGGTCTGTCACTACAGGCATTGCTTCGATGTAGCCGAGTTTCTGCACGAATGGACGCAAGTCTTCGTCTGCCATCTCTGCAGAAATCAGCGTGTAGCCTAACATGCAGCCATAGATGCTCATGGCGGTGTGGAGTGGATTGAGACAAGTAGTCACCTTCATGGTCTCCACCTTATCCACTGTTTCGCGCGTGGTGTAGAGTGCGCCGCCGAGGTCGAGTGGGGGACGCCCGTTTGTGTAGTTGTCCTCGATAACGAGGTACTGCACCTCTTCGGCATTGACGAAAGGAGCCGTGAACGTATGCTTTTCAGTCTCGATGTAGTTGTTATCTTCGAAACCATCAGCAGCCAGCATCTCCTTCACCTTCTCATGTGGACGAGGAGTGATTTTGTCAATCATTGACCATGGGAAAGTAATCTTCGTTTCGTCCTTCAGATAGTCGAGGAAAGCTTTGTCAACCAGGCCGTCAGCCACCCACTTCTCTGCATAAGCGAAGACACCAGCCTTCACCTTGTCACCGTTGTGTGAACAGTTGTCCATGCTCTGGATGGTGAGTGGAAGTTTTCCTGCGTTGAATCGCTCCAACAGCAGAGCGCACACCTTGCCCATGGCGAACACAGGAGTAAGGCCACGTGACAAGTCTGCATCGTTGTAAGTGTATCCCTTCTCTGTGATGGTGAAGGAAATCATCTGCAAAGATGGCTTCTTGAAAATCTCCACCAATCGCTGCCAGTCAGCAAACTGAGGGTCAGCCTTGAGCGATTCTGTCACCGATGCAATCACCTTTTTCTCGATGGTGCCGTTGCTGCAAAGTGATACGGCAAGGGAGAGGTTGTTGTAAGGTGCGTATGCTTTGTCAATTACTTCAAAGTCGAAGGTCTCCGCCACAATCACACCACGGTCGTACTTGCCTGTGTTGAGTGCGTCGTTGAGGATGGTGGCAGGGAAGGCACGGAAGATGTTGCCTCCACCGAAATGTACCCATGTGGGTTCTTTGGCAGTCTTCTCACGCACAGCCTTGATGTCAAACTTGGGAAGTTCGTAACCTTTGGCTTCCCACTCAGCGGCATTAAAATTGCCGGAAAAGATATCGTTCAGTTTCATGCTTAATCAAAGAATCCTGGTTGTTTATACTCGATGCCTAACTCTCTATCCACAGTAGCGAGGATGCCTTGCACCTGTCCCATGGCGAACATACGACCAAGGAGCGTGTAGCCAGAATTGTGGCCGTGATTGCTCTCGTCCATAATGCCGCCAGGTATGTCTGTGAAGGTCATGCCATGATCGACGCGCATGGGCAGTTGCGGATTTTCTTTCTCGAAGATACGGCACAACTCGATAAGGTCTGCACGTCCTCCGAGATGAGAAGCCTCCGTGAAGTCACCGTTGGGGAAGATGTGGCAGGAGCGCAGGTGTACGAAGTGAGTACGTGAAGCGAACTTCTTTGCCATCTCCACCACGTTGTTGTAGGCACCTGCTGAGAGGGAACCGGCACAGAATGTAAGGCCATTGTGCTTGTTGGGCACAGCATTGAGGAACCAATCGATGTCCTCTTCGGTGCGAACGATGCGGGGCAATCCCAGCACCTCAATAGGTGGGTCGTCAGGGTGTACACACATGTTCATGCCATATTCTTCGCAAGTGGGCATGATAGCCTCGAGGAAGTATTTCATGTTGGCACGAAGCTGTGCCTTGTCAATACCCTTGTAGAGATCCAGGAAGTCGCGGAACTTTTGGATAGGAGCCTCATCGTTCTCGCTGAAGTTGCCCGACACGAAGCCTTGTGTCTTAATGATGATGGTCTCCACCAGTTTGTGGTCTTTCTCAGGAGTCATTGTCTTGGCGAGTTCGTCGCATTCTGCCAAAACGTTGCGACCAGCACCCACACCTGCGGGGAACTCGAACTTTTCCCACTCCTCGCGAGCGCCTTCACGCTTCAAGATGTAAATATCGAAGTAGGCAAACTCGGCATAGTTGAAATAGAGGTTGGTGGAACCGTTGGGGTTCTCATGCAACAAGTCGGTGCGTGCCCAGTCGAGCACGGGCATGAAGTTGTAGCAGATGCAGTGGATGCCTTCGGCAGAGAGGTTACGCAGACTCTCCTTATATACCTCAATCTGATGGTCGCGGTCAGGACCGCCATACTTGATAGTTTCCACTACGGGCAGACTCTCCACTACGCTCCAGCGCATGCCATAACTCTCAATGTATGTTTTCAAGTCGTGGATCTTCTCACGTGTCCACACCTCACCAAGAGGTACGTCGTGCAGAGCAGTCACGATGCCCTCTACACCAATCTGTTTCAGTTGGGCAAGGGTGATTTTGTCCTTCTTGCCAAACCAACGCCATGTTCTTTCCATATTGTTTCGGTTAATGATATTGTTGGTGCAAAGTTAGACAAAAAACGGCATTCATGTTTGTTTCTCCGTATCATTTTTGTTTTGAGATGTGTCAAATAGTGCGTTTAGAGGCGTATTTTAGGGTGCTGTTGTAACATATATGAAAGAATGTGTATCAAACCTGCTAATTTGTTTCGTGGATAATGCCTACCTTTGTACCCTCGAATGAGAACAAACTAATTATATACCAAACAATATGAAGAAAATTATTTTAGGAATGCTTGCGTTGGCAAGCGTTTGGTCGTCTGCATGGGCGACAGAGAAGTCTTTTACGAGTCCTGATGGAAAACTGACTGTGGTGGTTGAAGACCAGAACGGAATTGCCACCTATCGTGTCAATCTGGGCACCACAGTATTTATTGAAAATTCACCGCTGGGTTTGGATACAAACATGGGCAATTACACGTCAAATCTGACCTTGGCTGGTTGTGAAGTGAAGACCGTGAAGGAGTCTTATGACTTGCGCAACATCAAACAGAGTCACGTTGATTACGAAGCCACCGAGGCAGTATGCAGCTTTGAGAAGCAGGGCAAGAAGGTGATGGATGTCATCTTCCGTGTGAGCAACCGTGACGTGGCTTTCCACTATCGTATCTTGCCACAGCGTGATACAAAGGTGTGTGTGGTGAACGAGGAAGCAAGTGGTTTCAAGCTACCTGAAGGAACAACCACGTTCATGTGCCCTCAATCTCGTCCAATGGGTGGTTTTGCACGCACATCACCCAGCTATGAGACATCCTATACTGATGATGACAAGATGGGCAAGAACGGTCATGGTGAGGGCTATTCATTCCCTTGCCTTTTCCATCTGGGCGACAAAGGTTGGGTGCTTATCAGCGAAACAGGCGTGGATGGCGGTTATGTGGCAAGCCGACTGCTCAATGTGACAGATGGCCTCTACAAGATTGGCTTCCCTCAGCAGGGTGAGTGCAATGGTTGGGGTTCCACTTCTGCATCGGTGGCACTGCCTTGCGAAACTCCTTGGCGCACCATCACATTGGGTACAACACTGGCTCCTATCGTGGAAACTACCGTGCCTTTCGACCTCGTGTCTCAGAAGTACAAGGCTTCACAGGAATATATCTATGGAAAGGGCTCTTGGAGCTGGATTATCGGTATGGATGCCAGCTGTAATTACGACGAACAGAAGCGTTACATCGACTTCTCTGCAGCGATGGGTTATCAGACAGTCCTTGTTGATGCCCTTTGGGACAAGCAGATTGGTTATGAGAAGATTGCAGAACTGGCTGCATACGGCAAAACCAAGGGTGTAGGTCTGTTCTTGTGGTATAACTCTAATGGCTCATGGAACGATGCACCTCAGTCACCTCTCGGCAAGATGGACAAGAGCCGTGAGCGTCGTGCCGAGATGGCGTGGATGAAGAGTGTGGGCATTCGAGGCATCAAAGTCGATTTCTTCGGTGGCGACAAGCAGAACATGATGCAACTCTATGAAGACATCCTTTCTGATGCCAACGACTTCGGTATCCTCTGCATCTTCCACGGATGCACCTTGCCACGTGGTTGGGAACGCATGTACCCCAACTATGCAGCCAGCGAGGCTGTGCTTGCTTCAGAGAATCTCCACTTCGGACAGGGTGCTTGCGATGCTGAGGCACACAATGCCACCCTCCACACATTCATCCGTAACACAGTGGGTTCGATGGACTTTGGTGGCTCTGCCCTCAACAAATTCTATGATGCCAACAACAAGCGTGGCACCCACCGCGTCACCTCTGATGTGTATGCTCTCGCTACGGCTGTTCTCTTCCAGAGCGCTGTGCAGCACTTTGCTCTTGCACCCAACAATCTCACTGATGCTCCAGCATGGGCAATTGATTTCATGAAGAATGTGCCCACCACCTGGGACGAGGTGAAGTTCATTGACGGCTACCCCGGCAAGTATGCCATTATCGCCCGCCGCACAGGCAGCAAGTGGTTTATTGTCGGTGTCAACGCTCAAAACGAAACCTTGAAGAAGAACATTGACCTCAGCATGTTCGCCAAGAACGCAGAACTGCAGGTGTACAGCGACGATGCCGAACTCAATGGTAGCGTCAGCACCGTCAAGGCTAAGAAGCAAATCACAGTGACCATCCCGAAGAATGGTGGTTTGGTGATTGTGAACAAATAATAACACACTCGCAATGATAGAGCGGGTGCGCCACAATGGTGCACCCGCTCTTCTTTTATGCCTTTCTGCGTGTCCTTCTCAATGGTACTTCCACAGCCTTAAAAGGGGTGAGACTCTCACCTATGGTACACGTCAGAGTCTTACCTATGGTATAGGTGAGAGTCTCACCCCTTTTGAGGCTGTGAAAGCGTGGCTATTGACTCTCTTCCCACGACTTCACCACGTCATTGATGGTCATGCCCAATAGACGGAGTTGGTGGGGAAACTCAGAAGGACGATATTGATGCCAACTGAAAGGTGGTGGTCCAAATGATGTTTTTAGCAGGCAAACTATCTCATCTTTCTGTATTTTTTTCTTTTTTTCTCTTTTTCATCAAATAATTCCTAATTCCTAATTCCTAATTCCTAATTTTTTCTTACCTTTGCATCCGTTTTTGGCGAAGCCGCTGTCTGATAGGGAGAGAGCCCAAGGAGTTGAGACATGGGATTTCAATATTCTGAAAAGGAGAATGCTTCGCTGTAACTCTTTAATCATCAAATCAAACCATCATGGCAGTAGATTTAATTAAAGTGGCTGAGGAAGCAATGAAGACTTCTGAGCCAAAGCAGTTCCCTGAGTTTAAGGCAGGTGACACTGTAACAGTAGCTTACAAGATTATCGAGGGTTCTAAGGAGCGTATCCAGCTTTACCGCGGTGTTGTCATCAAGATTGCTGGTCACGAGGACAAGAAGCGCTTCACAGTTCGCAAGATGTCTGGCACCGTAGGTGTTGAGCGTATCTTCCCACTCAATTCACCCAACATCGACTCTATCGAGTTGAACAAGGTTGGTAAGGTACGTCGAGCTAAGCTTTATTACCTCCGCAAACTCACAGGTAAGAAGGCTCGTATCAAGGAAAAGCTCTCTGGCAAAAAGAAGGAGGAGGCTTAAACATCCTTTTTACAAACTTACGAGAGATAGAGGGAATTGCTGCTTGCAGTTCTCTCTTTTTTGTTCATTATGTATGAAAAAAAATATTTTTGTCCTAAACGTACTGAAAAGCTTGGATGATATGAAAAAAAGGTGTACCTTTGTGCCCCAAATTAAACGTGTATAAGAACTATGGGAAAGTTGATTGTTAATTCATACGATGAGTTTGCCTCTCATTTGGGAGAGGTGATTGGCACGAGCGAGTGGCTTGAAGTGTCACAGGAACGCATCAACCTTTTTGCTGATGCTACCTTAGACCATCAGTGGATACATGTGGATCCAGAGCGTGCTAAGGTGGAAAGTCCTTACAAATCAACAATTGCTCATGGGTACTTGACACTTTCTTTGCTGCCACATCTCTGGCAGGAGCTGATTCAGGTGAACAACGTGAAAATGCTGGTCAACTATGGCATGGATCAGATGAAGTTCGGACAGCCCGTCCTTTCGGGACAGCGTGTACGCCTTACAGCTTCCTTGTACGACATCAACAACATCCGTGGCATCTGCAAAGCACAAATCAAGTTCAAGCTGGAGATTGAGAACCAAAAGAAGCAGGCGCTTGAGGGATTGGCAACATTCCTCTACTACTTCGAATAAGACGACTACACATATATATTATATATCGGGGATGTTATAGGGGGAGTGGAACTTCGGTTCCGCTCCCCCGTCTTATAATGATGCTTTATTGAAATGCCGTTTGTTTAAGCCTTTCTTCCGACTATGTCAGCCTGCTTTCTTTCTGTATTCTCTTACCAAAGAATAATGTAGATGATAAGTGAAACGATGCATACAGAAAGGGCGCCATAGGTGTATCCTCGTGTGGTGGAGAATAGAGCCATGTTGATGGGAAGTGCCTTGGAATCCTGATATGGACTTCTTGCGTTGGACAAGCACAGAAGAGCGCATGCACCAGCCAAGAATCCGAAGAAGTAGAATGCTTGGAAACCGATGTCGTTAAGGTAGGCAAGAATGTTGTTCTCCGGTGTGGCATCAGATGGCAACAGGAGCATGGAGCAGCTGACAATGGTTGCTGCAACAACGCTGGCGATGGCAACGCCTCCCATGATGTATCCCCATCTTTTCATCAAGTCATGCGCCGCTTTTAGAATGCTTTGGCTTGGTATAACCTTCTTGCTGTTCAAGGAGATGGTGACGAACAGTATGAGTAGAATTATGAAGACGTATCCTGCACGGAACTGGAAAGGAACGTCGGGGAAGATGAACTTGAAGAGAATGCCCAGAGGTATGGTGAGAATGGTTATCCATATGGCTGCAGTTTCGGATGCCCGTTTCCACAACAGGCCTAATCCGAACACGATGGCGATGCCTGGATAGAGGAAGGCTGAATACTCTTGAATGTATTGGAATGCCTGGTCGAGTTCTCCAAGGAGTGGAGCTGCAGAGACGAGGGCGATAATCAGGGCGAGGATGGCTGATGTCCGTCCTATGACCACGAGCTTTTTGTCGGAGGCTTCGGGGTTGATGTATTTTCTGTAGATGTCGATGGTGAAGATAGTGGACGTGCTGTTAAGCATGGATGCCAACGAAGAGATGACAGCGGCGGCAAGTGCCACGAATGCGAGTCCCTTGATGCCTGTAGGCATGAAGTTCTTGATGAACCACGGGTATGCTTCGTCCGACACCTTCATGGCGTCCTGCAAATTCGTGTCGCCATATTGTGTGATGTAGAAAGCGCAGATACCTGGCATGAGCACGATGAGTGGCATGAGGATTTTCAGCATGCCGGCAAACAAGAAGCCCTTTTGTGCCTCATGTATACTGTATGCGGCCAAGCCTTTCTGGGTGATGTATTGGTTGAATCCCCAATAACAAAGGTTGGTCAACCACAAACCTCCGACAATGGCAGCGATACCCGGCACGTTATCATAAGCAGAAGCATTGTGGCTTTGTTGGATGATGAGGTGGAAGTGGGCATCTTTGGCGTATTCACGGTCAATGGCGAAATTGCAGAGTTTTTGGAAACCTTCGGAGATGCTCCCGTCATCGCCTGCTACAGCTCCCAGAGCATAGTAGGCTGTGGCAAGTCCACCACCAATGATGAACACCACCTGCATCACATCCGCCCATGCTACCGACGTCATGCCGCCATGGATGGAATAGAGACCTGCAATAGCGAATATGGAGACAATGATGATGATGCGGGCAGAAATGTGAAATAAGCCCATGTCAATGATTAGCCCCTGTAGTCCCATAATCTGTTCGATGGCAAGGGCGCCCAGCCATGCCACAGTGGTCAGATTGATGAAGATATAGAGGAACAGCCATAGAATGGAGAATGCGAGTCCAACACCACTATTATAGCGGTTACGCAGAAACTGGGGCATGGTGAATACCCGTTGTTCCATCATGATGGGCAAAAGAAATTTTCCAATAAGCAGCAATGCGATGGCTGCCATGATTTCGTAGGCAGCGATGGCGATACCATCGGCATATGCCGTACCGGCCATACCAATAAGTTGCTCTGCTGAGATGTTTGCAGCAATGAGTGATGCACCGACAGCCCACCATGTCAGCGTGTTACCTGCCAAAAAGTAGTCATTGGTGTTTTTCGTTTCACGGTTGAAACTGAGAAAGACGCCGAGGCTGACCAACATGATGAGATATGTGAACAAGATGACATAGTCTATGGATTCCAGTCCGCTTTGACTTAATGCTTCGGTAAGGCTTATTTGTGTGTTCATAATGATAGATGGTGCTGTAGTTGATAATTGTATGATTTAGATAGTTTGCAAAAGTAGGAATAAAAGTTTGAAAGAAAAAGTTTTTTCCACTTTTTTTTCCAAGAAACTTTTTTCATGGCATTTCAAACCCGTTATTCTGCACAAAAAAAGACTCTCGACAGAGTTTCCTTGTCAAGAGTCTTCTTTTGTGGTACCACCAGGATTCGAACCGGGGACACACGGATTTTCAGTCCGATGCTCTACCAACTGAGCTATGGCACCAATTAGCTTTGTTAAGCGAGTGCAAAGGTACGCCTTTTTTTCTTACCTACCAAACATTTCGGCACTTTTTTCGTCGTTTGTGCGAAAAAAGTGCCGAAATCCTTTGTGTGATAGGGACTATTATAGCTGTCGATGCTATCAAATCGTGGTTCTACATCAGTTGCTCGAATGGGAAATCCTTCTTCATCCTATAGGCAAGACCTGTCATCACGGCAATCAGTTCTCCCTGCTGATTGGTCACCTTGATGTCGCAATAGGGCAGTTTGTGGTGGTCAAGCAGTTCGGTGCATTCTGCCGTGAGATGCTCACCTTTCTGTGCTGACTTGAGAAACGTGATGCTGTTGTTGATGCCCAAGGTGAGGATGCCGTGGCAGTTGCCCACCCCTGCAAAGGCAAGGTCAGCCAGAGTGTAGATGACTCCTCCCTGACACACACCTGCACCATTCAGATGCTGTTCCACCACAGTCAGTTCCGCTTTGGCATAGCCTTCTCGGATTTCCGTCAGTTGCGCACCGATGCTGGCGGCAAAGCGGTCGTTCTTGTTGAGCGTGTCGAGCAGTGTCATGCGCGGAAATCGTCTTCGGTGAGGAATGTCAACTTGTTCAGCATGATGGTTTCCTTCGCCTTCTCGCTCTGATCGGCACGGAACACGAGTACGCCCTTGCCTTTCCAAAGGAACGAGTAGAGGTAGAGGATGTTCACACCTGCATCTGAAATCTCCTTCACGGCTTTTGCAGCGCGTCCAGGCTGGTCGTCAATGCTGAGTGCAAACACGTCTGAAAGCTGTACGTTGATGCCAGCCTCCTTCAAGATGAGAAACGCCTGAGCAGGATTGTCACACAACACACGGTAGATGCCGTAATCCTTGGTGTCGGCAATGGTGGAGGCGATAATCTGTATGCCTGCCTTGCTCAGCAGGTCGAGAACATTGATCAAGGTGCCTCCCTTGTTCTCGATGAAGATAGATAGTTGCTTGATGGTCATGGCTATTGATATACTTTACGTTTGTCTACTACTCTGACTGCCTTGCCCTCACTCACTGGCAGGCTTCCCTTTGGAACAAGTTTCACATGAGGGGTAAGGAGGATTTCGTCCTTCAGACGACGTTTGATTTCCTTCTCCAATGCCAGGAGGCGTGGGAAGTCATCGGTGAAGAGTTCTTCCAGTTCCACCTCCACGGTCATGTTGTCGTTGTTCTCGTCGGTGGTCAGGGTGATGAGGTAGTTGTTTGCCAATTCCTTGAACTGCATGAGAATCTTCTCAATCTGGATGGGGAAGATGTTCACACCACGCAGCACCATCATGTCATCTGAACGTCCGCGCATGCGGTCAAGACGGATGTGGTTGCGTCCGCACGGACAGGTACGGCCCAGCACACGCGTCAAGTCGCGAGTGCGGTAGCGGAGCAATGGCATGGCTTCACGGCACAAGGTGGTGAGCACCAATTCGCCAATTTCGCCATCAGGCACGGGCTCCAAAGTCTCAGGATCCACAATCTCCACGATGTAGTAGTCTTCCCAGAAGTGCAAACCATTCTGTTCCTGACACTCAAAGCCCACACCGGGACCGCACATCTCGCTCATGCCGAATGAGTTGTATGCTTTCACACCCATCATCTGCTCAATGCGTTTGCGCTGCTCTTCTGAATGAGGTTCTGCACCAATGGCAAGCACCTTCAGTTTCGTATCCTTGCGAGGGTCAACGCCTTCTTCCTGCATCACCTCATAGAGACGAGTCACATAGCTGGGCACGGCGTGGATGGCTGTGGTGCCAAAATCCTTGATGAACTTGATCTGACGCAGTGAGTTACCCGCAGCGGCAGGTACGGTGAGCATGCCCAGTTTCTCAGCACCATATTGGAAACCCAAGCCACCTGTGAACATGCCGTAACCTGATGAGTTCTGGAACACGTCGTCAGGACGAAGTCCCACCATCCAGAGGTTGCGCGCCACCTGATTTGCCCACTCGTCAAGGTCCTTCTTCGTGTGGAGGATGACAGTTGGATTACCCGTCGTGCCTGATGAGGAGTGCAAGCGCACACACTCACGCAGTGGCACACTAGCGATGCCGAAGGGGTAGGTGTCTCTCAAGTCTTGCTTCGTGGTGAAAGGAATCTTGCGCACATCGTCGAGGCTCTTGATGTCCTCAGGTTTCAGCCCGATTTCCTCGAAGCGCTTCTTGTAGAACGGTGAGTTCATGCAGTGCTTCACCGTTGCCTGCAACCGTTCCAGTTGCAGTTTCTTCAGTTCTTCATGCGACAGCGTCTCATACTGCGGATGAAGGTAAGGTGATTTATCGTCCATCTTCTCATTTTCGATGTACGATGTACAATGTACGATGTTGGCTAACGCGATGCTTTCAATCCGCATGGCTCATCGTACATCGTACATCTTTCATCATACATTATTTATGATTGTTATTGAATGCTTCTATTCTCTCCTTGAACAGCGGCTCTTGTTCCTTCGAGAAGAACGAGGTGCAGATGCGCACGCCCTGTTCGTTCGACCCCATTGTGTCGAGCGGGAACACAGCGATACCATAATACATCAGTTCACGTGTCAGTTCAAGGTCTGTCATGCCAGGATATTGCACCGTGAAGTAGAATCCGTCTGCCAGTGGTGCACCGAGGTCATTGTCATACACGAGGTAGAACCCGTTTGCCAAGAGCACGTCCTTCATGAACTTCGCCCTTCTGCCATACTCCCTAACGTCTGCCAAGAAGTTATATGCCCCATCGCATGCCGCCTCCATCAGTGCTGCCATGGCGTGCTGCACACTGTGCGTCGTACCGCTGGAGAGCGTGTACATCAGTCGGTTGCAGAAGAAGTTTCCGAACTCGCCCACACCGAAATTCTTCTCCAGTGAAGGATACACCCTGTGATAGAGTGCGTTGCTGATGCAAGCCACACCGATGCGCTGACCGGCATAGGAGAATGCCTTCGAACCCGACACGGCCAAGATGTACTTGTCTGTATATCTTGCCACTGTAGCCTGATAAGGAGCCTCAAACGGATGGCTCAAATCTCTGCGGAAATCCATGGCAAAGTAAGCCAAGTCCTCCAAGATGATGCAGTCGTGCTTGTCAGCCAGCATAGCGATGCCCTTCAGTTCTTCCTCGTTGAAGCACACCCAAGACGGGTTGTTGGGGTTGGAATAGACGATGCCGCAGATGTTGCCACTAGCCAGAATCTCCTCCAACTTCTTGATGAGCGCCTCGCCACGATAGTCGTGAATATCTAGCCCGATATGCTTTAAGCCAATCACGTCACACTGCGTGGTCTGCACGGGGAAGCCTGGATGAATGAACAGCACCGTGTCCTTCTCTGGCATCGCATGGTGCCAAGCCGTGAAGGTGGCGAAAGTTCCCTGCATCGAACCTGTGGTTGGAATGCAGCAGAGTGGGTCAATGTCCACTCCGATGAATGCTTTCACAAACCGTGAAGCCGCATTCTTGATGCGTGGGATACCCCCGTTGGGAGCGTAGGTTGTAGCACATCCTTCACTGAGTGCCTTCTGTTCCGCCTTCAAAGCGATGTCTGAAGGTTGCAAGCCCGGCACACCCATCTCTAAATGGATGACTGTCTGTCCCGTCTTCTCCTCCAGTGCTTTCGAGAGCGACTGGAGGTCGCGGATGGTCGCTTGCGAAAAGTCACCCAGTGCCATCTCTTCGATGGTCTCGGTGACTGTCTTATAGTCTAATGGGGTTGTCATATAGTTTAATATAGTTATTTCCAGTCTGTCAAGAGTGTTCTCTTGTCCAGCACATGCTTAGCCTTACCAGTCGAACGCTCGATGTTTCCAGGCTCCTTGATGTGGATGTTCGGCTTGATGCCGACGAGGGAAACGATGCGGTCGTAGAGTGGCTTGATGAACGGCATCTGCTTAGCTGGGTTTGGAGAGAAGTACTCGGCACGCAATTCGACATCAAGGTCGAACGTGTCTTCGTTGTTCTTACGGTCCACTGTGATGAAATATTGTGGTGTGAAGACAGGGAATTCTGTCAGCACGGTCTCAATCTGTGATGGGAATACGTTCACGCCACGGATGATGAGCATATCATCGGAGCGACCCAAAATCTTTCCGAGGCGAACCGTAGTGCGTCCGCACTCGCATGGCTCGTAGATGAGGTGCGTGAGGTCGCGGGTACGATAGCGGAGGATAGGCATGGCTTCCTTGCAAAGTGAGGTGAAGACCAACTCACCCTCTTCGCCGGGTGCCACAGGTTCCAGTGTCTCAGGATTGATGATTTCGGGATAGAACATATCTTCGGCTACGTGGGTGCCGTTCTGGAACTGACACTCACCACCTACACCAGGACCGCACATCTCTGTCAGTCCGTAGATGTCAATAGCTTTGAGATGCAGTTTCTTCTCCAACTCGCGACGGATGCCCCATGTCCAAGGTTCTGCTCCGAAGAAACCCACTCTGAGTTTCAGGTCCTCTGCATTGACGTTGGGGCTTTTCTCAATCACCTCAGCCAAGTGGAGAGCATATGAAGGAGTGCAGCAAAGAGCAGTTGTGCCAAAGTCTTTCATCAGCATGATCTGCTTCTCGGAGTTACCAGCAGAGATAGGCAACTGGATGGCTCCACGTGCGAGGGCTCCGTCGTGGGCACCCAGACCACCAGTGAACAATCCATATCCATAAGCCACCTGTACGATGTCACCAGGACCAACGTCACCCACTGCCAATACACGTGCCACACACTCTGCCCACATCTTCAGGTCGTTCTCTGTGTAGGTGCCGACAACGGGTTTACCTGTCGTGCCTGATGAGGCATGGATGCGTCGGATTTCACTCTGAGGCACTGCCTGCAGACCGAACGGATACTCGTCGCGCAGATCGTGCTTGGTGGTGAATGGCAACTTGTAGATATCGTCTATACTGTGGATATCTTCGGGCTTGACACCCATGCGGTCCATCTTCTTCTTGTAGAATGGAACCTTTTCGTAACAGGTCTTTACTGTCTTAATCAGACGCTCTGATTGTAACTTGCGCATAGACTCTCTGTCCATGCACTCCATTTTCGGATTGTGAATCATTTTGGTAAATTTGTGTTTGGTTGTTATTTTTTACTTGCCTCCACACCGCAGTCAAAAGCCTTGAGGTTAGCTTCAACGATGGCTTCGCCTTTGCGGGCAAAGATGACGGATATGGCCTTGCGGAGTTGTTCTACTGTGATAATCTCGATGAAGGGAGCAGCCATGCCGAGGAGCACCATGTTGGCACCACGCGCATTGCCTGCATCCTTGGCGACAGACTCAATGTCAAGCTTCACCACTGAAGGCATGCTGTCCAGTTCTGCCATGAGGGCAGCCTCGTCAGGATAGTTGGGAATATTGACGAAAGGCTTGCTGCTGGTCACGATGGTGCCAGTCTTGGCGAGGTAGGGGAGGTAGCGCAGTGCCTCCATCGGTTCCATGGAGATGACCACATCAGCCCCTCCCTGTGGGATGAGGTCGCTGTAGATGTTCTCCGTGCTGAGACGCAGGTTTGACTGAACGTCACCGCCACGCTGGCTCATTCCATGCACTTCAGCTTGTTTCAGGTTGATGCCAGCCTCTGTGGCTGCTTCTCCGATGATGGTTGCGATGGAGAGGATTCCTTGTCCGCCCACACCGCAGAGTATGATGTCTTTCTTCATTTGTTTGCCTCCTTTGCTTTTTGACGTTCCCTTGCGTGGCGTGCTGCCGTCTGGATGCACTCACGGCGTGGAATAATCACTGAAACTCCGTTATATTCAATTTCTTCCTTCAGGATGCGTGTAATTTCAGGCATGTTTTTGGGAAGTGGAACGACCACGCGCACATGCTCTGGTTCTACGCCCAAACCGAGACAGATAGCCTCGAACTTGTTTGTGCCGGCAGAGTCCTGTCCACCTGTCATACCTGTCGTCAGGTTGTCGGAAATGATCACGGTGATGTTCGATTTGTCGTTCACGGCATCCAGCAGACCTGTCATGCCACTGTGCGTGAAGGTGGAGTCACCAATGATGGCAACAGCAGGGAACAAGCCTGCATCTGCCGCACCCTTCGCCATCGTGATACTGGCACCCATGTCCACACAGCTGGAGAGTGCCTTGAATGGTGGCAGTGCTCCCAGCGTGTAGCAACCGATGTCACCAAACACACGGTAATCGGGATATTCAGCCAGCACCTCGTTCAGTGCGGTATATACGTCGCGGTGTCCGCAACCCTGACAGAGCTGTGGAGGACGACCTGCAAGGTTCTTTGCATTGTCAAATGCAGGACCGGCTGGTTTGCCAAGCGCCTTAGCCACGCTGTCGGGTGTCAATTCGCCTGTGCGTGGCAGGTCACCTGTCAAGCGTCCCTTGATGGCGTAATCTGCCCCCACCATACCAGCAATGGCCTCTTCCACTACGGGTTGACCGTCTTCCACCACCAGGATGCACTCATGTTCAGCAGCAAAAGCCTTGATGACTTTGGGAGAGAGAGGATATTGCGAAACCTTCAGGATGTCAGCGTTGTCACCCACGTTCTCCTTCACGTAGTTGTAACCGATGCCGCAGGCAACGATGCCCAATTTCTGACCGGCTGATTCTTTCTTGTTATAGGCAGAAGTCTCGCTGGCTTTCTGGAATGCTTCCTGCTTCTCCAACAAATCCACATACTTCTTTCTTGCGATGCCTGGCAGCAACACCCACTGGTCGGTGCTGGGGTTGAGTGCGTTCTCTGCACTGAGTTCGCCAACTTCCACGGCAGCACGGCTGTGTGCCAGACGAGTCACGATGCGCAGCAGCACAGGCACCTTCAGGCTCTCCGACATTTCGAATGCTGACGCCACCATGTCGTATGCCTCCTGCTGGTTTGATGGCTCAAACACAGGGATGAGGGCGAACTTGCCATAGAAACGGCTGTCCTGCTCGTTCTGTGAAGAGTGCATCGATGGGTCATCAGCAGCCAACACGATGAGACCGCCGTTCACACCCGTGATGGCGCTGTTCACAAATGCATCAGCACACACGTTCATGCCCACGTGCTTCATGCACACCAAGGCGCGCTTGCCTGCATACGACATACCGAGGGCAGCTTCCATCGCTGTTTTCTCATTGGTACACCAACGACTGTGGATGCCACGTTCGCGTGCCACTTTGTTGGTCTGAATAAATTCAGTGATTTCGGTGGACGGAGTGCCTGGATATGCATACACGCCAGAGAGTCCGGCATTGATGGCTCCCAAGGCTATGGCTTCGTCACCCAGAAGTAATTGTTTCATATAATCGTAGTTTTGTTGTAATTACGTAAAAGACATAAAAAACATGTTTCTCAAGCCTTCCAAGGCTCGAAAAACATGCAAAGGTACAAAAAAATGTGTAAAGTATAAAGTGAAAAGTGAAAAATCTATGTTATCAATCATTTAGGCAGGTGGAAACACGGATTTTTCACTATCGGCTTTTCACTTGATTTTCTCTATGTCCACCGATACGCCCACCATCAGATTGATGCCATCGGTGAGTGGACTGTTGAAGTAGTGGTATTGGGGTTTGTAGTTGAGGAGGTTGTCAAGGGCTGCCGTCACCTTGAATGCTTTGCCGAAGCGTTGAACGGCAGAGAATTTCCAAAGGGTGTAGGCAGGGTAGTGAACGGTATTGGTGCCTTTGGAGATGTCGTAGTAGTCAACAAACTCCACGTTCTTCACGGCAGATAGGAAACGCCCGTTGAGCGAGAGGCGGAGACCGTAGTTGCTGGTGAACTGCTTGTCCCAATCTACTCGTGCGGTGAGAGAGTGGCGACGTGCAGGAATGTACTGGTTGTTGATGGTGTGTCCCTCCTTATCCTTAGGCAGTCGCTCATTGGTGTATGCATAGGAAAGCTTGGCGCTGAATCCGTTGTCCCATCGTGCCTGCACGTTGGCTTCTCCTCCATAGATGGAATAGTCCTCAAGGTTGGTGTAGTCGAGATAGAGCTGTTTGTCATCACCTGGCAGATAGTGGGGAACCCCCGTCGTGAGCTTGTTGTGCACGTTGTTGTAGTAGGCAGCGATGGTGAAGTTGTAATGTCCCTTGGTATAGTCGGCAGAGGCGTTGAAGTTGTGGCTCACCTCCGACTTGAGGTTGGGATTGCCTTGGATGATCCAGATGCCCACCATGTCGAAGTTGTAGTATTTCTCCTTGAGGGCAGGTGAACGAAAGCCCATGCCGTAGCCGAGACGGAGATTGAGATGGTCGATGGGCTGGTAACGTGCTGTCAGTTTTGGGGTGAAGTGTGCACTCTTGCTGTCTGAGAAATAGTCGTAGCGGAGTGCTTCCACCACTTCCCAGTGTGTGTCGATGAGCCAGTCGAATTGGGCAAAGGCGTCGCAGATGCTCTGTGATGCCGTCTTGCTGCCCAGATTCTTGTTCATCAGGTAGTCGTGCATGTAGTCGGTGCCGACAGAGAGGACACTTCCCGTGCTCCAATAGTGGTTGTATAAGCTCCGGAAAGCATTTTGCACGTTGCTGTAGTCACGCACGTCCAGACGGTTGATTTTGTGGAAGTCCGACTTGTCGTACTGGTCGAAAGAATAGGAAATCTCGAGTTGGTCGTGCGCAGTGATGTCCCACAGTCCTTTCACCCCGGCAGAGAAGTCGCGGTACCGTTCAGGCGTGTCGGCTGTGCGCACCACCTCCCGGAAGAAATAGCCAGCACGTCCGACGAGTGTCAGCTGGTCGGTGGGCTTGTAGGTGAGGCGGTCCTTGACGTTCCATGTGCGGTCGCCATAAATGGTGGAGACAATCTGCGTGGCAGGGTTTTCAGCATTGTGTACGTGGATGTTGTCAATGAAGGTGTGGTTGACGTTCAGCATGTTGTGCAACTGCTTTCCCTTCGTTCCGAAAGCCCCCCCGAAACGTCGTTCGTTGTACCGTGCCAATCGGGCATTCAGGTTCAGTGTCCACGGTTGCGTCTGCTCTTTGGTGATGATGTTGATGACACCTCCCCCTGCATGGCTGCCATAAAGGGCGGAAGCTGCCCCCTTCACAATCTCGATTCGCTCCACGTTCGCCATGTTCAGACGGGTGAAATCCACATCATCCATGGTCTCGCCAGCCAGACGGTCGCCATCCACCATGAAGAGGATACCCTGTCCGCCAAAACCGCATAGGTTCATGTGTTTTAGCTGGTTCATGGCATAGGAGAACTCCACACCCGGCATCTCCTGCTGAAGCAGGTCCTCCACGTTGGTGGCATCAGCCTTCTCTATGTCAGAGACGGTGATGACACGGGTTTGGATGGGTGCATCCTTCAGCAGTTTTGGAGTGCGTGTGCCAGTCACCACCACATCGTTGAGATAGTGGATGGAGTCAAGTGGCTGAGCTTGAGCGAAGAGAGGGAAAGTGAAAAGTGATAAGTGAAAAGTGAAAAATATAAGTATCCCCCATACGGATGACAGTTGAAACAGATTTCTCACTTTCCCCTTTTCCCTTTTCCCTTTGTATATGGTAGCAGTCATCTCAATACGGGTACTTGTAGTTGATGGTCAGACAGCACTTGGTACCAGCTGGACTTTGATAGTTCTCCAGCTGGATGGCTGCGAAGGTGCCATCGTCGAAGCGGACAATGAACACGTGGTTGTTGAGTGTGAAGGTGGGAGGGATAGGAGGAATGTCCACCTTGAGCCATGAAGAGAGCACGGGGTTCACCTCAATTCCCTGATTGCCGATGAGTCCCTGCAGCATCTGTTCACGGATGGTCCACACGTCCAGTTGATTCCATTGGTCAGGTGTGAAGGTAGCATCCGCAAATGCCTCGCTGCTCTCAGGCAGGTCATACATCGAGGTGTAGGAGGTCTCGTAGGCAGCACCCCCGTTGGTGCGCACGTTGTTGCGATGCACGGCGATGTGCCACGCATCAGGTTCAGGCTGTGCGGCAGTAGAGGTGAAACCACGGAACTCATGGTTGGAGAGCCCTGCACCGAACACGTCATACCAGTAGGTGTAGATGCCAGGTGCTGAGGGTTGAGGGTTGGAATTTGATAACTCCTCTGTAGGGATGGCATATTTCACGAATGCGCTGGATGTGCCTCCCTCCGCTGCGTTGTGGTTGGCGGTGTTGAAGTCGATATAATACCAGTCAAGCCAACTGGAAGCATCGACATACAGCTGTCCTTCTCTGATGTCGATGCTTTCAGTGGGTGTGTCATACAGATCGTCAAGCACGCCGTGGCATGAGACGAGCAGTAAGACACTTGGTAATATATAAAGAATGTTACTTCGCACTTGGGATAGTTCCTTCAAATGTGGCAACAATTGGGAAAGGCATTCTGCCCAATTGGTAGCGGTTGATGATTTGGATGCCACCTTCTGTAGCCTTCACCTCAATCTCGCTGCTTTCAGTGAATGCATAGTCGTCATCCAGATTCATCATGCCGCCCTCTGCCTTGAAATGCATCTTCAGTTCCTTGTCCAGTTTGCCATATTCCCTATAGAAGCGGTTGTTTGTCTCGTCGAAATACAGACCTTCGAAGGTCACCTTACCCAAAGTCAGGTTACCGATGGCAGTTTCCATGAGCACGTGCTCAGGAATTGTCACATTGAGGGTGCCGTCGGGATTAGGAGTCACCTTGCAAGTGGCGTCTGCATCATAAGGACCATAAGCGTCACCCACCTTCACGGAGTTAGTGCCAGCGTAGTTGCCGTTCAACTCACAAGCCTTTGAAGCTTCACCTGCAAAGAATGAGATGGTGGTAACACCCATCTTGCCGAGCTGTACTGTAATGACAGGGTTGGTCACGTCACCGCTGATGGTGGCATCGTAGGTGTTGGCGTTGCCGCTGTGGATGTCAGTCATGCTGACGGTACCAGTACCTGAGAGGGTGTGGCCTTTTTCGTCAATCACCACATTCTCAAAGACGCCTTCACCCCACTGTGGGTCATGGAACTTCACCACCCACTGGTCTTTCTCGTTTTTGATGTCCAAAGTGGCAGCATCACCATAGTAAGAGTTGGTGAAGAAACCCGAAGAGACGAAGATATAGCCCTGAAGTCCCTCCACTGGGTCAATAATGAGTTTCTTTGTCTCGTTGTCATCGTCGCTGCTGCAAGCTGTCATACCGACCAGCGCAACTAGCATCATTGCTAAGATTTTAAATGCTTTCATTGTTTGTGTTATTTATTAAAGTTTTTAATTTATCATTTTTTGTTTTAGGAGTTAAGGAGTTAAAGGAGTTAAGGAGTTAAAGCCGGATGTTATGCTGGTGCCTTTCTCGTTGACTGAGTATCGTCGATAACTTCTTTAACTTCGCTAACTTCTTTCATTCTTACAAGAATATTCATCTTTTCGTTTTGGATTCATCGGAAACCATCCTCTCTCCACACGCTTCTTCTGCTGAAACAGTTCGAGGATGCTCCATAGGCACGAACAGCCCACCACGCCCAGCACGGGGCTCAACACATCGTTTGCGGCGAACAGGGATGCCACGATGAAGGCGATACCTGCCACAAGGAAAACCCACCAGCACCGTACACCAAAATGATATTCAGTTTTGATGACAATGGGGTGGAACACTCCAATCACGAGGAAAGTTGTCACAGCGATAATTAATCCTGAAAAATTCATCCCTTACCGTTTTCGTTTTACCTATGAGAACAGAAAATCGCTGCAAAGGTACGGCTTTTTACCATACCCTGCAATCCTTATTTGTGAGGATTTGCACTCTTGGAGTGAGTGTCAGCGCGGTAATTTCCCCAGCAAAATCTCTATTAATCGGGGCACTGCATACTGCTCCAAGTTATTCTCATTCACCCAGATAAATTCATTAGGAAGGGTGGGGAATACATCCGTTTCCAGTAGGTAGAAGTCAGCAAGCAGAATGCGATGCGTCAGCACATGCTTCACATCCTTACATACCAAAGTGCAATCTCCGATTCCTAATTCTTTTCCAATTCCTAATTCCTCATTCCTCATTCCTAATTCTCCATTATACGGTTCCCACAATCCTTGCCAGATACCTCCTGCCGGCCTTTTCCTGATGGCAGTCTTTCCCTTACATCTTATATAAATATAGGTGAGGTGCACGGTTTGAATCTTCAGCTTCTTCTCCTTGATGGGCAATTCTTCCACACGCCCCATGCGTAAGGCTTCACACGTTTCTTGCAGAGGACAAACCACACACTTAGGTGAAGAAGGGGTGCATTGAATGGCTCCGAAATCCATCATGGCTTGGTTGAACTCAGCAGGTCGGTCGGCAGGTAGCAGCGATTGTGCCAATTCTGTGAAGAGATGTTTCCCCCTTGTCGTGTTGATGGGCGTATCGATGCCATAATGGCGAGCAAGCACCCGATAGACATTGCCATCCACCACAGCGGCAGGCAATCCGAAAGCGATGGAACCGATCGCTGCAGCGGTGTAGTCACCCACACCCTTCAGTTGCTTGATGCCTTCCAGTGTGGTGGGAAACCCGCCTTGCTCCACAATCTGCCGTGCAGCCGTATGCAAGTTGCGTGCACGGCTGTAATAGCCCAGCCCTTGCCACATGCGCAGCACCTCATCCTCTGTCGCCTTTGCCAAATCCTCCACTTTGGGCCATCGCTGCATGAAGCGCAGCCAATAGTCCATCCCCTGCTGAATGCGTGTCTGTTGCAAGATGATCTCGCTCAGCCAGATGGCATACGCGTCTTGGGTGTGTCGCCAAGGCAAATCACGCCCGTTCAGGGCAAACCAGTCAAGAAGTGTGGTGGTAAACATGGGTGCAAAGGTAAAACTTTTGAGTGAAAAACTAAAAGTGAAAAGTGAAAAATCTAAGTTACTTATGCGAATGAGATGCTGTCCGGATGGCTGGTAACTTAGATTTTTCACTTTTCACTTTTCACTTTTCACTTATTTTTCCTACCTTTGTAGCGAAAAATAGATATCTATGCCGCATTTCGAAATAGCAATCGTCGATTCCAACATTTTGGCAGCACTCGGTTTGCAACCTTTGCTCACCGACCTGATTCCTGTGGCTGAGGTGCACATCTTCATTTCTTTCGACGAACTGCAGGCAGCCGATAAGGGGCAGTTCGTCCACTATTTCGTGGCATCACGTCTCTATTTCGAACATGCAGCCTATTTTCGTGAGAAGACCCGTCGTGCCATTGTGTTGGTCAATGGCGACTTGCAGATAGCAGGTGTGCCCACCCTCAATGTGTGTCAAAGCGAACAGGCGTTGGTCAAGTCTATCCTTGCCATTCGTCGTCAAGGACATCCTCATGAAGCCCCTCACCATCCTGTCAACCATCCCTCTTCGGACATTGGAGGCTTATCACCCCGTGAAGTGGAAGTGGCAATACTGCTTGCCAAAGGATACATCAACAAGGAAATTGCTGATCAGCTTCACATCAGCCTCACCACAGCCATCACCCACCGCAAGAACATCATGGAGAAACTCCATGCCCGCTCCCTTGCCGACATCATCCTCTACGTGGTCATGAACGGCCTCATTGATGTGGGCGAGTTATAAGGACATTCTTACTGAATATTCATCACAGGGTCAAGATGTGAGACGACTCTTTGGAATTCTGAGCCAATGAGGCTTTCCGCATGGCTTCGGTTACCAGTGATGATGGCTTCCTTCAACTCGTTGGTGAATTGCACAAGTGGGTTCTTTTGATAACTGGATTCGGCTTGCTCCCCATTGATGAAGTATTTCCATCTCGTTCCGTCCATCATGATAATATTCCATCTCGTTCCGTCCATCATGATAATATTCCGGTCTCGTTCCACAGCAGTACCGATGGCGCTCTTCCAGATAGCATTCAACATTGGTGCTATATCAGCAGCGATAGTGAGTTTGTAAGTCTTGACCTTGGGAGATTTGTATTGCTTAGGGCGTGTTTCACCTTCCTTATGGGTGTATTCGTTCCAGTGATCGAAGCCCTGTTTTTTGTACCAGATGTTTTCCTCCGACTCCTTGAGCACCAGCGCATGGGCTTTAGAATCGAAGGTGATTGCCCATTCGGGGGTGAAGGAAGGCACGCAAAGCACACCGAACTCTGCTTTCTTTGGATTCAGCAGCCGTGTCATTTCTTGGTCGTGAAACGACAATTCGGAATCGTTCGCTCGTATGGCAATGTCACGGCTCTCAATACGAGTGAGTTTGTCCTGTGCCATACTGACGGCAGGGATGAAGATGGCTAATGCCAACAGGAAAAGACTCATTTGTTTCATTGTTTTGGATTTTTTAGAAGTTAAACAAAAAGAGGAAACTCTCACACTGCAAAGGTACCTCTTTTGTCTTCAAAACACCAAGAAAATGAATTTACAAAAATTTTACATTTTCATTTAGGGGTGGAAAATGAATTTACAAAAAATTTACAAAATCCTCATAGTCTTCTATCTACCAGATACTTGCAAAATAGTTACCTCTCAACTTCCAATAGTCAATTTCCACCCCGCATGGCAACTCCTAACTTCTAATTCCTAATTCTTCACTCCATACCCTTTCGCTACCAATGCACCGCTGATATTGTGCCACACACTGAAAATGGCACCAGGGATGGTTGCCAAAGGAGCAGAGGCAAAGTGGAGGGTTGCCAACGAACAGGCAAGTCCGCTGTTCTGCATGCCCACCTCGATGCTGATGGCAGCACGTTTGGCATGAGAAAGGCCCAACAGACGCCCCAAGCCATAACCGAGTGCCAAACCGCTGAGGTTGTGCAACACCACCACGAGGATGACGATGAGGCCACCCGTCATGAGTTTGTCAGCGTTATGTCCCACGATGATGCCCACCACACCCGTAATCATCAGCGTGGAGAAAGCAGGCAGATACGCCACCGCATGCTTGGTGAAGGTAGGCAAATACTTCTGAATGAGGAAACCCGCCACGATGGGCGCAATCACCACATAGACAATGGAGAGCAACATGCCCCATGCATCCACATCGACGAAGGTGCCAGCCATCAACCATGTGAGGAAGGGCGTCATCAGAGGAGCCAACAAGGTGGAAGTGGCAGTCATGCCTACCGACAGCGCCAAGTCGCCCTTTGCCAGATAGGTGATGACATTCGATGCTGTGCCCCCCGGGCAGCACCCCACCAAAATCACACCCAATGCCAAGTCGGCAGGCAACCCGAACGCCTTCGTGAGCAACCATGCCATCAGTGGCATGATGGTGAATTGTGCCAGACAACCAATCAGCACATCCTTCGGACGGCTGAACACCACCTTGAAGTCGCTGACATTCAGTGTCAAGCCCATTCCGAACATGATGAGTCCCAACATCGGGTTAATCAACCACGTGTCAATCTTGCTGAACGGTTCAGACAGCAAGAACGACACCACTGCCATCATCAACACCAACACACCCATCCATCGGGCAATAAAATCACATATCTTTTTCATCTTATCTTCCAATTTTCATGCAAAGATAAAACTTTTAAGTGAAAAGTGCCCCAAGAAAGTGAAATAATGTTTTTTCAACTGTGCTTGAAAGGTGAAAAATCAGAGGATAGATTTGCTATCGATGTGTTGCACAAAAACCAAAATTCGAAAGGAACTATCGGAAGAGAATAATCATTTGAAGAGTGATGGGTCGGAATTAAGAGTTAAGATATAGGAGAGAGGGGGGAGGCATACGCTTCTTGTGCTCACTTGCATCCACATAAGAGGCTCAGAAATGTTCTCTCCGGCGCCTCAGTCGTTATCTCTCGGGAGATGACGAGTGTCAGAGCTTGGAGATGGCGAGTGACAGAGCTTGGAGATGACGAGCGTCAGAGCTTGGAGATGACGGAAGTGACGAGGCGGAGATGACGAGTGTGACAAAGCAGAGATGACGAGTGTGAGGCAGTGGTGGACACAAGCAAGCTTGAGTGGAGATGACGAAAGGGGCGAAGCGGAGATGACCAGTGTGAGGCAGTGGTTGACACGAGCAAGCGTGAGCGGAGATGACGAAAGAGAGCCTTGTGAGATGATGTTGAGAGGGAAGAGGCGACGCCCAGATTTGCGGAAAGTTCTATGAGTGAGACCCCGTTGGGTGTATGGGTGAGGTGCCGTTGGGTGTATGGGTGAGACACCAACACCTGTATGGGTGAGACACCTCAACAGCTGTGGGCGAGAAGACGGGGTGCGTCAGAATTGATTAGTACTAACCCCCAACCGCCTCCATGTGTAATGTGAAACAACACGGGATGAAAAAGTGTAATAATAAAGGTTG
Organism: Bacteroidaceae bacterium; assembly: GCA_024688885.1. GTDB lineage: Bacteria > Bacteroidota > Bacteroidia > Bacteroidales > Bacteroidaceae > Minthosoma. The sequence continues at coordinate 88,531 of JAILDV010000030.1, read as the reverse complement.
ACAGTTGACAACAAAGACGCTTGTGAATTATGTGAATTGTGAATATTGCGAATTTCACTCTGAAGCTAATGAGTGGTCAGCTTATCGCCGAACTCACGTTAAAATGATTGCCAAACTGGTCATCTTTGTTCTGTCATGCAAAGATACGAAGAAAACTCAACTTCTGCAACACGTGATCAGCAAATAACTCACACGAATAACCTCAAAATCGACATCGTCGACGTCGGTTTGCCGACATCGTCGACATCGACTCACCGACGTCGACGACATCGACTTGGAGGTTGTGGAAGAGGGTCAACGCAGGTCTTGAAGGAGAGGGAACGACAGAAAGGGAGTCGGAAGAGTTACAGCTTGAATACAAATTGGTGTCTTCAAGCCAAATGAAAAAACATATTCAAGGTAAATGATTTTGTGTAATCAGAACAAATGAGTTAGCGTCACACCGCAAGGGATTGTTGCGATGTGCTCACATAGTTGGGTGTGGAGATTCAATAGAAAGATTGGGGGGAAGGTGTCAAGGAGATTTGGAGGTAAAAGGAATAAAGGAGTGAAGAGAGTTAGCGCTTCACTGAAATGAAAGAATGAGAAGATGACAACGTCGATAGAGCCTTGCATCCAGTTTTTATTGTTTTGCCTACCTTTGTTGTGTCTTTGATGGGTTTCAATCGCTTCCTTAAGCAGCACAGGGGTGATTGGCTGAACATGGTGGAAACGGGATTTACGGAGAATAACGCTTCGAATTAGTGATTCCAATCGTCTGGAATCATCCGATAAGAAAAACAAAAAGAGGTTGCACATTCCTATGCAACCTCTTGTTTGGTAGCGGGGGAGGGGCTCGAACCCTCGACCTCCGGATTATGAATCCGACGCTCTAACCAGCTGAGCTACCCCGCCATCACTACGGGCTTTTTCCGTTAGCGAGTGCAAAGGTAGGAAAAAATTAGGAATTAGGAATTAGGAATTGGGAATTATTTTCACAGAAAGGGCGTTTTTTTTAATATTGTCCTCTTTTTTGAGTGGGAATAGCCGTCTTCGGGACAAAAAATGATGAAAAAGTGACAATTCCTCACTCCTCATTCCTCATTCCTCATTAAAAATTCGTACCTTTGCACCCGATTTTAATAATCAAGGCTGCGTCTCAGCATTGCTTAAGCGAGCTTGGCACTGCCTTCGACTGGCACTCGATTTACACAGGTAATATATAATAAGGTATTGAAAACGAATTATGGCTTACAATTTGTTGAAAGGTAAAAAGGGAATTATTTTTGGTGCACTCAACGATCAGTCCATCGCTTGGAAGGTGGCAGAACGTGCAGTAGAAGAGGGTGCACAAATCGTACTCACAAATACAGCTGTTGCTTGCCGCATGGGTACCATCGCGGAACTGGCAGAGAAGACCAATGCTTCTGTGATTGCAGCCGACGCTACAAGCGTGGAGGATTTGGAGATGCTTTTCGCTGAGGCTCAGAAGGCGCTGGGCGGTCAGATTGACTTTGTGCTCCATTCTTGCGCCATGAGCGCGAACATGAGAAAGAAGCGCACGTATGATGACCTTGATTACAGCCTCTTGGACAAGACACTGGACATCTCTGCCATTTCTTTCCATAAGATGTTGCAAGTGGCTAAGAAGATGGATGCGCTGGCTGAGAATGCGAGTGTGCTGGCACTGACTTATGTAGCAAGTCACCGCACGTTCTTTGGTTACAACGACATGGCTGATGCGAAGTCTCTGCTGGAGTCTATCGCCCGTTCGTTCGGTTACATCTATGGTCGTGAAAAGGGTGTGCGTGTGAACACCATCAGCCAGTCACCTACTTACACCACTGCAGGTTCGGGCATCAAGGGCTTTGACGGTCTTTACGACTTCTCTGACCGCATGTCTCCTCTTGGCAACGCAAGCGCCGACGAGTGTGCCGACTACTGCATCGTGATGTTCTCTGACCTCACGAAGAAGGTGACCATGCAGACGCTCTTCCATGATGGCGGTTTCTCCAACATGGGTATGTCGCTGCGCGGTATGACTCAGTACAACAAGTCCTTCATCGAGGAAAACACCGATAAGGAAACGGGTAAGATTATCTACGGATAACCAACCAGCTGGGCGTTTATTTACGGATAAAGACTATGGAATGGTTCTGCTCCACATGTAATGTGAGGGTGGAACCATTCTTTGTGATGCGGGTTTCGTCGGGAAACACGGGTTTCCACTTTTTCAGTGGAAGGTCGGAAGTTGACAGTTGATAGTCGGTGTCGCCTTTGAAGTTGCTGATGAGGAGATAGGTGCATCCTGCATCGGGTACTATGACGCCATTCCAACCTTCGGGCAGCTTGTCTTTCAGCGAAACGAGTTTCGATGCCATCTTTTCTGTCTGCTTGGCATTGATGCGGCTGTAGTACACAAGGTTTCGTGCATCAACCACCTCACCTGCCTCCACCTTTCGTGGGGTGTCGGAATAGAGAGGGTAGAGCTTGGATGTGTAGATGGAGTTGTTTGCCCCTCTGTCGCCAAATGCCATGAGAGTTGAGCCCCCAGAGCCCCCTCCAACTCCCCCAAGGGGGAGGGTTGGGTTAGGGTTAGGGTTAAGGTTAGGGTTAATGTTGATAACCCCCAATTCGTTGTCGATGTTCACCCATGGGCTTTCGAAGGTGAACATCTGTGAACCATCTGTTGTCTGTTGCTTGTCGTTTGTTGCCCCCTTATAATATAATGTACGCGAGGTTGCCATGAGCTCATCTGTGGAGATGGCCAACAAGCCTCCCTTCGCTGCAGTGATGGTGGCAGGTGCATTGGCAGTCACGTAATCGAGATAGATGAGGGCATTCTTGGGGGTGGAGTAGAGGACAAAGCGGTGGTTGAGTGTGCCATCGTTGGTGTTCAGTTCTCCGTTCATCACATAGCTGTCGCCTTCCAGAAGGTAGTTGCCTTTTACCACAGGGGTGGCATTTGTGCGTTTGCCCTGCACTTCATACCAGCCAAGGATGTTGCCTGTGTTGTTGGCGCGATAGGGTACCACAATCTTGTTCTTGTCGGGTGAGTTGGCTGCGAAATAGCCTGTGTAGGACTTCAGCCCTTCACTCCACGAGAAGCAGGTGAAACGGTCATCAGTGGATGCACGGACAATGTTTTGGCAGGGGATGAGCTTTGCCTTGCTATAGGTCTTGTTGAACTTGTCCCATTGGGTGGGTGTGAGTTTTGCGGTGGAAAGGATGTCGTGCATCAGATAGGTCATCATCACACGGTGGGCTTCCACACCCATACGACGTGCTCCCACATCGGCACGAAGTAGCCATGAACCATCGGGGGTGGTCTTCTGACGCGCTTGGATGTATTTGTATGCCATGTTTTCCAACATCAGCGCATGAGGGTCTTGAAGGAAACAGGCAAGGGTGGAGTAGGAGGTGATTTGGTCGTAGAGGAAGAGGCTCCAGTCATTGCCGTTGGGCATTGCCAGTTCGCCGTCGGGAAGGGCAAGCCAATTGAGAATGCTGTCCTGCACTTCCTGATTGTGGTGCATCAGTGCATTGGTCTTCCATGTTTCGGTGCCATGAAGTCCTTGCTGAAAAAGCTTGAGGGCAAGGGCTGCCTCACCCAATTCTTGCTGGACAACATTCTGGTAGGAGGTGTGGAAGAGATTGTGGTTTTGGAGTGAATAGTCGTCATAGAGGTTCTGCCCTTTGTAGAGGTCGGCAATGGTCTTGGTATCATACCAAGCGTCGATGACGGTGGTGTTTGTCTGGTCGGAAGGGTGTGAATAGCTGTTGATGGCAAACTCGCGCAACCGCTCGAACCATTTGGGTGCTAACGCATCGTCAGGGAAAAGACCCAATGTGACTGCCAGCACGTCAGCCTCCCAGCCATTCTCTTCGGCTTTGGTGTCGCCTGCATAACCCGTGGGAATGCCGCGCTCCAATTCGTAGTTACACTCAGCCTTCAGCAGGGCGTAGATGTAGCTTTTCTGCGTGTCGCTGAGCTTGTCCCATTGGAAGAAGGCGGAATAAGCCACCGACATTGCCCACAGAGAGGACTCCCACACGTGGTCGGCATTGGAAACGGAACCCCAGTAGTTGTTGCACTTGCACACTTTGAGGCGGTTGGCTTTGTGGGTGGAATAAGCAAAGACCAGTGATTTTCTCGCCATGTCTTCTATCTTTTCCCATGTGACACCAGCGGGTAAGGTGACGTTGGCTGGTTTGCCATACTTGACGAGGAAGGCGCATATCATGCTGAGGTCGGCATTGGGACGCACTCCCCGCTCGTCATTCGCCATCGTGTTCTCACCTTTGAAACACCCACATGATTCACCTTTGTCATTGGGGTATTCACATTCCTGAAAATCGTTGACCATGTAGTGGGAGAAATTTGCCAACATCTGCAAGAGGTCTTGCTTCATGGTGGCTTCCGATACAAAGTCGGACGTGATGACGCCTTCCGTAAAAGACACAACACCCTCTTGAGCATGGACGGTGAATGCCCATGCCAAGAGGATGCATATGAGGGTTCGCTTCATGTGCGATTATTTGAGACGTGCCAATGTTTCCTTGATGCGCTTCATGGACTCGACGATGTTCTCATCGCTGGTGGCATAGCTCATACGGAAACATTCAGGAGAGCCGAAAGCATCACCACCTACGGTAGCGACATGACCCACTTCGAGGAGGTACATGGCAAAGTCGGTGGAGTTGTTGATGACACGGTCACCGTCTTTCTTGCCAAAGTAGCTGGAGCATTTTGGGAAGAGGTAGAACGCACCTTGTGGGTTGTTCACTTCAAGACCTGGAATCTCCTTGGCAAGTTTCACGATGAGGTTCTTGCGACGCTCGAAAGCAAGACGCATGTCCTCCACGCACTGCTGGTCACCAGAGAAAGCAGCCTCGGCAGCCTTCTGAGAGACAGAGCAGGGACCAGAGGTGTACTGACCTTGCAACTTGTTGCAGCCCTTCACAATCCATTCGGGAGCAGCAATGAAACCAATGCGCCAACCTGTCATGGCATAAGCCTTGGACACACCGTTGATGACCACCACACGGTCTTTGATGTCGTTGAACGCAGCCATGGAAGCATGCTTGCCCACATAGTTGATGTGCTCGTAAATCTCGTCAGCGATGACGATGACATTCTCATGCTTCAGGAGCACATTCTTGAGCCCTTCGAGTTCTTCCTTGCTATAGACAGAACCAGTAGGGTTGCTGGGTGAGCAGAGAATGAGGGCACGTGTCTTGGGTGTGATGGCTGCCTCCAACTGTGCAGGGGTAATCTTGAAGTCCTGCTCAATAGGAGCGTCGATGAACACGGGTGTGCCTTCAGCAAGGAGCACCATCTGAGGATAAGACACCCAGTAAGGAGCTGGGATGATGACCTCGTCGCCAGCGTTGATGATGGCCATGATGGTATTGCAGACAGACTGCTTGGCACCATTGGAACAAAGAATCTGAGAGGGTTTGTAGTCAAGCCCGTTCTCGTTCTTGAGTTTGTTGACGATGGCTTGTTTCAGTTCTGGATAACCTGGCACGGGGCTGTAACGGCTCCAGTTCTCTTCCACTGCCTTGATAGCTGCCGCTTTGATGTGGTCGGGAGTGTTGAAGTCAGGCTCACCCACACTGAGGTTAATCACGTCCACGCCCTGAGCTTTTAGCTCTGAGCTCTTCTGACTCATCGCCAGCGTGGCACTTGGTGAGAGTCTGTTTAATCTTTCTGAAAGATTTTCCATAAAGACACCTCCCCCGCCTCCCCTTGAATGGGAGGAGTAGAATGTTTGTGGGGGAGATTCTACTTACTATTATTTGACTTAATTTATTATCTCGTAATGACTTTTCTTCCTTTTCCTGGTCTCCCTCCCCATTACGGTGGAGGGTCAGGGAGAGGGTCTGCTACTTATTGAAATGCAAAGTGTGTCCCATGCGCTCCTTCTTGGTGTGGAGGTATCGCTCGTTGTAGGGGTTGGGGGTGATTTCGATAGGCACGTTCTCCACGATTTCAAGTCCATACCCTTCCAAACCCACACGCTTCACGGGGTTGTTGGTCAACAGACGTATTTTGCTGATGCCGATTTCTCGGAGGATTTGGGCACCCACTCCATAGTCGCGCAAGTCTGGGTCGAAACCGAGGTGAATGTTGGCATCCACCGTATCGAGCCCCTGCTCCTGTAATTTGTAGGCTGCAATCTTGTTCATCAATCCGATGCCGCGCCCCTCCTGAATGAGATAGACTACAGCACCCTTGCCCTCCTTCTCGATGAGTTGCATGGATTTGTGCAGCTGTTCTCCACAGTCGCAACGCTGGCTGGCAAAGATGTCGCCTGTGGCACAACTGGAGTGCATACGTACCAACACGGGTTCATCGGGCTTCCACTCACCCTTGATGAGGGCGACATGTTCCAATCCGTTGCTCTTCTGACGGAAGGGGATGATGCGGAAATGTCCGTATGCAGTGGGCATGTCAGCCTCCACTCCCTTCTCCACAAGGCTTTCGCGTTGCAGACGGTAGGCGATGAGGTCTTTGATTTGAATGAGTTTCAACCCCAACTCCTCTGCTTTCTTGATGAGTTCGGGCATACGAGCCATCGTGCCATCGGGATTCAGAATCTCGATGAGGGCAGCGGCTGGCTTCAAACCTGCCAGACGTGCCAAATCGACAGCCGCTTCTGTGTGTCCTGAACGACGCAGCACACCATTGTCCTGTGCATAGAGAGGATTGATATGTCCGGGGCGACCGAAGTCGCTTGACTTTGCTTCGGGATTAGCCAACCATTGGATGGTGGCAGCACGGTCATGCGCACTCACACCTGTGGTGCAACCTTCCAGCTTGTCGATGGTCACTGTGAAGGGTGTGCCCAGCATGGATGTGTTTTCCTCCACCTGATGAGGCAATTCCAACTCTTTGGCACGCGAGATGGTGATGGGAGCACAGAGCACGCCCCGACCTTCACGAAGCATGAAGTTCACCTTCTCGGGGGTAATCATCTCGGCAGGCGTGATGAAGTCACCTTCGTTCTCTCGGTCTTCATCGTCCACCACTATCACGAACTTGCCTTGTTTGAAGTCCTCAATAGCCTCTTCAATCTTACTGAATTGTATCATAATTTAGTTGATGTATTTCCCTATTTCTGTTCTGATTTGTTCTGAATATTTGATGACCGCACGCACATCCTTCCTGCGACGGCGATAGAAACGGAAGTTGCGTGTCTCCATCACCGGATAGCCGTTCAGCAGTCTGAGCACATAGCGGTCTTTGCTGTTCGACAGCACCTCCACCACATATTCCGTTATCTGCATGATGCCCTCAGCCTGCATGTCCTCACGTCTCGAGAACCAGTAGCGTACGATGTACTTCATATAGCCAAAGAATGTAGAACGTGGCAAGGTGCTGAGATATTCGCGGCTTGTCGTGATGAGCTGTTGCAGCGTCTTGTCCATGTCGGCATAGTCGGGGTCGTTGATGATGACCTCCTTGCGTACGATGTTCCGTTTGGGACGAATGCCCAGGAACTTCTTCCACAAGCTAACGTAGGCATCCATGTTGAACACGGCAGAGTCGTTGTTGGACTTCACAGTGAAGAACACACCCAAAGGTGCCATGACCAATGTGCTTATCCACATGCCAAACCACACAGGCATTTCTCCCTCACGGCTCACCTTCATAGCACCCGTGTCGATGATGTAGTAGGCAATGAAGATGATGACGGCCACCACGACTGGGAAACCAAGACCGCCCTTGCGTATGATGGCACCGAGCGGGGCACCGATGAAGAAGAATATCAGACATGCCAACGACATGGTGATTTTCTGCCAGAACTGAATCTGATGCAGACGAATCTGCTTGTCACCATACTCCATCACGTCAGCCTTGCTGTTGGCATCCATCTCCTGAAATCCAGCCTTCTGCAACGCGTTCATAATGATGCGCTGCTTACCCTGCGAATTTGTCTGCGTGTACAAGGTGTCGAGGTTTACGTCAGACTTGGGTATGACGAAGGCAGTCTTTGCCTTATGTGTCTGATAGAGCTGCTCCTCCTTCTCCAACCCTTGCTTGACGCTGTCGGGCATGTTGGCAATAGCCATTGAGTCGTAGTCGGAAATACGCATCTTGTGTGGAATGCCCAGAGAATAGTGCTGCATATTACCATAGAAGATGACGCTGAGGCTGTCAAGGTAGCACTGCATCGAGTCGATGTCATGTGTCAGCTGCTTGATGGTTTTTGTGCGCGCACTGGTTGCCACGTCGTCTTGGTCTGCCAAGTTGAAGTTCGTGTCGAAGTCGATGATGAAGTGCTTCTCCACAAACGTCTCCCTTCGGTACGGCACATCTCTTGTCTGCAAGGCACTACTCATCAGGTTCTCGAACTGCTCACCTTGATACATGTGCAACAACAGGTGCATCTTGTCGCTGGTGGTTTCCAATCTGGCGGAATCTGCCAAGATGATGTGTGCCCTGTTCACTCCGTCCTGCATGTTGTAGATGATGACATCGTACAGCATGCCTGTATTCTCGTTCTTGTGCCTCACATACAGGTTGATGTTCTCGATGCCATCATAGAACACGCCCTCTGGAATGTCCAGTTCAGGCGATTTCATCTTCATGGCGGTCAGCATCTGGAGCAATTTCAACTGGGCTTCCGGCACAATCTTGTTTTGAAAGTGGAAAGCCGTGAGCGACATCAGCGAAACCAGCACAATGAGGGGGCGAAGGGTTCGGATAAGCGAGATGCCTGCTGCTTTGATGGCAAGAAGTTCCAAACGCTCTCCCAAATTGCCGAACGAGATGAGACTTGCTAACAGAATCGCCAAAGGCAATGCCATCGGCACCAACGTTAGTGCGGCATAGAAGAAGAACTCCACATACACGTCTATTGTCAATCCCTTACCAATGAGGTCATCGATGTACTTCCAAAGAAACTGCATCATGACGACAAACAGGCTGATGCAGAAGGTACCTGCAAACAGCGTGAGGAAATTCTTCAAAATGAAGGAGTCAAGTCGCTTGATGAGTCTCATTTCTTACCTCGAAATCAGCAATACACAATTTTTCAAGGTGCAAAGGTAGGGAAAAATGAGCACAATACAAAATAAACATGTTTATTTTTACTGTTGGGGGGCGTCTGGCTTGATGTATGGTGTGGATAAGTGGCAGACAAACCTCTCCGTTTGCTGTTTTTACCTCATTTTTTCGTGCATAACAGCAAAAAAACTACACTTCTGGCTTTTAACTCCCGATTTTTCACTAACTTTGTCCCGATGAAAGGACTTTTGCCTTATACAATCAATGTGAGAGGGCAGTTGCTGAATCTCTCTAAACCGCAGGTGATGGGCATCCTGAACGTGACGCCTGACTCATTCTATGCAGGGAGTCGGATGGAAACGGAGGATGCTATTCGCAAGCGTGTCCGGCAAATTGCAGATGAGGGTGGGGAAATGATAGACGTGGGTGCCTATTCAAGTCGTCCGGGAGCGGCAGATGTGTCGTCGAAAGAGGAGATGGAGCGCTTGAGACGAGGAATGAAGATTGTGAGGGAGGAATGTCCCGACATGCCTGTGAGTGTGGACACATTTCGTGCAGATGTGGCAAAGATGTGTGTGGAAGAACTGGGAGCTGATATCATCAACGACATTTCCGGAGGAGAATTGGACAAGGCGATGTTCCCGACAGTGGCAAAACTGGGGGTTCCTTATATCTTGATGCATATGAAAGGTACGCCGCAGACGATGCAGGAGGCACCGCATTATGATGATTTGTTGAAAGAGGTGATGCTTTATTTTGCGGAGAAGATTCAACGATTGAGAGACCTCGGTCAAAAAGACATCATCCTTGATCCAGGTTACGGTTTTGCCAAGACGCTTGAACACAATTACGAACTGCTCCAACATCAGGAGATGCTCCATGTGTTTGAACTGCCGCTGTTGGTGGGCGTTTCACGTAAGAGCATGATATACAAATTGCTGAACTGCACACCAGATGAGGCTTTGAATGGTACGACTGTGCTGAACACGATTGCTCTGCAGAAGGGTGCCAATATCCTTCGGGTGCATGATGTCAGGGAGGCCAAAGAAGTGGTGAGACTATGTTTGAATTTGGCTTAAAAGACGCTATCGACATCTTGTTGGTTGCCATGCTGCTGTTCTACGCATGGCGACTGATGAAGTCGTCGGGTTCACTCAATGTGTTCTATGGCATCATGGTCTTTGTCATCATCTGGATTGTTGTGTCGCAGATGTTGGAGATGAAACTGTTGGGCAGCATCTTCGATAAATTGGTCAGTGTGGGTGTGTTGGCACTTATCATTCTTTTCCAAGAGGAGATACGCCGATTCTTCCTTACGATAGGTTCGCAACGCCGGCTGAATTTCATCACACGGTATTTTGTCAAGAATAAGGCCAACCTCGCAGAAGAGCATGAGGATCAGCAAATCATGCGCATAGTGTTGGCTTGTGATTCGATGAGCAAGAATATGGTAGGGGCGTTGATTGTCATTGAACGTGAAATGTCGCTGAGCGATGTGGTTAAGTCGGGAGAGGCTATAGATGCCAATATCAGTAGTGAACTCATCAAAAATATCTTCTTCAAAAATTCGCCTCTTCACGATGGTGCCATGATTATCGGGCATAATCGTATAATGGCGGCAGGATGTATCTTACCTGTCAGTCACAATCTGAACATTCCCAAGGAATTGGGACTTCGTCATCGTGCTGCACTTGGCATCACCTCGCAAAGTGATGCCATCGCCATCATCGTTAGTGAAGAGACGGGTGCCATCAGTGTGGCACAGGGAGGTGAGTTCCACTTGCGACTGGCAAGTAACGAATTGGAGAGCTATTTGATTAATGCATTGAAATGAGAAGGTGATTTTAGAGATTTGAATATATGGAAATGAAAGATTTATATGAATTGTTCCTGCAGCATCCAACCATTACGACTGACAGCCGTGATGTGCCTGAAGGCTCGATGTTTTTCGCGTTGAAAGGTGAAACTTTTGATGGTAATGCTTATGCTAAAGCTGCATTGGAACAAGGAGCAGCATATGCCGTGATTGACGAGAAGGAATATGCTGAGGAGGGTAACGAACACCTTGTTTTGGTGGAAGATGTGTTGACCACTCTGCAACAGTTGGCGAAATATCACCGCGTTCATCTGGGTACTCCTATCATCGGCATCACTGGCACCAATGGAAAGACCACCACGAAAGAACTGATAGCCACGGTGTTGAAGAAGAAGTATCATGTGCTTTATACACAAGGCAACTTTAACAACCATATAGGAGTGCCGAAAACCCTCCTGCAATTGACGAAAGAGCATGACATCGCTGTTGTTGAGATGGGCGCCAACCATCCTGGAGAAATCAAGATATTGGTGGAAATAGTATTGCCAGACTTCGGCATCATTACAAATGTGGGCAAAGCGCATCTGCTGGGTTTCGGCTCATTTGAGGGCGTCATCCGCACCAAAGGGGAACTCTATGACTTCCTTAGAGCGATAGAGGGTACGGTATTTATCAACAATGAGAATCCGCATCTCTTGGGTATCAGCAAGGGTTTGAAATTGGTGAAATATGGACAGACGGAGACAGATGGCTTGCTCGTGAAAGGTCAATTGGTGGAATGCAATCCTTTCCTGAAGTTTGAGTGGAATGGTGGTGTTGTACAAACTCGACTTATCGGTTCATACAACCTTGACAACGCTTTGGCAGCTGCCTGTATCGGCACTTATTTCGAAGTGCCATCAAATGACATCTGTGACGCGTTGGCGGAATATACCCCATCGAACAACCGCAGTCAGTTGACCATCACAAAAGACAATAAACTGGTGGTGGACGCCTATAACGCTAACCCAACCAGCATGAAAGCCGCACTGGACAACTTCCGTCTTATTCAAGCCGACCATAAGATGTGCATCCTCGGGCAGATGGGTGAATTGGGCGATGTGAGTGAGGAAGAACACCAGAAGGTGATTGATTTGATTGGAGAAGGGGACTTCGAACAAGTGTGGTTGGTCGGAGATAACTTCGCTAAAACTCGTCATCCTGCCAATTATCGCCTTTTTGCGAATGTGGAGGAAGTAAAGACAGCTATATCCACACAAAAACCGCAGGGCTTTCTCATTCTTATCAAAGGTTCAAACAGCAACAAATTGGTGCAAACAGTGGAACTGCTGTAGGCACTTATTCTCAAACATAGCATACACATGAAACACCTCACGATGCTTTTCCTCTGTCTCACACTCACCCTTGGAGTGAGCGCTCAGACTCGAGTGATGACTGCTAATGATTCCATTCAGCAGGAACTGAAACTTCGTCTCAAATCTGCTAAAGACCAAGTGCGTCTCAGCAGAACTCAGCTAAAGACGGATGAACGTGAAGTGACACGATTGACACGTGAACTGGAACGTGTCAGAAGACAGGCTCAGAAAGATAAGCTGGCTGCAAGAAAGGCGAAGATGAAAGGCAAGGAATATACACCAAAGACCGTCAAAGTGCAGATGGGAAGAGAATCGAAAGCTACTGTAGAGAAGGCACCTAAAACCACTGTACAAAAAGAGACTAAAGTAAAGGTGGAGAAGGAAACGAAGGGTGCTGTGGTGAAAGAAACGAAAGCGGCTAAAGCACCTGCGGTGAAAGAGCCTAAAACACCTGCAGTGAAAGAAACAAAAGTGTCTAAGGAACCTAAGGCGAAAGTAGAGAAGGAAACCAAGGTCGAGGTGGTGAAAGAAGCAAAACCAAAGGTGGAGAAAGCACCCAAAGTGACCGCAGAGAAAACTCCTAAGGAGCCTAAGGAACCTAAAGCGAAGGTGGAAAAAGCGCCAAAAGTGAAAGCCGAAAAGGTACCTGCACAACGAGAAACCAAGGAAGAAAAGGAACGTGCCAAGGAAGTCCGGAAGCAGCGGGAAGTGAAGGTGAGTGTGAGGAGAAAGCGTGATATGAAGGGGGATGAAGATGACGAAGATGAGGAGAATTAGCCTTTTTGTACATTTTTTCTATAAAAATTAGGATTATTCAAAAAGGAATACTTAACTTTGGGGCGCATTTTACAACACCTTTCTAATCCTTGTTATGATGAAGAAGTTCATATATACTATGATGGCAGCGCTTGTTTTGTGCGGTTGTACACAAGACAAACCTCTGACTTTCGTGGCTGGCAGTTACGAAACTACCTATAACGGGCATAATGGTCCCATCAGCATCAAGACAACATTCAGTGATTCATGTATCACAAACATTGAGGTTTTATCGCAAAATGAAACTCCACATATCGGTGACGTTGCATTTGAGCAACTGATTCCTCAAATTATATCAGCAAATGGCATTGGCATGGATGCTATTTCGGGTGCCACCATCACCAGCCATGCATTGTTGAATGCCGTGGCACAGGCTGCTGAGGATGCTAACGTGTCCAACATTGAACAGTTCAGAAAGAATACCTTGAAGGGTGAGAAGGAAGATATTGACGACACGTGGGATGTAGTGATTGTGGGTGCAGGAGGTGCTGGTTTAGCAGCTGCTGCAGAAGCTGCTGCCTATGGTAACACGGTGCTGGTGATTGAGAAGAATGGCGAGATGGGTGGCAACACACTGGTGTCGGGTGGCACCTTCCAGAGTGTCATTCCATATCTGGTATGGGAACCTTCACAGCCCGATGCCAAGATGGGTAGGGGATATGATGGGCAGATGTATGAGAAGGTGAAGATGGGAATGGGATGTATTGAGGAATTGGAAGCCATCATGAAATGGTCGGAGGAAGACTTTGACAGTTTGTATTACACCACCCACGATTTCACTCCGGGCAGAATAGAGGAACAGGCAAGGCATGGCGTACACAGAGAATACCTTCCCATTCTTCAGGAACTGAAAAGGGAAATCAGTGCATACCTTGTATGGGCAAAACCTAAGTTGAACAGTGGTGTGCCAGAAACACAACTGACATTGTTTTCCACTAACAATCTGCATATCTTCCAAACTTATTATGGAGGTCTTCGCCAAAGTGTTGCAGGCAACAAATGGTGTTATGGTGACGTAGAATTGGTGAAGCAGGTAGTGGAAGAAGGAGCAGCACTGAAACCATGGTTGCTCTCGATGGGAGTGGAGTTTTTGGAGAAGCAAGTCATGATTACAGGTGAGATGTGGTTTAGAGGCAACAAAATGACTGGTGCCAATATTGATACGGATGGTGACGGGAAGCCAGAACATTACAAAGGGAATTGGGGTGCTTATGTCATGGCTCCTTATCATGCCTTCATCAAGGCAAATCCAAAGAATAAGGTGCTGACCTCAACAACGGCATACGAACTCATGATGAAGGGTGACCGTGTAACAGGGGTGAAAGCGGAAAGGCAAGACGGAACGAAAGTCTTGGCGCATGCCAAGAAAGGCGTGATTATAGCTTCTGGCGGTTATGCTGCCAACATCAGCAAGATTATCAACACCAACCTCTATTGGAAATCCGAATACATCACTCCTCAAATGGGTAGCACAAACCGTTCATCCATGCGAGGTGACGGCATAGAGATGGCACAAGATGTCGGTGCTGCCGTGACGGGAATGGGGTGGACACAATTGATGCCACAAGCATACGCAGACTACGGAACCATTGCTTTCGGAAGTATTTCGGACGCTATATTTGTCAATCCGGAAACAGGAAAGCGGTTTGTGGACGAATCACAAGAACGTGACGTGCTGGCGATTCGTGCCTTCAAGACAGGTGCTACGGTCAACGGCAAAGCTGGTGCATTCCTCTACATTGGAGGAGAAACCACCACAGAACCTAATGACATCAGAGGAGTGGACATTCCAGGAAAGCAATATGCACGTACGGTGGAGCAATTGCCAGAGTTGCTGAAATCACTGAAGATGCATGCAGTGTCTGATGCTATTGTCAAGACCATTCGTTCTTACGATGAAGCAATCATGAATGGAAAAGAACCTGATGGCGTGGGCAAGAAATTTGCCACATCCACTATTGGACGGGCAAAAAAGAATGAAGATGGCACCTACGACAAATCCACCTACTCATTGGATAGTGCCTTGCTGACCATTCGAGTGATGGCTCCTGCTGCCCACCATACTATGGGAGGATTGAAGATTGATGCATGGCGTAGAGTTTTGGATACTTCTGGACAGCCAATTCCAGGACTCTTCGCGGCAGGTGAGGTGACTGGCGGTATTCATGGCGGCAACAGACTTGGAGGTAATTCTCTGACTGAAGTGATGGTGTCTGGACGTATTGCTGCACGCAGCGTCAACAAAGAGAAATAGAACCTCTATACCTATCATATAGGAGATACCAAACAAAAAGGGTGTGTCACACAGACATACCCTTTTCTTTGTGCGCCTGACAGGACTCGAACCTGCACATCGGAGATACCAGATCCTAAGTCTGGCGCGTCTACCAATTCCGCCACAAGCGCATAGACGAATAACTGAGTGCAAAGGTACGAATTTTTAATGAGGAATGAGGAATGAGGAATGAGGAATTGTCACTTTTCCATCATATTTTTGCCTTAAAGATGACTTTTATTGCCCAAAAAGGTTCTTGCTTGTTCGATGTAAGTGTCTTTTTTCTGAGCGAGGTCTGCACCTGAGAAGGAAAGTGAAACATCTGGCTCAATGCCGAATTCCGTATGGTGCATGTCCTTGTCAAAATATACCACAGCGCTGTAACGCACTGTCCACCCATTGGGCAATTCCCTGTTGAATGGCATGCCTGAACCACCTCCTGTACGGTCACCCATGATGGTGACATTGGGACAGAGTTTGATGCATTTGATGAAATCATTGGCAGCAGAATACACCGCACGGTTGGTGAGCACCACTACAGGTTTCTGCCAACGGATGCCGTCAGAAGCAGGGTCAAGATATTCTGCTTTGGGCGAGGAGAAATCGCTACGTCCCTTATCCGTCTTGTGCGACACATAACCCACCAACAGACGTTCATTGGTAAAGTGGGATGCCAAGGTGCGTGCCTTGTCAAGTTGCCCACCGCCATTGCCACGCACATCAATAATCAAGCCCTTACAGGATGCCATGTTTTGCAGCATGACACTGACGTTGCCATCACCGATACCACTTTCAAAACTCTCACAACGCACATATCCGATATTGTCATCGAGGATGATGTATTTCAATCCGGAAGCTATCTGATAGTTGTGACCAAGATAGAGTTTGGCTATGCTGTCGTTGTAGTTCTCAGGATAGTCTTCATAAAAGCTCCAGTTGCGACCAAAGTCGAAGGGGGCACTGAGGTTCACATGCCCGTCTTGGAGTTCTGCCAACATGTTGCACAGCACTTCAAACAGCTGGGCGTTGGTCATGTTCTCGTTGATTTTATAGGCATAGCGTGCATGAATCTCATCCCAATCCACGCCCAGCTCCTGTTTCTTGTAGTCGAAGAAGCAATAGTGCTCATCCATGATGCGCCACAATGCCTCATAGTTGCCCTGCTTTGTGTTGTCGTAGAAGTCTTCCTTCACACAGGAGGTGAAAGTTAACAGTGAAAAACTGAAAGCTAAAAGTAATAGTGCTTTTTTCATCGGCGATAGAGGTATTTGTTGAAGCCAATCATGAAATCGTGGGAGTAGCTGTGATATTTCAGATGGTTGAACAGGGATTGGTCGATTTGTGCCACATAACCCACCCGCAACGTGTAACGCTTGATGGGTATGTCGAGCGTCAGTTTGTGGTGCATGGAGGGCATGTTCCCCGGATAGGCAAACACCACATTGCGGCTATAATGCTCTGTCACGAATGCCTCATAATAACTCTGCCCATAATCGGGAGAGAAGGCAATGCCCATCAAGGGAAATGTCACTTGATAGCGCCACAGATAATGATGATGGGCAATCACCATGTCGTAGGTGGCTAAGCCTCCTACATTGAGTATCAGGTCTGCTTTTGCCTGAGCAGGGTTGTTGCCAGAACGATTGATATACACCACGCCCAAATAACCTGATGCCGACAAGCCCACAGCAAAGTTGAAACGGGTGTGTGAACGCTCAACGGGATTGACCACATTGCCCCCCATGAAGTTGTAGTACCACCCTTGTGCATAGCGGATGCCTCCAGCATATTCCTTGATGTTTCGGGTGCGATTCTTGTTGATGTCCACATGGAAGTCAATCAACGACTGGTTTGCCACATGCCCTTTCCGCAAATTGGTCATGCGCATCGTTTCCCTTTGAACACGAATGTCTGTGCCCTTATAGTTGTAGGAAGACAGATAGGTGTCGAGGATATTGGAAAAACCCACACCTATCATCGACGAATGGAGCACTTCTTTGGAGCCCCCTCCAACTCCCCCAAGGGGGAGGGATGAGTTAGGGTTATCGTTATCCTTATCCTTATCCTGTGACAAACAGTCCGAATGGTGTTCCCCATGATGGGGAAGATGTCCGAAGGATAGAGAGGGACAACAAAGACTCAGCAATAGCACCACTGCCATTGCCAAACCTTTGTGCATGATGACATCATATCTATACTTCATAATCACCAACAACCCGCATGGTCTCCCTCCCCTTTTACGGGGGAGGGTTGGGGAGAGGGTCTTATTAAAACAATTTCAGTTGTCCTGTTATCTCATCGCGGATGTCGTTGTCACTCTTGCCATCATCGGGGTCAATCACCTCCTCGATTTCCTCTTGAGGTTCTTCCTCCACTTCGGGTTCGGGCACACGAACAGGTTCCAGTTCCTTCACCTTGTCCAATGCGTAGGTAGTGAGGCGCTTGCCCTTTGCTTTGAAGCCCTTCACACCGATGTACTCTTCTGCATCTACCTGCTGGGGACCACGGAAGGTGTCGGGTTCCTTGAATGTCAATTCGAGCAACGGGTATGGGGTGTCTGTCAAGAGAATCAGTGTGCTTTCGGGGTTCTCTCCAAGGAAGCTCTGCTTCTTCTTGGAGTCCTCGAACATGAAGCGCTTGATGTAGGGTTGGTTTTGATTCTCTGCATCCCACAACACTGCCGTCCACACCTTCTTTGCCTTGAACTTTTCAATGCGCAGTACATTCTGCTCATAGTGGTTGTTGGCATCGAAATTGGTCAGGTAGTATTCACCCGTGTTCAGAATCACCAATATCTGGTCGTTGTTCATGAACTCGCCGAGATACTCACCGTGCTCATCGTAGTTGATGCGTTGGATGTCAGGATCCCACCAAACCTTCAAACCTCCCAACGTGCTGCCGCCGTGGGCTTTCAGTTGGATGCGGAAGATTTCGTGCTTGGTCAGCTGATTGCCACGTGCAGCCCTTCCCTTGATTTCTATCTCGCTGAAGTCTTTCTCAAACACCAGCTTCTTCAACTTCTCCTGTGGCTTCAGCGTCACTTTGATGATTTCTGCTTCACCATTGCTGTTGGCAGAGAACCACGTCACCTTCGACTTCGGTGTGCCCATCGTGATGTCATATTCACGGTCACGCGTCACACTCGACACATTGAATCGCTTGATATAGGTGATGCCTGTCTTGCCATCTTTGTAAGTGGCATTGTAGATGGTGCGTGTATCGTTCTTCTTGAACACTGCCACATGAATCACCTCCACCTTACGCTTCTCAGCCTTGCTGCGTTCGGTCTCTCCGATGAACACCTTCTCAGCCACTTTGATGACCTTGTATGTACCATCCTTGTAGAAGATGATGATGTCGTCGATGTCGGAGCAGTTGCACACCCACTCGTCCTTCTTCAAGCCTGTGCCGATGAATCCCTCAGCACGGTTGATGTAGAGCTTCTGGTTTGCTTCTGCAACTGTAGCAGCCTGAATGGTGTCGAAGTTGCGTATTTCGGTAAGGCGAGGATGCTCTGCCCCATATTTCTTCTGCAAGAAACGGAACCACTCGGCAGTCACCTCCACCAAATTGGCAAGGTCACGCTCAATCTGTTCCAGTTCTGCTTTCAGACGGGCAATCAATTCGTCAGCCTTGTCCTTGTTGAACTTCAAGATGCGTGCCATCTTGATTTCCATGAGTCTCAGGATGTCATCCCTCGTCACCTCGCGCACAAACTGCTCATAGAAAGGCTTCAAACGGGAATCGACATACTCGATGGCAATGTCCATCGTCTTGGCATTTTCAAATTCCTTTGCCTTGTAGATGCGTTCCTCGATGAAGATTTTCTCCAAAGAACAGAAATGCAGCTGTTCCAAAAGTTCTCCTCTGCGAATCTCCAGTTCCCTTTTGATGAGGTACTTCGTATAATCCACGCTCTTGCGCAGCACATCACTCACCGTCAGGAATTTCGGTGTGCGGTCATCAATCACACAGCAGTTGGGAGAGATGCTGATTTCGCAATCCGTGAAGGCATAGAGGGCGTCAATGGTCTTGTCACTTGATGCACCTGGCATCAAATGGATGATAATCTCCACGCCTGCCGCTGTCAGGTCTTCCACCTTGCGAGCCTTGATTTTACCTTTCTCAATGGCTTTGAGGATAGAATCAATGAATTGACTTGGTTTCGAAGGGGAACCTGTAGTCTTTCCATATGGAATCTCCGTGATGGCGAGGGTTTTGTTGTCGCGCTTCTCAATTTTGGCACGCACCCTGACAGAACCACCACGTTGACCGTCATTGTACTTCGACACGTCAATGGAACCACCCGTCTGGAAATCGGGATAGAGCTGGAAGGGTTCGTCATGCAGGTAATGCACCGCAGCATCACACAGTTCGTTGAAGTTGTGAGGCAGTATCTTGGAACTCAAACCCACAGCAATGCCGTCCCCTCCCTGAGCGAGGAGGAGGGGGAACTTGACAGGCAATGAGATAGGTTCCTTGTTACGTCCGTCATAAGAGAGTTTCCACTCTGTTGTCTTGGGATTGAACAAGACATCAAGGGCAAACTTTGAAAGTCGTGCTTCGATATAACGACCTGCAGCAGCATCGTCACCCGTGAGGATGTTTCCCCAGTTACCTTGGCAGTCGATGAGCAGGTTCTTCTGTCCCATCTGCACCAGTGCATCCTTGATGGAGGCATCGCCATGAGGGTGGAACTGCATGGTGTGTCCCACGATGTTTGCCACCTTGTTGAAACGTCCATCATCCATCCGCTTCATCGAGTGGAGAATACGTCGCTGCACAGGTTTCAAACCATCCATGATGTGTGGCACTGCACGTTCCAGAATCACGTAAGAGGCATAATCCAAGAACCAATTCTGATACATGCCGCTCAGATGGTGCGTGATGCTGTCTTTCATCACGGTTGGGTCATAGTCACTCTTTGGTGGCTGACCTGAAGCAGGAGGGGAAGCATCCAAAGCCTCTTCCTCCATGCCTTCTTCAAAAGTCTCGTCGTTATATTCGCTCATTAGTCAAATCTATTTGAAGTGAAGAGTGAAGAGTGAAAAATCTATATTACTTGCCATCCGGAGTGAAAGACAATAGTCACCGGTAACTTAAATTTTTCACTTTTCACTTTTCACTTTTCACTTTGTTAATTCCAATGTGTCCAATGCAATCATCAGCTCTTCATCCGTTGGAATGCAGCAGATAGTCACCTTGGAGTCGTCTGTGGAGAGGATGGCTTCCTTGGCACGGCAAGCCTTGTTCTTTGCATCGTCAAGTTTGATGCCCATGAACTCCAAGCCCTTCGTGGCACCTTCGCGCACCTCATACTGGTTCTCGCCAGCACCACCCGTAAAGAGGATGATGTCCACACCTCCCATGGCAGCAGCATATTCGCCAATGTACTTCTTGATGCGGTAGCAATACATGTCCTTAGCCAAACGAGCCTTGTCGTTACCATTGGCAATGCCTGCAAGGATGTCGCGGAAGTCAGAGGATCCTTCGCTCACACCCAGCAATCCTGATTGCTTGTTCAGCAAGTTGCTGATGCCCTTCGTGTCAAGCCCCAGCTTGTCCATCAGGAATGTCACGGCACCCGCATCGATGTCACCTGAACGGGTTCCCATAATCAGTCCTTCCAGTGGAGTCAAACCCATCGAGGTGTCCACACACTTGCCATCCTTCACGGCTGCAATCGAAGCACCATTACCGATGTGGCAAGTGATGATTTTCTTACCTTCAGGCTTTACGCCCAAGAACTCGCACACACGCTGTGATACATAGCGGTGACTGGTTCCGTGGAAACCGTAACGGCGCACGCCATACTTCTGATAAAGTTCGTATGGCAGGGCATACATGTAGGCATAATCAGGCATTGTCTGATGGAAAGCAGTGTCGAACACACCCACCTGTGGAATGTTGGGGAGCAAGGCACTCACCGCATTCACACCCTTGATGTTGGCAGGGTTGTGAAGGGGTGCCAAGTCATTGCAGGCAGCAAATGCCTCCATCACATCGGGAGTGAGCAGCACTGACTTGTTGAACTTCTCACCACCATGCACCATGCGGTGACCTACAGCGTCCAACTCGTCAAGGCTCTTTAACACGGCATATTCACCCTTTGTTAACACCTCGAAAATCCACTGCACACCAGCCGTATGCTCAGCAATAGGCTTCTCCATCTTATGTTTCTCACCATTCAACTTCACGGTGATGAACGAATCGGGCAAACCAATCTTCTCAATGCCACCAGACGTAATCACGCTTTGGTCGGCCATATCATATAATGCATATTTTATAGAACTGCTGCCACAGTTAAGTACCAAAATCTTTTTCATTTTTTTTCCTTATTTTGAAACAAATTTGAATAATTAGAATAATTTTAACCACTAATTTTTATAATAAAGATTATTATTCGGAGACAAAAGACTTGTAGTTATCTTGATTAAGAAGAACAAAGTCATCTTCCTCAGGCAAATACAGGTAACGTTCGGTGTGAAGGCTCTTTTCTCCAAAATTGAACAATAAGCCCCTGTCTTTTCCTGTGATTCGCATATAATTAAGCAGTTGTGCGCGATGGTCTGAGGAAACCTCCTCCACGGATTTCAGTTCCACCAAGATGCCCTTATAGTAGAAATCGGCAAAGTAAGTCTTCTGCATAGGAACACCCTTGTATGAAAGCGACAACATTTTCTCACGTTCCGCTTTCATTCCTCGCTGCTGAAATTCGATAGCAAGAGCCTCTTGGTACACTGCTTCCGCCATACCTCGACCTAATGTGTTAAAGACCTCCATTGCAGCCCCTACTACATCATACATCTCCTTATACTCTTGCTTTGTCACCTAAAAAAATAAATTTGTGGATGAAATTATTCTAATTATTCAAATTTGTTTCTCTTAAAATAAATGAGTTTGTCTTATTTAGCGTCTTGAGCTTGGCAAGCCGTAATGGCCACCATCTTGTATATGTCATCTACTGAGCAACCACGACTGAGGTCGTTGACGGGGCGTGCGATACCCTGAAGGATAGGACCGATGGCATCGGCATTGCCGAGACGCTGCACGAGTTTGTAGGCGATGTTGCCCACTTCGAGACAAGGAGCCACAAGCACATTAGCCTTGCCGGCGATGTCGCTTCCGGGTGCTTTCTTCTGACCTACAGATGGAACCAGTGCTGCATCTGCCTGAAGCTCACCGTCAATCTTCAATGCAGGGTCAAGTTCCTTGGCAAGACGGGTGGCTTCCACCACCTTGTCCACTACCTCGTGCTTGGCACTGCCCTTCGTGGAGAATGACAGCATAGCCACACGTGGGTCAGCAAAACCTGCCACGCTCTTGGCAGTTTGAGCCGTGCAGACAGCAATTTGAGCCAATTGAGCGGCATCAGGCATTGGAGTAACAGCCACGTCGCCCATCACGAGCACACCCTCCTCGCCATACTGCGGAGTCTGAGTGATAAGCAGCATTGCGCCACTCACGCAAGTGATGCCAGGAGCACACTTGATGATCTGAAGGGCAGGACGGAGCGTGTCGCCCGTAGTTGAAAGGGCACCCGAGATTTGTCCGTCAGCATCTCCGCTCTTGATGATGAGGCATCCGAAGTACAATGGGTTCAGCACCAGCTTGCGAGCCTCCTCGATGGTCATGCCCTTCTTCTTGCGAAGTTCGAAGAGCAGCTGTGCATACTCCTCCGTCTTCTCCGAAGTGGCAGGGTCAATGATGGTAGCCTTGTCCACATGCTTCAATCCCAGTTTCTCTGCCTGAGCAAAAATCTCATTCTTGTTGCCGATAAGGATGATATCGGCTATGTCGTCAGCAAGACACTTGTCGGCGGCAGTCAGTGTGCGCTCCTCCAAAGATTCGGGGAGCACAATGCGTTGCTTGTTCGCTTTTGCGCGTGCAACGATACTTTCAATTAAAGTCATGATGATGATGGATTATAAGTTATGGTGCAAAGATAGTGCAAATTGAGCGAAATTCAAAATAAAAACCATTTTATTTCAATTTCTGATATGCTGCCAATCTTGGGCGATGCAAAAGTGCGAATAAGTGAGGGCAATACCCCATGTTTTAACGTGAATCCGGCATAAGAGATTGCGGCACGCCACCGAAAGAAAAAATATAAAACTCAATCGTTTGGGGGATTAACAAAGATATGACTTTCGCAATCACAGAACCATGTGTGAAATCATCTCTGTGATGCGTTGCCGTAAAGCACTGAACACTTTAGCGTGAATACTCACTTCACTTTAGCGTGAATACTCATCTTACTTTAGCGTGAATACTCGTTTCACTTTAGCGTGAATAGTCACTTCACTTTAGCGTGAATAGTCATTTTAATTTGTGTAATCAGAATAAATGGGTTGGTCTTATACCGCAAGGGATTGTTGAGATGCGTACGAAAGGAAAAATAATACATGAGGAAAGTAATGACGCCAAATGTAACATTGGCAAAAAGATTGGAAACATGATGTAAAACGAGTGTGGAGAGTTCAACGTAACTTTGCATACAAAAATATCAAAACCTGATTTACATGAAGAAAATATTTGCTTACGTCTTAACGACGATGATGCTTTTGATGGCATCGGTGAACATGTCGGCACAGGAGCGCCGACCCATTGATTCGCAACATCCTTTGTGGATGATTCACATTGACGTGTGGAACAGTGCCGACCCGCAGAAAATCATTGACTTGGTTCCTGACGACATCAAGCCGTATGTATGTATGAACCTGTCGCTGTCGTGTCAGTTTGACAAGGACACAGAGATGTACCGCATGCCACGTAATGCTGTCCGCACCTACAAGTCATGGGCGACTGTATGTCAAGCCAATGGCATGTGGTTCAGCTGCCAGCCAGCATCTGGAGGTCATACCCACATTCAGGATACTGACCTTGACACTTTCGAGTATTTCTTCAAGACCTTCCCTAACTTCCTTGGCTGGAACTATGCTGAGCAGTTCTGGGGCTTTGGCGAGGCAGGTGACAAGAGTTCCATGACGGAGTCGAGCCGATGGGCTTTGTTTGCAAAACTGGTGGAGATGTCGCACAAGTATGGCGGTTTCCTCACGGTCAGCTGGTGTGGTGGTGTTTACCATTTCAACACCGACCCTCTTGCTGAACTGAAGTTGAACAAGGACTTTATGGCTGCCTGCAAAAAGTATCCTGAAGCCATCCTCTTCCTCTACAAATATACTCACGGCAGCAGTTTCCTCAACAACGAGAGTGTATGCTGGGGACCGTTCATCTCAGGTCTGACCAAGAACTATGGTGTGCGTTACGACAACTGTGGATGGAATGACATGACTGCTAAACTTGTCGGTTCCAATAAGTGTAAATATCCTGGTGCTGCTGGTATCGGCACAGTGATGGAGCAGACGTGTGTGAATGGTGGAGCCGTGTGGGATGGTCCTGAACTTATTTGGGATGGAGCATGTTTCAGGAATGAATGGGATGCCACTGTGGATGGCTATTCATGCCGCAGATGGTCACAGTTTGATGATTTCAAGGGCATCTGGCTGGACATGTGGCGCAAGGTCATTGATGGCACCATGTACATCCCTACCCGTGAGGAAGTGCTAGCAAAGACCAAGGCAGTCATTGTGCATGACACCAACGACGACTTTAAGGTGCCAGACAATCTCTTCAATGGGCTTTACCTGCAAACCGACCCTGCCAACCAGAAGAAGGAAGGCGCATGGGCTTATGGACAATTGCAGAATAACCTCTGCTACTTCAAGAAGACAGGACGCTACGGTGCCATTCCTATGGTTCCTGGACTCTACGATGATGCTGCCAAAGCCATTCAGGTTCAGGTGAAGAAGACTGCTTACAACTCTCGTTGGGGTAACGAAACCAACAAGGTGAAGGAGTTCAACAATCTCTATCCCGAGGTGTCGAAGGGCGACCTCTATGTGAACCGCTACAAGAACCAGCTCGTCACCTACACACCTTACACCTACTTGAACAAGAAGAAGGGCGCACGTGCTGAACTTCCTTTGCAGTACAACACCTGCGATTCGCTCAAACTCAACTACTACCGCCTCTCCAGCGGTGTCGTTCGTGAGTATGCTGACCATATCGACTTCTATCTGAACAACTACCGCAACGACACCACCACTGTGCGTGCCGACACACTCATTGTCACAGGCGTGACAAACGTGCCTTCCTACACCTTGAAAAAACACAGCACAGGTGCCAATGGACAGTCAGCCTCCGCTGCTGCCAGCTATGATGCAGACAAAAAGACTTACACCGTCATTGTCCGTCATCTTGGTGCCGCAGATGTCACCATCAATTGTACTGGCGAACAAGATCGCTCAGGTGCTGATGAAGGTCTGCCATCCGCAGCTCTTCCCAAGCCCAAGCAGCCAGAACCTTACCATGGTCCCATCATCATCGAAGCTGAGAATATGGACACCAAGAGTGCTGACCGCAAACTGACCAACTCGGGTTGGTGGGCACAGCACACCAAGAACTTTGCGGGCATGGGATATGTGGAGATGAAGGCAAACTCGGGCAGCGCTCTGCGTCATCAGCAGAAAACTGCTGAAGGGGGCAAATATAATGTCCGTATTCGCTATGCCAGCAGCAGCAAGGCTGGTAACCTGAGAGTGAGTGTCAACGGAGTCGGTCAAAACGCGGCCATTCAGAAGACTGGCGCGAGCGACTGGTTGGAAACTGTCGTTCCTGTTACTATGAAGACAGGCAGCAACACACTCATCATCACGAATCCAAATGCCATCAGCATGTATATCGACCAAGTGACCTACGAACCTGAAGGCACACCTGCTGAGGAGTTCGATGTGAACATCCTCGATGCTGATTTCGGAGAAGTGACAGCAGATGTGGATGCTGCTGCAGCAGGTCAAGAGGTGACCCTCTCCATCAATCCTGAAGAAGGCTATGCCATCAAGGCTCTGAAGGTCACCAACTCTGTTTTCTTCACGCAAGGACTGACCATCCCTGTTAAGGAAGGTGCCAAAGAGGTAACCTTCGCCATGGCAGATGAAAACATGACCATCCAGCCCATTTTCACCGACACACAGGCTATCTACAACCTCGACTTTACGAATGTGGCTGCTGGAGCATTCCCTGAAGGTTGGCGCACCACAGATGGTACCAGCGTGCGTAACTATCCAACGTCAAACGGCTCAGGCCCTCGCACCTTCACGGGTTTGACCGGCTATCAGGGAAAGACGCTCTATTGGCGTACAACCAGTGCAGAATATGGTCGTCTGAGCAATTACAAGTTGTCGCTTGAACCTGGCACGTACCAACTCATCTATGCGATGGCAGCATGGAAGGGTACGCCTACTTATCAGGCCAAGATTCTCAACAGCAGTGGCACCACCGTAAAGGCTTCGACCACACAGACGGCAAAGCCCAATGTCAATGGAAACTCTGCAGGTGACATCACTTCTGCCACACGTAATACGCTGGAATTCGAAATTAAGACCAAGGGCAATTATATCATCCAGTTTGCCGAAATTGGCAGTGGTATGCAAGAATTCATGTTGGCTGAATGCCGAGTGAGAAAACAGCACGACACCACCGACATCATGGCCATAGAAGCCAAAGATGGCGAAGTATCTGAATCTGTTGAAATCTACAACACCGCAGGTGTACGCATACCGGCACTGCAACCAGGTGTGAACATCATCAGAACAGCTGACGGCAAGACACGAAAAGTGTATGTGAAGTAGGTTTTGGCTCGGTGAGCCAAAAGTGAAAAAGGAAGAGTGAAAAATCTAAGTTACCTGCCATGCGGGGTGTCAAACCCCTATCGGTAAAAGTAACTTGGATTTTTCACTCTTTGCTTTGTCAAAGATGCTTGCGCTTGGCATTGTTCAAACCTGTTTGACCATTCACTCGCTTAATCGCCTCTTTCACTATTCACTCTGAATAAATTTAATTTACTCAACTTTCGGAAGTGACGAAGTAATCGAAGTTAAAGGAGTTAACGACGATACCCAGTCAATGAAAATGAGGAATGAGGAATGAGGAATTGCCATGCGGGGTGTGACTCTCCACCCTAAACTATCAATTATCAGCATAACAAACGTCGCTCACTTCGAGCGAAGCGATAACTCCTATAACTCCTTAACTCCAAAAAAGTTGAGCACTTGCGAAACTTTAGTTAATTTATTTCAGGAAGTTAAACGCTCCCATTTGGTCAAGGAATACAAGACCTATTGCCAAAGGTGTGATGTAGCGCAAGGAGAAGATGAGCATTTTGAAGTAAGGAGTCTTCAAGTCGCCTCCATTGCTGATTTCATCGCGATAAAGCTTGCGGTCAAGCACCCATCCGGCAAAGATGCTGATGAGCATGCCGCCTATTGGCAGAAGGAAACGACCAGACAAATCGTCGAACATCTCGAAGATGTTGCGGTCAAACAAGGTCGCATGGCTCAGAGGTCCAAATGAGAGAGAACACAGGGTACCCAACACAAGAATGGTAGAGGTGACCAATGTGGCTCCCTTTTTGCGTGACATGTTGAATTCCTCAGTCACGTATGCTGTTGCTACCTCATGCAGGGAAATGGCACTTGTCAATGCTGCCACGAAAAGGAGAAAATAAAACGCTGTGGAGAAGATGACTGCTAAGATGCTTCCATCGCCCAATGCTTGTTGGAATACGTTTGGCAAAGAGACAAACGTAAGACCTGCACCCACACCCACATCATTAGGATCCATGCCAATATTGAAGACGGAGGGGAAAATGATGAAACCTGCCATGATGGCTATGAGTGTGTCAATCATCGACACGTTGATAGCTGACTTTGCCAATGGGGTCTTTTTGTCGAAATAACTGGCATAGGTACACAGGCAACCCATTGCCAAACTGAGCGAATAGAATGCCTGTCCCATTGCTTCCAACACAGTGGTGCTGTCCACCTTGCTCCAATCGGGTTTGAGCAGGAACTCCAAGCCTTTGGAAGCGCCAGGAAGGGAAATGGAACATACCGCCAGGAAGATGGTGATGATGAAGAGGGTGGGCATCATCAACTTCGCTGACCTTTCTATGCCAGATTGCACACCCCTCGTGATGACAAAATGGATGACACCAATGAAAAGGAAGAGCCATAAGGTGGGAATCCAAGGATTTGCAACGAAATCGCCAAAGATGTTCTCATATTGCTTGGCAGGCACTTCATGAAATGCGTTGGTGACGGAGAGGTAAGTGTAATGCAATGTCCATGCTCCCACCACCACATAATAGCAGAGAATGAACCAACCCGTGAAAACACCCATACGTCCTACCCATTTCCAGATGGAACCGTTTGACACAATTCGGAATGCCCCTGCCGTGTTGGCATGGGTGTAACGCCCAATCATGAATTCGCTGGTCATGATAGGCAATCCGAAAACGATGATACAACACACATAGATGATGATGAATGCCGCACCACCATTCTGTCCGGTCTCAATGGGGAAACGCCAAACATTACCTAAACCTACAGCAGAACCTGCTGCTGCAAGGATGGCTCCTAATTTTGAACCGAAGTTTTCTCTGCCCATAATTTATTAATTAATGAACTTAAACCGACACCTATTGCTGCGCCAATGGCATCTGCTTCAAAATCTATCCAATCGCCTGATCGACATGTGGTCATGTATGCCTGTACCAATTCCATCAATCCTCCCAACAACGTGGCATACAGAAACATGAACAGGAAATGCTTCCCTTTGGCTTTTTTCTCGCTCCTCACCACATGGTCAAACCACATTGCTAACACCAATCCCATATACATCACCATATGTACCCACTTGTCAATCAGGGGTACATCATTCATCGGTGCATCCTCTGGGATGGGAAGGGTGCTCAGCACGATGATACTGAATGTGGCAAGCACAGTCACTATGTATTGTTTCAGCTTCATTGATGCGTTTTTTTATGTTGACACAATGTCACTTTTCAAACTCCACTTCGTCCTTCCACAATTTGTAAGGACGACGAAGCATGTATTTGTTGTAATAATGATAGTTTCCCGTCACTTCCTTTCCTAAGAAATCAAGCTTTTCATACGGTTCATCCTCACTTGCCAACTCTATCTCTGCCAGTATCAAACCCTCATTGTCGCCAAAGAACTCATCCACCTCAATCGTGTGTTTGCCGCTCTTCACTAAATACCTGTCTTTGTTCACTCTTCCAGGCATACACAACTCCATCATCTCACGGGCATCCTCCATCGGTATCTCACGCTCAAATTCATACCTCCCGAACCCTCCTTCTTTCGGAGCACCCTTGATGGTCAAATAACCCTTGTTGTCACGAATGCGTATCCGCACCGTTCTTCCTGGTTCTGTGGCAAAATACCCTTGCTCAATATGTGTCTTACTGAAAGCCAAAGATTTGTAAGAATCATCCTTGACCAAAAACTTCCTTTCAATCTCCTGCATGTTCAAACTATTTCCTTCAGAAACTATTACTTTTAGTTTTTAGTTTTTAACTTTCAGTAGAGAATTCCATGAGGTATGCCTTGATGAATTCATCCAATTTACCATCCATCACACCACCTACATCACTTGTCTGGTAATTTGTGCGGTGGTCTTTCACACGACGGTCATCAAACACATAGGAACGAATTTGGCTGCCCCACTCAATCTTCTTCTTGCCGGCTTCCACCTTTGCCTGTTCAGCCATACGGTGCTGCAACTCCTTGTCATAGAGCATGGAACGCAAGAGTCGCAAGGCATTCTCTTTGTTCTTGGGTTGGTCACGCGTTTCTGTGTTTTCAATGAGGATTTCCTCTTCCTCACCCGTGTAAGGGTCTTTGTATTGGTATCGCAGACGTACACCCGACTCCACCTTGTTCACATTCTGGCCACCTGCACCACTCGAACGGAAGGTGTCCCATGAAATGCGTGCCTGTTCAATCTCTACATTGATGGTGTCATCCACCAGCGGGGTGACAAACACACTCGCAAACGAAGTCATGCGCTTGCCCTGTGCATTGTAGGGGCTTACACGCACCAAGCGATGCACACCGCTCTCTCCCTTCAAATAGCCATATGCCATATCGCCCACAATCTCCATTGTCACCGTCTTGATACCAGCATCTTCACCATCTTGGAAGTTGCTGATTGTCACCTTGTATCCATGCTGTTCAGCATATCGCTGATACATGCGCATCAGCATCTGTGCCCAATCTTGTGCTTCCGTGCCACCTGCGCCTGCATTGATTTTCAACACGGCGTCCATGTTGTCTGCTTCACCTTGCAGCATGTTCTTCATCTCCAAGTCCTCAATGAGCGCCAATGCTTTCGTATAATAATCATCCACCTCCTGTTCTGTGGACATCTCTTCTTTGTAGAAATCGAATGCCACTTCTGTATCATCTGTTGCCGCTTTCACCTCATTGTAACCATCAATCCACTTCTTTAAGGCCTTCACCTTCTTCATCTGCGCCTCAGCAGCTTTCTGGTCATCCCAAAAACCTGGTGCCTGAGTCCTCAGTTCCTCTTCCTCTACTTCCATCTGCTTGTGGTCTATCTGCAAATAGCGGTGCAGCGCCTCTGTTCTATCCTTAATGTCTTTCAGTTGTTCTGCTGTGATCATAAATTACTGATTAAAGTTTCGCAAGCTTAACTCTAATAAACTCATACTTGCGAAAGTTGAGTTACTGATTTTTGTGTGCAAAGGTACGACTAAGTGAGAACAATACAAAAAGAAAACCCCTTTTTCTTTTTTGTTGTCGAACGAGAGTACCTTCGGCAAAGCCTTAGGTACAATTAAATGAGGGGAAAACAAATATCTCCCCTCATTTCTAATTCTTCATCAAAATGTCCACTTCATTGCCAAGGTCGGATTGATGAAGAAGGACTTGTCGTTGCAGGTGTTGAAGATGAAGTTGTTGCTGATTTCCACTTCGGTGCCAATGCTTAGGTTGGTGTTTTCCAACCCTTTAATGCTGTTGAAGTTGTACCAGAATTGGGGCTCGGAGAGGAGAACGAGCTGTCCGTGACCATTCTCTGCTTTCTCGCCACGCCAAAGGTCAATGAAGCCACTGAAGGTGCATGCCTTATGGGCAAAGGTTGTGCTCCACACACCCGTGAGTTGACAGCTGGCATAGGCCTTGGTGTTGTCGTAACTCTTGAAGAACTGCTTGTACATGAGTTGCACGGAGTATGTTTTGGAGAAGTCAGCGCTGTGTCCGTTCCATGCTGGACCGAAAAGGGCTGACTGCTGGAAGCTACCGAAGCGGTTAAGACCTCCGTTGTACTCGATGTGAGCGGCAAAGGGGGATTGCTTGCCGAGATTGAACTCGCGCGAAATCTCAGTGTATGCACCTTCGGTGAACTTGCTGCTGAAATCGATATCGACGAAGTAGAACCAAGAGCCCCATTTGTCTGCCTTGAATTGTTCGAGGGTGACAGTCATGTCTTGACGTCCTCCCTCTTCATCAGAATAGAGGTGACGACCAAAGTCGTAATGTAACTGAATGTTCTGTGCATTTGTACTGATGGCGGCAACAAATGCCATCGCGATGAAAAAAACTTTCTTCATGATGATTGATTGTATTATTTACTAAAGTTTGACTTCGTCGAGCTAAAGGTTTGCAAGTTTTATTTATTTGAAGTTAATGAAGTTACCGAAGTGAGCGCTTTGCTTAGTTGACAATTGACAGATTCAATTCCTCATTCCTCATTCTTTCTTTTTAAGGTATTGTCGTTAACTCCTTCAACTTCGATTACTTCGTCACTTCCGAAAGTTGAATTATTTATATTCTTCTATATCTATATCAATGTCTAAACGATGTGGTAGGATGGCATTGAGTAGGATGCCAATGATGGCAGCCAATGCCAAGCCTGAAAGATGTATGGAACCGATTGCGATGGAGTCGTTGGCACCATATTTCACACCTATGGCGATGACGAGGATAAGTGCAGCAATGATAATGTTTCGCATCTCCATAAAGTCGATGTTTGCTTCCACTATGTTGCGGATACCGACAGAGGAAATCATGCCGTAGAGGATGAGTGAAACGCCGCCTATGGTGGCTGCTGGCATCATGCTGACAAGGCAGGTGAATTTAGGACAGAAACTCAGCAGGATGGCAAAAATGGCTGCCAAACGTATGACGCGTGGGTCATAGACTTTTGTGATGCTGAGCACACCTGTGTTTTCGCCATAAGTGGTGTTAGCTGGTGCGCCAAAGAGGGAGGAGAGGGCTGTTGCAACACCATCCCCTGTGAGTGTACGGTGCAGTCCTGGGTCAGCGAGAAAGAGTTTCCCTACAGTGCCAGAAATGGCACACATGTCACCGATGTGCTCCATGATGGTGGCAAAGGCGATGGGCATGATGGCAATAATGCTGGACATGATGAGGTTGTAGTTGGGATGGTCGAACACGGCGAGCACGGTGTTTTCACGTGCCACGGGCCATCCAATCCATGCAGCCTCTTGCAAGGGGGAGAAATCGACCTGCCCCATGCAAGCTGCTAATCCATATGATGTGACTACGCCGAGCAAGATGGGTATGATGCGCACAATGCCCTTTCCCCACATGTTACTGATGATGACTACAAAAATGGCGACCAGCGCGATGAGCCAATCTTCGCTTGCATTGGTGATGGCTGACCCCGAGAGACAAAGACCGATGGAGATAATCATGGGACCTGTCACGACTGGGGGAAAGTATTTAAGGACGCGTTCGGAACCGAACCCTTTGATGAGGGCTGCCATGATGAAGTAGCAGAGTCCTGCACATGCCACGCCTATGCAGGCATAGTCGAGTGATAGATATGCTGGAAGTCCTTTGTCCATGCCAAGTTGCTTGATGGACAGGTATCCCCCGATGAAGGCGAAGGAACTGCCAAGAAATGCGGGCACTTTCCATTTGGAGATGAAGTGGAATAGTAGGGTGCCGACACCTGCAAAAAGTAGGGTGGCAGATGTATTCAAGCCTGTAATGGCAGGTACGAGGATGGTGGCGCCAAACATGGCAAAGAGGTGCTGGATGCCCAAGATGCCGAATTTGACTGGACCTAAGGTGCGGGCATCGTGAATACCCTGTTGTAACGATGGCGTTTCCATGTTGTTAGATTGAGTTACAAGAGTGCATATCGGATGATGAAGATGATGGCCAAGATAACGATTGTCCAATTGAGGTTCTCCCATTTACGAGCGATGGTGTTAAGCAGAACATAGGAAATGATACCCAATAGGATACCATCAGAGATGGAACTGGTCATGACCATGGCGAAGAGGGTGATGAAATTAGGAAGCCCCTCTTCGTATGAATTGAAGTCGATGTGAGCCACACGTGTGAACATCAACAAACCCACAAGAATGAGCACTGGACTTGTGGCTGCAGATGGAATGGAAAGGAAGAGCGGCGCGAAGAACAGAGAGATGGCGAAGAAGAAGGCAATGGAAGCCGCAGTGAGTCCTGTGCGACCACCTTCGCTCACACCTGATGCTGATTCAACATAAGTGGTGGTGGTGGATGCGCCTACACAAGCTCCCAATGTGGTGGCAATGGCATCGGCAAACAGGGCTTCGTTCACCCTGTCTATCTTTCCGTCGGGTTTCACCATGTTGGCAGTGCTCATTACCCCAATCACGGTTCCGATGGTGTCGAATAAATCGATGAAGAGAAAGGTGGTGACCACCATAAGCATGTCCATGGTGAAGATGTTGTGCCACTCAAATTTCAAGAATAATGGTGATACGTCTGGGGGTATGCCCAAGATGCCGTTAAACTCGGTTTCGCCAAATGGAATGCCAATGAGGGTGGTGAGAAATATGCCAATGAGCATGGCACCTTTGATTCTGTACATGAGCAGTGATGCAGTCAGGATGATACCGATGCAGCAGAGTAGGGCAGAACCTGATGTGAGGTTACCCAAAGTGATAAAAGTGGCTTTGTCAGCAACAATGAGCCCTGCATTCTTTAACCCCAATGAAGCAATGAACACACCGATGCCTACAGAAATGGATGCCTTTAATTGTCGGGGAATGGCATTGACAATCTTTTCACGTATTTTGGTGATGCTTAGAATGATGAAGATGATGCCCTCCAATAGGATGGCTGTTAAGGCAAATTGCCACGAATAGTGAAGCTGAAGGCACACGTTATAGACGAAGAAAGCATTCAAACCCATGCCTGGAGCAAGTCCAAACGGCAATTTGGCGTAGATGGCCATGACCAGTGTGCCGATGACTGCAGCAATGATGGTGGCGGTGAACACAGCTTGTGTGTCCATTCCTTGGTCAGCGAGCGCTGAGAAAATATTGGGGTTGACGGCGAGGATGTACGCCATTGTCAGAAATGATGTCAAGCCAGCCATTATCTCCGTCTTGACATTGTGCTTCGAAGGGTCGAAGCCAAAGAGTTTTTGAAGCACCATGGATGTGGTCGTTTTGAGTGAAAATTTCGGTATCGGGGCGAATGTCTTGCAAAGGTAATGAAAAAAACAAAGAATGAAAGAATGAAAGAATGAAAAATTAGGACTTGGGAATCAGGAAACAAGAATTATTGGACTTTCGGTATGCTTTTTCTATGGGAAAGTAACAATTCTCTAAACTCTAAACTCTAAACTCTAAACTTTTCCGTACCTTTGTCTCCGAAACAAATGGAACATATATGACAATGAAACGATACATGCATCTGTTTCTTGTCCTGCTTCTCTTGTCAGGACAGGAAGGAAAGGCTCAATTACAAAGGCAAGATGTCGTCACCGCAATGGAGCGAGCAAATGATTATTTTCTTAAGAAATATCCTGACCCGGGGAAACCTACATTTGTGAAGAAGGAACGCCCGTCTAATCTTTGGACGAGGGGTGTGTATTTTGAAGGATTGATGGCTTTGGCAGAGGTAGAACGATTGACGGGAAGCACCAAGCACGAAATCTATAAGAAATACATCTATGATTGGGGAGAAGCACACAAGTGGCTGCCACGTAATGGCGTGACCACACGTGATGCGGACGATTATTGCTGTTGTCAGACTTATCTTGATATCTATCAGTATGTTCGTTCAGCTTCGACAAGTGCGGCAGAACGAAAGCGAGAGGATAAGATTCGCGGTTCAGAACTGCTTATTGCACCTACGAAGGAGTGTATGGACAACGTGATTGCTGCGGGTAGCATCCCTTGGATGGTTGGCGGTCAAGAAAAGTCTGCTGGCAGTGCAGGTGACTGGACATGGATTGATGCTATCCAGATGGGTCTTCCTGTGTTTTCTAAATTGGCTAGATTGCGCCATTTTGAAGGTGACAAGGAGGCTTCACGATATACGGAACAGGGGTGGAAGATGTATGAGACAACGCGCAACACGATTGGCGGAGGTTTGTTCAATGCGAGTGAAGGATTGTGGTGGCGTGACAAGGATTTTGTTCCACCTTATCAGGAACCGAACGGGGCGAATTGTTATTGGAGTCGTGGCAACGGATGGGTGTATGCCGCCTTGGTGCGTGCAATGGATGCCATGTTGCTGGCAAATGGTGCTCAAGTGCCACAATATTGGGAACCTTTGGATACAAAGAAGTGGACGGACATAGGTTTGGATGTCCATTTCAATGATTATAAGAAGGACTATCTGGCCATGACAAAGGCATTGGTGAAATGTCAACGTGCCGATGGGTTCTGGAATGTGTCGTTGCATGACGAGAACAACTATGGCGGTGTGGAGTTGTCAGGCACGTCTCTGTTCATTTACGGTATGGCTTGGGGTGTGCGTCATGGCTATCTGCCTAAAAAGAAATATGCCCCAATGATTTGTCGTACATGGGAGGCAATGGTTAAAACCTGCTTACATGCAAATGGGTTCTTGGGTTATGTACAAGGAACGGGCAAGGAACCGAAGGACTCGCAACCTGTGACTTATACGAAAGAACCAGACTTTGACGATTACGGATTGGGATGCTTCTTGTTGTGCGGTTCAGAAATCTTTAGAATGTTAGAGAAATGAAATATTGTATATATATAATAATGTGTATGATGCTGTTGGTGTCATGTACATCGGATAAAAAGAAAGGTAAGACCGTCGGTAAGGTGCAGAGTGCACCATACGAACTGTTGGTGGTGGCTGACAAGGAGTGGCTGAAGACTGAGACGGGACAGAAACTGGTGGAAGTTGTAGAGGCACCCATTGGGGGACTCCCTCAGCGGGAAAGCAACTTTCGTGTGACGTATATCAACCCACATGCTTTCAATGGCACGTTCAAAGTATATGCCAACATCTTGTTTGTGGACGTGGCGAGAAAATTTACAGAACCGAAAATGACGCTGGAGAAAGATTTATATGCCAAGCCGCAGGTGGTGGAGGGATTGTATGCTCCGACTAATGAGGAGTTTGTCAAATTATTGGAGGAGCATCAAAAAGATATTCTCAGAAAATTTAATGAGAATGAGTTTGCCCGTGAAAGGAGATTGTTGGAGAAGAATTATAATGGAGCGGTATTGGCGCAAGTGAGGAAACAGTTTGGTGTGAGTGTTAAAGTTCCACAAGATGTGGATGATATGAAGGTGGGTAAGGATTTCTTGTGGGCGTCAGCAAGCAAGAGGGATTTTCAGCAGAATGTTTGTGTATATGCCCTACCATTGTCAGAAACATATTCCTTTGAGGATATGCGTGATTCGGTGATGAAGGTGAACATCCCTGGAGATAGAGATGACCGGTGGATGGAAACAGATAGGAGAACGGTGAATGTGGATGATATTACCAGAAAAGACTTGGTTGTTGTTCGTGGACTTTGGGACATGCGGAACGATGCGATGGGAGGTCCCTTTGTCAGCTATGTCTATGCTGACACTGTACGAAACCGTTTCCTCGTGGTTGAAGGCTTCGTCTTTGCTCCAGACAAGAAAAAACGCCCCATCATGCGACAATTGGAAGCTGCATTGCAAACGGTGACATTTGAAGACGGAAAATAGTCCTATACTTACTTTTAGGTATGATTTTCATGTGGGAACCGCATTTTCTCTACCTAAAATTTGGTAGTTAATTAAAAGTTTTCCTACATTTGCATCGCGAATAAATATTAGTAATTGAAAATAAAAGGAAAATTATGGCTTACGTAATTAGTGACGATTGTGTAATGTGTGGAACTTGCGCAGGTGAGTGTCCATCAGGTGCTATCAGCGAAGGTGATGGCAAGTATGTTATTGATGCAGATGCATGTGTAGATTGTGGTACATGCGCTGATGCTTGTCCTGCAGGTGCTATTGCTCCAGGTGAGTAAGGCTCGATTCTGTAGATATTTACACATATTTTATGATTTTTAGCGGCATACTCTTGTGAGTTTGCCGCTTTTTATGTACCTTCGCACACCAAATATGCTAACTAATAATGAGAAATAACCTATTTGTTTTACAACGCTTGGGGACTTGTGTCCTCGTTTTATCTCTTTACTTGACGAGTTTCGCTCAGTCAATAGATTTGAGCGGAACATGGCAGTTCCAGATTGACCGTGAAGGAAAGGGCGTAGAAGAAAAGTGGTATCAACCTGACTATCAGATGAACGATGTCATTACCTTGCCGGCATCAATGCCACAGCAACTGAAGGGCGATGATATCAGCGTGGATACGAAATGGGTGGGTTCATTATATGACTCCAGTTATTTCTATAATCCTTATATGGCGAAATACCGTCAGCCAGGAAAAGATATGAAATTACAATTTTTCCTGACACCAGACAAACATTATGTGGGGAAGGCGTGGTATAAGAAACGTGTAACATTGCCAGAGAATGAGTCGGTGCCAATGTACTCGCTGTATTTAGAGCGTCCACATATTACAACGGAAGTATGGGTGAATGGTGAGAAGGTGGACCGTATGCAAAAGTCGTTGTCGGTGCCTCATGTATTTTATTTGTATGGTTTGTTGAAGCCTGGTGAGAATACAATTGCCATTTGTGTGGATAACGACCCGGAAACAGTGAAGGTGGGGCAGGATTCACATTCAGTGACTGACCAAACGCAGGGTGACTGGAATGGAATCGTCGGTAAGATGGAATTACGCCCTTTCAATGTGATTGACTATGTGGCGGTTTATCCGGACATTGACAGTAAGACGGCACGAGTTCATCTGGAGATGTTGGATTGCAAACCGAACCAGAAAGCAACGGTGACGATGAAGGCGACGGCATTCAATACGGACAAGCAACATGTGGTGGAAAGTAAGCTGAAAGAGGTGGTTCTGAGTGACGTGAAGACAGTAGATTGTGACATCGCTCTTCAGATGGGGGAAGGCATGCTTCTTTGGGATGAGTTCCATCCTCAATTGTATAGATTGGAGGTGGAAGTGAGGACTTCGGATGGGAAGACTTATCGAAAAGAAACCATGTTTGGCATGCGTAAGATGGAAATAAAAGATAAGATGTTCTATCTGAATGGTAAAGAGATTCTCTTACGTGGTACGGTAGAGAACTGCGACTTCCCCAACACGGGCTACCCTCCAACCGATGTGGAGTCGTGGATGAAGGTGTTTAAGACTTGCAAATCGTATGGGCTCAACCATATGCGTTTCCATAGCTATTGTCCCCCTGAAGCGGCTTTTGTGGCTGCTGACCTGACGGGTTTCTATCTTCAACCCGAAGGTCCGTCGTGGCCTAATCATGGTGTGCGATTGGGAAGGGGCGAACCGATTGACAAATACTTGATGGAAGAAAGCATGGCTATTGCTAACGAATATGGTAATCACCCATCATTCACGTTCTATGCTTTTGGCAATGAACCTGCGGGTAATTGGGTGCCATGGGCAACTGAGCATGTGGCGCAGATGAAGGCATACGACCCGAGACATCTGTATTGTGGTTTCAGTGTTGGAGGAGGATGGGCATGGCAACCAGGTAGCGAATTTGCAGTGAAGGCAGGTGCTCGCGGCTTGAACGAATGGGCAAGAACTGCTCCGGAATCTGTGGTGACTTTTGAACAGAACATCACAACTTATAATGGAAAGGATATGCCGAACACTCCTATTACGATGCCTTTTGTCAGCCATGAAACCGGACAGTGGTGCGCTTTCCCGAATTTTGATGAAATCGGTAAATATACGGGGGTGAACAAGGCAAAGAACTTCGAAATCTTCCGTGACTTGCTGAGAGATAATGGAATGGAATCAAGGGGACACGATTTCATGATGGCTTCGGGAAAGTTGCAGGCACTATGCTATAAAGCAGAGGTGGAACGCACCCTGCGAACCCCTAACTATGCGGGTTTCCAGTTGCTTTCACTCAATGACTATTCTGGACAAGGTACAGCGTTGGTGGGCGTGACCGACGTGTTTTTTGATGATAAGGGCTATATCACAGATCGTGAGTTCCGTGAATTCTGTTCACCCATTGTACCATTGGCAAAACTGCCAAAGTTCACCTATCAGAGCGACGAGACCTTTGAGGCGGAAGTGGAGTTGAGCCAGTTCTCGGAAGGGGAACTGAAGAATGTGTCGCCCCAATGGGTAATCAGCAAGGCTTCTAGTTCTCATTCCACCAATGCAGACCAACCTTCAGACGTTCCTTTTGCCTCGGGGAGTTTCCCCACCAGCACTCTCCCTGTTGGCGGCAATATTGAATTGGGCAAGATCTCTGTGCCATTGACGGATGTGAAGGAACCTGCGAAGATGACCCTCACTGTGACTATTCCAGGTACGGAAGCGCAGAACCATTGGGACTTCTGGGTTTATCCCACTTCCATGGAGGATGCTGTACACTATGATCAGAACCTTGTGCCCAAGGGAATATATGTGACGGAATCCTTGGATGAAAAAGCCATCAAAACCTTGAATAAAGGTGGTAACGTACTCATTTGCGCTGCTGGTAAGGTTAGCTATGGCAAAGAGGTGGTGCAGCAGTTCACTCCTGTCTTCTGGAACACCTCGTGGTTCAAGATGCGTCCACCGCATACTACAGGCATTTTTGTGGAGAATACCCATTCTATCTTTGACCTTTTCCCCACTGACTACCATTCAGACATGCAGTGGTGGGAATTGGTGAACCGTGCTCAAGTCATGCAGTTTACGGATTTTCCAACAACTTTCCAACCATTGGTACAGAGTATAGACACATGGTTTGTCTCTCGTAAGATAGGCATGCTCTTCGAAGCCAATGTGGGTAAAGGAAAATTGGTGATGACAACGATGGACATCACTAATAACTTAAACAAACGAATTGTTGCCCGACAAATGAGAGAGTCCATTCTCCACTATATGCAGTCGGATAAATTTAAACCTCAATGGACACTCGATTTGCAGTTGGTTTCAGACCTCTTCACCAAAGTGGCGGGAGAAATAGATATGTACACGTCGGATTCTCCTGATGAACTAAAACCAGCACTTGTGAGTCCGACAAAACCAGAACAAACAGAATGAAAAAGTTTTATTTATTATTAGTTTTTAGTTTTTCCATTTTAGTGTCCAGTGCCCAAACATTTTCCTTTGATGGTCGCGACAAATCTGCTATTCAAGTGAAACCCACTGATGTCTTTACCATGGAAAGTGGCTACGGCTATGATTTTCAAGAGGTAATAGCAGAGGCACGAAAAGCACAAAACGAGACCTATCATCTGTCAGATGGTATTTTCTATTTCTCTGTGGCATTGCCAGATGGAAATTATAAAGTGACAGTTACGTTAGGATCTAAAAAGACGAAAGGAAACACCACTGTTAGGGCTGAGTCACGACGTCTTTTTGTTCAAAATGTGGAAACGAAGAAGGGCGAATTCAAAACATGCTCCTTCGTCGTTAACAAGCGAAACACAACCATACAGCTTCCTGATGGGAAAAGCGACTATGTACGTATTAAGAAGCGTGAAGAGGGTAAGATGAATTGGGATGATAAGTTGACAATAGAGGTGAATGGCGATTTACCGACGGTGTCTTCAATTATGATTGAACCAGCTAATGATGTCCCAACACTATGGCTATGTGGTAATTCCACGGTTGTAGATCAGGACTATGAACCTTGGGCATCGTGGGGACAGATGATAACTCGTTGGTTTACGGATAAGGTGGCTATTGCCAATTATGCGGAAAGTGGTGAGACTGCCACGTCTTTCATTGCAGCAGGACGCTTGAAAAAGATTGTGTCTTTGATGAAGAAGGGTGACTATCTATTGATGGAATTTGGTCATAATGACCAGAAGGAGAAACGTCCAGGTAGCGGGGCTTTCTATAATTATGCATATGCGCTGAAACATTTTATTGATGAGGCTCGCACCAAAGGGGTGACTCCCATCTTTGTCACCCCCACACAACGACGTTCTTTTGATAGCAACGGAAAAATTCTGGAGACACATGCCAATTATCCAGAAGCAATGCGATGGGTGGCAAAAGATTTAGGAGTTCAGCTCATAGAACTTCATGACATGACTCGCGTTTTTTATGAAAAACTTGGGATGGAAGGTAGCAAACATGCTTTTGTTCACTACCCAGCACGTACATATCCGGGGCAATTGAAAGCCTTTGAAGACAACACGCATTTTAATCCTTATGGAGCATATGAGATTTCAAAAATGATGGTGGAGGGGATGAAAGCTCTGAATATGCCCATCGTTCAATATGTTCAAAAAGATTACATTCCATTTAATCCGTCCCAACCAGATGATTGGAAATCTTTCCATTGGAATGACGGCCCTTTCATCGACATAGTGAAACCAGATGGCAACTAAAATGCCATCCTGATACTATTTGATGCCTTATTATACGTTGTTTTCTCATGATTACGCATGCAATTTTTTTTGTTAAAATTCTTTTTTATTATTTAAGAAATGCGTACATTTGACGTTAGTTTGTATAAATACAACCTGAATCTGTGACTTTAGCGAGGCTAATTAATCACAAGTTTGTTTCTAACACTTTGAAAGACACCCTGTTGTAGAGGATGGGGTGAAGTAAGGGTGTGCTCGGAAACGAAAAATCATTAAATGCCCTTCAAAGAGACATTTTGGGAGAATGTAAGGATTTTTGAAAGTTAAAAAATATTAAATATGAAAAAAGCGCATTTGTTTCTTGGAATCACTTTAGTGGTTGCTCTCGCAATGTTGAGTTCTTGCTCAGTGCCTAAAGACATTGCTTATTTCCAAGATTTTAATCCAGGCAAATCTATCGTCGTTCAGAATCCGGTGGAAATCAAATTTAAGGCGGATGACGAAATTAGAATTATGGTGAGTTCGGATAAGAAAGAACTTGCTGATCAGTTCAGTTTGTCTTCTGGAAGCAGTGGCGGAAATGAAGGCTCCCGATATACGATAGATTCGGAAGGCAGTATTCGTTTCCCCATGTTAGGTAAGATTCATGTAGCTGGTTTGAATCGTCAGGAGCTTCAGGAAACAATACGAGAACAGATTATGGAGAAAGGATTGATTCGTGATCCAATAGTGACCGTTGATTATTCAAACTTGTATGTAATCGTCTTGGGTGCGGCAGGTGCGGGACGCATTCAAATAGATAGGGATAAATTTACGATTCTTGACGCCATCGGTTCACGTGGCGATTTGAATATTAATGGTCAGCGTACCAATGTGAAGGTGATTCGTGAGAATTATGGAAAAAAAACAGTGTATGAGGTGAACCTTTGTTCTGCAGAAGATCTGTATTCATCTCCAGTGTATTACTTGCAGCAGAATGATGTGATATATGTTGAGATGAACAACAAAGAAAAGCGCAATGCAACGGTTATGGGTAATTCCACTGTTCAGCCGTCGTTCTGGATTAGTATGGCGACCTTTATTGTGAGTGCAATAGCGTGGTTCAAATAAGCTCTAAACTCTTGTCTCTAAACTCTAAACTCTAAACTCTAAACTAAACATGTTGCCTCTTAATAATCAACCCGTGAATGGTGGCTATCCAATGGTAAATGCTGCCTCATCAGCACCTAAAGGTGGATCTGCCTATGCGAAGGTCATCGAAATGTTGATGGTTTTCGCCTCTAAGTGGTATTGGTTCCTTTTATGTCTTGCCTTAGGGCTCGCAGGTTCGTATTTCTATTTACAAGCAACACCTCCGATTTACACTCGTTCTGCATCCATCCTGATTAAGAATGATTTGCAATCAGGTGGTGGAGCAAGTGGCGGATCTGCCATCAATATGTTTGGAGGAAGTGTGGACGTCCAGAACGAGTTGTTCACCCTCCGTTCATCCAGTCTGGCAGAATCCACCGTGCGTAACCTTCATCTCGAGGTGAATTGTTATGCGCAAGGACGTTTTCATGAAGAAATCATCTATGGTACGAACTTAAGTGTACAAATTATTCCTTTGGATTTGAATGATTCTGAATCTGCAGAATTCATGTTTGATTTGAAGAATGATGGTACTTATGTGATGAGCGATTTTGTTCGTGGTGGTGAAAAGGTCTCAGGTTCCATTACGGGAAAAGTTGGTAGGACGGTGAGAACCCCGATAGGACAAATTGAAGTGAATAAATCCGTGAATTATGCTCCGCAGGAGATAACCCTTCGAGTGGAACGTACGCCAATTCATGCGGCTGTGAACAAAATCACATCCGGTTTGGATGTGAGTGCGGTTAGTGATATGTCCACAATTATCAAGCTTACATACAACGATGAAAGCCCTCAGCGGGCGGAAGATGTCCTCTCT
Source organism: Bacteroidaceae bacterium (assembly GCA_024688885.1). Classification (GTDB taxonomy): domain Bacteria; phylum Bacteroidota; class Bacteroidia; order Bacteroidales; family Bacteroidaceae; genus Minthosoma. The sequence continues at coordinate 44,745 of JAILDV010000030.1, read as the reverse complement.
ACCATAATCGCCGTTTATAATGAGAATTGGGTGAAGGATTGCAATCGACGTTCTGTGTCAACCTCCGAATTTATAGGCGAACGATTGGACGTGATTGAGAAGGAATTGGGTAATGTGGAAACTGATATCTCAAATTTCAAATCTGAGAACTTGATTCCTGCAGGTCAAAGTGACGTTGCGAGCATTTATATCAGTCAAGCCACCTCAGCGACAGCTCAATCAACAGAAATAAGTAACCAGTTGCACATGGCTCGGTATGTGCGTAATTATTTGACGAATGAGGCGAATAAATTCACTTTGATTCCTGCCAATCAAGGCGTGAATAGTCCGAATATCAGTGGACAAATCGCAGAATACAACGCATTGCTTTTGTCTCGTAACAATCTGTTGAGCGCCAGCTCCTTGCAGAACCCCATCATTCAGGAGAAGGATTTGCAGTTGGCAGAACTAAGAAATGCTTTGATCGCCTCTGTCGATAATCATATTGCTTCCTTGAATGTGGAACTGAGTTCCGCCCAATCTATTCGTGGACAGGCAAATAGTAAAATTGCATCATCCCCTTCACAATCCAAATATCTGTTGAATCAGGAACGTCAACAGAAGGTGAAGGAAAACCTTTATCTGTATCTTCTTCAGAAACGTGAGGAGAACGAGCTTTCCCAAGCTTTTACTGCTTACAACAACAGGGTGATTACTCCTGCTTCTGGCTCAAATGTCCCAACATTCCCTGTCCCCAGTATGGTATGGATGATTGGTGCTATCGTCGGTATTGCCGTTCCTGCCTTGATTATCTTCCTTTTGGAGGCAATTAACAATCAAGTACGTGGTCGCAAAGATTTGAACGAGCTCTCTATACCATTTATTGGTGAGATTCCAATTCACCGTCGTCATCGTACTTTGAAAGAAAAGGTATTTGGTCCTTGGAAGAAGTTGTGGAACAATATTTTGATAATGTTGAGACTGGCTCAAGAAGAGGAAGATAAATCATTGCATATATTGGTGAAAGATCATTCACGAAATGTCATCAATGAGGCGTTCCGAGTGATTCGTACGAATATTGAGTTTATGACGGCAAAGGGTAGTCGAGGTAAGGTCATCATGTTGACCTCCTTCTCTCCAAACTCGGGAAAGACGTTTGTCGTGACAAACCTCGTCACCTCTTTCGCTATCAAGAGGCAACGAGTCTTGGCGATAGACCTTGACCTCCGTAAGGCATCTCTTTCCGCCATGGTTGACAAACCTAAGATTGGTATTGCAGACTACCTTTCGGGTGTGACGGATAGTTTTGATGATATTGTGGTTCGTAACGCGACGCATGACTATTTGGATGTAGTGCCTGTTGGAACAATTCCGCCCAACCCGACAGAACTGCTGTTTGATGATCGTCTTGGCAAGTTACTGGATGAATTGCGTAACCAATATGCATACATCCTTCTTGACTGTCCGCCAGTTGAGATTGTTGCAGATGCTACAATCGTCGGCCGTTGCACGGATTCTACATTGTTCATTATTCGTGCGGAACATTTTGATCGTAACCTTCTTCCTGATGTACAGAAATATTACGATGACAAACGTTTGCCCAAGATGTCCATTATCCTCAATGGTACTACCGACTCCTTCTCTTATTACGGTTCTCATCGTTATGGTGCCCGTTATGGATATTATGGTGGTTCTGCTTATGGAGGATACACAAAAGATGATGATTAATTTTAGTTAAGGTTAGGGCTAAGGTTAACGTTACAAACAAACTTTTTTCGAACAACATAAAATAACATAGTACTATGAGTAATTCTAAGCGTAAAATTCTTTTCCTTGTCGAATCATTGGATTCTGGTGATGCAGGGAAAGCCTTATCTGTATTGGTGCAGTATATTGACAAAAGCAAGTATGATGTCACAGTATGTGCCATCAATGGTGGCGGACAGTACGAAGCCATCATTAGGGAAAATGCCAATTACAAAGCAATCTTGACTGACCCTGATGGAATAAAGCGTACGATGGTCTATCGCAACCTTCCATTGTCATTGGTTTATAAGTTCTATGTGCCACAGGGGAATGACGTTGAGTTTGCATATTCAGAAGGTTTTGTGACGAAATTGTTAAGTCGTGCTTCGAAGGGAAAGACAAAACGATATGCTTGGGTTCATACAGATTTAGCAAAGAATCATTGGACGAGTGATTTCTTTAGCAGCATCAAAGAGGAGACTGAAGCATATAACAAATTTGATAAGGTGGCTTGTACAACGAACCTTCTTACAGAAGCTTTTAAGAAGCAATTCCCAGATGTAAAAGTACCGGTTGAGACGGTATATGACCCGATTGATTCACTGTCTGTGCGCCTCAAATCATTAAATGTCAGCAACCCGGACGAGAATCCGGTAAAGGTTCGTTTGGTTTCACAAGGACGCTTGGAACCACAGTACCAGTATGCTCGTATGCTTCGTGTTATTAACCGTCTTGTCAAGGAAGGTTATGACGTTGGACTTTGGGTGTTTGGCGACGGTGTGGAACGTTTAGTACTTGATCGCTATATCCAGGAGAATGACTTGCAGACGCGTGTGAAGTTATTTGGTTCTCACCCCAACCCCTATCGCTTCATGATTCAGGGGCAGCTGTTCGTTTGTTCTGCTTACCATTCAAGCGTGATGAAGGCATTGATTTTGGGACTGCCTGTGGTGGCAACAGAAACGCCTGAATTGAAGGAAATTCTCAAGAATGGTGATAGTGGCTTGATGACACCCAATACCGAAGAGGCATTGTATAAAGGCATCAAGAGTCTGCTCGATGATCCCAATCTTTTGGAGCAATATAGGCAGAAAGGCGAGGCACGTGGTTGGGACTTTGATATAGAAGCCCTCATGGCGCCCTACGAAAATTTGATGAGTGCTTAATGGCTATTTTAGCCTAATCTGATGATTATTCTGTATTTGTTGACAGGGGCTGCCTTGTCTTTTGTCCTTGTGGATATCTTTGTTTATTTGCAAGAATGGCAAAGTCGTATTCACATAGGAAGATGGAAAGACAGAATTGAATGGCAACAAGCTCTTGAGCGTACATCAAGAAGATGGCTCAAGCATACTCCTGTAGTGAGGAAAACATCGAACACAAGATTATTATTGTGGGACATGGTTAGAGGTGCGTTTTGTAGTTCAACAATACAGAAATGGCAAGATGCAGGTCTTTTATTGGGACTTAATGAAGTAGATGCCAGGAAATATACTCAGCATCATCAGATTCTTTTCGATTTTAAGAAATTAGAGCCTGAAGATTTGTTGCTTGCTTATGTCTTGCTGAAGCATCATTGTCTAACAGACGAACAACAGCATATTATATTGAGTTTTTATGATGACTTGAAAGATGTAGGAACTATAGCTTATCGTCCATGGTTGAAAAAGGTTCGTTTTGTTGATACTATCGGTATGGTGCTTCCTTTTTTTCATGCGTGTGGTTGGGATGAGTTGGCTATACGACAGTTGAAAGAGTATGATGACGCTTTACTTCATGGTATATATCCAGCACATGCATATGATTTGGAGAAAAAGTTGCCTTTGGGAGTACATGATTGGAGCCGTGGTATTGGTTGGTACACCTTGGGCCTTGTAGAAGCTGCCACTTTGCCAGGAAATAAAGAACGTATAATACATCTTTCGGAGGCGATGCTGCAACACCAGAATGTGGACGGAGGTTTCTCTTGCTTTGTATTTAATCAACAAGAAAGGATGGAATCTTCTGGAACAGTTTTGATTGGGCTTTTATTTGTGGCGGCTTATCAAATATCTCAAGATAAACGGTTCCTAACTGCTGCGTTTCGTATAGAGAAGGCTTTGATGAAAGCAACGCGCCGTGATGGCGCTTTAGATTATTGTCAAGGTGATACTTATGGGATTGGCTATTATTCTCATTTGTTTTCCGTCATGCCATTTGCTGAGGGGTTAGCATTGCTTTTTTCAAAAAAATTGAACGAGTTTGTAGATGAGAACGCTTAATTCTGCAAAAAATTTGGCATCAAGCCTTGGTATAACACTCATTATGACATTGCTAGGCTTTTTTACTAGAAAAGTCTTTGTGGATAATGTTGGTGTGGAATATCTTGGTCTCAATGGTTTGTTGTCAAATATCTTGGGTGTGATGACATTGCTGGAAGGTGGATTTGCAGCTAGCGTGGTCTATAATCTGTACAAACCCCTTGCAGAAGATGATCGTCCAAGAATTCTTGCTCTCCTTCAACTATATCGCAAAGTTTATCGGTATATAGCTTTGGGCATTATAGTTTTTGCACTTTGTCTTTATCCTTTCATAGACTTCTTTATAAAAGATAGTGAAAACTTGGAATATGTTTCCATCGTATATTTCATTTTCTTGTTTAATTCTGTAGTAGGTTATTTTACAGCATATAAATGGTCTATCATTAATGCCAGCCAACAAGTCTATAAACTTACAACAATCAACCTAACTTACCAAGTCGGGTTGAATCTGACTAAACTAGCAATTCTCTATTATACGAAGAACTATATCCTTTATTTGATTGTTGAGGCTCTCTTTGGTGTAGGCCTCAATATTGCCATTGTGATGAAAGCTAACCAACTCTTCCCATATATCAAAACAAAGGATCGCTATTTGCTTGATGCTGCAACGAAGTCAAATATTATTACCAACATGAAGGCGCTTTTTATTCATAAAATAGGAGGCTACTTTATGCACAGTACAGATAATATTATTATCTCTACTTTTGTGGGCGTTGCTAGTATTGGACTTTATTCTAACTATACATTGCTGACAGGTACGGTACGAAGTATCGTCAGTCAGGCACTTGATAGTTTCTCGGAAAGTGTTGGAAACTTGATTGCATCTGAGTCTTCGGAGAAAGTTTATGAGGTTTTTAAGACAACTTTTTTTGTAAATTTCTTGTTGGCATCAGTTCCTGTGATTATTTTACATAATACAATCACCCCATTCATTTCATGGTGGCTTGGTGAACAGTATCTGTTAGGGTACACAACTCTTTGTATTATATTGTTGAATTTCTACATTGATTTGATGCGAAGCACATCTTTGACCTTTAAGACAAAAGCAGGAATCTTTGTGAAAGATAGATTTACCCCATTGTTACAAGGCATTATTAATCTTATTCTTTCCTTTGTTTTTGTACAGTACTGGGGATTGCCAGGTGTTTTATTTGCGACATCCATTAGCATCTTGTCTATAGGCTTTTGGCAGTTTCCGAGACTGTGCTATAAATTCATCTTTCATAAGTCTTTATGGAACTACTTTTGGAGATATTTCATCTATACACTGGTTGGAGGATTAACATTGTTTCTTTCATATTATATTTGTGGTTTTGTTTCTATAGATTATGCTCTGTTGCAGACCTTGTGCAATGGCATTATTTCAATCATGACTATTATAGGAATCTATTGTATATTGTTTTATCGTACAGAACAATATGCCCAATTATTGATGTATGTGAAAAATGTTATATCATATTGCCGATGATGAAACAAGTGTCATTGTCAAGAAGTAAGTCTTGAAAAGATGAACAGGCGAAAAGTTCTTTTTCTAATAGAGTCATTATCTGGTGGTGGCGCAGAGAAGGTCTTAACTACTTTGGTGCAGCACATTGATAAGGAACGATTTGATGTAACGGTTTGTGCTATTAGCGGTGGTGGAAAGTATGAAGATGCCATCAAGAAACAGGTTGACTATCGTGCGATTCTAAATAATCCAAAAGAAGGGAATGCGTGGAAGAAGTGGCTTTATGTGTTGAAACATCATTTGGTTTATCAATGGTTGCCATTGTCTATGGCGTATCGATGGTTTGTCCCCCAAGGTAATGACGTGGAGGTGGCATATGTGGAGGGGTTCACAACGAAACTGTTGAGCCACTCAATCAACAAAAAGGCGAGAAAGTATGCATGGGTGCATACTGACTTGGAGAACAATCATTGGACTACTTCTGTGTATGCATCATTTGATGAAGAGGTTAATGCATATAACAAGTATGATAAAGTGTTTTGTGTCTCAAATACAGCGGTGAAAGGATTTGAGAAGACCATTATGGGGGTGAGAGTTAAAAGAGGTACCTTGTATAATCCAATAAATTCACAAGAGATTAGGAATATGGCATCAGAAGGAACGCGTGTGGAACATGTACGACCGCTTCTCGTGACTGTTGGTCGTTTGGAACATCAGAAAGGATATGATCGTTTGGTGCGGATTGCCAAACATCTGGTGGATGATGGGCTTAAGTTTGAACTCTGGATATTGGGTGTTGGTTCTCAAGAGGCAGATTTGAAACAATATATTCAGGAGAACCATCTTGAAGAATGTGTGAAATTGTTGGGATTCCATACCAATCCTTATAAATATATTGTACAAGGCGACCTTTTTGTCTGTTCTTCTCGGAGTGAAGGCTATAGTACCGCTGTAACCGAAGCACTTATCTTAGGGCTTCCCGTGATAACCACGGATTGTAGTGGTATGGCTGAATTGTTGAAGGATGGCGAGTGTGGTATAATCACGGAGAATGATGAAGGGGCGTTTTATGAGGGAGTGAAACGCTTATTGAAAGACGCAGCATTATTAGAATATTATAGAGAAAAGGCTGTTGAACGAGGCAACGATTTCACTATCGAAAGTTTGATGAAACCGATTGAAAATATTCTTCTGGGATGAAAAGACGGGTTGTGTTTTTAATCAATTCCTTGTATGGCGGAGGAGCGGAGAAGGTGCTTCAAACATTGTTGAAGAATATAGATAAGACTAAGTTTGATGTGACGTTATATTCACTCCACAAGGCTGTCTTGAATGAACATTATCCATCTGATATCAATTTTCGATATATTTATGGACATGGGAAGATGAGCGATTATTTGAAGACGTTCATCTATAAATTCTTTTCTCCGTCATTGTTCTATCGCCTGTTTATTCATGGGAAGTATGATACGGAAGTCGCTTTTATAGAGGGTTATTCTACACGTATTATAAGCGGTTCTACCAATCGGAAGTCTAAAAAGATAGCATGGGTGCATATTGACTTGGAGAACAATCATTGGACGGATAACGCATATAAGAGTAGGGAAGAAGAGATAGAATGTTACAAGAGATTTGATTGCGTAATAGCTGTTTCGGAAACAGTACGAAAAGCTAATGAGAGATTGTTCCCACATCTGAAAGAATCCATTTGCTTGTATAATCCTATTGATTCACAGGAAATCATTCAGAAGTCAAAAGATGTATCATAGAAGAATAACGGTATGTTTGCAAGATTGTATTTGTTGATTCGTGCGTTTATTCGTCATAAGATATTGCATATAGATGACCGTAGCCAATTGGAAATAGCCATCTCTAATGGATTGAAGATTGGCAAGGATTGTGATATTCAGTTTGAGAGTATTATAGATTGGAGTCATTGCTGGTTGATTGAAATTGGTGACCGTGTAACGTTTGCTCCTAGGGTGCATATCTTGGCACATGATGCTTCCACAAAACGTCCGTTGGGATATACGGCATTGGGGGGGGTGAAAATAGGTAATGATGTTTTTATTGGAGCTGGAACTATAGTACTGCCCAATGTCGAAATTGGTGATAATGTTGTAATAGGGGCTGGAAGTGTGGTAAGTAGAAGTATTCCGTCTAATTCTGTTGCTGTTGGATGTCCTGCTTGTGTGATATGTACGTATGATGAATATGTTTCTAAACGGAAGAGCCAGATGATGGAGAGTCCTTGTTATGATTGGTCTTATACTTTAGGTGGAGGCATAACGCAGGAAAAGAAAGAGGAAATGATAGCAGCTCTTGAAAAGAGCGGTTGGGAATTTGTCGTATGATTTCAGTTATTATACCTGTTTATAATGTCCTCCCGTATTTGGGTGAATGTGTGGCATCAATTGTCGCACAGACGTATAAGGCATGGGAATGTATCCTTGTGGATGATGGAAGTACAGATGGCTCAGGTGACATTTGTGATGAGTGGGCAAAGAAAGACGGGCGCATTCGAGTGGTTCATCAGGAAAATGGTGGTGTGTCGAATGCAAGAAATAAAGGTGTTGAAGAAGCCAGAGGTGAATCTATAGTGTTTGTGGATAGTGATGATACGATTGGTGCTGAGCATTTGTGGCGGTTGGCTAATGCTGCGGATGCGGATTTGGTGGTATCTGGTATTCGGCAAATTTGTCAGGATGAACAAACTGATGAGATGAAGCCGAAAACAAATAAGAATTTTGTTTTGAATAAAGATTCTTTGACTGATTTTGTGGATTTAAATGACAAGTTCTTGCTTTATGGTCCTGTCGCAAAATTGTATAAGACATCCACTTTGAAAAAACATGCAATTCGTTTTCCTGTGGGTTGTAATTATGGAGAAGACTTGCAGTTTAATCTTCAATATTTAGAGTATGTGAAGACCATTACTCAAGTGGATGATGTCAGCTATTTTTATAGGCGAGGAACAGAGACGTTGTCCACCAAAGCACGTCCTAATCAGTTTTTTCAAGATTATGAGCAATGGCAAATGTTAAGAGCTTTTTATGAAAAGCGCGACCTATGGTCGCAGCTATCCAAAGAGTTACTATACAAACGGCTATGGGGAATTATATATGATGGAATCTTTAGTACTGCGACGAGTAACAAGCAAATCTTGTCTATCCAAGAAATAGATGATTTGAAAGATTTTCAGCATGTGTTCCATTGTTCCAAGTGGATAAAGTGGTGCATATTGTATAGAATTCCATTTGCGTTTAGATGAAATATGTGATGTGTCCTCATGGTGGTTCGGGAAACCATGGCTGTGAAGCGATTGTGCGGAGCACTGTCAAGTTGGTGGGCAATGAAACGACATTGTTTACCAATAAGATGGAGGAAGACTGTAAGGTGGGATTGCAAGACTTGTGTAAGTTGGATGTGGCAGAGAAATCGATAAGTTCTGGTAGTTTGTCTCATTTGTTTGCAATATTCCGTAACAAAGTCTTGACAAGAACTGATGCTTTCGATAGGCTTGTTTTTCAACATATTGTTGAATCTGCAAAAAACGCTGATTATGTGTTAGGAATCGGTGGCGATAACTATTGTTATAACACACCAGAGTTCATCTATTTGGTGAATCGAATGGTAGATGAAGCTAAGATAAAACGTATTTTGTGGGGCGCGTCTGTGGAGCCAAATGCTATAGATGAACGGATGATACGGGATTTGCGTGGCTATCATAAAATTTGGGCACGTGAGTCACTGACGTATGAGGCTCTATTAGCAAAGGGATTAACCCAGACATTTTTGCTACCAGATCCAGCCTTTGTGCTTGATAGAAAAGATTTACCTTTGCCAAATGGTTTCGTGGAAGGGAATACAGTGGGCATTAATGTCAGTCCTATGATTATTGGGTATGAGAAGAATCAAGGTATGGCATTGCAGAACTATGTGAATCTATTGAAATATATTATTGAGGGAACTGACATGCAAGTGGCGCTGATTCCTCATGTGGTGTGGAGCCATAATGATGATCGAAAGCCTCTAACACAACTATATGATATGTTTAAGGATACTGGTCGAGTGGTGATAATAAAGGATCATAATGCGATGGAGCTGAAGGGGTATATTGCTCGTTGTCGATTTATGGTGGTAGCTCGTACCCATGCCAGCATTGCCGCTTATTCTACACAAGTACCCACATTGGTCGTGGGGTATTCTGTTAAAGCTCGTGGTATTGCGAAGGACATCTTTGGAACAGAAGATAATTATGTGATACCAGTGCAGTCGTTGACACATGGAGATGAATTGATGAAAGGGTTTATGTGGATGATGGATCATGAGGCGGACATTAAGGCACACTATGCAGAGATGATGCCCAACTATATTGAAAAGGTGTACCAGATTCGAACCATCTTAGGCATTTCTAAGAACGTAAGTTGAAGAAACCAAGGACTTTGACCATCTGTTCGCCAAACTTAAGTGAGTTACAGAACATACGCTGCATTTTGTTTTATTTCTCGCCTTACATCGCGAAATATTATGCGCTGTAAGAACGAAATATTATGCGCACCGTGACGACATAGGGGTGTAGTAGAACATGATTTTTGCGAATATATATTGAAGATAAACTCAACAAGTTGTGAATGATTCTTGTATAATGGGAAAAAGAGACTATTCACTTGATATTATTCGTGTTATCGCATGCTTGATGATAGTGCTGATGCATTCTCCCATGTCAGGATTGGGTACTTTTGGTTTTGTCTTATGTGGAATCAGCTATTTGACAGCTCCTGGAATAGGATTGTTTTTTATGGTTAGCGGGGCATTATTGTTGAAGGTAAATGCCGGACATCCTTTTGGCACACAGAGTTTTCTAAGAAGGAGGTTCACCAAGATACTTGTTCCTCTTGTGTTTTGGAGTATTGTCGGATGGGGATTGGAACAATATGGTGTTAAAAATACGGAGTTGGGCATTCTGTGGTTTATGTATTGCCTTGCTGGATTGTATTTGCTTACTCCAATATTGTCAAGTTGGTTGAGTGTGGCGAGAATAAAGGATGTTGAGTTTTACTTGTTGCTATGGTTCGTGACATTGTGTGTCCCGTTTGTGAAGTTATTCACAATTGTAAACGAAAGCGATGCGAGTTGGTTATACTATTTTCATGGATATGTGGGGTATTATGTGTTAGGGTTTTATTTACAGAACTATATGGAGCGGCGGATATCCATGGGAAGAAAATTGATGTTTTCATTGGTGTTTGTGTGTATTTCCGTTATGCTGCCTATTGCATTATTGATGTGGAATGTGGAAGTGGATTTTTATAGTCTATTTTGGTATCTAAGTCTTACGGTTGCCCTTCAATGTGTTCTTTGGTGGATTATTGTCAAGCGATTGATGAGAAATGTGCCGAAGTTGCCAAGTTTCGTTGTGGAATTGTCCAAGTTGAGTTTCGGCATCTATCTGATTCATATATTAGTGATGAGGAATGTTTTGTGGAAAACTGAGTGGATGCAAGGAATGAATGGCATAGTCCAGATTGTGGTGTGTACGATTTTGACGTTCACTATCAGTGCGCTGATTAGTTGGGGCATATCAAAGATAAAATACGTCAAGGCGGTGATAGGTTATTGAGATAAATAAACCACGAATTCTCATAATGATGCATTACATGCAGTTAGGTGGGGCAGAAAGTCAGCCAATACGATATGTGTTCAAACATCACAGCATGAAGATTATGGACTGACTACGTACTTTGGCAAGGTATGCACTTGTTTTGAGTAAGTTGCAGCTCACATTCTTCATTATGTCTCATTTCTCGCCTTACATCGCGAAATATTATGCGCTGTAAGAACGAGATATTATGTGCTTAGTGCGCGAAATGATATCCGCACCGTGCCGACATAGGGGCGGATTTGAGCCTTGCTCGGCTCAGATAAAAATAGTTGATGTTATGGTTAATGGGAAATGCTCCTAGCCAGCTTCTAGGCTGCTTCTAGCCTTGCTCAAGAGTATGCCTACAGTATGGATAAAGCGAAGGAAGAACGAACCAGGAATATGTGAGATATGTGTTGTCTGTCAGGTTTTTATCAATTCGTGGGACGAATGATACTGAAAGTAAATGTGGAGTAAATACGAAGTAAATTTATTCGAGTAAATATAATGAGGTTTTGTCTTCCAGTGTCTGATTATTGATTGTACATTGTACTAAAAGTTTATTTACTGGTTAAAATTTACTCCGCATTTACATGAAATTTACTTTCCGAGACTGCGCAATGTGCGCACAAACCTAATAGTTCATGTTCCAATTTTAAATCGATTCCATCTTTAAATGAAGACTTGTATTACAAAAGATGAGTACATTGTCATGTATAACATCGTTGGGGCAGCAATGGAGGTATACAATGTATTGGGAAGAGGAATGGAGGAACCTATTTATCAAGAGGCATTGGATATGGAATTGATGGATCGGGGGATGAATCCTCATAGAGAAGTGTGGCTGGATACATTTTATAAGGGTAAGAAATTAAAGAAACAATACAAGGCGGATTTTGTAGTAGATGGAGTGATTGTTGAATTGAAATCAGTCTCGACATTTGATAGTGATCATCGTGCGCAACTCTTTAATTATATGCGCATAACTAAGCAAATCCGAGGCATTCTCATGAATTTTGGCGGAAAAAAGTTTGCAGCTGAACGTTATCTCTACCAACAAGAAACAGATGATTTTGTTCTTCTGAAAGAAGAAAACTATCGTAACTACATCCAATCTTAATCCTTATTATATTTACTGATTTGGATTTACTTCTTATTTCTTCACTCATTATCTATTTCTTCAAGGTGTTCAGGCGAGACAAGGCTCGGAGTCCTTTCCGAGTAGAGTCGTCCACGACTCCAATAATATAAAAATAGTTAAGGTTAGAGTTAGCGTTAAGGTCTTATCTCAATGAAACCACGAATCCTCATACTGATGCACTACATGGAGTTGGGTGGAGCCGAAAGTGCTTTGCTCGGACTCTTACAGAGTGTTGACCCTGCAAGGGTGGATGTGGATGTGTTCATCTATAGTCATCGTGGTGAGCTGATGAAGTTCTTGCCGACTGATAAGATAAATCTTTTGCCAGAAATTGAAGCCTACTCATTGACTGAGAAACCTTTGTCGGAAGTGGTCAAGAAAGGGTATCTGTGGCTGGCACTGGCAAGAATGATTGGGCGTTGCAATACGGCAACTTTTTGCAAGAAACATCGGGACTCTGATAAACCTGCTGAATGCGGTACGTTTTTCCAACAAAGAGCGACATGGAAGGTGCTTCCTAAAATACAGCCAGATGTGGAATATGACTTGGCCATTAGTTTTCTCACTCCCCATTTCTTTGTGCTTAATAATGTACGCGCAAAGAAAAAGATAGGCTGGATTCACACGGATTACACGAGAATCCTCATTGCTGTGGAGGCTGAATTGAAGATGTGGGAGCGTTTGGATTATATCGCCAGTATTAGTGAAGAAGTGGGGAATCGGTTTTGTGAGGTGTTTCCTTCATTAAGACCGAAGTTGGTACTGATAGAGAATATTCTGAATGCAGACTTTATTCGCAAGCGCGCAAAGGAATGTATTGTATCGTTGTGTGATGATTCGGAGACGGTTTGCCTTCTGACGATAGGACGTTTCTCCCCCCCCAAAAAAATGGAAGAGATTCCTATGATTTGTAGAAAGATTATAGAGAAGGGTTTGTCCATTAAATGGTATATCATTGGATATGGAAGCGAGAAAATAGAAAAAATAGTTCGAGACAATGCTAAGAATGAAGGCGTGGAAGATAATGTTGTGATTCTTGGTAAACATGACAATCCTTATCCTTATATTCAAGCTTGTGACATTTATGTGCAACCAAGCCGCTACGAAGGTAAATCCATCACGGTGAGAGAGGCACAGATACTCTGTAAACCAGTGATTGTTACACATTATCCAACGGCATCTTCGCAAATACAGAATGGCGTGGACGGAATAATTGTTCCCATGGATGTGGATGTGTGTGCTGGTGAAATGACTGCATTTATCCGCAATGTAGAATTACAGCAAAAGATTGTGAAGTATCTACAGTCACACGATTACGGGAATGTGGGTGAAATAGAGAAAATTTACCGACTTTGTGAATAAGAGGATGTGGCAATACAATAAATCTGTTTGTCATTTGTGGGAGAAAATAGTGTCGGGGAAAGATGCTGATGCGATTCATTACACATTTTGTGTTACACATTTTGTGTAATCAAAAAGGTCCTGTATCTTTGTGCGTTATACATAGTACATTTGATAACTCCTAAATCTGTGTTCATCTGTATAATCTGTGGGAGAAATATGATACCTAAAATTATTCATTATTGTTGGTTTGGCGGGAATCCCCTTCCAAAATCAGCGGTAAAATGTGTCAATAGTTGGGAAAAATTTTTTCCTGATTATGAGATTAAAGAATGGAATGAGGGGAATTATGATGTGAATGCAGTACCATACACAAAATATTGTTATGAGCATCGTTTGTGGGCTTATTTGAGTGATTATGTGAGGTTGGATGTAGTGGAACGTGAAGGCGGTTTGTATTTTGATACAGATGTTGAGGTGGTAAGGAAGCCTGTTGACATGCTGGATTCGTGTCGTGCCTATTTCGGTTGGGAAACGCCTGAATACATTAATACGGGTTTGGGGTTTGCCGCAGAAGCTCATCATCCTGCTGCTCGAGCTATGTTGGCAATGTACGATGGTTTAGTGGTGAATGGAAAGTATATGTATGAGAGGATGCAAGGATGTCCCCAACTGAATACACAAGCGTTGTTGCCATTTGGATTGAAACGAGACGGTTCGCAGCAGGAAGTTTGTGATGCCATGATTCTGCCAATCGATTATTTGTGCCCATTTAAGGACGCAACAGGGAAATTAAATAAGACGAAGAATACCATATCCATTCATTGGTTCAGCAAGTCACCTCATGGAAAATGGTCTGCATGGAAGATGAAAATCACAAGACCATTTCATCGGTGGATATTGAAATAACTAAGCTAAATAATGTATTGATGAAGATGAAACGCGAACTGGTATTTCTTGACGGAGGTTTAGGCAATCAAATGTTTCAGTATGCTTACGCCAATAAAGAAGAGCGTGAAGGACATAAAGTGTTGTGTTGTTATGGACTGTTGGAAAAACGAAAGACGCATAATGGATACGAGCTGGATAGAGTTTTTGAAGGTGTTAAAGCCAAACGGATGATTCTGGCTACGTACATTGTTCGTGTGTTGTATTATCTGATATATATATATAAATGCTCAGTCTGCAAGACGTTGCTGAGAGCTCTGTCATGGGACTTTGTGATGGTGGAAAAAGACTTGGAAACATCAACATCAAGAAACCGTTTTGTGTTAGGGTATTGGCAATCGTGGAAGATTGTTTGTGATATTTCTATCTTTAACTTCAAAGAAGAACTGCTTTCTGAAAAAACAAAGATAATCCAACAATGTGCGGAATCGTGTAATAGCGTGTCTTTGCATGTTCGACGTGGCGATTATGTTTCATCAGGAAATTTGAATTTATATGGAGGCATATGTACCCCCCATTATTATGAAGAAGCTATCCGTTATATGTGTGAACACGTACAGGAACCTGTTTTTTACGTCTTTTCAAATGATATTTCGTGGGTTCGAGTGAATTTGAAAATTCCAAATGCTGTTTATGTGACACATAATCAAGGTGCAGATTCGTGGCAAGATATGTATCTGATGAGCAAGTGTAAGCATCATATCATTGCCAATAGCACATTTAGTTGGTGGGGAGCCTATCTTAATAGAGATAAGCAGAAGCTGGTAGTATGTCCACCTAAATTGACGAATAGAGGTGATTCTCCAAACTTGTTTCCAAAGGAATGGATAAAAATAGAAGGATGATGATTACCATAATAATACCGGTATATAATGCAGAGCGATATCTTTGCAGATGTGTCAATTCTGTATTGTCCCAAACATATACAAAATGGGAATGTATATTGGTCAATGATGGCTCGAACGATAAGAGTTTGAAATTGTGCCAATCATTTGCCAGGATGGATGCGCGTGTGCATGTTGTAGATAAGAAGAATGAAGGTGTAGATAAGGCTCGATTTGATGGATTAACAAATGCAAAGGGTGATTATGTGGCGTTTGTGGATGCTGATGACTGGTTGGAAAAGAATGCATTGGAAGATTTGTTGAAGCCCATGATTGAGTTGGATGCAGATGTTGTGGTGGGGCTGAAGCGCAATGTGTATAATGTGGGGTGTTTCTATCTTTGTGATAGACGAAAAATAATTCCCAAACATTCAAATAAACTAATTTTTCATGACGAGATGATGGAGAATTACTACCTTTCTTTTTTTGGTATTAATATATTGCCTGTATCTATGTGGGCTACTTTGTATAGGCATTCGGTCATAACAGAAGCACGATTACGGCCATGTGGTATTAGTTTTGGCGAAGATTTGGTTTTTAATATGAAATTGATGCCATACGTGCAGAAGTATTATATGATAGATAAAATAGTTTATAATTATAGAAGGGGAAGTTGGGGAACTTCTCCAAAATATTTGGATAATTGGCTCAAGAATGCAAGATTGTTGTTTGACTCTAAAATGCAACAAATAAAGGAACTGCATTACGACAAGGCCATTAAATGGCAATTGATAGAATATGTAAACTATATGAAAACTTATGTGAGGAATAGTTTATTGTATGACGCGAAGCATATAGAGAAACGTAAGGTTATCTTGCGCGAAGAATTTCAAGCGCATGGATTTGCAGAAAAGGTTCAATTGCTGTCAACGATGGAGTATAAAGACCAACTTTTATTTGAAGCCATACAAAATAAAGATATAGATAAATTGTTTGTGCTCATTCATCAACATTTGATGCAAACAAGTTTCTTGTATAAATGGAAAGTAAGGTTGGGTATAAATAGCCTCTAAGTTAGGCCACATGACAGAATGTTTATTAATAATGTAGGTCTGTAAAATCCTTTGTTTCTGTCATTAAAATCGTAATCATAAAACTGATAACATGACTTCTTTACCATTAGATCCTCAAATCTTTGCAATTGTTAACTTTTGGGGGATTTCAATTTTTTGCATTATCCTTGGATTGAAGTATATATCATCTGATACTTGCGATAATCTATTGCAAAAGAAAAGTCCTGCTTTTGCAATAGTCTTTTGTCTTATTTGGGTTTTATTTCTAGGATTGCGTCCACCTCATTATCTTTTCGGAGATACTGTGAATTATGCTAGAACTTATCTAGCTACATCACCAGAATTTGGAGATGTTGATTTCCATAAAGAGTGGTTGTTTGCTCTGTATCGAACTTGGTGCAGGTCCATGGGATTTAGTGTTAATACGTTTCTTTTGTGGATTGAGGCGGGCTATATAGGGTTCATGTTGGTGTCATTTAAAAAATTTTTGTGGGAAGATACATGGTTTGCCGTATTGTTCTTCTTTAGCGCGTTTTCCTTTTATGTATATGGCGTCAATGGCATTCGGAATGGTTTGGCTTGTTCTATATGTTTGGCTGCTTTTGCGCTCATTATTAAAGATAAAAATTATCTGATTGGGGGAGGGCTCTTGTTTGCGGCATTTTCAATCCATAAAAGTACACTATTGCCTATTGCAGCTTTATTTACGGCTTTGTTTGTCATTAAAAAACCCAAGTTGGCATTGCTTTTCTGGCTTACTAGTATTCCTGTGTCATTGGTGGCTGGTGGACCCATATCCAACTTTTTTATGTCTTTAGGTTTTGATGATCGAACAGAAGCATACCTGTCTGGCGACAATATGAAATATGGAAACTTCTCCAATACGGGTTTCAGATGGGATTTCTTGCTGTATAGCGCCATGCCTGTATGGCTGATTTGGGAGGCGCAGAAAAAGATTGAGAAAAAGAGAGTGGAAATGGGAGGAGTTTGTTATGAAGAAGAAGAAACGGGGGTATATGGTGCTGGGATTTTAGCAGATGCTCAAAGTATGCGGATTTTCAACGTGCTTTCAACTATATACTTGCTGACTAATTCTTTCTGGGTGATGGTTGCGAAAGCCTCCTTCTCCAACCGTTTTGCCTATTTGAGCTGGTTTGTGTACCCATTGATTATTGCTTATGCTGTTGTCCGATTGCATCTGTGGGATGATCAAGATAGGAAAGCGGGCTGGATACTTATAGGTCATGCAGCATTTACGATGTTTATGTATTTATCAGGAAAAATATGATTATATGAAGACTTTAACAGTTTTTACTCCGACATATAATAGAATACACACATTGCCTCGCACTTATGAGTCATTATGTCGCCAGACTTCTAGTGATTTTGACTGGCTGATTATTGATGATGGGAGTTCTGATGGTACAAGAGCGTGGGTGGAGAGTCTTGGCGAAATGGTCGAAAGTACTGGAAAACGCTTTGATTGGATGGGACGCGAGTTGGATGGCGAGGATGATAATCACTTTAAGGTGAAGACGGATAAATTCATTATTGAGTACATCTATAAGCCGAATGGAGGACTTTATACAGGCTATAATGTTGCTTATGCCACGATTCAGACCGAACTGTGTGTGTGCATTGATAGTGATGATTTTATGCCAGATGATGCTGTGGAGACGATTGTGAAGAGATGGACAGGAAAGCCACGAGGCAAAGAGTACTGTGGCATCGTGGGGCTCGATTTCAATGTGGTGGATGGTAAACCTATTGGGGGATTCTTCTCTGGCCATCTATCTGAAGCTTATCAAACAGAAATTGTGCATACTGGCGATGTGAAGCAGGTGATGAGAACAGGATTGATGCGACAAGTTGCTCCGCAAATTGGATTCTGGGGAGAAAAAGACTTTAATCCATTTTATATGCTGATTCAAGTGTTAGACAAATATCCGATATTAATATCTAATGACAATTTTTGTTGGGTGGAATATCAGATTGGGACAGACAGCATGAGTCAGGGTATTTGGAAACAGTATGTTCGTTCCCCTCACAGCTATGCGAAGTATAGAATTAATCAGATGACTCTGAAACATGGAAACTCTTTGAAGAATAAGTTTCGACTTTGTGTTCATTATGTGTCTTCATGTCTTTTGAGTAAAGATGGTGAGTGGTTGAAAAAGAGTCCCCTCAAGGGATTGACAATAATGGCTGCGCCTTTGGGTGTTTTGCTGTATTTCTATGTAAAGTACAAGAATAGAAAATGATACGTGTTCTTCATATACTCCATTCGATGAATCGTGGTGGTGCGGAAGCAATGCTGATGAACTACTACAGGAATATTGACCGTGGTCGTGTGCAGTTCGATTTTTTATTGACTGAGCAGAAGCATTGTCAGTATGAGGATGAAATAGAGGAGATGGGAGGGCGTGTGTATCGGGTGCCTTTATTGAGATTCAGCAATCCTTTTCCATACATTAATGGGGTGAAACATTTCTTGAAGGAGCATCCTGAGTATAAAATTGTTCATTCTCATACCTCAAGTAAGAGTGCAATTCCTTTATGGGTTGCCCAAAGATGTGGTGTACCAGTGAGGCTTTGTCATGCACATAGCAGCAGTTCTGGACATGGTTTAGAGGGCTTTGTGCGTTGGGGCCTTGGTGTGTGGCTGAAACAAGTTGCAACAGATTTTATGTCATGTGGTGAGGGAGCCACGCTTTGTTGGTATGGCAAAGAGTATCTGAACAAGGCACGTTTTGTTCCCAATGCTGTTGATGTGGAGAAATATGGATTTAATGAAGTGATTCGTAATACAGTACGTAAAAAGCTACAACTGTCAGATGGTGAATGTGTGTTGGGAATGGTGTCACGGTTTCATCCTGTGAAAAATCATCTTTTTGCCCTTGCTGTGTTGGCTGCGATGAAGGATGTAGGCTGTCGTGCAAAGTTGTTGTTTGTGGGTGATGGCGAATTAAGACCTGCTATTGAAGAAAGGATTACATTATTAGGTTTGGGTAAGGCTGTGGTGATGACAGGTCTTGTCGGCGATGTCCCGAGTTATTTGCAGGCAATGGATATGGTACTGATGCCTTCTATCAATGAGGGATTACCAGTGTCACTGATAGAAGCTCAGACGAATGGACTATCTGTGATTGCAAGTATGGGAGTACCTCACGAAGTGGATGTGACGGGAAATGTGGATTTCCTTCCTTTGGATGTGAATGCATGGGCGGAGTGCTTGGCTTCGAAAATAAAACAGGGGGTGGCTCGAGATGTAGATGCAGTAAAGAAAGTAAGGAATGCGGGGTATGACATTAAGGCTGCCGGTAAGGATTTGGAAGGGTGGTATTTGGATAAATTTAATAATTTCGAATAATTTTATATCTTTGTTATGAATATAGCATTATTGATAGCAGGGGGCGCAGGGAATCGGATGGGACAGGATATTCCCAAACAATTTCTGCATGTGGATGGATGTCCCATAATTGTCCATACCATGCAGTGTTTCCAGAAGCACCCAGATATTGATGCAATGGCAGTGGTATGTCTGAAAGGGTGGGAAACGGTACTTCAGGCATATGCCAACCAGTTCAGTATTACTAAACTGAAATGGATTTTCCCTGGTGGAAATACCGGAATGGAGTCTATCCACAATGGCATTTATGGGCTGAAAGGTGAGGGTTGTGTAGATGATGACTTGGTTCTGATACATGATTCCGTGCGTCCGTTGCTCAGTCAAGATATAATTAGTAGTAATATCGCCATCTGTCAGGCTTATGGCTATGCCATTACTGGAATTCAATGTCGTGAGGCAATATTAGAGAGTGAGGATGGATTCTCGTCTAATCGTAGTATTCCTCGTGACACTTTGATAAGGACTCAAACCCCTCAGACTTTCAAGTTAGGTAATATTATAGATGTGCATGAAGATGCTAAACGAAAGGGCATTTCGGACAGTGTGGCTTCATGTACTTTAATAGCAGAAGTGGGGGGACGTGAGATGCATATTGTTCCAGGGTCAGAAAAGAATATTAAGGTGACGACTGTTGAGGATATTGAGATTTTGAAGGCATTGATGCATACTTCGAAGGAAGAATGGATGAAATAGATCAAGCATATCGGAAGCATGTGATGGATTGTGCCGTATCCCCGCTTCCTTGGGAAGAGTTGGACGGGAGCAATGTCCTCATTACTGGTGCTACTGGACTGTTGGGTTCATGTTTGGTGGAAGTGTTGATGCAATGCCCCTGTCATCATTTGCATGTCTATGCGGCAGGACGGAACGAAGAACGTGCCAAAATGCTATTCAAGGAACATCTTAATAATCCCTTTTTCCACTTTTTGAAGTATGATGTGACAAATCCTCTTTCAACAGACCTTTCGTTTCATTATGTCATTCATGCTGCCAGCAATGCGAGCCCTTCTTTCTTCGCAAAGAATCCAGTAGAGGTCATAAAGGCCAATGTGCTGGGGACTATAAATCTGTTGGATTATGGAAGACGGCATGGATTGAGACGTTTTTTGTATGTATCGACGGGTGAAGTATATGGAGAAGGTGATGGTAGAGTCTTCTCTGAAGAGTATAGTGGGTATGTGAATCCAATGAGTTCCCGTTCATGTTATCCTTCCTCAAAACGAGCTGCAGAGACACTTTGTGCTGCTTATATGGCTGAATATGGCGTGGATGTTGTGGTAGCCAGACCATCACACACGTATGGCCCTCATTTTACAGAAGGTGACAATCGGGTATATGCCCAGTTCATCCGGAATGTATTGAAAGGGGAAAATATTGTGATGAAAAGTACGGGTGCTCAGTTCAGAAGTTGGTGCTACGTGGTGGATTGTGTGAAAGGTCTGCTTTATATCTTATTGAAAGGAAAGAGTGGCGAGGCATATAATGTGGCGGATGCCAGTTCAAATATCAGTATCAGGGACTTGGCAGAAATGATAGCAGCGATGGCTGGGAAAAAAGTGGTGATGGAATTGCCAACGGATATAGAGAAACAAGGCTTTAATGTGGTGACAAGGTCTGTATTTTCAACGGAAAAATTGGAATCATTGGGATGGTCTGTCCAAGGGACGATGAGAGAGAAGTTGCAGGCTACCATACAAGCATGCAGGCAGAAAGATGAAATCATATAAGGAATTATTGAATGAGAATGCTCGCCAAAGTGGACTGAGGCAATTGACAGAGTCGGAATCTGTGGAGATGAAAGAGATGCTGATGCAGATGTATGAGGATATTGCTGCATTGTGTGAAAAGAACCAATTGACTCTGATGCTCTGTGGAGGTAGTTGTCTTGGGGCAATTCGTCATCAGGGTTTTATTCCGTGGGATGATGATTTAGACATGTGTATGCCACGTGGGGATTATGAGCAGCTGAAAATATTACTTTTACGGGGTGAATTGGGCGATGGATATGAGTATATGTTCCCTTCTAAGGAAAAAGATGCTCTATGCATGTTTATGAAAATATTTAAAAGGGGGACAAGATGTGTTGAGGCTGGAAATGAATACACCGATTTTCCCAAAGGATTAAGCATCGATGTCTTTCCGTTAGAGGGTGTCAGCAGAAATCCTTTAGCCCGAAAATGGACGGGCTATCGAGCTAATGTGCTAAGGTTGTGCGCCAATATGGTTTATGAAGCAAGTTATCCTGTGAGTGATGCGACACGTCGGTTGACCAAGATGAGTGGATTGGGAGGTTTGATGATGACAACTCGCAGAGTGCTGGGAAAGATTTTGGGATTAATCAAGCATAGCTATTGGGTGAATTGGTATGATGATTTGGTGGCTCATCCTGAGCAGAGTGCCTTGCTGTCAATACCGACCGGACGTAAATTGTACGAAGGAGAGACAATGCCTTGCGAGGTTTTTCTGCCTGTTCGGAAAGCCTTCTTTGAAGGTCTGGAGGTGAATGTGCCAGGCCAGGCAGAAAAATATCTGACCAATCTATATGGTGAAAACTATATGCAGCTTCCGCCAGTGGAAAAGCGCGAACGTCATTTTATCGTAGATTTTGATTTGAGTTCAGCATGAGTTGACGATTATCTTTATTTAGACTTATTAAAACGAAATACGACCAAGATATGATACCTAAAATTGTCCATTATAGTTGGTTCTCTGGCGATCCTATGCCAGAAAGTTATATCTCTATTATGGAGGATTGGAAGAAAGTACTGCCAGATTATGAATTGAGGTTATGGGATGCAAAAGCTCTGAAGGAGGCAAACTTAACCTTTGCAAATGAGGCTTTTGCCGCACGCAAATGGGCTTTTGCTGCCGATGCTATCAGGTGTTATGCGGTCTATAAAGAGGGTGGAATATGGTTGGACGGTGACGTTGTTGTACATCAGTCGTTCGATCCTCTTCTCCGCCATCGAATGTTTATAGGGAAAGAACATGTGATTGAATTTCAACACGACGAAACAAACCATCATGTTAGTACATTGACCTCTCACTGTTTTGGCGCTGAAAAAGGGCATCCATTCTTGAAGGATTGTGTAGACTATTATATGCATAAGCACTTTTTTCAGTTGGACGACATTAATATGCCTCAAAGTTTGCGGTATGATATGCGTCTGATCCCTTCCATCCAAAGTCGATTGGCCCTTAAATATGGTTATCAAGGTCGCATTCCGAATTTGGAGGATATCGAAGTGCTGGACGAGGATATTCATGTATATCCGCCTTACTATTTTGATGAACCGCGTTATCATGGTATGAAAGATGTTTTTTGTATACATTGCAAGGCTGGTTCTTGGAGAAAAGCGAATACGTGGAACTCGGACATCGAAAATAAGCAATTTGTTCGTAAAAAGGATTTGGCTTATTACATCTACACTTGGGCTAATAAGTATCTGGCAAAAAAGGGATATTGGTTGAAAGTTCTTAGTATTTAAAGTATGTTGTACGAATTGGCACATACACTTCAGACGAAGATGCCGTGGTTATGGGAGGGCGTGGAAACTCTCAATGGCATGGTGTGCGGATGGAAGATTGGTGATGGAAGGGACTTGCAAAGCTGTCTACCCGAGGGCATGAGGATTGCAGATGTGAATGACGCGTGCCGCTTGGCGGACTTCTTTGCTCGTCAGCCAGAAGAGAGTTTCAAGTGGTTCCGACCGCATGGGTTTGATGTGGAAACGATGAGAAAGTTGCTGGGGAGGAAGTCTTATATAATATATGTACAAGAGGAGGATGGGGAGATTGTAGGGTATGCTTTTTTAAGATGCTTTGCGAATGGAAAGAGTTTCCTCGGGAAAATGGTGGATGTGAATCATCAAGGGAAAGGGGTGTGCACAACTCTTTGCAAGGTCGGTATGGATTTGGCAACAAGGACGGGATTCCGTATGTTTGAGAGTATCAACAAGGAGAATATCGGGTCGATGAAGGCGAGTCAGAAAGCGTGCGATGTAATTGTGGTGGAGGAATTGGATAATGGTGATTTGTTGATAGAAGATAAGCCTCGTAAGATTTGATACGCCCACGAATTTGACGAATTGAACGAATCATAAAGAAATTCAATGCGTATTATGTTTAGTGTGATAAGCTGTTTGCAAAGATGAATTCGTATAATTCGTTCAATTCGTGGGTGATGCAAAAGAAGAAGTATGATTTTTCCACGAATTTGTCGAATTGAACGAATAATAGAAAAGAAGTTGTAATTGCTATCAGATAGTGTCTGCCTGGGAAAATTCGTATAATTCGTTCAATTCGTGGGTGATGCAAAAGAAGAAGTATGATTTTCCCACGAATTTGTCGAATTGAACGAATAAGAGAAAAGAAGTTGTAATTGCTATCAGATAGTGTCTGCATGGGGAAATTCGTATAATTCGTTCAATTCGTGGGCGATGCAAAAGAAGAAGTATGATTTTCCTACGAATCTGGTGAATTAAACGAATTGGAAAAATTGTGATATGGGATATAGTGTAGATAGACTAAAATACAAGGAGGAAAATGATTTGAGCTATACTATCATAGGCGCAATCTATGATGTGTATAATAAACTTGGCCCCGGATTGTTGGAAAGTGTGTATGAGGCAGCTTTGGCTTATGAATTAAAGAAACGAGATTTGAAAGTCGAAAGGCAGATAGAAGTCCCTATTCTCTACGATGGAAAAAGAATAGATACTGATTTGAGGTTGGATATATTGGTTGAAGATTTGGTAATAGTGGAATTGAAATCAGTTTTGGAAATGAAGGATGTGTTTTATTTGCAAATTGACACATATTTGAAATTGACAGGAAAGCATCTCGGACTTCTGGTTAATTTTAATACTGATGACATTGTTCATTCAATCCATCGCCGCGTTAAATGAGATATTCTCCCATGAATCAGATGAATTGAAAGAATAAGAGAATAAGTTGTAATTGCTATCAGATAGTGTCTGCATGGAAAAATTCGTATGATTCTTTCAATTCGTGGGAGAAAAGAAAACAATTTAAAGTGGGTATAACAATGCTGAAGTGGTTATTTGATAGAACGGTAGCATTTGTGGGCTTATGCTTCCTCTGGCCAGTATTATTGGTGGTATGGGTGTTGATTCGTGTGAAGATGCCTGGAGGACCAGCCATCTTTAAGCAGAAAAGAGTCGGAAGGGATGGAAAGCTGTTCACCATGTATAAGTTTCGTAGTATGACAGTTGGACATGGTGGCAGTTCTGTTTCGGTGGCAGGTGAGAGCCGCATAACGCCGTTGGGGGCTAAGTTGAGAAAGTATAAATTGGATGAGTTGCCCGAGTTGTGGAACGTGCTGATTGGAGATATGAGTTTTGTGGGACCTCGTCCCGATGTGCCAGGGTATGCCGACAAGTTGGTCGGTGAAGACAGGCTGATATTGAACTTGAGACCAGGAATCACAGGCCCTGCATCGCTAAAGTATAAAAATGAAGAGGAGATTCTTGCACAGGTTGAAGACCCTCAAAAATATAATGATGAGGTAATCTATCCTGATAAGGTAAAGATTAATTTGGAGTATTATTACCATCATTCATTGATGGGGGATATAAAACTAATTATACAGACTGTCTGTGGGTAAGAAAATTATACGTGCTGCGACCATTGGCATGTCTCTGAATATCTTCTGCAATGGACTGCTGAAGGAACTTCAACAAGAAGGTTACGATGTGGTGGCTCTCTCCAGCCCAGATGCGGATTTGAAGGAACTGGGTGAGCGTGAGGGAGTGAGAACTGTCGGTGTGGCAATGGAACGCCGAGTGAGTCCGCTGAAAGATTTGCTTTCGCTCATCAAACTAGTTTCTGTGATGAAGAAAGAGCGTCCGGATATGGTGCATTCGATGACTCCGAAGGCAGGGCTGCTCTGTATGATGGCAGCAAGGATGGCAAATGTGCCAGTTCGAGTGCATACGTTCACGGGTCTTGTTTGGCCTACCGCATCAGGACTGTCTAGGAAGATTTTGATGATGACAGACAAAATCACTTGTGCATGTGCTACTCATGTTGTGCCTGAAGGAGAGGGGGTAAAGCAGGATTTGCAGCGCTGTATCACTAGAAAACCATTGAAAGTGCTTGGCTATGGTAATGTGAAGGGAGTGAATTTGGATTATTGGAAGCGGACATTGGGTGCTGTGGACTCGCAGAAGTTTACATTTGTCTTTGTTGGGCGAATAGTGAGGGAAAAGGGCATTAATGAGTTGGTGTCTGCTTTTGTACGGTTGAACAAACGATACCCTCAAACGCGGCTCCTGCTGGTCGGTCCCTATGAAGAAAAGATTGACCCCCTCATGCCCGAAACCATGCGGTTGATAGACGAGTGTGAGGCCATAGAGGCGGTGGGCAGTCAGACGGACGTGCGTCCCTTCTACGAACGGAGCGATGTGCTGGTCTTTCCCAGTTATCGCGAAGGATTCCCCAATGTGGTGATAGAGGCAGGGGCGATGGACCTTCCAAGCATTGTGACAGACATCAATGGGTCGAGAGAGATTGTTGAAAATGAAAGAAATGGATTGATTGTTCCCCCATATGACGAACATGCTTTATATGATGCGATGAAATGGATGGTGGAGCATCCTAATGCGAGGAAAAGGATGGCAGAGAATGCCCGTCCAATGGTTGCAAATCGTTTTGAACAAGGATTCGTGAGGAAGTGTCTCAAAGAATATTATAAGAGTGTTCTTGAGGATAAGACCAATCTGTTGTGATAATGAGGTGCTTTCAACAAAATGCTCAATAATCGTATCGTGAAGTTTTTGATATTTGTGTGTTTTAGTGGATGCTTTGATGAAAAAGTTTTTGAGGGAAAAGTATCCTTTTTAATATAGAAATGTGTAAGTTTGAAAAAATAGTGCTAATTTTGCAAAAATTATTGATATTATATGGATAGGATCAATTTGTGTCTTGCTCACATGAGCGGCAACGAAATGCAATACATTCAAGAAGCTTTTGATACGAATTGGGTCGTACCACTTGGCCCAAACGTGAATGCTTTTGAAGAGGATCTGGAGGATTTCGTGAATGATAATGGCGCGTTGGATAAGAAAGTGGTGGCATTGAGTGCAGGTACAGCTGCGATTCATTTGGGACTGATTATGTTAGGGGTTGGTAAGGGCGACGAGGTGATTTGCCAGTCTTTCACGTTTGCGGCAAGTGCTAATCCTATTATGTATCAGGGTGCCACTCCTGTGTTTGTAGATAGTGAATATAGTACTTACAATATGGATCCGCAGTTGCTGGAGGAGGCGATTAAAGATCGAATTGCCAAGACTGGTAAGAAGCCCAAAGCGATTATTCCTGTATATTTGTATGGTATGCCGGCGAGGATTGATGAAATCATGGAGATTGCAAGACGTTATGAGATTCCTGTTCTGGAAGATGCTGCTGAAGGTTTTGGATCCAAGTATAAGGGACAAATCTGTGGAACATTTGGAGATTATGGCGTGATGTCGTTTAATGGAAATAAGTTAATAACAACCAGCGGTGGAGGTGCATTGATTTGTCCTAACGAAGAGGCGAAGAAGCATGTGATGTTTTATGCCACTCAGGCACGTGAAGCATATCCTTACTATCAACATGAACAGATTGGATACAATTATCGTATGTCTAATATTTGTGCTGGTATAGGAAGAGGACAAATGACGATTGTGGGTGAACATATTGAGCATCATCGTTGGGTTCATGATTACTATCATAAAAAGCTGAGAGGATACGATGATATAGTACTTCAGAGTGCTCCGGAACGTTATATGGAATCCAACTATTGGCTGTCCACAATAAGATTCGAAGATAATAAGCACACAATTGATGGAAAGTTGCTGCCTTTGATAGAAAGGCTGAGTAAAATGGGCATAGAGACGCGCCCATTGTGGAAGCCAATGCATTTGCAGCCTGTGTATAAGGATGCTCCAGCCTATGTGAATGGAGTAAGTGAACATCTTTTCTCTTGTGGACTTTGTTTGCCGAGTGGTCCATATGTTGGAGAACGGGAGATTAATTATATTGTACAGAGCATTGTTGATAATTTGTGATTATAGGAAATATAGAATGAAACGACTCTATTTGCTATTGACATTGTCATTCCTATTCTTAACGGGATATGCACAACAGCAGAAATGGAAGGCTCCTAAAAGGCCCAAACGACCTAAGTGGGAGGCTCCTAAACAGATGGCTCCTGAAGTGATAGATGTTTGGAGACCATATAATGTTTCGGATAATTGGTTCTTGGACTTTTATGGTGGCGTGAGCCTTTCTCTGGCTGAAAATATGGCAGGACATGACTTCGGGAAGTTGTGCCGTCCTATGTTTGATTTTGGTCTTGGGAAACAATTCTCCAATGTGTGGAGCACGCGATTCACGTTTGGATATAAGAACCAGAAAGGTTGGGCCAGTAAGCAGGCGATAGCGGCAAGTACGTTGCTGGGCGATGGTGACTATACGTATCAAGTGTTGGTTTTTTATGTGGATGAACTGATGAGTGTCACGAAGATGTTCTTCCCCTACAATGAGATGCGTAAACTGGATGTACAAATGTTTGTAGGTGCAGGTGTTAATTATTCGTGGAATTTTGATGACAAAGTGGACCGTTGGGCAAGATATGGCTATCCCGTGGATGGAAGTGATCACGTGAACTGGGCAGCACGGGCTGGTTTGCTGGCAATGTGGAAGGTGAGTGAAACAGCAGATTTGTCATTGCAAGGTTCGTATAACATCGTGAATGATAATTTCAATGGCGTGAAGCATGTGAATCGGTTTGCGCTGGATTCATACACCGACGTGGTGTTGGGGGTGCGACTCCATTTGGCAGACCATTATGGGAATAACCGATATTATAAGGTTCGTCGATGGGAGGCCACGTCTTTGAGAACCGCGGAAAGCAAGGTGGCTAATTTGTTGGAAGATGAACGAACGAAGGAATATGAAGCACGGGAAGCTGCGGAAGTTGTTGCTTATGGAGAACTGATGAAAACTCACATTTCTTTTTATGTGGACAGAACTTTCGTGAATGATTATCAGATGGATAATATTCGCATAGTGGCGGATTTCTTGAAGAAAAATCCCGATGTCAATCTTATTGTCCGTGGATATTGTGGCGCTTCTTCGAAAAGTGAGTCACCAGATATGCATTTAGCTGAAAGAAGGGTGGCGTCAGTTAAGAAGGCATTGGTGAAATACTACCATGTGGATTCGTCTCGTTTTGAAACGTGGTTTGATGAAGAAGCGACAGCGCCTTTTCCCATGAAAGGAGAATGGATTGATGGCGTAGTGTTTGAGATGGTGAGATAATAAAAAGTGCGCGTTAGTTGTGTGCTATAAGTACAAATTGAGTGCATTTTTATGAAAATCAGAGAAAATTGATTGAAAAAACAGTGTTTTATTTCCGTAAAGAGCATCTTTTTTGTAATTTTGCAGCGTTTTTTGTTGTGGAATTGGTGTTGACAGTGAAATGATTGTGCCGAAGTGCGGAAATCATAAAGCGGAATGTGGGGATGCTGGATGGGAATTGGATGTTAAATAATAGGATTTATAATTCAATATAAGACAAATAATTTGGGCATGGCTAAAAAGATTGTAATTTCAATGGTTGCGGTGCTTGTGAGCATAGCAGCTTATGCACAGAATTCAAGTGACTCAATTGTTACGTTGTTTGATGATCTGAGGGTACCCTTGGTGGAAAAGAAATATGTGGCAAATACCAACTTCCAGGATAACTGGTTTATCAGTTTGTATGGAGGTGTGGTTTCAAACTTTGGTAGTGATGATTCACATTCAGGTTTCTTCCGACTGATGGGACCAGCTGCAGTCATAGCAGCCGGAAAAGAAATGACGCCAGTTAGTACGGTTCGTTTTCAGCTTAGTTATGGACGTAATACAGGTGTGACCGATGATCAGTTTGGTGTGGGAAAAGACGGATTGGATTATAGTTGGATGGAACACAATCGCTTTAAGTGGAATTCGTATGGGTTAAGCATTGATTATATGTTGAACTTCACGAACTTAATTATGGGATTCCGCGAGAATCGCAAATTCTATTTACAAGGTATTATTGGTATTGGTGGATCTGTGTCAAGAAATTATACCACAGAACAATTTGCGGTAGCCCAGTCCATAGACAATAGTCATGGCGCACAATTAGCAAACAAGGATAAATACCAAAATCGCCAGCACTCTCTTATTCATTTGCGTGGAGGCGTGGCAGGAACTTTTATGATTGCACGTAACTGGAATTTGAATGTGGAAGCTGTTTGCCATGTTTTGGATAACTCTTTCGATAGTAATCCTACTACTAAGAATACATGGGATGGTCATATTGATTATCTGGTTGGTGTGAGTTACCGTTTCAATAATAGAGGCGGTCAGGCTCCAGGTTTCTATTACCCTCGCCACGATATGACAGAATATGTTCGACAGATGAATGATATTAATGACACCCGCGATAAGACGAGGAGAAGAAGACAAGAATTGGAGGAAATGACCGATACGATTGACGTGGATGCACAAGTGATGTACACTTTGATTGCTTTTGATGAAAATGATACAGCTATTGACCGTCTGCAACAGACGAATATTTATACAACAGCATATGCATGGGCAAAGAATCCCAGAAGTTATATTTATATAACGAATAGTACGGCTGTGGATGATAAACTGTTCCGTAAACGTGCTGAAGCCATCCGTGACATTCTTCTTGAGCGCTATGAGATTCCTGCTTCAAGGATACGAGTGATAGCAAGTGAAAAAGATATACAACCGGTGGGTGATTATATCGAATTGATTGTGAACGATTGATTGTTTAATAATAGCGTAAATATTGTTTATTAGGATATGATGACAAAGAAATTATATATATTCATGACTGCACTGCTGTTAAGCATCGCAGTATATGGTCAAGGCTTCCAACTCGTTGACTCCACTTTTACTCAGACCAAACTGGATCAAGATAGTTTGTATTATGATGAGATGGCGTATCTCGATGACTATCATTTTCATGACAATATCTTTGTGCTAGGACAGCTTGGCTTTAGCCACTCTATGTCAGAGAACACCCGTTTTGGTAATTTCTTTGACAATGAGAAACTGAGTTTCAATGTAGGTGTCGGTAAATGGATATATCCGTCATTCGGTGTCCGAATCACAGCTGGTTTGCACCCTCAAGTGGGTCGAGCAGAATGGGAAATCAGTGATGCATACCCGGAAACGTTTGGTAATTATACCTATAATATGTTCTCGGCATATTTTGATGGTTTGGTGAATCTTACTAACATCCTGTTGAAATATAAAGAGGATCGTGTGTTCAATTTGATTGGGATCGTGGGATTTGGCTTTAATCATACGTTTGGTTTTGATAAGACAAAGTGTGCGATTATGGCTGCAGGTCTTGATAAGAACTATAAACCTCGGTACAACAATCCCGAAGCAGGTGAACGAGTTATGGGTTATGATGTCAATACCGACCCAGGCAACTTCTTTGCTGCTCATGTGGGTCTTCAGGGACGTTGGAAAGTGAATGCCGCTTGGGATATCATTGGTGAAGTGACATTTAATGGTACGGATGACAAGTATAATGGTCACGAATACGACCGAGTGTATGATACATACTTCGATATATTGGTTGGTGCTCAATTCCACTTCAAGGATTGTCATGGACGTCGTCGATTCCACTATGTGAAGAATTTGAGTGCGGCTGTACTGGATCGTTTGGCAAAGATGCAGGATGATGAGAACGAAAGACTCAATGAGGCAAATATGGCAATTCCTGAAATCTTTGAAAAGATTCGATTCAATGAAGCCTTGCAGACTACCGTTTCTTTCTATGTGGACCGCTATTATATCACCGATGCACAGAAGAAGAATATCAAGAGTGTGGCAACATTCTTGGCGACACATCCAGACATCAACCTGATTGTCACGGGTTATGCTGATATTGAAACGGCATACCCAGCTTATAACCTTCGTCTTTCTCAGAAACGTGCTCAGGCTGTATATGACATGCTCGTGAATGATTACCATGTTCCAACCAACCGTCTGCGTATTGACTATAAGGGTGATACCGTTCAGCCATATACATCTGTGAACGAATGGAACCGTGCCGTTATTTTCTTCCTTGATAGGGACGGCGGTAAGAGTCAGGTTCTTGAGTCTGAAACAAGTAATGAATAACGAATCAAATAAATGGACAAAGCAATGAGATATATATTATTGGCATTAGCATGCATTACGTTTTCCTGTGTAAAAGCCCAGGAAGAGCAAGAGGTGGTGGTCGAGGAGGCTGCGATTAATGGCGATGTAATCATCCCTGCAGGTCAAACATCTATCCCCGATTCAGCTTATTATAAGAATACGGAGATGACATCCCTCACAATTCCTGCATCTGTTGAGACAATTGGTAACAATGTGGTTGACCATTGTTTCAAACTTGTGTACATTACTGTTGATGCGGAGAATCCAAACTTCAAGTCGGTGGGTGGTGTTGTTTATTCAAAGGATGGCAAAACCTTGATATTGTGCCCTCCTGGTAAGACTGGCGAGTTTGTTATTCCAGCACAGGCAACAACCATTGCTCCTTATGCTTTCCGTACTTGTAAGAAAATCACCTCCATCGTTCTCCCCGAGGGCATCACGGAGATTCCTGATGGTGCATTCATGGGATGCTGGGGTTTGGAGAAGATAAACCTCCCACAAGGATTGAAACGTATAGGCAAGCATGCATTTGATGGTACGATTGTTCAGAAAATGAATATGCCCACCACCATGGAATACATTGATGATGAGGCTTTCATTAACACAAGCCTTGTTGAGGTGAACCTTCGTGTGACACAACCTTTTGCATTGGGCGAGAATGTGTTCAGCGAGATTCATGTCACTCGTTTGAATGTTCCTTCTGCTGGTCTTCAGAATTTTAAGAAAGATCCTAAGTGGGGTAAGTTCGGACGTATCACCCCAACGCATAGTTATTGGACTGTGAAACTCCCATAAAACAAGACAGCCAATGTTACCCTATACGAAGAGGGCGGCCAACGATAACGTTTGGTCGCCCTCTTCTTTGATATTCCTTCTCCGAAGCTTCCTTCTTCCTTCTCCGAAGCTTCTTTCTTGCCATACCGAATCTCTCCAGCCTCGGTCTAGCCATACTCTAGGCTGCTTCTAGCCATACTCTAGGCTGCTTCTAGCCATACTCTAGGCTGCTTCTAGCTATACTGCAGGCTGCTTCTAACCATACTCAAACACTATGCCAAGAGTATGCCAAGTCATTTGATGACTCGAATGTATTGTGGTTCAATATGCGTGCCAATAGCGCCGAGCATTTCAAAGTTGATGAGGAACATGCGTTTGGCACGTCCCTTCGCTTTCAGAAGTGTTCCTTCGTAGCCGTCAAATAGGCCACCCACAATCTTCACCTTGTCCCCTTGCTTTAGTTCCACTTCATCGGGGTGAAAGTAGGTGATATCTTCTTTCATCTTGGTGGAGGAGTCGATGAATAGTTCCATTTCTCGTGTTGGCACTTGTAGTATTTTGAATTTTCCATCCACTTTCTTATAACAATAGGTGATGAAAGGGTGTGTATTCTTCAGAGCATTCAGTTGGCGGAATGGTGCATGGACAAAGACGGTGTTTGGAATAAGTGGACGTTCCACAATCACTTTCTTTCCCTGTATGGTCGTGTCGGTCGCAGCCATAGGACAATAGGTGCGCAGTCCTGCTTTCTCCATGACTGATATTGCTAATGTCTCTTTCCTGCTAACTTTTAGGGCGAACCATTGGGGTTCGTCCTTTATTGATGATACAGGTGCTTTTTTCTCTGCTAAGCTTTCCATGAGTGTGTTTATGTGAAAACGCTGCAAAGGTAATGATTTTTTCACTTAAAATCTTTATCTTTGCAGCATAAAAAGAATCGTGCAATGATAAAAATGGACAAATTAACTAACGCTTCTTGCCTAATTAGGGCATTCTTGTTTTTTTCTTTCTTTCTCTATTCATGGAACGTTGATGCTCAGGAGTGGTCGGGACCAAGTGCATTGAAAATTCCAGTTTCCCAAGAGGCGAAGCCATATACTCGTTGGTGGTGGTTGGGTAGTGCGGTTGACTCGGTAGGTATTGACTACAACCTTACGGAGTTTGCTAAGGCGGGTATCGGTGGTGTGGAAATCACCCCGATTTATGGTGTGAAGGGTAACGATGCCAATGACATCCCATACCTTTCACCGCAATGGATGCAGATGTTAAAGTATGTGGAGAAACGAGGTGCAGAATTGGGTGTTGAGACCAATATGGCAACAGGTACGGGTTGGCCATTCGGCGGACCTCTGGTGCAGGAAGAGGATGCTGCGAAGAAGATTGTATTTGATGCCAATCAGGATGCCACCATGGAACTTACGAAGCAGAAAGTGAAACGTGCTGCTCTTGGTGGCGAAGGGTTTGTGATTGATCACTTCAACCGCAATGCTGTAGCTCGTTACCTTGAGCGTTTTGACACAGCCTTTGCCCATCAGCAAGTGCCCTTCCCTCATACCATGTTTAATGATTCCTATGAAGTGTATGGTGCTGACTGGACACCCAAGTTATATGAAGAGTTTCAGAAGCGGCGTGGTTATGATCTTCGTCCCTTCACCTATATATTGAATAAGAAAGACTCGCTTCGTACTGATGCAGATCGTCGCATTGTCAGTGACTACCGTGAAACGTTGGGTGAATTGCTTTTAGAGAACTTCACCACCCAATGGACTGATTGGGCACACAAACATGGAAGCATCACGCGCAATCAGGCGCATGGTAGTCCTGCCAACTTGCTGGATATCTATGCTGCTGTTGATATTCCTGAATGTGAAGGTTTTGGACTCAGTGATTTTGGCATTCTCGGACTTCGCAAAGATGCTGGTTTCACGAAGAAGAATGACTCAGATATATCCATGCTGAAATATGCCTCTTCAGCTGCTCACATCTCAGGAAAGAAGTTCACTTCCAGTGAGACTTTCACATGGCTCACTGAGCACTTCCGCACATCCCTCTCGCAGTGTAAACCCGACCTCGATCTTATGTTTTTGTCTGGTGTGAACCACATCTTTTTCCATGGTTCTTGCTATTCTCCCAAGGATGCAGCGTGGCCAGGGTGGCGTTTCTATGCCAGCGTGGACATGACACCCTATAACAACTGGTGGACAGCTATGCCTGCCTTCTCTCGCTACATTCAACGTTGCCAGTCCTTCCTCCAGTGGGGAGACCCCGACAACGATGTGCTTGTTTATTTGCCATATTATGATATGCTCTACGACCAGCCTGGCACTGTTGCCCTTTTTGACATCCACTCGATGGAGAAACGTGCACCGAAATTCATTGAGACTGTGCAGACCATTATCAAGAGCGGTTACGATGTCGATTATGTGTCCGATAGATACCTTCTTTCCGATGATGTGACTCGTCGTTACGCCACCATCATCGCGCCTGATGTTCGCTTTATGCCAGCAGCGACCTTGAGACGTTTGTTGTCGATTGCCGAGCAAGGTGGTCAGGTGATGTTCGTCAGGTCTTTCCCTGTGTCTGTTCCTGGATATGGGAAAGCAGTGGAGCAACAAGAGTTCTTGACTCTCATTCAGGAACTTCAGGGCAAGGCTTCCTTCCATCCAGAGCAAGCCATGTCCATCCGTTGGGGGCAGGGCTCCATCGTCACTTCGCCCGATTATGCGGCAGGACTCAAATTCTCCTCAGCTCGGCGCGAACCCATGCGCACCAAACTGGAATTGAGTTGCATTCGCCGTAGCAATCCCGAGGGGTATCATTACTTTGTGTCGAATCTACAGGGTAAGGACATTGATGCCTTCATCACTCTTGGTGTGAAAGCCAAGCAAGTGGTGTTCTACAATCCCATGAATGGTCAGATAGACCTTGCCAAGACCGATGCACAGGGACGTGTCCGCCTGCAACTCAAAAGTGGCGAGAGCATCATCCTCCGCACCTTTACCGATGGCACTCCTGCACAGTTGAAGGTCCACAAGTATCTGAAGCCGAAGAACGAGAGCGCCATGCAATTGGTAGATTGGACCCTTTCGTTCAAAGAGTCCGCCCCAGTTAAGATAACTCAGACCTATAGCATGAAGGGTTCCCCGAAACCTTGGACAGAACTTGGTGACTCGGTCCTCAATGCCACGATGGCTACTGGCGTTTACAAGACTACGTTCAATTTCCCCAAGAAGCAGCCAAATACAGCTTATGTTCTTGACCTTGGCGATGTGCGTGAAACGGCACATCTCCTCGTCAATGGTACGGACGCTGGCATGCTATTTGCTGTGCCATTCCGTCTCGACATCACCGACTACCTCGTAGATGGTGAGAACACTCTTGAAGTCGAGGTGGCAAATCTTCCAGCCAACCGTATTGCTCAGCTTGACCGCGATGGTGTTGAGTGGCGCAAGTTCAAAGAAATCAATGTGGTTGACCTCAACTACAAAAACACGCTTTACGACCAGTGGAAACCTATGTCATCTGGTTTGAACAGCCCTGTACGGATTATCTCCTGTAAGGTCGAATAGCCCAATATCTCTCTTATAGAAGCCATGTGACCAACAGGGGAATGGAAATCATGGCAAGGAGGGTGGTGATGAATGTGACCTCCGTAATGAGAGTGGTGTCCTTTCCATGTCGAAGGCAGAGGATGGTGCCGTAGGTAGCGACAGGCATGGCAATGACCACCGTATTAATTCCGACCACAAACGGGGAAAAGCCTAAGAGCGTCATCAGATAGTGGATGCCTACGGGCAGGATGGCAAGGCGCATGAGCGTTGTGGCATAGATGGTGCCATTGCCGAGCAGCGCACGCAAGGGCAATTGTGACATCGACGAACCGATGATGAGCAAAGCGGCAGGAACCGTGATGTTGCCAATCATGGTGAGAGGTTGGCTGATGAATTCAGGGATGTCTTTGATTTCCAATGCCACAATCAGCATGGTCAGGTAAGCGGACAGCATGGGAGTGCTGTAGAGTACCTTCCTAAGCATCTTCTTCCGGCTCATTTCTTTTTCTTCTACCGTTGACTCCTGATTCTTTCCAACAATCAGCATAGTGCCGACAGTGAAGACTGTAAAGGTGTTGACAACGTTGAGTACGGCGGCATAGAACACAGCTTCGTGTCCGAAGATGGAAGCGACGATAGGATACCCCATAAACCCTACATTGCCAAACATCATGGCGAAGCCGATGACTCCCTCATCATCTTTTTTCTTGGTCAAGAAACGGGGCAGCAGGAGTGCAACACCTGTCAGCAGGACATAAGTGAGGACGCTGATGCCCAGTAATGGAAGAATGTAGCGGCGGTCAGGCAGTTCGCCTGTCATTGCTGATGAAAGAATCAGTGCGGGGCAGGTGATGTCTATGACTACTTTCGACAGCTTTTTGTCGAAAGTACCACCCATATATCCCCATTTGCCCGCGATGTACCCCACTACCACAATAGCAAACAATGTTAGCATTACTTGTCCAATCGCCATGTGTTCTGTCTGTCTTTACAAATGTTCTCCGATAATCTTCTCCATCCAAATCATGTCATACCATTTCCCGAATTTTTTGCCACACTGGTGAAAATGGGCAACTTTCTGATATCCCATGTGCTCATGGAAACGAACACTGTCGAGGGTGAGATATGGGTCAGAGGTCCATTGCTCATTTCCCGTTGCCTGTAATCTGTCGTCTGGCACAAAAGCAATGCAGGCATTGAGGTTGAGAATGCCCTGCTGCTTCAGTGCTGCCTCCAAGGCATCGTGGAGTTTTCTGCCGATGCCTTTTCTTTTTTTGTTTCTATCCACGTAGATGGAGGTTTCCACAGCCCATTGGTAAGCGTCTCTTTCCTTGAAGGAGCTGGCATAAGCATATCCCACAATGTCCCCGTCCTCTTCTGCCACCAAATACGGGTGTTTCCTGCTGATGTGTTCAATGCGTTGGCGGAACTCCTCTAATGTTGGCACCTCGTACTCAAACGTGATGGCTGTGTCTGTCACGTAGGGGGCGTAGATGTCAAGCAGTTTCACCGCGTCGTTGGGGGTTGCAGGTCTAATTCTCATGATTCTTTTCGAAAGATGATGAAATAAATATTGGGGGCAAAGTTACGAATTTATTTCGGGAATTCTGACGTTTTAGCCATAGAAACCGTTCTTTTAAGAGGGTGTAGTCTTCGTTGTTGTCAAAAGGATGGGAACCTCAGGACTGGTATCGTTCGAGTGAATCTGAACATCAAGGCTGGATTCTTTTTGCCCAAAGTGTATTTTCTTTTGTCAGAAATGGAACAGTTGTTTGGACATTCCCTTTTTTTTGTGTTCCTTTGCAGTTGATTTCTATAGACAGACGCAAATGATGCGACAGGCGAAAGCAATATTGACTATCACGGGTAGTGATGGAACGGGTGGCTCGGGAGTGCAGGCGGACATACGCTTCATTCATGAGTTGGGTGGTGTGGCGGCATCTGCCATCACCTCTATCACCGTACAGAACACGCTAGGTATTCAGGAATTTTACGATCTGCCTGCCTCTGCAGTGCGCCAGCAGGTGGAAGCGATCATCAACGACTTGCAGCCACAGGTGGTGAAAGTGGGTATGTTGCGACGCATCGATGTCGTGGAGGCGGTGGCTGATGTGCTTCGGCATTACCGTCCTCGTCATGTTATTTATGCTCCCGTGCAGGAATCTGCCTATGGCGAACGTTTGTTGTCTCCTGAAGTCTATGAGGCTATAGAACGGCTGATATTGCCTCTCTGCACCGTGGTGCTGGAGACGTGCCATGAGGGTGCTCACGGACAGGCGAACCGGCTCTCCTCGGCAGTTGCAGTGCTGCTCAATCGGGGCGAACATCCAGATGATGCGTTGCGCCATGCACGTGAACTGCTTACAGAATTGCCTGCGGGCTACGTGGAACCCACAGGACGCAGCGGTGAACTGTACAACCAATTCCTCGATGCAGTCGAGCGGTTCTATCATCGCTACGCTGATGTGGCATTTTATGCTGAGCAGCTCAATGTGGGGGCACCCTATCTGGGACAGGTGACTCGCCGCATAGCCGGACGTTCGCCCAAAACCATCATTGATGAACGCATCACGGCTGAGATTGTCACGCTGCTTACCACGACCACCTATCCGTTGAAAGAAATCGCTCATCGCCTGGGGTTCTCATCGCAGGCTCATCTCTCTCGGTTCTTCAAGAAACAAAAGGGTGTTTCACCGATACAATTCAGGCGTCAATAATGAAAAACTTGCAAAAACAAAATTAAATACGACAATGGTAAATGAAAGAACAAATTTGAACCGCCAGTTGGCTCAGATGCTGAAAGGCGGAGTGATTATGGATGTGACCACCCCAGAACAGGCACGCATTGCTGAAGAAGCAGGTGCTTGTGCCGTGATGGCACTTGAACGTATTCCAGCAGACATCCGTGCCGCGGGTGGTGTGAGCCGCATGAGCGACCCTAAAATGATTCGTGGTATTCAGGAGGCGGTTAGCATTCCTGTGATGGCAAAATGTCGCATCGGTCACATCGCAGAGGCGCAGATTCTGCAAGCCATCGAGATTGACTATATCGACGAGAGTGAGGTGCTTAGCCCTGCCGACAACATCTACCATATTGACAAGACGAAATTCGATGTGCCTTTTGTTTGTGGTGCGAAAAACTTGGGTGAGGCACTGAGACGCATAGCCGAGGGCGCCACAATGATCCGTACGAAAGGCGAGCCTGGCACGGGTGACGTGGTGCAGGCAGTGAGTCACATGCGCCTGATGCAGAGTGAGATTCGTCGTTTGGTTTCTATGAGTGAGGATGAACTTTTTGAGGCTGCTAAGCAATTGCAAGCCCCTTATGAATTGGTGCGTTTCGTGCACGAAAACGGTAAACTGCCAGTGGTCAACTTTGCTGCAGGAGGAGTCGCCACACCTGCTGATGCTGCACTGATGATGCAGTTGGGCGCAGAGGGTGTGTTTGTGGGTAGTGGCATCTTCAAGAGTGGAGACCCTGCCAAGCGTGCGGCTGCTATTGTGCAAGCTGTCACCAATTATAAGGATGCTAAATTGTTGGCTGAGCTCAGTGAAGATCTCGGTGAGGCGATGGTCGGCATTAATGAACAGGAAATCCAGCTCCTGATGGCAGAGAGGGGGAAATAGGAAGATTCATGCATCATTTTAATGAATAAGCAATGAGAGTAGCAGTGATGGCTTTGCAAGGAGCCTTTATTGAACATGAGCAAGTGCTGAAACGCTTGGGTGTTGAGACATTTGAGGTGCGACAGCTTGCCGATTGGCAGCAACACAAGGACGCTCTGATTCTTCCTGGTGGAGAAAGTACCGTGCAGATGCGTCTGCTCAGTCAGTTGGGCCTTCACGGACCAGTGCGTGAGGCGATATTGAATGGACTTCCTGTCTTCGGCACCTGTGCCGGTATGATTCTCCTCTCCGAGGGGCGTCTTGCCACGATGGACATCCGTGTACGTCGCAACGCCTATGGTAGGCAGTTGGGCAGTTTTCACACAGAGGGTCAGGTCGTGGGTTTGGGCGACCACATTCCGATGACCTTCATTCGTGCACCATACATTGAAGAGATTCTCTCCTCGCGCAGTGAGATACTGGCAGAGGTGAATGGTCACATCGTTGCTGCCCGTCAGGGCAACCAGCTTGTGACCTCCTTCCATCCCGAACTTGATTCCGACCTTCGCCTCCATCGGTACTTCTTGCAGATGGTGGCATAGCTTTCCCCTTTGAGTGTGGGCAATGCCCATTATCTGCTTGTCGGGACTCCTCTTCTTGAGCTTTTCCATGCATTCATCCCCCAAATGTCTGATTTGTCGTGATATTATTGAGGTGGTGTTTGCATGGTTGGCAATTGTTTGTTATCTTTGCCCTCGGAAAAGCTACAAATATGAGAAGATACCTGATAATGGCTGTTTCTTTCTTTGTCATGATGACAATGAAGGCACAGACACTGTACTATCATCGTCCTGCCGACTATTTTGAGGAGGCATTGCCCATCGGTAATGGCACGATGGGTGGAATCATTTATGGCGGAACGGAAGTGGAACGCATCTCTTTGAACGACATCACTCTGTGGACAGGCGAACCTTGCAACATGAACGTCTATTCACCAGAGGCACATAAGTCTATCCCCACCATTCGTGAGGCATTGAAGAAGAATGATTATCGAGAAGCGGATCGTCTGCAACGAGATGTTCAGGGACATTTTTCACAGAATTATCAGCCTCTGGGACAACTGACGATAGAGTATTTGGATACAGTGGGGCAGGTGAGCAACTACCGTCGTTGGCTCGATATTGGCAATTCAACTGCACATACAGTGTGGCATCGAGGGGAATATCAGTATGCGGTGGAGTATTTCGCTACACACCCTGACACAGGCATTGTGGTTCGTCTTACAACCGACAATCCCCAAGGACTCCATGCTCGTGTGTCGCTGACCACTCAACTACGGGGGAAAACCTCTGTGGCGGAGGATGGTATGTTGGTGACAGATGGTTATGCTGCATATACCTCTTTGCCCAGTTATTATAATGCTAATGAGAAATTCGCTTACGACCCCGGTCGTGGCATTCATTTTCGTACGAAAGTGAAGGTAGGTGCTGCCCATGTAGAGGCAAAAGAGGGAAATGTTTTGGTGGATGGTGACAAGGAGGTGACGTTGTATATAGTTAATGCCACTTCATTCAATGGCTATAATAAAGACCCGGTGAAGGAGGGTGCCCCTTATCAAGAAATAGCGGACAAAAGGATGGAGCATATAATGGCTGTGTCTTATAACGACTTGCTGAATCGTCACATGAACGACTACAAGAGCATCTACAATCGGGTGAAACTCACCCTAGCCCCCCTCTCATCCCCCCAGGGGGGGAAGAACCATCCGGATGGCAACACCTCCCCTTTGGGGGAGGATGGGAGGGGGCTTGACGAGGTGCTCCGCGAGTATGTGGACGAGTCCCTTTTCAATCCGGCGCTGGAAGCCTTGTATTTCCAATATGGTCGTTATTTGCTCATCTCTTGTTCTCGCACACCCAATGTGCCCGCCAATCTGCAGGGACTTTGGAACGAATCGATTCTGCCACCTTGGTCATGTAACTATACCAGCAACATCAATGTGGAAGAGAATTATTGGGCTGCTGAAACGGCAGCCTTGCCTGAGATGCACCAGCCGCTCTTCACTTATATGAAGGAACTGCAAGGGTCTGGTGAACTGACAGCTAAGGCGTACTATGGTGTGGATAAAGGTTGGTGTCTTGCCCATAATACTGACATTTGGGCTATGACATGTCCTGTGGGTCTCCATACGGGTGACCCCATGTGGGCGAACTGGAACATGGGTGGTGCATGGCTCTCCACCCACATCTGGGAACATTACACCTTTTCGCTTGACAAGGATTTCCTGCGTGAATACTATCCTGTGTTGAAAGGGGCTGCGGAGTTTTGTCTGGGCTGGCTTGTCTCCACAAAAGATATGGGTGTGGAGGGAACAGATTATCTGATAACAGCACCCTCCACCTCTCCCGAAAATAGTTTCATCACTGATGACGGTTATCACGGACGTACATGTTATGGTGGTGCTGCAGACCTTGCCATGATTCGTGAATGTCTTACCGATGCCAGAAATGCAGCCCTTGTCTTACATGCTGACCCCAGCTTTGTGGCAGAAGCAGACGAGGCTCTTTCACGTTTACAGCCCTACAAGATAGGAAAGAAAGGCAATCTGCAAGAATGGTTCTACGATTGGGAAGATGAAGACCCTCACCATCGCCACCAGAGCCATCTCTTTGGCATTTATCCAGGACATAACATTGACGATGGTGTGAACTCGAAGGAAACCATCCATCGTGCTGCATCCCGAACACTTGAACTGAAAGGTGACAGGACAACAGGTTGGAGTACGGGCTGGCGTGTAAATCTCTATGCCCGACTGCATGATGCCAAGAACGCTTATCATATCTATCGCAAACTGCTTTCTTACGTGAGTCCAGATGGATATAAAGGACCTGATGCCCGGAGAGGTGGAGGCACATATCCCAACCTGCTTGATGCCCATTCACCTTTTCAAATCGATGGCAACTTCGGTGGGTGCGCAGGTGTAGTGGAAATGTTGATGCAGAGTGAGTATGATCTCAACCATCACGTTAACGCTAAATCTCTCAATGCACAACCATACATCACTATGGAGCTGCTGCCCGCCTTGCCCGAGCAGTGGAAGGACGGTTCTGTCTCTGGCATTCGTGCTCGTGGTGGCATCACTGTCGAGATGTCTTGGCAGAACAGCTGTGTCACGAATCTCACCCTCACTGCAAAAAAGGCATGTAAGTTAAAACTCCTCATGAATGGTCAGCAACGTATTGTCAAACTGAAGAAAGGAAAGAACAAGGTGAATCTTTAATCTTCCTGAAGCACATTCATCAGTTCCCTCATGCTCTTGCTCGACGCCCTCGGCGACTATATGGATCCGTGGGTAGGTCTTCTTATCCTCATTGGCATC
Source organism: Bacteroidaceae bacterium (assembly GCA_024688885.1). Taxonomy (GTDB): domain Bacteria; phylum Bacteroidota; class Bacteroidia; order Bacteroidales; family Bacteroidaceae; genus Minthosoma. The sequence goes on along the minus strand of JAILDV010000030.1, from coordinate 1,361 downwards.
GAAGTTGTTTACGGCTGCATCCAATCAGCGTGAAGAGGATGCACAATAAAAAGGGAACATCCAATTGGATGCTCCCTTTTTGTGCTATAGCTTGCTATACGATTTTATAAGACTCTCTTGAATTTCTCAATGAATTGCTTGGCTTCTTCCATTGACAGGCAAAGTGGTGGCAAGAGACGAATGACGTTAGTGCCGGAACAGCCTGTGAAACAATGCTCTTCCTTGATGAGGCGTAAGCGTGGACCTTTATAAGGAATGTCAAGCTCAATACCAATCATCAAGCCTTCACCGCGCACATCCACTACGTGAGGCAGATTGCCAGCGGCTTGCTCAGCCTTGAGTGTATTAATGAGATACGTGCCGACTTGAGCGGCATTCTCTACGAGGTGTTCTTCTTCCATCACGTCAAGTACAGCAATGGCGCCTGCGCAACCCAAATGATTGCCGCCAAAGGTTGTGCCCAACTGACCATACACGGGTGTAAACTTGGGTGAAATAAGTACACCACCCATAGGGAAACCGTTGCAGATGCCTTTAGCTACTGTGATGATGTCAGGCTTCACATCTAAGTGCTGATGGGCGAAGAATTTGCCGCTTCGACCATAACCGCATTGAATTTCATCGCAGATGAGCACGGTGTTGTGCTGGTCGCAGAGGGTGCGCAGTTCCTGTATGAACTCCTTGGTGACGCAACGAATGCCACCTACACCTTGAATGCACTCAATAATGACGGCGCACACATCGCCTTTCTCGATTTCCTTCTTCCATGGTTGGATGTCGTTGATGGGCAGATAGGTCACATGACCGTTATCGTTGATGGGGGCGATGATTTTGGGATTGTTGGTCACCTCCACGGCCAGCGATGTGCGGCCATGAAAAGCTTTCTCCATCGACAGCACACGAGTCCTGCCGTTGTAGAAAGATGCGAGTTTCAGTGCATTCTCGTTGGCTTCAGCACCTGAGTTGATGAGGAACAGCTGGTAGTCCTCATAGCCCGATGCCTTGCCCAGACGCTTGGCGAGTTCCTTCTGCAAAGGATTCTGTACAGAATTGCTGTAAAAGCCCAACTGGTTCAGCTGTCGAGCCATGGCTTCTACATAGTGAGGATGGCAGTGACCGATGCTGATGACAGCATGACCGCCATAAAGGTCAAGATACTCCTGGCCGTTCTCGTCCCACACGTGGCAACCCTTGCCGCGCTGGATGGCGATGTCGAATAATGGATATACGTCAAATAAGTTCATGATGTAGCCCCCTCCTAACCTCCCCCAAAAGGGGAGGGACGCCATACGGGGTGTTGGGCGTTAGGTCTGTTAAAAGGCTGATGCCTTGAGGTTAAGTCCGGCCTTTTCGTCCAAGCC
>JAILDV010000065.1 GCA_024688885.1 Bacteroidaceae bacterium | reverse complement strand
TGAAATAATACCTTTTTGTAATGCGTAGTTAGCAAACCGCCACTTTTTGCCCCTTTTTCCACTCTTCATTGTTGAGATAAGAACAAAAAAAAAGAGTGATGGAAGCACCTCTTTCGTGCTTCCCTCACTCTCCAACTGTGCGCCGCTTCATCATCCCTCAAATTTGAGCGTCGGCTGCTCCTTCTCCTTGATGATCTCTTCAGTCCGCAGTATCCATTTGTCGACAGTCTTCTCCCAGCGCTTGGCTTGCTTTATCGAGTCTTCTGTGAAGGTTTGGAAATATGTCCGTTGCCAAACCCTCATGTTAAAGACCGCATTCCTGAATTTGACGGCTGGCGGGAACGTCACGCGCTCGTTCTCGAGCCTCCTGTCGCACTCAGCCTCAAGTGGCTTCAACTCTTTTTCCAGAAAATTCCTGTCCAGTGTCGCGAAGTAGGACTTCTGGAATCTTCTCATCTTCACGACAAGGTCGTAGAAGCTCTTGTTTTGTTCTTTCTCGTTCATGATGATCTTCGTGTTATGACATACTCGTCTCCGTCTGGAAGGGAGAACAATTTTCTGAATATCTTCTGGCACCTGTTAGGCACTGACCTCCACACCTTGTGTTTCTCGTCAAACATGGTGCAGTGGCCAGTGTTCTGAGCCGGTGTGTTTAGCGGCGTTAAAGTGTTCCCGTTGAAGAAGAACGGGCAAGTGCCGCAACTGGTCGGCTCTTCATAGAATTTCTTTCCGTTAAGTATCCTCATGCCTCAATCTTTGTTTTCCGTCACCATCTCTTCACAAGTTTCCCTACCGGCTCTAACCCGAAGTGTATCCTGAGTTTGTCACGACGGATGTTCTTGTTGCGTGTCACCTTCATGGAGGCTATCCGATTCTTGCGAATTTCCATTGATTCGGACTTCACTGCGCGTCGCATTTTCTCAGCCCTGTCCATCAGGCAGAGATTGGAGATGTCGCAGTTCTGACGGTTGCCGTCTATGAAGCAGACACATAGTCCCTCAGGGATTTCCCCGTTTACCTGTTTCCACACGAGCCGGTGCTTCTGAATCCAGCCGTCTTCCGTGCGAATCACAACATAGCCGTCATGAACCCTCTCAGTTCCAACTGGAATAGCATTCTTCGGGCGGTGACCTTTCTTGAACCACGCGCTCTTGAATCTCATGGCACCTTCTGCGGACATGAATTCTTCAATACGCTTGCCCTTGTTATGGCTTTGCATGCCTTTGACGAAGCGTTGGGCCTTGCTGTGCTCATGGGAAGAAAGCGCCTTTCCGAGCCATTGCTTGTATTCTTTCGACTTCTTCAGTCCGAGCCGATAAGCCTTTGCAGCAACGCGACAGGCGCTGTGGTGGACTTTCTTTGACAATTCAGCGCATGACATGTCGGCATAGTGCTTCCGCAGGTATTTGACCTGCCTGTCTGTCCAAGGCACGCATTTATTGACTCTCCTTCTGAGACCGAGCAGCTTAGCCCTGCTCCTTACTGCAGTGACAGACACTCCTATCATTTCGGCAAGAACTTTCAGGTCTCCTTTCGGATAGTGCTTGCGCAACAGTTTCTCCTTGTGCTCATCCCAATGAGTCATTCTGTACTGTCCTTTACTCATGCTTCACGTCCTCCATTGTAGTCGTTGAGCACATTCTGGAAGAAGCTCTCGCTCCTGGACATGTGCTTCATGAATATCTTGTCACGCCTTTTCTTTTCTCTCATGTAGATAGTGTTGGCGAGGTCAGTGTCGGCAAGGATATCGGCGACAAGCCTCTTCTCGCCCTTCAGCAGCAACTGCTTGACAACTCGCTCGCACAGCCAGTCCTTCCTGTCCATCAGGCAACGAACGAGCTCTTCGTTGTTGACTTGGAAGATATGCCTTCCGTCCTCCGTCATTCCTGTGACGTTGTTTATCTTCAGTCTAATTTCCATAATCAGCCAATCTTTTGTTTTAGATTAAAAGAACTGAAAGGGCAGCAGCTTAACCACACGTTACGACTCGTGACACCAGACCGCCACCCTTCAGTTCTGTGTATCGGAGGTTAGAGGCAAACCAGCTGTTACGACACAGACGCACCAACCTCGCCACTCCGCTTTAGAATAATTCAAGTTGCACAGGCTTCATCTCCTTCTGTTGAGGCTCAGCCCTCATGCGCCTCAGCCATGCCATGCATGCCACAGACTGCTCTGGCTCGGAGATGAGGCGGACAGTCGGGAGTCCCGGGCTGAACGGATACATGCCCTCGTTGACGACGTAGCCGAACCTGATGGAGCATGGACTCGTAAGCGTGTTGTGGCATACAACCTCACCGTAGCATCCGTGCACCAGCATGTTCACCGCGCTCATCTTGCAGCACATCGCATCAAGATCCTCACCGATGAGGTATGGCTTTCGCCATCCGTTTGCGAGGAACAGGGCATGACCTGCAAGCAGGGTTCGAGAACTTCCGCATGCACAGTCACTCACCACCACCCTCTTCCCGAAGCCACCGCAATGAACCGAAGGCTCAATCTCGCCTTTATTCCCAAGCGTTGTCTCAGCCATGAGGTCGCATAAGTCCATCGGGGTGAAGCATTGCCCCCTGTACCTCTTGTCGGCAGCCCACGCCATGAAAAAGTCACCGAACATGTCGTACCAAGAACGGTGCTCAAGCGCGTCTGACATCAGATTAAAGTACTGCAGCATCATTTCGTAGAACAAGCGGTTCTCCTCCTCGCCGTACTTCCAGCCCGCGACAGGCTTGTGCTCAATGCTGAACACCGACAAGATGTAGTCAAGGAGGCTTGACAGCACATCGTTGTAGTACAGCCCACGCATGGAAGCGAATGATTCGATTGACTTCAGGAGTGGCTTGGTCAAGGAATCTTTCACGATGTCCATCACACCAGCCCCTTCTCAACGATAAGGGTGATTGCAGCAATCTCGCCTTCATCGCGGTTAGCGAAGTACCCGACTGTGTAATTGGCATGGGCATGACCGCAGACTCTCACATAATACTTCTCGGCAGAGATGTGGTAGTCCACGCACACATGAACTCCTGCACGGTCAAGCTGGTCGAGTGCATCTTGTCTCAACACTTGCGAATTGTCTGAGCTGAATTCCAGCCCGCTCTCTTTGAGTCTTTCCGCAGACTCAACGCTGATGAATCTCTTTTCCATGATGATGAATTTATGGTTGAACTTTAGTTTATCTCTTCGACTTTGTCGCTCCAGTTTGGAATGGATGACCTGATGGCTTCGGCAACATTCGGGTAGCTGCTCTTGTCTGTCTCCTTGTTGAGAATCTCAATGTGCACTTCATCATGATCATTCGCCTCAACAGTGATGTAAAAATCACCTGACTCATGGTCAATGTATGCTTGGTGTTCACCTTCGAAGATGGCTTCCTTCATTGCTTCTGCCATCTTTTTGCCAATCTCATTGATAAATGCAGCTTTCATGTTTCCGTTGTTTTTAGAGGGTTTCTTGTTTAATTTTGTACTGTAAAGTTCTTCATTTTTAGCAAGATATGCAAACGAAAACTTCACCATTTTACCGCCATTTTACCACCTTAACATTTGGAAACGTCCTCCTCGCCGTCCTTCCAGATTCCGTACAGGCACACTATTGCAAGAACCGGTGAGAGTACAACGACCGCAGCAAAAAGAAGCACTGACAGCACAAGCATGACGATGTACCGCCATATTACACGCAAAGTATCCATGTCCACAGCTCCGTTATGATAACAGTAATGACAGCGATCAGAAGCGTGATTCCGATGCATGTGCCGACAGTGATTGCCATCGCGTAGCGGTGTACGTCATTCACATCGATGAACCCTTCTTGCTTGTTCGCCATTTTCTCACAACAGCGTTCCATCAGCACGAACGCATACTCCCAAAGGAATATTCCTGCGAAAAGCCACATCGCGAATCCTGCGATGCGGCTCAAGTATTTTCTTTTCATTTCCCGATTAGTTTTGTAGGTTTATTGTTTTCTTTGATTTTCATGTATTGTTTAGCTTCCACTAAACCCAAGACCTTGTCAGGGTGGGCTGCCTTTAGAAACCGGTAGTTCTGCAAGGCGTATTCCCACCCAGCGAAGACGTATTCAAGATGGTCTTTGTCGCACCAATGGAACTGGTCATACACAACATACCGCTGTTTGTCTTTCCCTTTCATAAGCGATGGTTTGTCGGGACTGCGCCGTGCTTACTGTTCACTTCTGAGCGCACACGCCTGTTTGCTTTCAACGGCACAGCCCCGAACATTTTACAGCCGTCTGTCCTTCGTCACCTTCCACACCTCTGCAAGTGAGTCAAAGTTAATCTTGTTGACCATGATCTTCACCTGCTCTGGCGCATTCTCGTAATAGAAGAAATTACCACGCTCCTTGAACACTCGCAACATACGTTTGCAGGTGGCGGTAAAGTTCTGCACGGGACGGCCAGCAGTGATGCGAGTGAGCAACAATCCTGCAGCCTGACGAGATGCCGTGACAGTGCTGTCGCGACCAAGATGCAAAGTGTGGGCTGCATAGTACATCATGTGAGGTAGTAGTCTATCCACCAGATAGGCGTTAATCTTCGTGATGTCGCCAGTTGTGTGATAGTCATACAAGAGCACAGCTTCTTCTGCAGCCGACACAATGATTTCGTCGATGCGTACAGATTCATCCTTCCTTTGCTCCATCCTCCACCAATCGGCTTTGTTGTCAGTAGGCTTTATCTTCCCTTCCTGCACTGCCTTCAGCCATTGCTCGCAGTCATACCTCGTCTTGCCTCGATGACGGTAACGTTTCCCGTCAACAGCAATCTCTGCACGATAGCAGTCCTTGAAGTACCGCTTGCCGTTCTTGATACCCTTGGATGACCGGTCGTGATAGATGGTGCCACCAGTCACGATGTCATCTTCTGAATTGCCGCGCCACCCACAATATGCTCGCAGGTCGGCACTCTTAGGAGTTTCTAATACTTCCATATCATTCCTTGATTTGTTCTTCCAACTTCTTCCTTGTTTCTCTCGCCTGCATCACGGCAATCGCTTGCATGCCATCGTTATCCTTCCACACCACCTTTGCCATTTCAATCATCGCCTTTTCCAGACATGCAGGGCAGTATGGATAAGATGGGATGTCTGGATCGATGACAGGATAGAACGTCACGGCCTGCTTGCCGCATTCGCAGCACTTACATTCACTTGCTTTCACTCTTGCCATAATTGAACTTTTACGTCTTCCAAATGCCGACATATCTGAACACGGTGTATGTCGGAGTTACCTTACAAGTTCAAACCCATAGGCGAATACCCATGGATTGCGCTTCCATGTACCCTTTCCGCTCACCTTGTCGATGAGTGCGGCAAAGGCATCGCGAGCAGTAGGAAAATTATGCCTCAAACCCTTTGTGGTGTAACCATAATCTATTCCGCAATTATAGAAATACACACCTTCACGCAGGATGTCCATTTCGCTGATGTCTTGCAACCGCTCAACTTTGATGTTGGTGATGCGGATGCGGTGGGGCATGAGGTCGGCACGGACAAACATCTTGTTCTCGTATCCGGCAGAACTTTCACAGGTATGGTCGAGCCATTCAGGAGCAACAAATCCACTCTTGTTGAGCATGTGGTACGACTGAGCGATGGCTATTTCCTCGCCTACGTGATAGGCTGGCTGGTTCTTCTTTGGCACCATATAGCCATTGCGCCCTACCTGGAAGTAAGCCGTGCCGTCGCTTGCTATGAACATATCGTCTGGCACGACGGGAGTCATTTCCTTGCCGTTCTTCTTGTGCAGCGTCATCGTCATCAGTCGACGCGTCATCGTCTTGCGTCCTTCCAATACGGCTTGTGTCAGTCCGTAGCGGTCGCTAAACATGATTTTCTTCATGTCTTTTGAAGTTTAATCGTAATGTATGGATTGCGATGAACACAAAGCCGTCACCGCGTTCGGCTATCTATCGGGCACAAAGCCCGCAGGGGTTTACTCTATGATAAGTTACGAATTGCGTTGCATGTCCCACAAAAGGTCAACGAGTCCCGTCGGCTTGTAGTTCCACTTGCCGTTGTCGTAAAGTTCGGCATTTGTCATCTGGTCAGCACCTTTGCAAAGATGCACCGACAGCGGGCGACCGGTGCCGAGTTTCTTGGCTTCCTCGCGGATGATGCGGGCCACGTCGCAACGGTTGATGTAGCAATACGCACGCGGCTCACAGCCTCGCATCAGTCCCACCAAGTTTTCAATGACGTGCTTCGATGGCAACATGTAGCGTGGTGTAGGTGTCCATTCCCACAACAGTTCGAACAACTTCAGCACTTCCTCGTCGGTGGCATCGCTTATTTCTGGCTTGGCAACTTGCTCTTGCAACTCCTGCATGTGGCGCACCAGTCTCACCACGGCAGCTTGTTCTGATTTTGTCATAATTCGTTCAATTCGTTTAATTCGTTTAATTTGTTTAATTCGTGGTCTATTTGTTTCGACGCGATTGTTTCTGCTGGCGACGCTTTGCTTTCTTTGCTTTTCGTGCTTTATGCCCGATGCCATTTCGGTAGTCATGTTGAGGAATGGGGGCATACGTGTCAAGCATCATCATAGCCATCGCCTCCAGCGTCGATTTTCGTAGCGGCTTGTGCATAATCAGTCCTCCTTGTCTAACATTGCATCCATTTCTTCCTGCGTCACCTCGAAGATGATTTTGATGCCGGCAGGCTTTTTCTTAACCTTGAACACCACAGAGAAAGGATTTCTCCGCAACCCTTCTGCGACGCTCTGAATAGCTTGTTCTCTTTTCTCTTCTTCTGTTGTCATAATCATTCCTCCTCGCATCTTAACTTGTACCACTCAACGTCAGGCTGGTCAAGCCCCCAGAACTTGACGAAGAAACTCCTGTCATAGTTCTCTTTCTCTGCATCAGGAATGGAGTAAGATGGCGTGAGGATGCCATCTCTGCCCCTCTCCTTGATTTCTGCTTCCCAGTGCACCATGTCTATTCCTCCGGCAGTGTTATTTCCTTCTCGATTCCACACATACGAAGCACATGCTGTACTTGATGCACACAGCCTACAATTCCACGAAAGTGGGCAAGGATTGTGTCAACCTCGATGACAAAACCAAGGTTTTCTCTGACATCTCTAACCGCTTCCCATCGTACTCCCAAAGTGAGGTTGGAGAAGTTTCGCTTAAAGAACTCCTCACTGAGCGGTATACCGTACCAGATTTCATCTCTCAACAGATGCGCAGGAGTCAACCTTTCATAGTGAGGCTTGTCAGGATTGGCTTCAGTGCGGACATCAATAAGGTCGCCAATCATTACCTTTGATGCTGATTCGATTTTATACATCTTGTTTCTATTTGGTTCAACATTGCGTTAATATCTTCACCGTTGACCGGAGCACCTCAATGTCAGACGCGCTGACATGTCTCAGCTCTCCATACTGCTGTTCGAAAAGGTATGAGGCAATCTTGCTTGCCAGCTTCATCCCTTGTGGCATTTTTGTCTTCCCTGTAATTCTTATTCCCATGTGCTTGAACTTTTAGTTTGGTTTATACTGTAAAGTTCTTCATAAATGGCGAGAAATGCAAACAGATTCCTCGCCATTTTAGCACCTTAACTTTTGCTGACATTTGGATCTTCTGTGCGGTACCATCTGTGCAGTTCTTCTGCACCATACTCAGTGAAGCAAGTGAAATCCTTGTTGTACACCCGATATCGCTTCTCGTGCTTCAGCAATGTCACGTTGGGATAGTGCTTGGTGCCGTCAGCGCTCCAGAGCTCGGTGAGTTCCTCATACACTGGGCATGGATAGTCATCCTCATTGACCTTTCTGCCCAACCACACGCCTATATTCTTGCCACCATTCCGATAGCATCTCCCATCCTTGTATTTGAGGCATTTTGTACAATGCCCCTCAATCTGGTCTGCTGCTTCAATGGAAAGGATGTCATCTGCAGGATCGTAGTACTTGTCGAACAGCTGTGGACGAAGTTCCCCATCATCGTATATGAGCCAACGCACGAAAAAGCCGGTCACGCTGTAAGTGTATCCTGGCTGGTTATGTTTCTTCTTCTGATACTTATCCGTTAATCCTTCCCAATGTTTTTGGCTCACGCGCAAGCGAACTGTGATGCGCATGTACTTCCTTAGCGGAAATGGCTGATTCTCCTTGATATACTGCTGTTCGAATTTCTCGCGCTCAACCATGAGGCGATTAACCTTCATATCGATTAAAGCATACTTTATTTTCAATTCATCGTAATTCATACCTATTCATCCGTTAAATCCTTTGTTTCTCTCATCATCTTGGCGAGAATATCGACCGACCACTGCCATGCAGCCAACCACCCTTCTTTGTATGCTGCAAATTCTTCGTCCGAGTAAGGACAATCATCTTTCGACAGTCCTGCCATCTTGCTCTGGCATCTGGCAACAAACTCCTGTTCAAACAAATTCTTAGTCATAATCCGTCAGTCCTCCTTAATCCTATACTGCTCCATCACGTATGGATTGGAGGTGTCAACGCCCTTGGTCAACTCGTCAATCCAGAACTTCTTGAAGTCATAATGATAATACTTGCAAAACTTTTTAGCCTTGTGGTATGCTACAATATACATCACCACGAATGGAATGATGGAGAATGCAGCCAATGCAATGAATACAATCGCTTTCATGATCTTCGTTTTTGTTTAATCAATTCCACTTATGCTGAGTGCCCCGTATATGTACTGGGCTTCCACAACCGTCATCGGGCGTCTTGAATGCACGACCAAGTTCTCTCCTTCTCTTGTAAAGATATTGAACGAGGTGTATTCCCTTGTGCATCTTTCGCGAATCGCCTGCCTTACCTTTCTCATAGGTACTTTCTTGGGTTTTGAAATTCTTTTTGCAAAACTGCTCATAATGAATTACTGCTTCTTGTTTTATGTCATTTTACTGTTGCTGGAATGGAGGGAGTCGAACCCTCGCTCTCGATGATGTACTTTTACGGAGTGGCCTACACCAAAGCGTTTTCTCTCCAAGCTCTTGCCACTGAGCTACATTCCCCCTGCAGGGCTTCCACCCGCTCCGCCGTGTCAACGGCTTCCTACGCTCAACCTTTCAGACTCAAAGTCCGAAAGGCCCCAATATCATTTCCAGGACCTCAGTCATTTTCCATCGTCATCCTCGACCAATCCGTCAAAGAGACCTCTCATGCGTGGACGAAGAGCCTCCAGCTCTTCCTTGAAGAATTCCTCCTTCGTGCGCCCCATCTTCTTACCCTTCCTCGTATGCACGTCAAACGTGTATGGAGGTATGGGAATGGGATATCGCCTCACATCGTTGATCCATCGCTCGACATCAACATCCCTTCTGTCATAAATGAAGTTCTGCAGATGGTCGGCATCCCTGCACTTCGCGCACTCGCACAACAGAATCACTGCCTTGCTCACAAAGATGCGTCCTTTGGGCTCTGGTGCTTTCTTGTTCACCAACTCATGTCCCTGCCATAAAGCCTCCACCTCTTTTGTGATGAGGCCCCAGCAGTCTTCAGCGCTGATGGTGAACAAGCGCTTCCATACATAGTCACGGTAGCCGGACTCCCACAATTCCAATGCGAAGTACCCGGCAACTCCGGTGTCGCCTCTCCTTATTGCCTTCTGCATGGCAGAGGACACCTCGAAGAAGTCATATCCGTTTCTTGTCCTGATTATCATTTTTCTGCTCTCCTTTTCATCTGTAAATTTCGTGATTTTAGACAAGATGGTGAAACAGAAACTTCACCATTTTCACGCCTTAACTTTTGCTGACATTTAGAAGGGAAACTTGACGGTTATGTTGTACTCGATCATCTGCTTGGTCACTCCCTTGCCGTTGTTGGTTTGCCCCTTCAGACGGATGCTCTCCCCGAAGTTCTTCCTGATGAGCATGATGCACCGCCGTTCCTCGTCCTGATTTCGGAAGGCGGACAGACCGCCAGCATTCACAAACGTGTCCTTCTGCGAGAATGAATAACGGAGGTCTGTCAGTATTCTCCGCTCCTTGTACTTCATGTAGCAGCTTATCCAGAAGTCCTCCTTCAGACGCAGCTCCTCGTTCCACCACACGTTCTTGTTGTACCTCACACCGTATGAGCATCCTGTTATCATCTTCGACAATGACAGATACGCATCCTCCTCATACATCATCGGACTGATGCGAGAGGTGAAACCGAACACGTGCACATCCATCAGGCAAGCCAACTCATGCAGTTCGAAGATGATCTTCGTGACTCGCTTCGGGTCTTTGATGACAGTCTTTTCTCCAGGAACCGCCGCAAGGTACTTGCAGGCATGCACATCGTCATCAAGCATGAACAGTTCACCGAAATGCTTCGCCATCCAGTTGCGTTTGGGTATAAGCCCTATCACGTCATCAGGATGGGTGACTATCTCGCACTCTGGATTGTAACGCTCGTATGCCTCCCTCTGGCTCTCTGCAACACAGATGATTGGGTCCACTACTAAGTTCTTCGCGAACACCCTGTCCCAACGCTTATGACTTGGGATGACTATCCTCAATGGCATGGCGCACATCCTTTATGTCAATCACGTTACTCTTCGTCAGCTTACCAGTCTTGTACGACTTCATCTTCTGCATACCGAGCCTCTCACGAAGCCAGTTGCTGTCAACCTCACTGGCCGACTGGATGATGAAAAGCTCGTGCCGTTCATCGTACTTGGGGATTAGCGGATAGACAGCGTCATCATCCTTGATTGCCTCAAACCTTTCCCTGAATGGCTCTTTCTCCTTCTGCTTCGGAAACTCAAAGCCCCATCCTTCGAGCATGCCGCAGTCCCACTCGTTCGAGATGATGTCCATGTCATCCTCACCGAACTGGATGTTGTCCTTCGCCGCATACTCGCACAGCTTCTCAACTGGAGTGTCTGCAGAGAGCACCTTGCACGGCATTTCCTTCATGCCGAGTTCCCTGCCTGCACGCAGACGCTGATTGCCGCACACTGCCACATACTTCTCATCATGAGGGAAAACTATCAGTTCCCTCAATTCAAGCATCTCGGGGCATTCCTCCATGCTCTTTTTCATCATCTCGTAACGATAGTCACGGATGAAACGCGGATTCTTCGGTAGTCCGCTCACCTGACCCCTGTTCTGCTCAATGAGCTTGACGGGGATCATCTTCTTTTCTGTCTTCATGACCTCTGATTTTATGTTCAACATCACTGCAGCTGAATGCCGCTTTATCATCATCACCACCATCAGCGGTGCATCACTTCCCGAGCCTCCTACTAATCAATCCCTCGACATCTTTCACCCCGAGCATCCTAAGCATGCCGACACAACACACTATCATGTCGGCAAGACGCTCAGTGGCATCAATGATAAGGCTTTTCCGCTGGTACTCGCTCCTGCTTTCGTCACGGGCATCCTTCAGGTTCTGGTCCATTCGCGCCCAAACGACGCAAAGAACAGACGAGAATATCTGCTGACCGCCACCTGTCTTGATGCCGTATCGCTCCCGAAACCTCTGGAGGCATTCACCAGCCAACTTGTTAAGTGTTATCATAGGCTTCAAATGATGGCGAGGAAGGCTTCAGCCTCCCCCACCTGTTAGTATTTGATTGTTTGTTCTCACTTTTCACCATACTTTTCACGAATCTTCTCCACTGATTTCTCCAGCTTCTCTTCATACTTCTTCACAAGTTCATCATACGCCTCAGGCATCAACTCGCTGACCACCTTCTTTCTCAGAGCGACACCAATGCTGGCATAGAAGCTGTACTTCGTGATGAACTCCCTCGCCGCCTCTCTCGTCACCTCGGTCAGTCTCTCCTGGTCGTTCAGCATCGCATCCATCTTTTCTTCATCTGAAGCACCTGTCTTGTTCTTGAAGATGTAGGGGCAAGCCTCGAAGACTATCAGCTTCACGATTCGGTTCAACAACTCTGGATGCCCTTCAAAGTCCTCGTTCGTCAGTTCCTTGCACATCTTCATGAACTCACCGTCAAGCTTCTCTGCGTTCTTCCTCGTGGCATTGTCAATGTCAATCGCCAGCAGCTCATCTTCCGTCTTCTCTGCCGTGTCTCTGTTGACACCGCTTTTGTAGAGGTACTCGATGGTGATTCGATGCCAGTCCTCATAGAGCCTTACCGTCTTGAACACCTTGCCCTCCGACAGCATCTTCTGCAGACGTTCATCTTCCTCCTTGTAGTAGCAGGAACCACTGAAATCCTGTGAGGACATGATTTTCACATTAGGAAGCGCATCCTTCAAGTATTCCCTGGCATCCTCATACTTCTCCTTCTCTTCATCTCTTTTCCATGACGGGCACTCAGAGTCGATGACGATCATTTTGTCGGGCGTGTACTCCTCTCCGTTCTTCAACATCTTGTCATACATCTGCATGAGTTTCCACTTCCTGAACACCAGTTCCTTCTTCTCGAAGCAACTCTCCTTGGTGCATTCACCATTTCCCTTCATCTCGTAGAACAGGCACCCGTGGCTCGCAGTGTTGAACTCACAACCCTTGCACTTGGGCACTTCCTTTTTATCGTTCCATGATTCCTCCTCACCATCCTTCGTCCACTCGGCGTTTGCGAGAAGGCGGAAAGACCTTGTTACAAACTCCTTGATGTCAGAATAAGGATAGCAGTCCGTGTCATCATCATCGAAGCACCCGTCAATCTCATCCTCATAGAAACTCCGCTGGATGTCCTCGTCACACTTGGCAAGGTAGATGGCACCAATGAGAGGGATGTGACCCTTCGTCAGTTCCTTCTGCAATTCCTTGATGAGGCCACAGAGCTTTGTTCTGTCCTGAATGTAACGCTCACTCTTGCCGAACCTCGCAGCCAGTTCCTTCACCGATTGTCCTTTTCTCATCAGCTCAGAGAATGCCACAGCCTCGTCGATGGGGTCAACATCCTTTCTCTGGAGGTTCTCCGTGATCATCGCATCGAAGGCTTCAGCATCGGTCATGTCCCTCACGATGGCAGGAACTTCTTTCCATCCAAGATGGTTGATGGCTCTGAAGCGTCTCGCACCGCAGACAACCTCATACTTGAACTCATGCGCCTTGCCATCCTTGTCAAGTTTCTCAAAGGTGTCAAAGCCCATGGCGTGGGGAGTCCTCACCGTGATGGGCTGCAACAATCCTTGTTCGGCGATGTTCTTCGCCAGTTCCTCGATGTCGGCTTTCTCAAACCGTGTTCTCGGGTTCATCGGAGACTCGCAAATCTCATTCACCTTGATGTTTTTGATTTCACTCATAAGATTTGATTTTTAGTTGTTGAACATTTACGGCTTTTCCAGCCTTACATCGGTAAAGTTCTTCATAAATGACGATATATGCAAACGAAAACTTCACCATTTTTACGCCTTAACTTTTGCCGGCATTGTTGTAAATATCACGCACGTTCTCGATGCCGAGCACACCTGCCACCTCAAGCACCTGTGATGACTCCACGAACGGATTCAAGTGTATCGCTCTGTGGCACTCATGACAGAGAAGTCTGCTGTTGCGGATGTCGCCATCGTACTCGGGGAATCTCCACCAAGGGAGCACATGGTGCAATTCCAGACGCTTGTACTCGAACTCTCTCCCACAGCACTGGCACCTGCCAAAAGTTTCCGCATAGAGTATCCGCTTCGTCATACACGACTTCTTTTGCGTGAGTCTGCCAGGCTCCCATGTATCTCTCGACTGGCGCCTTCTCATTCTTCCTGTCGTCAAGTATATATTCAGACCGAATATGCTGAAATGACGGAAGAACTTGCTTTTTCTTGTTTGGGGAGAATTACCCCCCCCAATTATGTTTTCACCCATTTCTTTTCATTTTAGTAGTTGAGGGCTACATGCCAATTTCATCTCTCGCACGTTCTGCCTCATAGGCTGCCTCAAGTGCATCAAGCGCATCCTCGTCACCATAATAGGCTTCCCATGTGATGATGTACATGTACTCATCCCTGGTTATTGCCGTCTTCTTCCTGTTCGCACGCTCAGCTTCTTCTCGGGCTATCCTCTCGCGCTCGTAGCACCGGTGGAGAATCTCGCCCTGCACTTCCTTGAACTTCTTCAGGTCATTTAGAACCTTGCCGCTGTTCACTCCTCCGTAGAATTCACCCTGAAGACCTTGCTTGTAACGGTAGAAGAAGAACATCACCTCCGTCAGCTTGTACTGCTTAGCCTCATCAAGGAGCATCCACGCAAGGGCATCGCTCTGCTGTGGTGTCTGCTGGCGCTGCCCAACGAACTCGTTCAAGTCGTAGATGAGGCTGCTGAGCCATGTCACGACCAAGTTCTCCCCATATGCCTCGCACAGTTCCTCAAGCATAGGCGCAGAACCTGTGAAGCACCTGTCAACCGCACGGCAGTACTGAACCATTCGTGATGCACTGAACTTACCGAGGTATTCTGCGCCGTTAGGATGTTCCGTTAATATCGCCGTACTTCGTGGCGATAAATTCGAGCCGCTCTTTTGCACGCAAGTCTGCCTCTCGACGCTCACGGCTCTGTTGTTGATTAGTTCCATTTCCTTTCATGTTTACAGGTTTCACATCGTCATAGTTGCCTTCCAGCACCTTCGGGAAATTGTTGGGCCTGAACACCCAGTCAAAATCTGCAAGGAAACCTTTGCTGCCTCCACCGTTGAGAAAAGAGGATTCAGAGGCTTTGCTGATGGCTTGATACACGGCGTTGATGCCGAACTCCTTCACCCTGGCATTCACCACGGTCTTCCGCTTCGGCGTCATCTTTGCGATAGTGGGGATGGCTACAGGCGACTTCATGACGTTGTTCCAGAACTTCATCACCTTTTCAGAATAGTCTTTCTTGCTTTCGCAATCACCATTTGGAGGTGTCAACACAAGCCTTGCGTCATCGTCGGATGACGTAGGTACGTTAGTACCTATAATAATATCTTCTGAATGTAATGAAGAAGATAATGATGAATCCATAGTAACTGATAAGTTACTTATATTCCCACTATCACTATCACTTACACTATCACTATCACTTACACTATCACTTACACTATCACTATCAGTATCACTTGTATTCACTTGTATTCTTTTGTATTCATTTGTATCCTTTTGAATACCTTTTTCTTTATTCCATCTCTTTTTGATTGCATCCTTCCTTTTCTCACAGACAGCAAGATATTTGTCCCTGTTTCTCTCTATCTGAGCCACGAATGACATGAATGGGAATTGAAGGATAGTAGGGATGTTGTCAGGCTTCTCTCCTGTCTCGCTATAACGTAACAGCATCTTGAACAAGACACCTGCAGCGGCATCGCCAAGAGTTTCAACAGCAGGAAGGCAATCGGAAAATATCAAAAAACTCTTTTTCATACTACCTATAATCCCAATAGTTGGCAACAATGTCCTTTTTCCATTCATCTGTCGGTAGAACGAAATGGTCGCCGATTATTTCGACAAACTCGACGAGGCTTCTGCAGACAACATACGCCCCACCGTTAGCCTTGCATGTCTCTTCCCAAAACATCTGCTCATCACTTTGAACACCGGGTGCACGCCCCTTGATGTTGAATTGCTTGTTGGCAGGCTTCCTCGGGCGCTTCATCTCAATGCCCAAAGCCCAACTGTTGTACTTTGTCGGAAACAAGACAAGGTCGGGAGCACCGCTCACCATTCCCTCATACTTCGCCATTGCTGCAGCTTTCGGTGTTCTGAAGCCTCCATTCTCTGCGGCGAAAAGCAGGCATGCAAGTTCTGGGAATGTCTTGTCGAACCACATCTTGCAGGTGTGCTGGATCTGAGCTTCGGAGTAGTCCCACTCAAGCGCCATGATGTCTTGGAGGCTCTTAACCTCCACTCTCTTGATTTTAGCCATAATATATCCTTTATTAAGGAAGGGGACGGTGTTGCCGACGCATATGAAAATGAGTTCCGCGACCTGTTATCGCGACCTTAGCCCTTCCGTGTTGTTAGAGTCTGCTACCGAAGAAATCCAACGCCATGTCTGTAACCATCTCCTGAATGTTGGTGGTGGTGCCGGTCACGCCGTCAGCGATGTTCTTCTTCGTCTGAATAATCTTATACATGTACTCGTCAATAGTTCCGTTGCCAAGAAAGTAGTAGCAATTGACGTTGTTCTTCTGCCCGTTTCTGTGAGCACGGTCTTCTGCCTGCTCGCAGTCGCTGTAAGTCCAAGGGAACTCGATGAACGCCACACGCGATGAGGCTGTCAGCGTCAAGCCGGTACCACCGCTCTTGTAGTTGAGGATGATGAGCTTGCAGTTCGGGTTCTGCTGGAAGTCATCAACAGCTTTCTGCTTCTGCTCGATGGTGTCAGAGCCCGTGACGGTGACAGCCTTCGGGAAGCACTTCTTCAGTTCCTCGACAACCTCCTTCAGGTAGGCGAAGACTATCAGCTTCTCTCCTCCGTCTATGATGTCGTGAATGAAATCTGCAACAGGCTTGATTTTGCCCCTTGCCGATATCTGCTTGAGAAGTCCCATCTTCACCATGATGCTTGCCTTCATCTTCCTCCTGATGTCATCCTCTGGCGCATCCTTGTAGGTTCGGAGATAGGTCACCATGTCTTTCTCGGCATCGTTGTATTCCTTCATCGTGGATATGTCCACAAGCATGTACTGTCGCGACTTCTCGGGGAGTTCAGTGAGAACCTTCTGCTTTTCCCTCCTGAAGAAGCATGTCTGCCACAAACGGTGGTTAAGTTCCTTGACATTGCTTGCACCATCAATGCCGTCACAGTACCGGTCAACAAACTTTCGGTATCCTCCGAAGTCATCAAGCCTTCCCATGATCTTCAGCTGCTGGATGAGGTCGTGGTTGTTGTTGACGACAGGAGTACCGGTCAACTCGAACACAAAACGCTTGCCCTTGCAGATGCCTTCAACAAATTTGCTCTGCTGTGTGCTGCCAGTCTTGCATTTGTGGCTTTCGTCGATGATGACAGCCCTGAACAAGTCTTTCCTTCTGTCGTATTCGATGGATCGCTGAGTGAATCGACCGTCATTGACACGGACAACGAAGAACTTCTTCAAAGACTCGTAGTTCGTGATGAAGACGTTGCACATATGTTTCTCGTAGAAAAGATGCCATGTCCCCTTGTTCTTGTCATCGAGAATGATTGCATCAATGCCTGCAAACTTCTTGAACTCGCGTTGCCAGTTGATTTTCAAGGCTGCCGGGCAAATGACAAGCACAGGGAAAGTTTCACCATACCGTTGTGCCTCATTGTGAGCTTTAACTACTGAGCAGATGGCCTGCAGCGTATTGTGAGTTACAATGTAGTCACGGGTCAGATACAAGTGGTCTGGAGCATCAACAAGGATACAACGTGAGTTCTCACGTCCATCTGGCTCAATACGCTCGATATACCGTGAATTGTAGTTTCCTCTCTTCACGCTGTATTTCTCAGCCTTCAGCCTTGTCGAGAACGGATTGAAAGGCATACGGATTGCCACTCTGTACTCGACTGGCTTGCCTTCATCTGTGCGGTCATACTCGTGTATGGTCGCATGACCTCCGAGAGAAAGAACAAGCTCCCTCACATCTTCGGCGAGTTGAGGACTGATGCTGTTGAAAGACAATGCGGTTTTTCCTGAAGCACAGGAACCGTCTGTGTCCATGAGTCCCCGGAGAAGTTCTTTTCGCTGCTCCACACTTCCATAAAGATACTCTGAGGGTATGTGCTTGTAGAACGAGGTGACGTTAAGTCCATATCTTACGATTTCCTGACGCACCTTGTTGAAACGTTCTCCAAGAGGTTTTACGATGCGGTAATGAGGGCAGCTGCATTCATGCAAGTCAAGCGTGAATCCTTTCGGAATCAATTGCTCAACCTTCTCCATGATGTCCTTTTTCTCGTCTGGGCAAACGAACTCGACAGACGAGCCTGTGAGGCATCCGTCACCAATGAGAACTCCCATGATGTAAGGGTGAATATAGTAGTCCTTTTCGGAATACTGTACAGCTTCACACATGGGAATCTCCCAACGAAGGATAGGTTTGCGACCGCTGTCTTTTCTTGATGGCGACATGTTCCATGCAAGCCCCGCTTCAAGCAGTTCTTCAGTTGTCATGGTCTTCCATCCTTGCTGACGCTTCCGCATATTCACATCACGGACACTCCACAGATGCTCACCTCCGGCACGAGTCCATGTACCATCATTGAAAGTCACCTTGTAGATGTCTTTCTCACCATGCTCGTAGATGTTCTGAACATGATAGACGCATCCATCTTTTCCGAAGATTGAATCACCAACCTTCAGACTCCCCATTTCACGGAATCCATCAGGTGTTGCGACAGGCTCTGAATAAGGCTGCAATTTTCCAAGTCCTGGTTGGTCGCCAAATATACAGCGCTTATGGTCTATTGCATAACGGACACCGAGAAGCTGGTATGGATAAGGATTCAGCTGCATGTAATGCTCGCCTTCGAATGGGAGCATCTTGTCAACGTCATCGGCATACTCCTCAAGCCCTGCCTGTCTCCACTTGACGACATGAACGTACTTGCCTATCCTACCGTTCTTCATCAACCTGTCCTTCTGCGACCAGTCAGCGAACGCCTTCACATACCAAGAATAGGGTTTCCCGACGGGATAGGATGGGTGCTCATGTGGAAGCACCCATACCCTCTCGTCTCCGTCCCATCTTGGCGATGAAGGAATCCTCTTCAAGACATCGACCAGCTCCTTCTTGTAGTAAGCGGATTTCTTTTTGTACTGGTCAATCTTGATGAACTGCAGTCGGCAGTCTCTCTGCCCGTCTATAACGTGAAGTTCTACCATCTGCGTTCAGTTATTCTTCACCGCCTTCACCACTGTACGGGTCATCATCATCTCCATCCTTGAACGGAAGTTCCTGCTGATAGACCGCATACTTATGGTTGATGATGTACGCCTCTGCCTCAAAGCAGATTTCCTGCACGATTTCCTTCACCTCCTCGCAACGCTCGTAGTGGTCTTCATGCTCAACCTCGATGAAGATTCTTGGAGTGTGGAAGAACAGCGTCTTGTTCGTCTTCAGCAGCTTGTATCCACTGATGACAACAGATGTCTGCTTGTCAGTACCGCTGAGCTGTATGCCGCTCACGCCGAACTTGATGCAGGCCTCAGATGTGATGCTGCCCTCAAGGTTCTTCCAGTCAATTCCTTCAGACTCGCTCCATTCGCATATCTCCATCATGTACGGACGGAGCTTGTCGACAGCATTCTTGAGGTCAGGGTGAACAGGTTCCTTGCCCTTCACCTTGACGTCCTTGTTGTCATACACATAACCAGCGGAGAGTCCGATGCCGCCGATGTTCACTTTCTTGATGTCAATTTGATTTGCTTTCATTTTTGTTTACGATTTAGATTTTTGATAAGTACTCTTGTTCGAACGCCTCGAAGTAGAGGTCTTCGGGGCATGGCAACGTGATGCCAAGTTCTGATGAAGCGTCTGCATGCACTTTGTCAAGAAACTCCTTCATCTCGTCTGTGCTGAGACCGCTGGTGCCACGTGGTATCCTGCCAGTTCTTCCACCAATGGTGACCTGACGCGAGAGGAACATATAGCAGTATGCATCATGTACATCCTCCTTGGTGTTACCGGTTGTGTCAGCGATACAGGCAAACCACATCCACATCAGCGCGTTCTGGCTGATGCTGCGCTGCGTCTTCTGCTTCTTTACAGTCAAGACGAACTTTCCGTTTGGCAGAAGTGACAGAAGAAAGTCGAGCGACTTTTCCCATGTCACTTTGCCATTGCGCTTCTCGAGAATAGTACTAACAGTCTTCATTCTGTTCAATTAAAATGGCAAATCGTCTGAGTTCCCAAAATTTGGGTCCTGCATAGCGACAGGCGCTTGCGATGGCGGCTGTTGCTGAAAGGTGCCTTGCGCATATTGCTGTGGTGCTGCCCCGTAGTTATTGGGAGCTGGTGCTGGTGCTGGTGCAGGTGCTGGTGCTGGAGCAGGCGCTGGAGCAGGCGCTGGAGCAGGCGCTGGAGCATACTGCTGTTGAGGCTGTACAGCACCTTTCGGTGTCAACAGCTCAAGATTATCGACATTCACCTCGAACACCTTGTGCTTCACGTTCGCATCGTTGCGGTCAGTATACTCTCGGCTTTCGTAAGAGCCGTCAACCGCGATTTTGTCTCCCTTGTGGACATACATCTGCACAACGTCAGCCAATCTTCTCCAAATAATGAGGGTGTGCCACGTCGTCTTGTCGGGAACGGTCGTCCCGTCCTGTCTTGTGTACCCCTTCTTAGTTGTGGCAAGTGTGACCTTCGCCACCTTGGTGACACCATCGGGCATCAACCTCACGTCAGGATCCTGTCCGACGTTGCCTACGAGAAATACTTTATTCATAATCACTTTATTTATGGTTGAACATTATCCCTGATAGTCACTCTGATGCTGTCCTTCGTCTCGCTCTCCTTCAAGTATTGAGCGTAGAGGTCGGGCTGCTCCTCCCTGAAGCGTGTGGAGTCAAACCGCATCGACTTGCCTCCTGGCACAAGCGTCATCTTCACCTTCTCGGAGTCGAAGCTCTTCACACCGTACTTCAACATGGCATCAAGTGCCTCCTGCTTGTACTTCTCATAGATATCCTTGTAGTGACCCATCAGGCGCTCAGCCTCTAGCATCTCATTGATGGCGTTTTCGGCAAGGATGATTTGCCGCTCTTTCTTCGGAGTCACGATTGGCACATACTTCTCGCCCTTCTTCTCTGCCTCCATCAGAGCCACCACCGCTTCACTTCCCTTGTCATCCACGATGAAGAAACCAGCCTTAGACAGCTGATTGTCATTCTTCGGCAACCAGAGGGCGAGAAGAGCGCCAA
>JAILDV010000033.1 GCA_024688885.1 Bacteroidaceae bacterium | reverse complement strand
CATTGACAAGTCTTTTGCCAACAACGGCATCTGTGACATGCGTGCTATGTTGGACGACGAGGCACAGTTCGGACCTAAATGCATGAAGATGGACTACCAGCTCCATAGGAGGGTGATGAAGACAGGCTTTGAGGAAGCCCCCTGGATCTATAAGATTGGCGACACCTACTTCCTGGAATATGCTGCAGGTGGTGTGCCCGAACACTGGGCATACTCGACAGCAAAGAGCATTCACGGACCTTGGCACTACGAAGGCCGCATCACCGACGAGTCTCCAGGCTCCTTCACCATCCACGGAGGCACCATCGACTTCAAGGGCAAATCCTACCTCTTCTATCACGACGGCATCCGCTCTGGAGGCAATGGTTTCCGTCGCACCACCGCCATCCGCGAGTTCCAGCGACAGAAGGACGGTCGTATTCCGAAAATAAACATCCAGGCAAAATAATTGATGTAGTGGAGATAGGTGCCACGCTGTTGCAGACGACCAGTCCCCCACCCATACCGATGAATGGGGGTGATGGCAATCAGATTACAAATGAGAATCTCATCTGGTGATTATTCAGCATAAAGAGGAGGTCTGTTGACTTCCTCTTTTTTTTGCGGTTAAAAAGTCATTTGACCTTCGGTCTTATTGCCTTACGGCGAACTAAAGGTTGTCTCCTTGCAAGGCATAACCCAAGTAAACTTGGTTTCTGCTCTTGCTGCGAGCGTCAATTTTGTCAATCGTCAATTTGTTAATTTAAGTTTCGCAAGTGCTCAACTTCTTTAGGAGTTAAGGAGTTAAAGGAGTTATCGCTACGCTTAAGAGTTAAGCCGTTACCTTGCAAATGAGATTCCCACAAGCCTAAGTATCGGCTTAACTACTTAACTACTTCAGAAACTTGAGTTTGTTAATTTTCGTGCCTGTTCGTGAGCAGGTACGAAAAGGGTGATAAAACTCAGCCCCATGTAGCATAACAATATAAAGACAATAGAGAAGCATGTCCAGATGGATGTGCTTCTTTTGTGTTTTACACCTTCCATGTCCATTATTACTTCTTCGCCACATGCATTTGTACATGTCCTGCACAAGCATTTTAGAGGCTACTGCGTAAGCAATTTGAAGGCTTGCCCACACCTAATATAATTTGAAACTTTGAAAAAATAATTTGAAAGTTGCAAATTTATTTTTGAAAGTTTCAAATATTTTTTTGCAACTTTTAAATTATAACGCGATACGGCAACACTGCAAATTGAAATACGGCAACGCTATAAAACGGAACACAGCAACGTCACATTACCTTTCACCCTGCGGGCAAATTACCCTGCACCGTGTAACGTAATTACGGTTATTGGTGTGGTGATTTGGCGCGAAACGAAGTCTTACATTTATATATATATAAATATAGGCACAAGTGAAAAAGTTGGGGAAAAGTTTGGAAGTTTCACTTTTATTCACTTATTTTGCAACATCTTCATGCCGAGGTCACTTTCAGGTGACGGGAAAAGTCGTTCTGCTGTCAGTTTGATGTGTGGGGATGCCATATATGGAAAAGCGTTTATCATGCGCTTTGTTCTTGACATCTTGAAATCCTGAGAAAATTTCAGTCTAAGTCAATGAGCAATGCAACGATAGATGCTCATGGGTATGTTATATACTATTACTATATAATGTATCAGCGTGAGGTCTTGGGTTGCTCGTTCAGACTTAGATGGGCAATTCTCAGGAGCCTCAAGATGTGGGACGAGCAATGATGCAGGTCTCACGTTTTTTGTGTATTATGGGATAGGTATTTGTTAACTTTTTAAGCCGAATCAGGAGACTTATAGGCTGATACATCTAAAAACCTTAACCTATGCCACGATTTAGAATCACAACCAAAACTCGCAGAGTAACCAATGGTATCATCATTGAGCCAGGAATGTCTGTTGAAGTAGTAACTCAATCTTTCTGCAACCCCGTTTCCAACAACGGAGGTCAAGCCGTTGCTGATGCCTTTATGCGCATCTATGGAGTGGATATTAAGAAGGCAGGTGTGCTAAGTACAGCATATCTGGATGTGAAACAATTATAAAATGAGGATTATGAATACTAAGAAAGATATCCAAAGACTAAAAAAAATATGGGAAGATTTATGTGATAAAGAACAAAAGGAGGCAAAAGAATTACAAGACTTATCAGATAAATCCAAAGGAACTGTAACAAACGAAATCTCCCAAAAGTATGAACAACATACACAAACGTTAGAAAAAACACAAAACGCTTTAGCTGATTATCATCGAGCGTGTCGTGAAAATATCAAAGAGAAGATGTCGGAGATGGAACTGGTCTTACGAGATGCATTTAAAAAGAAATTTGATAAAATACAAAAAGAAACCAATGATTGGGATTCTTTTATGGAAGAAGAAAAACTTTGGTGTTAATTATCTAAAAAATACAATACTATTATGAAACGAAAATGTCCAAAATGTGGTCAATGGTGTGACGCGAACAAATCAGAAAGGATGTCTGAGTTCATTTTTACCACAGAGCGCGTTATAGGGGGTTCATTGGGCTACATGATGTCAGATATCGCAAAGTCAACAATAGGGCCAGTGTACAAATTCCAATGTCCAAAATGTGGAAATAAATTTGGAAGCAATTATGAATCGGACGACCAGACTTTCGAATACGAATTAGAGCAACTTGAATCAGAAGAAAACAATTCCCAACAAGAGCATAAGCAAGAAATAATCAGTCTGCGTGACCAAAGTCTTCAACTTAGCAGTTATTCAAGTCATGAGGCAGAAGAATTCGAGGAACAACTTGCATCGGAATTGTCTGAAGAAGACGATGATGAGTGTATAGCTTGTTTATATAATGTTATGGCCTATGTCAAGTACAAAAGCGGTGATAAAAATGGTGCATTGGATGCCATTAATCTGTCCATTCAATATTACGATGCTCCTGATGCACACGCAACAAAAGGAGTTGTCATGGCGATGGGAGAGAATCGTACGGCATTTGATAAATACAAGGCTTTGCAGGAACTTGTCAAATACAAAGAAGAAAATGGCATCCCCTATTGGGCTACGAATGGTGAGATGGATAACCTAATAGAAGAACAAACATTGTCCTTTGCCAATGATTTTTTGAGCATCCCATATCGTCAACGTAAATTCATTGTCATCTCAGACCAAGACTATGTGATGCTTCCTGATAATCTTAAAGTGGTGCCTTGGAAATATCTTCCAACAGAAATACAATTTTCAGAAGGGCATCCTGTTGTGGGTGAGGTTTATGTTTGTCATCCATATAAAGAAACGTATTACCTGCCACTTGATACTTACCAGATAGAATTGTTCCGGGATGAATTGAGTGAATTGCGATATCTGTTACAATGTTTAGGAGCCAAAAGCATTGAGATAGAGGACCGCAATAGAAATGAGGAATCTGCTACTTCTGCGAAAAATATGGGTGGGCATGTTCGGGCAGAATACAAGGGTATTGGTGGAGGAGTAAATGGCTCACATTCAAATGAGCAAGAAACCTTCCAAACAGCCGTTAACGATTGCCTTGTGAGTCAGAGCTTCAGCAAGCCTAAGGAAAAGGCGCATGTTCCAGAAGATTTGGTGTGGTATCCGCATCGTAAATCTTGGCAAGACCTCGTAAGACAACTTAAAATGGGTAATGTGGACTCTCATCATGTTACAGTGAGTACATCTGATTGCTCGCAGGTCTCGGCAAAAGAGAGTTCTTCGCTTGAAATTGAAGTCAACGCCTTGGTCGCAGCAGGAGGCATTGGTGGCAATTATGACACTTCCTCCATGTCCAAATCTGAAACCAATAAGAGTTGGACTTTAAAGGTGGACTTTTATCCGTATGAAGAAGAAAAGACGCCATTAGTAAAGCAAGAAACCTCTCAATTGTTTGCTGCGCCCAACAATGCCATAGGTAACCAAACGAGATGGCTTATTTATGGATTGGTGGCATTGATTGTGATATTAGGTGCAATTATTGCTTTTTTAGTTCAATAACCAAGATTAGAAACAAAAAACTTGTTGATGCTTTCATGCGCATCTACGGAGTTTATAGTGACATCGGGCTGAGTATATTAGTGACGTTTGATGTTGTATACGAGTGACATTGAAGTGTGTATATTAGTGACGCTGAAAGGTGTTGATGAACTACGTGCGCACTGTGTGCATCTCATTTTGTACACCCAGCGAATAATATTTCGTTCTTACAGCGCGTGTTATTTAGCGCTGAGTGCCCGTGTTTGATGATACAAGTACAATCATTTTTTCATTTCTTAAACAACATAGTCGCACATTATGAATCTTGTAAGGCAAGAGAGAGTCCTAAACCCTAAACTCTACACTCTTACCCCTAAATACAAGTGACCCTCACTGCCTCCATTAAGTGTTCCCCACAAACGAGTGTAAGTCTTGCTAACAAACGAACGTAAGTCTTGCCCACAAACGAGTTGCAAGATAGAGAATATTCTCTGTTTTATGCCAGAAATCGAGAATATTCTCGTTTTTTCCGATTTATCGAGAATATTTTTGCCACCCACTAATCTCGCCGTAACTTTGCAGCGAGATCAGTTAGGAATGAAGAGAACCTTGCGGAAGCGCGCACCGCAAATAATCTCAACTCTCACCTTTCAACACACCTGTCCAATCGTTCTTTGAAATACTGATACAAGTTTTAGCTCAATTAGGCTAACGCGATGTTAACACCCCGCATGGCAACTCTTCATTCCTCACCCCTCATTCTTCTGTGTATACATTCTTTGGGGTGTTTAACATTCTTTAACGACACATCGTGCTAGTGTTTCATAAAAACATCGTACCTTTGCACTCGCAAACGAAAAATGGCGCTTTCGTCTAGCGGCTAGGACACATGCCTCTCACGCATGGAACACGGGTTCGATTCCCGTAGGCGCTACAAAATATGTGGTAATGCTCAAAGAAAGAGATTGCCACATTTCTTTTTGAAAATACTAAACTGGATATGTGAAAGATTACGGTATCGAAGATTTTGAAGCGCATCAGCATCATGATGCATCCATATAGAAAGTCACATCATGCTGACATCTATGAGGAGATAGGGGAAATGTGCGGCACCACACCGGATAGGGCGTATCAAATTGCACATGGCTCACATATCCGCAATTATGAGGACAGTGTGACACTGACAGAACTGAAAAGAAGAGGGATTGTCCGCGATTGACAATCCCTCTTTTCTTATTCCTCCGTCACTTCCTCCACATATTGTATGAGTTTCCGATAGAAAGCATGGTGCTGGAGCGTTGATTTGTCACCGAAGATGATGAGTTTCATGCGGGCTCGTGTCATCGCTACATTCATGCGGCGAAGGTCGGATAGGAAACCGATTTGTCCGCTGTCGTTGCTGCGCACAAGGCTGATCATGATGATGTCGCGCTCCTGACCTTGGAAGCCGTCGACGGTGTTGACACTGATGACCTGACGGAAGGGTCGGAATTCTGCACGTTTGCGTATCTGCTGACGAAGATATTGTGTCTGCACCTTGTAGGGGGAGATGATGCCTACATCGAGACGTTCTGCAAGGAAACGTTCCTGACCAATTTTATTGATATAGTTGTTGAGGGTGGACAGCACCAATTCTGCTTCTGCCTTGTTGATGCGTCCATGATTCTCGCCGATGAATTGTTCGGCGAAATCGATGTCTAATTTTTCTTCTACTTTCAGTTTCTGGTTCACTTGCTGCAGCATCTCGTTGCCGTCTATCCATTCGATGGGATGCTCATAATCGAGCACGGAACGATGTTTCACGCTGCCATCTGATTCCACTTGTCCGTGATAGAACCAATCGGATGAGAACTTCATGATGCTGTCGTTCATGCGGTATTGCACTTTGAGCAACGTGACAGCATCTGGCTGATTCTCGACGATGCGTTCCATGAGTGTTTTCCCCAAGCCCTGTTTCATCGCTTCGTAACACTTGATTGTGGGTGGAAGTTGCTGGTGGTCACCGGCAAGGATGACTCGCGAGGCTCGCCTTGTGGCAATCCAGCATGCGGGTTCCAACGCTTGTGCTGCTTCATCAATAAATAGGGTGGAAAATTTGTGGCGAACCAAGAGTTTGTTGGCTGAGCCCACCAAGGTGCATGCCACCACGCGCGCCTCATCAAACAGCTGTGCGTTGATGGCCATCTCTATTTCGGTGGCACGATCGCGAAGACGGGCAATCTTCTGATGTACATTGTCGCCTCGTTTGCGGTTTTCCTTGATTTGACGAATGGTCTTGCGGATGCTCCACAATTCGGGATAGTCGGGATGGCTCTCGAATTTGCGCTCGTAGGTGAAGGAGAGCATCTTGTCGTTCACACGGGAGGGATTGCCGATGCGAAGGACAGGCACACCGTGGTCAACCAGTTTCTCGCTAATCCAATCGACTGCCATGTTACTTTGGGCACACACCAGCACCTGTGTCTCTCTGTGCAGCGTTTCGTAGATGGCTTCCACAAGGGTGGTGGTCTTTCCTGTTCCTGGAGGTCCATGCACCACCTCGACATCTTTTGCCCACAAGACTTCGTTCACTGCTTGTTCCTGTGTCTTGTTCAGCCAAGGAAACTGCATGGGAGTGAATGAGCGCTTCTGCGGTTTCTGCTGCCCAGCGAAGATGTCACGCAAATCGGAAAGCCTATTGTTTTTTGCGTTTATCACTTCGTCAAGTGCATGAAACATAGTCTTGTACGAAGTTTCGTCAAAGTAAAGCTGCACCCCAAGATGGTCGGTGTTCTGCAAGTCGATGAGTGCTTGAGAAGAGGGTAGTGTCACCACCATTTTGTCGCCATCAACATAGGAAACCGTCGATGAAAAGGGGAAATAAGAGACCCCCTCTGTCCTACGGACATCTCCCCCTCTATGGGGAGAACCATCCGGATGGCTTTCTTCTCCGTAGGGGGAGAGGGCTGGAGAGAGGGTATTGAAGAACTGTACGGGTTTTCCATATTCGAACAGATGTTCGATGTCTTCATCCGATTCATCATGGTCTTTTTTGACGATTTCAACGACGAGCTGGTTCAGTGAATTGTAATAACTGCGTCCTGCTTCAACGGGATACCAGCAGATGCCACGGTGTATCTTCCGCTTGATGCCCATCTTCTCTGACTGCACTCGGAACTCCTCTTTCTCGGAGTCGTATTCCATCTGCAGGAGTTGGCGGAGCCGCTGTAAATATAATGTGCTGTTCTGCATGGCAAATCAGTGGATGTGGAGCACCAGCGCATCGGTGAAAAGCGTGAGGGTGGTGCGCTGGAGCAGTTTTTGACGACAGAGCGTGTCGAGCTTCTGCATCGTGTCAGCCCTGTTGTTGGCATTGATGAGGGGAAGCAACTGTTCGTAGGCTTCTTTCAGCTTCCCGTCGAGCAGCATCACAATACCTAACAGGATGGCTGCGTCTTCACGGGTGGTGTCTTCGGCTTGCAACTCAAAGACGAACTTCGTGGCTTCCTCTTTCTTACCGTTGACAATCAGGCACCACGCCAACTGCATCTTGACCAATGGAGATTCTTCATCCAGGAATGAGGCTTTGTACAGGAATGGCAAGGCTTCTTCATGATGCCCACATTGCATCAATGATTGTGCCAAATTCATCAGATATTTCAAACTCTCAGGATTGATTTCCAAGAGTTCCTGATAGTACTTGCTGGCTTCTTCCATCCGTCCCATATTGTAGCATAACGAAGCAAGATGGCTGAGTGTCCATTTGGAGTTGGGCTTGATGCTGTTGGCTACAGAATAGGCGTGGATGGTCTCTTCCGTGTGATTCAACTTCTGATGACAGAAACCGATTTTCTGCCAGATGCTTGCCAACTCGTCGTCGAATTCGTTGGTGGCAAGGGTGGTGAAGATGTCCAGCGCGGCTTG
Source organism: Bacteroidaceae bacterium (assembly GCA_024688885.1). Taxonomy (GTDB): domain Bacteria; phylum Bacteroidota; class Bacteroidia; order Bacteroidales; family Bacteroidaceae; genus Minthosoma. The sequence continues at coordinate 28,806 of JAILDV010000033.1, read as the reverse complement.
ATAGAACTCTTTCCGCATCAGGAAATCGGCATACTGCGCCATTTCTTCTTTGTCGCTGGTCATCAGCTCTTGCAGCCAAGGATTGCTGAATGGTGTGACGGGTTGCTCTTTCAGCAGAGCAAACGGATTGGTGAATTGCTGCTTGTAGGGATAGATGTTGTAAAAGCGATACAAGTCAAACACGTAGTGCCTGCGGATGTCTGCCTTCTTGGGTTGATGCAGTTCGGAACTGTCTGCCAATTCATCCAAGTCCATTCCATCGGGCAATTGACGGCTGACTTGTTCTGTCACAGCATTTTCTGCCATACCGCCAAGATTGGAGAATGTGAAGCAGAGAGAGTATTTGTCGCTGTTGCAGAAAGGGCTGCCGTTCAGGATGAGCCGGATGATTTTATTGACCATTCCATCGGAGAACTTCTTCAGTTCTGGCGTGTTATGGTTCTCCAACGAGAAGGGGTAGAACCAATGTGACATCTGATGGAAGAAGGGATATCCTTTCAGGGTGGAAAAGGAGGCAAAATAGACATCTGCACCATCCAACTGCATCTCTGCCATCTCCTGCATCTTCTTGTTCATCTTCTCATTGTCCATCCATTCGGGGTTCTCTCCGTTCTTAATGAATGCATCAGGGTCAATGTTCTGTGCATCAGGTTTCTTGCCCGACGTCAATCCCTGCATCAGAGCGGGCATGATGTCGTTGCGCATCCGTGAGGTGACGCTTTCTGTGGTGCAGCTCATCTGCAGTTGCATCATCGTGGCATAGAGGTCATGGATGAAGGTGGCATCGTCGCTGTAGATTTGCAGACGGTCTTTCAAGTCTTGGTTGTCTTTCACTTGTGCGAAAGAAAAATGAAATGCCAGCAGGAATCCCACCAGTGCCCGCTGAGACACCATTTCGTCTTCCACCAAATAGCTGTCGAGCAGGAAAAGAAGTTTGGCGGCATCGACAAACTCGAAGAGGGATAGGGTAGTGGCCGTGATGAAAACGGCTTTGTCATAGGCGTTGATTTGGTTGGAAAGAATGAGGCGGCTGGCCAAGTCAACATCAGCATTTTGCCAGATATCAGATGTCCATGTCCAGTTGAACAGGTTCAGCATGGTTGACTCATGTTCTTCGATGAGTGCATCCATTTTGTGTTGACGAATAGAGTCACGGAGCAATTCGTCTTGCGACACTTCTGCCATCTCTTGTGACACCGTTTCCAGCTGACTGACGATGCTCTCGAAGGATGGGATGCGCTTCATTTCCTTGCTGACACTCACATATTTCTCCTCTCCATGATTTTTGATGCGTTCGAGTCGTTCCAATCGGCTCACTACAAAACTGAGCTGATGGCAGATGTCTGTGCGAATGCGTTCGCTCTGCGCATCGTTGATGCCCTGCAACATGAATTGCAGCATCTGCTGATAGGTGTTCCACAACGTCTCCGTCTCTTCAGCGAGCTCCCAACTGCTCACTTCAATGACTTTATGGAGAATCATCGGGAATGTATCAGCAAGGTTTCCCTTTCTGAGTTTATTATGTATATCGATGTAATCCACTTCCGAATCATTTAATTCTTCACTAATCCTCTTCCTTTCACCCATTTCTTTACATCTGTCATCATCGTGTCATCGTATGTGATGCTGGGCTTCATCGGCACATATTTAAATAAGGTGTCGGGAAGGAGAATCCTTTGCTGTTCTGGAATAAAGTCTAACACGTTCGACAGGGTGTCGGTGTTTAACGCAAGCACCGCCATGTCATACGCTTGTCGTATCTTCTGAATCTCATCCTTTCTGACTTGACTGACAGAATTGTTGAACAGTACACATAGCAAGTTTGTCAATTTCAAGTCTTCTGTGCCAGTCAATCGTTTTGCACCTCTTGCCACCGCTTCGCTGGCATAAGGTTCTGGGAGAATGGCACCATCATACTGGTCTTGGTCAACCATCAAACCACGCAATCGTAAGTTGTTGATTTGTGGCTTGTTGAGTTCTATGCTCTGCAATTTTACCGATTCCAAAATCTTGTCCGCAAAATAATCTACGGAAGAATGTCTTGTGATGCCAATAATTTTCTCCTTGATGCTTTCAGCCTTCAACAGTCGTGCTTTCGGAGCTGTGACGAGCCACAATCTCAAATCACCAACCATCGCCACATGAGCTGTGTCGCCATTTCCTCGCCAGATGCATTCTTTGACCAAATCTGTCACGATGCCATCAATGCAGCCGTTTACAAACGCTGTATCAGCATCCATGGCTGCCTCGAAAGTCACCAGCTTCACATCTATGCCCAATGAGTCAAATATTCCGATGGAATCGGCATAATAGAACGGCAGACACTCAATAATGGGAAGAACACCCAGCTTGAGCGCTGTGGAATCTGAATCTGTCTCAATTTTATCGGTTTGACTGCACGAGCCGAACAAACCAATCATTCCTAGGAAAGAAATAATAAAGATAAGTTTACGCATATCCCGTAATCTTTGTAGAATTCGCTTGCAAAGTTATATTTTTTTTTTTAATTTTTAAATCTTGAGGGTGTAATTTTCTATTGAGATAATGGTTCAATGAAAAATGAAGCCCAAAATGAAGCCAATTATCTGGGTGTTAAATGATAATTCATAGAAGTTTTTTTGGCAAAGCCTTAAATAAATGTAACCGCGATTATGTTAAATAGCAAAAATACACCTCTTACCTCTCTTAACTCCTTTTTTATGTTTTGGTACAATATATATAATAATACATCGTTTATTAATCTGATGAAAAGAAACGTTAGGAAATATCTCAATACAACATTGTTGCTGTGGTTGCTGGGTGTTACGATTGGTAATGCCCAGACAGTTGTGATTAAAGGAAAAGTTGTAGATGACCAGAAATCGCCGCTGGAATTGGCTCAAGTTCGTGTGGAAGGTACAGGATGTGGTGCTGTGTGCAATTTGAAGGGAGAATTCCGTTTCACTTGCGAAAGCGCTGATTCTATGGTGGTTGTGTTTTCCATGCTTGGCTACGAGACACGCAAACGTGTGCTGAATAATCCAGTGGATTCGGTGACCATGAGCGTGATGCTGCCCTCGTTGGGTTATGAACTGGGTGGCGTGGAAGTTACGGACATCCGTCGGCAAACCAGCACGATGACCGATGTGAACATGGAGGACATGAGACATATGGGAAATGCCAGCGGTGGCGGTGTGGAACGCTTAATTACGAGTCAGGCAGGTGTTTCAACCCATAGTGAATTGTCTTCTCAATATAATGTACGCGGTGGGTCTTTTGATGAAAACTCCGTGTATATCAACGGAATAGAAGTCTATCGTCCCCTATTGATTCGAAGCGGTCAGCAGGAAGGTCTGAGCATCATTAACCCCGATATGGTGGAACGCATCGGCTTTTCAGCAGGTGGTTTTGAAGCCAAATACGGCGAAAAGATGTCAAGTGTACTGGACATCACATACAAGAAGGTGAAAGGCTTTGAAGGAAGCGTCAGTGCAAGTCTTTTGGGTGCCAGCGGCTATGTGTGTTTCGGTTCGGAAAAGTTCTCGATGAGTCATGCCGTAAGATACAAAACAATGAAAAACCTGTTGGGTACGATGGACACCAAAGGTGAATATGACCCACGCGACTTTGATTATCAGACCTATATAAGTTGGAGCCCCAGTCAACGATGGACGTTTGACTTGATGGGTGTGATTTCCAATAACGACTATGAATTCACGCCCAGCGACAGAACAACCAAGTTTGGCACCTCATCGGATTTGAAGGAATTCAAGGTCTATTTCGATGGCAGTGAACAGGATAAGTTCCACACCTATTTCGGTGCCCTCTCTATCACCCATAACTTCAACAAGATGAACTCGTTGACATTCAATTGGTCGGGCTTTAAGACCAAAGAACGCGAGACGTACGACATCAATGGTGAGTATTGGCTGAACAACGAGGGAGATGATGAAAGTCTGGGTATAGGCACTTATCACGAACATGCACGAAACCGGTTGAATGCAAGCATGATTAACGTTGGCATCACGGGACAGAACCGTTTCACCAATCACTGGTTGCGATATGGGATGTTGATGAAGATGGAAAAAGTGGACGAGACGATGCGCGAATGGGAAATGCGCGACTCTGCTGGCTACTCACTCCCCCACACTGCTGACCGCCTCGACCTTATCTATAACATGGTGTCGACAAACAGTGAGAAATCAAAGCATTACGAATTGTATTTTCAAGATACATACCGTAAGGAATTTGCAGAAGGAAGTCTGGTGCTGAACTATGGTGCAAGACTCACTCATTGGGATTGGAACAAGGAAACGCTTTTCTCGCCTCGTGCAACGGTAGCTTTCACACCTGCCAAGAATGACAACCTCACCTATCGATTCTCTACGGGTGTGTATTACCAAACTCCTTTCTACAAGGAAATGCGGGACACGTTGAAGACGAACAACAACACGGTGGCTTTCTTGCGAGATGACATCAAATCGCAACGAAGCATCCACTTTGTGCTGGGTATGGAATATAAGTTCAGAGTGAATCAGCGACCTTTCAAATTCACCGCAGAAGCCTATTATAAGGCTCTTAGCAATCTGGTTCCATACAATGTTGACAATGTGCGTGTTGTCTATTACGGAGGTAACATCGCCAAGGGATATGCAACGGGTCTTGACCTGAAAATCTACGGTGAATTCGTTCCTGGAACAGATTCGTGGTTGAGTGTGGGCATCATGAAGACGGAAGAGAAAATCAATGGAAGCAAGTATGTCCCCCGCCCTACTGACCAACGTCTGAACTGCTCTTTGTTCTTTAGTGACTATTTCCCCACCACCGACCGCTGGAAGATGACTTTGCAGGCACATTATGCCGGAGGTCTCCCCTTCGGACCGCCCCACTCCGGACGTGAAGAACAGGTGTTCCGTATGCCCAGCTACCGTCGTGTGGACATTGGAATCAGTTACCGATTGCTGAAGAATGAAGACAAGCATATATACACAGGAATTGGACGTGCTTTCCGGAATATATGGCTGGGTGTGGACGCCTTCAACATCCTCGACATTTCGAACGTGAACAGTTATTATTGGGTGACAGACATTACAAATCATCAATACGCTGTGCCAAATTATCTGACCAGACGACAAATAAATGCACGTTTATTGTTTGAGTTTTAATAATAATGTGTAACTTTGCATCCTGTTAAACAAATCAGAACAATGGCAGGATATTTAGTAGAGGATCAGCGTAAGGTCACAACTCACAGGCTGGTTCAGATGAAAGCAGAAGGTAAAAAGATTGCCATGCTAACATCGTATGATTACACAACAGCAACCATCACAGACAATGCTGGTATAGACATCATCCTCGTAGGTGATTCAGCCAGTAACGTGATGGCGGGAAACTGGACGACTCTCCCTATCACACTTGACCAGATGATTTATCACGCCAAAGCTGTGGTGCGTGGTGTGAAACGTGCGTTGGTGATTTGTGACATGCCTTTCGGAACTTATCAGGTGAACGAAACTGAAGCTGTCAGCAACGCTATCCGCATCATGAAGGAAACACATTGCGATGCTCTCAAACTGGAAGGTGGCGTGGAAATCATTCCTGCAGTCAGAAAGATTCTTGATGCAGGTATTCCTATTTGCGGACACCTTGGTTTGACTCCTCAATCCATCAATAAATTTGGCACCTACACCGTGCGTGCAAAAGAAGAGGCTGAGGCTCAGAAACTCATCAACGACGCTCATGCTCTTGAAGGCGCTGGATGTTTCGCTGTGGTCTTGGAAAAGATTCCTGCAAAACTTGCTGCACAGGTGACCAGTGAACTGAAAATCCCAGTCATCGGTATTGGTGCAGGTGGTGCTTGTGACGGACAGGTGCTCGTCATTTCTGACATGCTTGGTATGACACGCGGTTTCTCTCCCAAGTTCTTGCGTCGCTATGCAGACCTCAACACCATCATGACCGATGCCATCGGACATTATGTGGAAGATGTGAAGGAAGGCAACTTCCCCAATGAGAACGAGCAATATTAAGCAGCTATGTGCTGCGCGACTCTCAAACATTGAGATTTGACAGAATTATATTATCAATAATAGCATTACTAAACAACTAAACAAAAAGTATTATGACTATCAATGAGTACAACTTTGCCGGCAAAAAGGCAATCGTGCGTGTAGATTTCAACGTGCCAATTCAGAATGGCGTCATCACAGACGACACCCGTATCCGTGGTGCTGTTCCTACCCTCAAGCTGATTCTTGAGAAAGGTGGCGCCCTCATCATCATGTCTCACATGGGTAAGCCAAAGGGCAAGGTAAAGCCTGAGCTTTCTCTGAAGCAGATTGTTCCTGCTGTGAGCAAGGCACTTGGTGTTCCTGTTCAGTTCGCAGATGACTGTCAGAAGGCTGACGCACAGGCTGCAGCTCTGAAGCCAGGCGAGGTGCTCCTTCTTGAAAACCTCCGCTACTACCCTGAAGAGGAAGGTAAGCCAGTAGGTATCGACAAGGAAGATCCTGCTTACGACGAGGCTAAGAAGGCTATGAAGGCAAGCCAGAAGGAGTTCGCCAAGAAGCTCGCTTCATACGCTGATTGCTGGGTGATGGATGCTTTCGGTACAGCTCACCGCAAGCACGCTTCTACTGCTGTCATCGCTGACTACTTCGACAAGAAGGATGTGATGCTCGGTCTCCTCATGGAGAAGGAAGTGCAGGCTGTTGACAACGTGCTCAACAACATCAAGCGTCCATTCGTTGCCATCATGGGTGGTTCTAAGGTTTCCACTAAGATTGGTATCATCGAGAACCTCCTCGGTAAGGTGGACAAGCTCATCCTCTGCGGTGGTATGACCTACACCTTCATGAAGGCTCACGGTGGTGAAATCGGTAACTCAATCGTTGAGTTGGACAAGCTCGATGTGGCTCTCGGTGTTGAGAAGATGGCTAAGGAAAATGGTGTAGAACTCGTGCTTGGTGAGGATTCTGTATGCTGCACTGGCTACGATTTCTCTACTTTCTCTGTAAAGCCAGGTGCTGAAATCAAGACATTTCCATCTAATGCTATCGAAGATGGTTGGGACGGTCTCGATGCTGGTCCTGTCAGCCGTGAGAAGTTTGCTAAGGCAATCGAAGGTGCAAAGACTATCCTTTGGAACGGTCCTGCAGGTTGCTTCGAGTGCGAGGAGTTCACTCCAGGTTCTCGTGCTGTTGGTGAGGCTGTTGCTAAGGCTACTGCTGAAGGTGCATTCTCACTCATCGGTGGTGGTGACTCTGTAGCTTGTGTAAACAAGTTCGGTCTTGCTGACAAGGTGTCTTACATCTCTACTGGTGGTGGTGCTCTTCTCGAGGCTATCGAAGGTAAGGTTCTTCCTGGCATCGCAGCTGTGAAGGGTGAATAATCCTTGTGCTGAAAAGAATCAATACAATTATAAAGAAAGAGTGGCAATGAGTTCATTGTCACTCTTTTTTGTTCTCGTGTATTGTTGACATTACATGGGGACATAAGTGATTTGATGGGCTGTTTGCCATATGTTACATATTTTCAACAAAAAGTGACATGAATTCACTATAGTTCTCATTTATTTGGTGTATCTTTGCATTTGAAATTTTATGTATCACATAGGTCATCCTGTTGTGAACATCAACACAAACTAATTATTAACTAATTAACTATTATTTTTTACTAATTATTATGATGAAGAAAACTATCTTACTGTCAATGGCCATCACGGCCATCATCTCAACAGCCTCAGCACAAGAGCAACGTGACCAACGAGAACTTCGAAGGCTTTTGCAGACGGAAACCCCTATGGTTCATGACCCAGTCATGGCGAAAGAAAGGGACACCTATTACATCTACGCCACAGGAATGGGCATTCAGCAGATGAGCTCTAAAGACCGCAAGACATGGACGATGAGTCAGCAACCCGTGATGAGTGTCATTCCTGGATGGACAACCGATTCCGTGCCAGGCTTCAGCAATCATGTATGGGCACCCGATGTCATCCAATGGCACGGGCGTTGGTGGATGGCTTACAGTTGTTCCACTTTCGGTAAAAACGGTTCAGCCATCGGTCTGCTCAGCAGTCGATCTCTGGCTTCCAACATGTGGAAGGATGAAGGATGTATCGTTGCTTCGCATGATTGGAAGGTCGGTGCAGATGGCAAGACGTCTGGCGATAACTGGAATGCCATTGATCCCAACTTTGTCATAGACGAGAATGACACACCCTGGCTTGTGTGGGGTTCTTTCTGGGATGGTATCCAGCTTGCACGTCTTGACTCCACCATGCACATTGCCAAAGGGGAAAAGCCACGCACAATTGCTCGGCGTCATCGTCCTGGTGATCCTAATGCCGCTGAAAATCCGACATCCCGTTTTGCTGGCCGCAATGCTATCGAGGCTCCTTTCATTTTCAAGCATAATGGCTATTATTACCTCTTTGTTTCATGGGATTATTGTTGCCGTGGCGCCCAAAGCAATTACCGTGTGGCTGTGGGACGTAGCAAGAACGTAAGCGGTCCCTATCTTGACCGAAACGGTAAAGATATGCTCGTGGGTGGTGGAAATCTCTTCCTTGAAGGTGACAAGACAACATGGGAAGCTGCCGGTCATTGTGCTGCTTACAACTTTGATGGAGAAGACATTTTCATCTGTCATGGCTATAGCGCCACTCGCAATGGAGCAGCGATGCTCATTCAACGCCCTATCAGCTGGACAGCTGACGGATGGCCAGAATTGAAGAATTGACTCCTATAATGACATGAGAAGAACCGTGTATTTCATGATGCTTTTGGCATATACCATTAGCATCATTGCACAACGCCCCGACACGTCCGCATCTCAACAAGAGAAACTGGATCGAGGTTTTGTGTGCATCCCTACTGCAGAGTCGTCCTCGTTTCTTACTTGGAGACTCTTGGGCAGTGATGACACACACACGTCGTTCCTCTTGTTGAAAGACGGGGTTGTGGCGACTGACACGATTCGGCATGCCACTAGCATGCGCATGTCCTCCACTCCGACATCGACATTTCAGTTGGTGACGCTTCAAAAAGGCGTGCCTACTGACACCGTCTCTCCTGTCGTATTCAATCAACGAGGGTATCACTTGCTGCAACTTGACCGACCTGCCAACGTGAACGACATCAGTGGACGTTATTCTTATACGCCCAACGATTGTTCTGTAGGTGATGTGGATGGTGATGGCCAATATGAACTCATCGTGAAATGGAATCCGAGCAATGCGAAAGACAACTCTCATCGTGGTTACACGGGTAATGTTTATATTGACTGTTACCGACTCTTCACAGGTGAAAAGTTGTGGCGTATAGATTTAGGGGTGAACATTCGTGCAGGGGCGCACTACACGCAGTTTCTCGTTTATGACTTTGACAAAGACGGCAAGACTGAACTGATTTGCAAGACCGCTCCTGGCTCGAAAGATGGCAGCGGAGTGTATGTCAATGCTGCCGCTGACCTCGCTTCAATCAGAAATGCAGATAACACGAAAGATTGGCGAAATTCCAACGGACGCATTGATGGTGGGCAGGAATACCTGACCGTTTTTGAAGGGTTGACAGGAAAAGCTGTCCACACCATTTCCTATTGTCCCAATCGCAATGGAGAGGTAGCGCTGAGCGAGACACCTGGCACATTCGATTGGGATGACCGCATAGACCATATCGACTATGCAAGTTACGGAAATCGGGGCGAACGCTATCTGGCTTGTGTGGCATATCTGGCAGGTCAAGACGAACGACCTTCAGCCATTATGTGTCGTGGTTACTACACCTATGCCTATTTATGGGCAGTGGATTTCGACGGGAAAAAGCTGAAAACCCGTTGGCTGCACAGTTCCGACTCAAAGACCACCTACAAGTTGACGGATAGTGATGGTAAGACCACAACCCACACTCCCCCAGCCTGTACATCAGGATTGGGACGAAACACGATGTATGGTAATGGCAATCATAACCTATCGGTGGCTGATGTTGATGGTGACGGACACGACGAAATACTGTGGGGTTCAGCAGCGCTGAATCACGACGGGACCATACTTTATGCTGTAGGGTTCGGGCATGGAGATGCTATTCATTTGGGCGATTTGAATCCTGATCGTCCAGGTCTTGAACTCTTCGACATCCATGAAGAAAAAGGCAGATATGCATGGGACATACATGATGCTGCAACCGGCGAAATTTTGTGGAAAGGTGGGCAGAGGGGTGTAGATAATGGTCGTGGATTATCTGCTGACATCTTATCAGACACACGTGGCTATGAGTTTTGGTCTTCTTATGGCGGCTTTGAAGGGAACATCCGTAACTCTTATCCATTCAATGCTGTGACAGGTCAACAAGCAGAATATCGGAGACCATCGATGAATTTCCGCATCTACTGGGATGGCGATGCGTGTGATGAACTGCTTGATGGCACAACCATCACCAAATGGGTGGACAATGGTGCTGAAGAACAAGGGGTATGGATGACGGATTCCATTATGTCCACTTTTGTTTCCTTAGGTATGTATCCAGCCTCTTGCAACGGATCGAAATCCACACCTTGTCTTCTGGCAGACCTCTTTGGCGATTGGCGTGAAGAGGTGATTTGGTGGAACCGCAACAATCCCTCACAAATCTATATTGTGAGCAGTACGGCAAAAACACAGCATAGAGTGCCTACGTTGATGCACGATCACCTTTATCGCATGGGGATAGTATGGCAGAATTGCGCCTACAATCAACCGCCACATTTAGGTTATTACCTGCCCGACTTCATCGATTCCTTTCAGGGAGTGAACTCTGCGGAGAAAGAATGAATGGTGTGGTTGTGTCATTTGTAAACCACATAAGGGTGAACCCTGTGCTCTGCGTCGTAATTACCTTGCACCTTGTATCGTAATTACACTACGCCCTTCACCGTAATTACGGTGAAGGGCGTAGTAAATTCCATGTGATAGGGTAATCAATAAATCTTTCCTCTCAACTCTTTGATGTCGTTGCTGTGAATATAGTCATCGTACTCCATCAGTTTGTCGATGTGACCTTTAGGACCCAATTCTATGATACGGTTGGCAACCGTCTGAATGAACTCATGGTCGTGTGAAGCAAAGAGGATGTTACCCTTGAATTGCTTGAGGTTGTTGTTGAAAGCCTGAATGGACTCCAAATCAAGGTGGTTGGTGGGTGTGTCAAGGATGAGGCAGTTGGCATTCTTCAATTGCATACGGGCAATCATACAACGCATCTTCTCACCTCCTGAGAGCACGTTCACCTTCTTCAGCACTTCCTCACCGCTAAAGAGCATTCGACCCAGATAACCTTTGAAGAACACATCGTTACCCTCGCCATACTGACTCAGCCATTCAATCAGGTTTTTGTCGCTCTGGAAGAAGGCGGTATTGTCAACTGGCAGATAAGCGGTGGTGATGGTGACGCCCCATTTATATGTACCAGCTTGTGGTTCACGGTTGCCGTTAATAATCTCGAAGAGAGCGGTCATCGCACGTGGATTATGTGAAAGGAACACAATCTTCTCCCCCTTCTCAGCTGTGAAGGTGAGATCTTTGAAGAGCACTGTTCCATCGTCTTCGATAGCGGTGAGTCCCTCCACCTCCAGAATCTGGTTTCCTGCCTCTCTGTCCATCGTGAAGATGATGCCAGGATATTTACGAGTTGAAGGCTGAATCTCTTCCACATTGAGTTTCTCCAACATCTTCTTTCGTGAGGTGGTCTGTTTACTCTTAGCCGCATTAGCAGAGAATCGACGGATGAACTCTTCCAGTTCCTTACGTTTCTCCTCAGCCTTTGCTTTCTGATTCTGTGCCTGTCGGAGTGCCAGCTGTGAAGATTCGTACCAGAATGAGTAGTTACCCGCAAAGAGATTCACCTTGTTGAAGTCGATATCGACAGTGTGGGTGCTGACAGCATCGAGGAAGTGACGGTCGTGGCTGACAACGAGCACTGTGTGTTCAAAGTTCGCGAGGAAATCTTCAAGCCACTCAACCGTGTCAAGGTCGAGGTCATTGGTCGGCTCATCGAGCAAGAGGTTGTCTGGATTACCATAAAGTGCCTGAGCAAGCATGACACGCACCTTCTCCTTACCCGTCAGTTCTGACATCATCTTGTAATGAAGGTCTTCCTTGATGCCAAGACCAGAAAGGAGTTGTGCCGCATCACTCTCGGCATTCCAGCCATCGAGCTCAGCGAATTTCTCCTCCAACTCGGCAGCACGAATACCATCCTCGTCGCTGAAGTCTGATTTGGCATAGAGGGCATCCTTTTCCTGCATGATTTCCCAAAGAACAGAATGTCCCATCATCACGGTGTTGATGACCGTGCAGTTATCAAATTTGTAGTGGTCCTGTGAGAGCACCGAGAGACGTTCGCCCGGACCTAATGTAATCGTACCTTTTGTGGGTTCAAGTTCACCGCTGATAGCTTTAAGTAAGGTGGATTTACCAGCACCATTTGCACCAATCACACCATAGATGTTTCCATTGGTGAACTTCATGTTCACGTCCTTGTAAAGAACGCGCTTGCCGAACTGAATGGCAAGATCTGAAACTGTTATCATTTGCTTTTTACCTTTAATTTGGGTGCAAAGGTACGAATAAATGAGCACAATACAAAGGGAAAAACTCTTTTTCGCTTTTATTGTCGAATGCAAGTACCTTCGGCGAAGCCAACGTTACGAATAAATGAGCACAATACAAAATGTAAAGCTCTATTCCACCCTATTCACACACATTATATATAAATATATGGTGTTTTCTTCATGAAGAAATACATGTTGACAAACAGCATTTGCGCACACCTTTTGCAACACGTAGTTGACAAAAGTAAACTTTTCCTTGTCATTTTGTTCGCCATTCACGGGCTTTTAACGTCTGTTCGTTCGATTTTAAAAAGAATTTGCGACAAAAATGATTTACATTGACAATTTTTTCGTACCTTTGCAGTCGGAAAGAGAGTTGGGATAATCGTAAGGTTTTTTCCTTCCCTTAAAAACACAAGCAATACACACAGTTATTATTAACTCAATAAATTTATTAAATCAATGACAAAAGTAGCTATTAACGGCTTTGGCCGTATTGGTCGCCTCGCTTTCCGTCAGATGTTCGAGGCTGAAGGTTATGAAGTAATCGCTATCAATGACTTGACAAGCCCAAAGATGCTTGCTCACCTCCTCAAGTATGACACTGCACAGGGCGGTTTCGCTGGCAAGTTCGGTGAAGGTAAGCACACTGTTGAAGCAACAGACAACTCTATCATCGTTGATGGTAAGGAAATCACTATCTACGCTAAGCCAAACGCAGCTGAGCTTCCTTGGGGTGAGCTTGGTGTTGATGTTGTGCTCGAGTGCACTGGTTTCTACACTTCTAAGGAGAAGGCTTCTGCACACATTCAGGCTGGTGCAAAGAAGGTGGTTATCTCTGCTCCTGCAGGTAATGACCTCCCAACTATCGTTTACAACGTTAACCACAAGACTCTGACTCCTGCTGACACAGTTATCTCTGCTGCTTCTTGCACAACTAACTGCTTGGCTCCTATGGCTGCTGCTTTGAACGGTTACGCTCCTATCGTTTCTGGTATCATGTCAACTATCCACGCTTACACTGGCGACCAGATGATTCTTGACGGTCCTCAGCGTAAGGGCGACCTCCGTCGTTCTCGTGCTGGTGCTCAGAACATCGTTCCTAACTCAACTGGTGCTGCTAAGGCTATCGGTCTCGTTATTCCTGAGTTGAACGGTAAGCTCATCGGTTCTGCACAGCGCGTTCCAACTCCAACAGGTTCTACTACTATTCTCGTTGCTGTTGTGAAGGGTAAGGACATCACTAAGGAAGGTATCAACGCTGCCATGAAGGCTGCTGGTACTGAGAGCTTCGGTTACACTGAGGATCAGATCGTTTCTTCTGACATCATCGGTATGAAGTTCGGTTCTCTCTTCGACGCAACTCAGACAATGGTTTCTAAGATTGACGACGACACTTACCAGGTACAGGTTGTTTCTTGGTATGACAACGAGAACTCTTACACTTCTCAGATGGTTCGTACTATCAAGTACCTCGCTGAACTCAAATAAGCAGTGAGAGCTAACAAGCTCGCTTGATTAGCCGAGTCGCGTTTTTGACTCGACGAAGTCAACTCAAATAAGAGTTAACTCAACCATAACAAAGAAGGGGAAGCCAAATGGCCTCCCCTTTTCTTTTTCATTCACTCTGCTATCCACAATTGCAATGGTGCGCTGTCGAACATGCAACCAGTAGCAGCAACATGCCCATTGAGAGTATCAAATACAATTTATTCTTCATTTTTTTCTACATTTATTAACACTGTTTACGGCATTTTTTGTAACTTTGCGACGAGTTCATTCAATGACGAATTGAATATATAACGACAATTATTTACTTTTTATTATAAAAACGATAGAGATTATGGCAAAATTTATCGAAGAATTCAAAGAGTTTGCCTTCAAAGGCAACGTGATGGACATGGCTGTCGGTGTCATCATCGGTGGCGCATTTGGTAAAATCGTATCTTCAATCGTAGGCGACCTCATCATGCCACTCGTAGCAGCTGCATGGAGCGTGAACGTGAGCGACCTGAAGATTGAACTTAAACCTGGCATCCCAGAGGTGACCAACGAAGCAGGCGAAGTGGTGACCGAGGCGGTTGAGGCTGTAACTTGGAACTACGGCGCATTCTGCCAGAACGTGCTCGACTTCTTCATCATCGCCATCTGCTTGTTCTTCATCGTGAAGGCTATCGCTAAAGCTTCTGCACTCCGCAAGAAGAAGCAAGCCGAAGAGGAAGCAGCTGCTCCTGCACCAGAACCTACGAAAGAAGAGGTGCTCCTTACTGAAATCCGCGACCTCTTGAAGGAGAAGAAGTAATCTTCTTTTGAAGGTAAAAGTAAAAAATTTGCTACCGCACTTGTACGTCAACTGTTGGCGAACTTATGCGGTAGCAAATTTTTCACTTTTCACTTTTCACTCTTACCTTTTCCCCTTCCCTTCTTCAATCGATTTCACCACTACCAAAACACAGGTGGTGTTCCTTATCATACACCACACAGAACTGTCCGGGAGCAACTCCGTGTATTTTCTCGTCAGCCTGTAAGAACCAACTTCCATCTTCCTTCTGAGAAAGCACACCACCAAGCCATTCAGGAGTGTGACGAATCTTGAACGTCACGCGCATCTGTTTCTCACCATTTTTCTCTTCACCCCACCCTTCCTCAAACGGGTTTCCACTGATGAAATGGAAGTCATTCATCGTAATGTGGTCTTTGTACACCTTTTCGGGATCATAGCCATGAGACACAAATAAGATGTTCCGTTTGATGTTCTTCTTCACTACGAACCAAGGGCCTCCACCGAAACCTAATCCTTTGCGTTGACCAATCGTATAGAACCACAAACCTTTATGCTCCCCAATCTTATGTCCCGTCTCAATCTCGCGCACATCACCGGGATTCTCGCCCAGATGTGCCTTGATATAATCACGGAAATCGATGTTGCCCAAGAAGCAGATACCTTGACTATCTTTCCTTTCCGCATTAAGCAGATGTGCCTTCTCGGCAATCTCGCGCACCTGATGTTTCCACAGATGTCCGATGGGAAACATCAGTTTGCTCACCTGCAAAGAATCAATCTGGCAGAGGAAATCCGTCTGGTCTTTCACGGGGTCAGGAGATGTCGAAAGCCACACCTGTCCATCTATCGTAGTGGTTGTGGCATAATGTCCCGTTGCCGTATAATCAAAATCCTTTCCAGCCACCTCCTCAAAACATCCGAACTTGATGAGTTTGTTGCACATCACATCAGGGTTAGGTGTTAAACCCACACGCGCCTTATCCATCGTGTAGCCCACCACCTTGTCCCAATACTCCTTGTGCAAGTCAATCACGTCCAACTTCAAGCCGTACTTCCTTGCCAACCACTGACAAATCTCCACATCCTCTTCCGAGGTGCAGTTCCATTCCGTATCCTTGTCGGGACCGATTTTGATATAAAACAGATACGGGTCAATTCCCTGCTCCTTCAATAAATGCACCGAAACAGCAGAATCGACCCCTCCTGATACTAATGCAGCTACGTTCATTAACTTTTTTACAACGAATTAAACGAATTAAACGAATTTCTTTCACCAAATGCACCTTCGGTGCGTCGAATATAAACGAATGGCATTCGCCCAATTCGTCGCCGCTTGCGGCATTCAATCACTATAAAATTCGTTCACTTCGTTTCATTCGTTGTTTTAAACTATTTCTTTGACAATGGTGTTTTCATGTTGCGGCTGATTTCCAGCATCTTGTCAATGGGCTTCACCGCTTTCTCGGCAATCTCCGCATCCACTTCGATGGTGGGCCATTCATACTTCAAGGTGTTGTAGAGTTTCTTCAGCGTGTTCAGCTTCATAAACTCACATTCGTTGCACGAGCACCCGATTGTTTCCGTAGCTTCAGGGGGTGCAGGAATGAAAAGTTTGTCGGGGCAAGCTTTCTTCATCTCGTGCAGGATGCCGCTCTCCGTTGCCACGATGAATTCCGTGGCATCATCCTTGATGGCGAAATTCAGCAGACCTGCTGTCGAACCAATCACATCCGCCACTTTCTGAATCGGAGCAGGACATTCGGGATGCACCAGAATCTTTGCTTTCGGATGCTCTGCCTTGATGGCAAGAATCTTCTCCAAAGAGAATTGTCCATGCACATGACACCCACCATTCCAAAGGAGCATCTCACGTCCTGTCACCGAATTGATATAGTTACCTAAGTTCATATCGGGACCAAAGATAAGTTTCTCATCCTGAGGAAATGAATCTATCACTAATTTAGCATTACTTGAAGTCACCACCACGTCCGTCAGCGCCTTCACTGCTGCAGTTGTGTTTACATAGCTCACCACCTTATAACCAGGATGCTCATCCACAAACGCCTTCAAATCCTCTGCCTTGCAGCTGTCCGCCAACGAACATCCTGCATTCAAATCCAGCACCAGCACCTTCTTGTTCGGACAAAGAATCTTGTTCGTCTCGCCCATGAAATGCACACCACACATCACGATGATGTCGGCATCGGTCTTGGCTGACCACTGCGCAAGCGCCAATGAATCGCCCACGAAATCAGCAATGTCCTGCACTGCCCCATCCGTGTAATAATGTGCCAGAATCACGGCATTCTTCTCCTTACACATCCTACGGATTTCCGTATTCAAATCAATGTCCGCAGGAATTGGCTCATCCACATAGCCCTTCTCCTTCCAAGAATCTTTCACTTGCATTCCTTTAACAATAATAAAAGTGATGACAACACTGTTATTTCTTTTCCTTTTCCGTCTTCTTGTTGACGGGCACATCGGTCATGTCGCCCTGAATGAAAAGACGTGCCATATCTTCCTTGCAATTGGAAAACACCTGTATGTTCTTCTTGAAACGTCCTGGCATCTTGTTGGAACCATCGTAGGTGACGGTGATTTCGCCCGATGCACCAGGTGCGATGAAGTCCTTAGGATAGTCAGCCACAGTGCATCCACAAGAAGCATGAACCGCAGTGATGACAAGTTTGGCATCACCAATGTTTTTGAACTTGAAGGTGCATTTCTGAATGGGGTCATCCATAGAGAAAGTGCCAAAATCGACAGTAGTCTTTTCAAATTTGA
The DNA here is from genome assembly GCA_024688885.1 of Bacteroidaceae bacterium. Lineage (GTDB taxonomy): Bacteria > Bacteroidota > Bacteroidia > Bacteroidales > Bacteroidaceae > Minthosoma. The sequence continues at coordinate 11,168 of JAILDV010000033.1, read as the reverse complement.
TTTGCGGGTATTTCTTTGCCTGCATACCGAGTGCCATTGCAAAAATAGCGATGAACAGCAAGAGTTTCGTTCTCATAATGATTGTATTTATGTTGATTTTGATGCAAAGGTAAGAAAAAACCACTAACTCCTGACGCCCAACTCCCAAATTTTTCGTATCTTTGCACGATTTTTGTATTATTTAACCAGCCCACACGCTGGAGCAACCTATGTGTTGCACAATTATCACACGCTAAAGTAAGAATTATAAAACTCATAAACGAACATAGAAAATGAACAAAAACACGTTAACGGCTTTTGTGCTGATGGCATTGGTGGTTTTCGGCTTTATGGCATACGAAAACTATGCACGTCGTGAACAGATGGCGGAGCAAGTGGTACTTGACTCCATTGCGCAGGTGGAAGCACAGAAGGAAGCCAAGGTAAGACAGAAAGAGCTGGAAAAGAAGGCTGAAGAATTGGCTGATACGCTCAATCCCCTTTTTGAAGCACGGCAAGGCACTGCAAGCACAACAGTCATCGAGAATGAATTGTTGCGTGTCACTCTTTCTAACAAGGGTGGTCAATTGCAGAAAGTGGAGCTCAAGGACAGCACCTATAAGAGTCGTGAAGGCGGCAATGTGGTGCTTTTCGATGGTCATGACCAGAATATGAAACTCATGCTGGATGGAAAGACAGCCAACATCGTCACAGACGAACTGTTCTTTACACCAACAGACGTGACCAAGGATGGTGTCACCATGCATCTTCCCATTGCTTCCGGTTCACTTGACATCATCTATTCGCTCAAGCCCAATGCCTACATTCTTGACATGGATGTGAAGGCAACTGGTTTGGAAGGCTTCTTCCCTTCAAAGACCAATGAAATGCAGTTGGAGTGGACAGAGAACATGAAGCAGCAGGAGAAGGGTTACGACTTTGAGAATCGCTATTCAACGGTGACCTACCGTGACACAGATGGCGACACGCATGAACTTTCTGTCAGTGGTGGTGATGAAGAGGAAGATGAGTTTGAAGAGAAAGTGAAATGGATTACTTATAAGACGCAGTTCTTCAGTCAGGTGCTCATTGCTGATGCTCCTGTGACTGTCAACACCATGTCATCAGCGTATTTGGAGAATGGCTCTGGTTATCTGAAGACCTACAAGACCACCTTTGCAGCAGACTTTGATACCAAAGGCGTGAAACCAACCTGCTTCCATCTCTATTTAGGTCCTAACAAATTCTCTACGCTGAAAGAGAATGAGAAATTGGTGAATTCTGACGATGACCTTGACCTTCAGTCCTTGGTGTATATGGGTTGGCCAATCATCAAATGGATCAACCGTTTCATCTTCCTTTACGCCTTCGACTTCCTCACAGGTTTAGGCTTGAACATGGGCATTGTGCTCGTGCTGCTCACGCTTATTGTGAAGTTCCTCGTCTTCCCGCTGATGAAGAAGTCCTACATTGCTTCAGCCAATATGCGCGTACTACGTCCTAAGATGGATGAAATCAACGCAAAATATCCCAAGAAAGAGGATGCGATGCTGAAGCAGCAGGAGGTGATGAAACTCTACAGCGAGTATGGTGTAAGCCCCATGGGCGGATGTCTGCCAATGTTAATACAGATGCCTATCTGGATTGCACTCTTCAACTTCATCCCCAACTACATTGAGATGCGTGGGGAGTCGTTCCTTTGGGCAGATGACCTCTCCACTTACGATGACATCATCAATTGGGGATTCAATATCTGGGGAATCGGCGACCACTTGTCATTGTTCTGTATCCTGTGGTGCTTTGTCACCGTGTTCAACTCCATCATCACGCAACGTCAGCAGCAGTATGCCATGACGCCAGAGCAACAGCAGCAGATGGGCATGATGAAATGGATGACCTACCTGATGCCTATCATCTTCTTTTTCTCGTTCAACAGCTACAGTGCAGGTCTGAACTGGTACTACTTCATCTCTGGACTTGTAAGTATCCTCATGATGTGGTTCCTCCGCAAGACAACCGACGACGATAAACTGCTCCGCAAACTGGAGAAGCGTCATGCCGAGCGTAAGGCAAATGCAGGTGACAAGAAAAAGACATCCAGCATCATGGAACGTTTGCAGGCAATGCAGGAGAAGCAGCTTGAAATCTTGAAACAGCAACAAGAAGCAAGAGACAAGAAATAGCCTTTCATAAATATGCATTGTGTATTATGCATTATGCATTAAACTGATTATTATGGCAAAACAAGGACATCCCAAAGGGCTTTATCTGCTTTTCGTGACAGAAATGGCAGAGCGTTTCAGCTACTACGGCATGCGTGCGCTTTTCGTGCTCTACCTCGTGGCAGCATTCTTCAATAGTGCTGACGCAAGTCAGATTTATGGTTCCTACACAGGACTCGTTTATCTCACGCCCCTCTTGGGTGGCTATATTGCCGACCGCTATTGGGGTAACCGTCGCAGCATCATCTTTGGAGCCATTGTTATGGCCATTGGACAGTTCTTGATGTTCGCATCAGCATGTGTTGTGCAGCAAAGCATTTTCTCCGACCCTGCAACAGGAGGTGCCATCAGCGACTCTGTCAACAATGGCTTGGCAATGACACTGATGTTCATTGGTCTTGGTGCCCTTATCATCGGTAATGGATTCTTCAAGCCCAACATCTCAACGATGGTGGGCGACCTCTATGCCCCACAGGATCATCGTAAAGATTCCGCTTTCACCATCTTCTACATGGGCATCAACACAGGAGCACTCATTGCTCCATTGGTATGTGGCTCGGTAGCCGCTGATGGCAATTGGATGAATCCAGGTGCCTTCAAGTGGGGCTTCTTCTGCGCAGGCATCGCCATGATTTTCTCTGTGGTGGTATTCATCATAGGCAAAATGAAATATCTCAACACCCCTGAAGGACTTCCTATCGGTCTTCCGCCCTCACAAAGCCAGCTTCTGAAACAGAAGGACATGAAAGCTAATGAGGAAGAACTGCATCAGAATGGAGAGATGGCTGAGAACAACGACAACGCCATGCCAAAGCCTGCCGTCAAGAACTCTCCACTACGTCTATGGGGCTGCCTTATTGGCGCCATCGCCCTTTTCATTGTTTTCTCACTCAATGTGGACAATTTCAACGACTACATCTCAGCCGCCATATATGCCATCTCAATCGCGCTCCCGCTCTTCATCATTACCGATAAGGGACTGACCAACGTGGAAAAGCAGCGCATTGGTGTTATCTACATCATCGCTGTGTTCGTTATCTTCTTCTGGAGCGCATTCGAGCAGGCTGGTTCTTCATTGACCATCTTCGCTGACCAGCAATGCGACAGAACCATCGGAAATTGGGAAATGCCAACAACGTGGTTCCAGTCCATCAACCCAATTGTCGTCGTTGCTTTTGCACCTATCATGGCGACACTTTGGGAAACGCTTGCCAAACACAAGTTGGAACCAGCATCACCCGTCAAGCAGGCAATTGGTCTTCTTCTCCTCGCCATTGGCTATGCCATCATCGCATTCGGCACCAATGGTCTTGCTGATGGCCAGAAAGCATCCATGTGGTGGCTCTTCGCCCTCTATTTTATCCACACGATTGGTGAACTCTCCCTCTCCCCTATTGGCTTGTCAATGGTCAACAAACTTTCACCAGTCCATCTTGCCTCGTTGTTGATGGGTGTCTGGTTCATGAGTAATGCAGCCAGCAATATCCTGGCAGGGAAATTAGCTACTCTTTTACCGACAGCAGAACAGCCCGTCCACTCATTCCTTGGCTATCAAATCACCAACCTCACAGACTTCTTCACACTCTTTGCTATCATGGCAGGAGTTGCAGCCATCCTCCTCTTCTGCCTCTGTCCATTGCTGAAGAAGATGATGAAGGGTGTGGAATAACGTGATGAAATGAACAAGCTGAAACAAATCCATCCATGATAAATTTGATAATGCATAAGAGAGGTGACAGTCACCTTTCCCCATTGTCACCTGGTTTATTTGTCTTCTGCTGCAATACTAAATTTCACCTCGTCATTTCCGGGGAACACATACTTCGTGTTGGGATGTGATTCGCCAGCCTTTGACTCTTGGTTTAGTTGGTCGTACACATACGAGAACACTCGTTGGTTGATGGCATTCATAAAATCAGGGTGATCCAGATAGTAGCGACAGAACTCGGTGTTCTCGTTCAGCATGCCTGCCACAATAGCCATCATCGATGAGGCACATTGCTGCATGGCTGTTTCCCTATTGCTGTTTTTGACAGCATTGACAAATGTCACATCTGACTGGAGTCGTGTAGGCAACTCGTCCAATTGCTGTTTGACAACTTCAATGTTTGTCCAATTGATTTTGTTGAACTCGTCCAAGATGTCACTCAGTTTCTGCATGTCTGGTTCTTTACCACCTTTAGGATTCCCGACAGGTATGGGGTCAATCTCCGAATCCTTGTTCTCCAATTCTATCTTTTGTTCCTCGTTTTTGATGAGTCGGTATTGGTCGAAGTCAATAGCATCGATTAATCCTTTTGTAAGGTCTTCATCTTTCAGCACGGGCAGTTTATGCACCAACAGCGAATAATAGGTGTTCAGCATTTCCCACTCAATGCTCTTGTAAGGCATCACGGCAGCAATGAACGTATAGGTGCGCAAGAAACTCTTGATGCTGCTCTTTGTGCGTATCTTGTCGTTTTCGTCCAACCACTTGAATCGTTCCACCGCTTTGTTCACAATGGGGTCTAACATTTCCCGCGGCTCTGCTGCCCAATACTTCTCGTTCAATGCCTTCACTTCTTCCTCCGTATAGATGTTGGCACTCTCTATCTCCGCAATCAAGTCATTCAGTTTGTTGGGGTCTGTTTCTTTCGACAGGATGGTCGTTTTATAGAAGCGTTGGAAACTCTTCTGAATGTCCTCCACATCATTGCAGAAGTCCAGCACAAACGTGTCGCGTTTCTTCGGATGGCAACGATTCAGGCGAGAAAGCGTCTGCACAGCCTTCACATCCGTCAGCACCTTATCCACATACATCGTGTGCAGCAGCGGTTGGTCATAACCCGTCTGAAACTTGTCTGCCACCACCAAGATGCGATAAGGGTCATGTTCCATGTTCTCTTCTATGTCCTTCGATGGGAATCCGTTCACATCTGCTTCTGTCAATGTCTTACCCCCATACTCCTTTGCTCCAGAAAAAGCCACAATTGCCTTGTAAGGGCTCTTACGCTCCTCCAAGAGGCGCGTGATTTCATCATAGAACTCGATGGCACGAAGAATGCTGCTCGTCACCACCATAGCCCTTGCCTGACCGCCCACCTTTCCTTTGCCAATGACATTTGTGTGGAAGTGCTCCACGATGACGGAAGCCTTTTGCCTGATAGTTTCAGGACGGCTTTCCACAAAGGCACGCAATTTCTTCTGAGCCTGCTTCTTTTCAAATTCAGGGTCTTCATTGATGGCTTTCACCAGTTTGTAGTAGCTGTCATACGTCGTGTAGTGCGCCAGCACATCCATGATGAAGCCCTCCTCTATCGCTTGCTTCATCGTGTATTCATGGAAAGGTCTGTGCTCTATTTCCCCATCTGGCTTCTGATAAGGAGTGCCAAACATTTCCAACGTCTTGTTCTTGGGTGTGGCGGTAAAAGCATAGTAGTTGGCATTCTTCACCATCTTGCGCCCTTCGATGACAGCCAACAGCCTATCCTCCAAATCCATCTCGTCATCGACAGCATTACCGCTCAGGGCAATGTTCATCTTGGCAGACAGCGAACCGTTCTGACTGCTGTGCGCCTCATCGATGATGATGCCAAAGCGTTTGTGCTTCAGTTCTGTACCAATAGCATCCAAGATGAAGGGGAATTTATGTACAATCGTGATGATGATTTTCTTTCCACTCTCCAAATGTTTCCTCAGCGAATCGGCACTGTCTGCCCATGCCACCAGGTTCTGCAAGCGTTTGAAGGCAACGATGTTATTTTTGATTTGGGTGTCGAGATTGATGCGGTCAGTCACTACAATCACACTATCCAACAAAGCCTGAGTGCCATCCAACAACCCCACCAACTGATATGCCAACCACGTGATGGAGTTCGATTTGCCAGAACCAGCCGAATGTTGAATCAGGAAACGCTGCCCCACTCCCTTTTGCCGAGTCGCTGCCAACAACCGTCGCACACCATCCAGTTGATGATAGCGAGGCCACACGACCGAGGTCTTTTCTGTGCCCGTCTTCTCATCTTTCTTCTTCACCACTTGGGCATAGTTCTCAATGATGTCACTCAACGATTCCTTCTGCAGAATCTCTTCCCACAAATAGGCTGTACGCACACCATTCGGATTGACAGGATTGCCAGCACCTCCATTCACACCCTTGTTGAAAGGCAGGAACCACGAGCTCTTGCCACACAACCAAGTACACATCTTGATGTCGTCGTCATCCACCGCAAAATGGACAGCACAACGCTTGGGAGCCAACAAGGGGTCTTTCGGGTCACGATCCGTCTGGTACTGCTTCACGGCATTCTCCACCGTCTGCCCTGTATAGTGGTTCTTCAGTTCCATCGTGATGAGCGGCAGACCATTCAGCGACACCATCAAGTCGATGCGGTTGTCGTTCTCCTTGCTGTATGCCAACTCTTTCGTGACACAAAAGATGTTCTTCTTGTACAACTCCTGAGCCGTAGGGTTCAGTTCCGACGGCAACGGATAGTACAAATCAAAGAGTTCCGAGATGAAACGGAAGCCCTTGCGCAGCACATCCGTCACGCCACGATTCGCCAGTTGCTTCGCCAACTCCGTAAAGAACTTCCTTTCAGAAAGTGCATTGGAAAAGCAGGCGGTATTCTCCACTTTCTTCTTCTGCGTAGAAAGCAGGAATCGTTTCACTCGCTCCGTATCCAGAGCGTAGTCCTTCACATAGTCATTCGTCGTTCCCTCTTCATATCCCTGCTTATCTCTCAGGTAAGCAAGGATGGTGTCTTCGAGGTTCATTTCACTGAGGTTGGTAGGCATAAACTTTATATTCTTTTTTGATGGTTTCTATTTGCTTTCGTACAAAATAGTGACACTTTTTAAAGGAAAATTCCAGAATCATTTACTAATACGAGATAATTCTGTACCTTTGTATCATCAATAAGGCTTTCCCCTTGATATTATGTTTCAACTAACAAAAGAGGAATGGGATTCTATAAGATTCCAAATTGGAATTTTAGAAACAAGCAGGTGTTTTTTTGCCCAAAGATGAAAAATTTGAACCCTTATATTTCAGGTGTCACTATGTCAAAGAACACTTTTGCGATGGATTCTCCACACCTTATGTGACTTCTTTTTGCACGTTAATCTGTCCTGTCACGCAGTCAGCGATGAGTCGCTGCTTGTATTCCTTCAAATAGTCTATTTCTGATTGTAGTTCTGTGGTCAAAGAATCTATCTTTTGGCACTTCTCTTCGATGTAGGAAACGATGGAACGCTGTTCGTCTGCTGGAGGAACGACAATCACTTGTTTCTTTAGTTCATCATACGAAAGCGTCAACCTAATGCCAGTTCCCATACCATGAAAAAGTTTCATACTATCCATTGCCTTGAAAAGATATTTGTAATACAGGGCATTTGTTCCCTTTCTTGGCCTCACCACGATATATGCAGATGTGATAATTCCATCAGATGGGACGATAGCGACTCTTTGAGACACAAAGTCATAGTTCAGATTAAGCCCATTTATCAAGATGTCATCTTTGTGAATTACGGAGTATTTCACATAGGTCTCACGATACTCATCCTCATCACCGACTTCATTTTTGGGCACAAGAGTTCCGTAATAGAACTTGAAGGCATGCTTATAGAAGAAGTCGAGATTGGTTTCCACTTTGCCAGTAAAAAAACTTGCGACTCTCTTTGTCTCCCAATGCTCTGGTATTTCACCAATCCAAGAGATGCCACTATCTTTCATCTTCACATCAGGGTTCAAGCCCTTTGTGACTGCATCGGCAATGGTTTTCTGTTTCAGTTCTTGAAGGAGTAAAATCTCTTTTTCCTTCTCGGACACATAGGCATCTATCTTGGAAGTCTTATCCTCCAAATAACGAACTATCTGCTCTTGCTCGGAAAGAGGGGGGAGAGTTATAAATAATCTACCAATTTCAGATGAAGAGATATGTAAAACTTTTAATTTTGCTTTGCCAAAACTCTTTTGGTCTTGCATATATTTTGTATTCAAGGCATAATTTAGGAATACAGGATTTTGGCTATGTTTGAGAATGATAATATCGCCACCTGCTAGGCATTTTTCACCCCCAATATACACAACACTTTTACCAATTTCTTCTACCAATTCACCCGTTCCTGATACTAAAATGTCTCCATATTCAAAGTATCTAGGAGAAAGAACCAAGTTCTTAAATGTTGCCGAATAACAAAAACTAAAAGTGTTGTTGTATTTTGTATAGATTTCTCCATACCTTACACATGGTGTGTCACCATCACTTGATACATCAAGTTTTGTTATGCCATTCCCTTTAGAAATATTTGCTATATATTTAACTCTCATTTCCTCCCAATGACTCGGAATCTCCTTGAGCCATTGCATGGATGTAGCTTTATATGAACTATACCTCTCCATACTACTGTCCTAATATCTCGTTCAACAATCCATCAGTGCGTTCTTCTATGGCACGAATATCGCCACTTATTTCTTCAATGGTGCGCAGTTGCTTCGACTTATAGAAATACTTTGTGAATGAGAGTTCATAACCTGTCTCAACACTCTTCATGTCAATGATAGCATCAGGAGAATATGGTTTGATTTCATTCTCAAAGAAACCTTCGATGCCACCTTCATATCGGAACGGTATTATCTCTGTATCTTTCGATTTCTTGTCAATGACAGGAACACCCTTTTTGCGGATGATATTGCCCTGTTCGTCACGCTGAGGCTGATAGACCTTCACACTCCAATAGCCAAACTCCTCGTTGGGGAAGATTTTGCTTTGGGGCGTTTCCTTGAAGTCCATCAGTAATTGCAGGATTTTTGCTCGGTCAGCCTCTGTGGTCTCACAGTTCTTTTCACCTAAGTTTTTGCGAAGTGGCGACTTGATTTCTGTGGCATCTATCAATTGTACAAAACCCTTACGACGTTCCTCTTTGCGATTCGTGATAACCCAAATAAATGTACCAATGCCCGTGTTATAGAAGTCCTTTTCAGGCATCGCCACAATCGCTTCCAATAGGTCGTTCTCAATGATATACTGGCGCAGATTGCTGGCACCACTACCCGCATCACCCGTAAAGAGAGAAGAACCATTATGTACTTCAACGATACGCGTACCCAGTGCCGTATCCTCACGCATACGAGAAAGGTTGTTGGCTAAGAACATCATCTGCGCATCGCCAATGTCAGGGATGAACGAGAGTTCCTTCCCATCTTTATCAATGACCGTGAAGCGGCTATCGGTAAACTTCTTCTTTTCGTTCTCACCCAAACCACGTTTCTTCAAGTCTTCTTTCCAAGGTGTACCGAAAGGTGGATTCGAGATACAAAAATCGAAAGTCTCGCCAGCATGACCATCTCTCGAAATCGTACTGTCAAAAGCGATGTACTCTCGTGTCTCCATACCCTTCTGATACTGGAAAGTACTGATGTTTTCTGAAATCATCAAGTCAGCCTTGCAGGTGGCAAACGTATCGGGTTGCAACTCTTGTCCGAAGATGTTCACCGCCACAATCTTATCACGTTCTTGAGCTATTTCAAGGATGCGTTCCTTTGCTATCGTTAAGATGCCGCCCGTGCCACACGCTCCATCATAGATATGATAGGTGTTATCGGTTATCTTATCTGCAACAGGCAAAACGGCGAGGTCAGCCAACAACTTCACATAGTCACGAGGCGTGAAGTGTTCACCAGCCTCGGTTACGTTGTTTTCCTCATTGAACCGACGCAACAGCTCTTCAAAGATGGTGCCCATCGTATGGTTGTCAAGTCCAGGCAAACGAACATTACCCTCATCATCCTTCACTGGTTGGTTCGAAAGATTGATTTTGTCATCCGTAAACTTTTCGATGATGCTACCCAAACGCTCTGCCTCCGTCAAGTTATCCACCATCTGGCGCAGATGGAACTTGTCAATGATGTCTTGCACATCTTTGCTGAATCCATTCAAATAATCGGTGAAGTTCATCTTCAGGCGCAGCGGGTCTGTTTCGCTCTTCAGCGTCTTCATGGTGAACTTCGAGGTGTTGTAGAACGGATATCCCGTGACGTTGAACAGAATCGGGTCCTGGTTGTCGATGTGCGCATCGTCCAGCACCTTCTTCTGCTGCAGCAGCGCCTCCTTGGTAGGTTCCAGCAGCACGTCAATGCGCCGCAACACCATCATGGGCATGATGATGTTCTTATACTCGCCTTTCTCGAAGGCATATACAAGCACATCAGTAGCAATGTTCCAGATGTGGGAGAAGAGTTGATTATATTGCGATTGTTCCATTCAGATTCGTTAGTTTTTTATGCTTTTTTCAGTCTTTTCTTACGTTTCTGCCTGCAAATATACACATTATTATTTATATACGCGCAAGAAAAGGACGGAAAAATGAAAACGGGACGATTCTTTGTTTCAAGAGCAAATAAAACGAGCGGGGAGGGGAGGGACTCTGGCGGGAAAGAGGGAGCACACACACAGCCGTTCCGTCTGTTCGGGCTGGCACGGGGGCCTGCCCCTACAGAGGATGTATTTGCTTTGTCCAGCGTTTCCATGGGGACCGCAGCGACAGGTGCCTGTCCCGGTGGACCTCTCGGCAGTTCCGCGACGCAGAAGGGAGTCCCGATTTGGGGGTTCCCTTTTCTTTTCGCCGATCCTCGTAGGCGATGACATTGTGGTGAAAGGGGCGTGGAATAATCTTTTTTAGATTTTCGGGAAAAAAGTGGGAGGAAATGGTGGAAGTTCGATTTTTATTTGTACTTTTGCGCCCAATTTGGGCTCTGATGACAGGGACGACCAAAGAAACTTCAATTATTTATCTTCTAACGATTAAATCTTATGCCTATGGAAAAGACGAAATCGATGTTTGCCATTTATAAATTCGACTTCCACAAGGCGGAACAACGCACGATAGTGGCGGAGGCCGGGGGCGTGGACGGCGAGCGGAACGTGGGGGTGGCACAGACTTGTTTTGCCAGCCTGTTCGACGAGAATAGTATTGATAACCTGGTGA
>JAILDV010000003.1 GCA_024688885.1 Bacteroidaceae bacterium | reverse complement strand
GTTGTAAGACTTAGTCTTTGGGTCAACAGGAATCATACCTGAAGCATCGCCTACACCGAGTACCTTCTCACCTGTGAGACGCCAGTGAATGTAACCAGCGAGGGTAGTGATGTATGTGATGTCGCTCACGTGCTCCTCACCGTTGAGGATTGCCTGATAGAGGTGAGAGATAGACCAACGGAGTGGGATGTTATAGTTGAAGAGCTTTGAAAGCTCAGCTGCGGCAGCACCTGTGTTAGTGTTACGCCATGTACGGAAAGGCACGAGAATCTTCTCAGCCTCAGAAGCAGGAGCTCCCTTGCTTGCAGTACCTGTAGGACCGAATGCCATGTATCCGTGCATCATGGCAGAGATTCCGATAGATGCGAGATGTTCAATCTCACAGTCATATTCCTTGATTACGTTCTTACGGAGGTCTGCATAAGCATCCTCAAGACCGAACCAGATAGCTTCTGTGCTGTATGTCCAAAGGCCGTCAACGAATTGGTTTTCCCACTCGTGGCTTCCCTGAGCTATTGGCTTGTTCTCTTCATCGATGAGAACTGCCTTAATACGGGTAGAGCCAAACTCGATACCGAGAATGGCTTTACCTGCTTCTATCGTTTGTTTTGCGGTCATATTACTTCAGTGCTTTATTCAACATATAGTACACCTCGTTCATCTGGAGCTCGTGCTTGAACTCGCTGATGGTGGTGTTCTTGTTAATCTTCACATACTCGATGCCGAGCATTTCTGCGAAGTCTTCCCAATACTCTTCCGTGATATCGTAAGAGAATGCACTGTGGTGTGTACCACCTGCGAGAATCCATGCACCAGCACCGATTTCGAAGGTTGGCTGTGGCACCCAGAGAGCGGATGCAACAGGAAGCTTTGGCATGGGCTTAGGCTCAATGCACTCAACCTCCTGAGAGATGAGACGGAAGCGATTGCCGAGGTCAACCACTGTTGCCTTGATACCACGACCCACCTTAGAAGTGAACACGAGACGAGCTGTCTGCTGCTTGCGGATACCGATGCCGAGGAAGTGTACTTCGAGCTTTGGTTTGTCGGTTGCGATGAGCGGACAAATCTCGAGCATGTGGCTCTGCAGGCAAGAACTGCGGTCGCCAGCGAAGTTGAGCGTGTAGTCCTCAAGGAATGAGCAACCGATAGGCATGCCCTGCTGGATAACCCAAAGCGTGCGATAGAGGCAAGCGGTCTTCCAGTCACCTTCAGCACCGAAACCATAACCTTCTTCCATGAGACGCTGTGAAGCAAGACCTGGAATCTGGTCGAAACCTACAAAGTTAGGATCGTTGATGTCGGCATCACCGAGGTCATCAAAGTTTGTGGTGAATGCTGTTGCACCCTCATCCTTCAAAACGCGACGGAGAGCGATTTCAGCCTTGGCTGCATTCTTCACCTTCTCCCAATATACTTGTTCGCCACTCTCATCAATCTTGATGGTGTAGAGACTCTTGTATTCCTCAACAAGTGCATCTGCCTCTGCATCAGACACCTGCTTGAAGTATTCCATGAGAGAAGAAACAGGGTAGTAGTCCACATGATAGCCGAGACGCTGCTCGAACTCCACGCGGTCACCGTCAGTCACAGCCACGTTGTTCATGTTCATACCGAACATCAAGCAGCGCACGTTCTTGGCATCAGCAACACCTGCTGCCACGCGTGCCCAAACAGAAATCTGCTTCTGAGCAGCTTCGTCTTTCCAATAGCCGCAAACCACCTTGCGAGGAACACGCATACGAGTACAGATGTGACCAAACTCGATGTCACCGTGAGCTGACTGGTTCAGGTTCATGAAGTCCATGTCGATTTCGCTCCATGGAATCTCTGCATTGTACTGAGTGTGGAAGTGGAGGAGAGGCTTCTGGAGAGCCTGCAAACCCTTAATCCACATCTTGGCAGGAGAGAAGGTGTGCATCCAAGTGATGATACCAGCACACTTCTCGTCGTTGTTGGCAGCCTTCATAACGTCTTCCACTTCTTTGGAAGAGTTTGCTGTACCTTTATAAACTACCTTAATAGGGATGAGACCACCCTTGTTAAGACCTTCTACCATTTCCTTTGAGTGAGCGTCAACTGCAACGACTGCGTCACCACCATAGAGCAACTGAGCACCAGTCACCCACCATAATTCCAAATTTTCAAATGCCATAATACTTAAGTATTTTATTAGTTAATATTGTTTATAGTTAATTGTTAATTAGATTAATGTTTTTGCCCTTTCTGGCCATAGTAAGCATTAGGACCATGCTTGCGATTGTAGTGCTTTTCAATCAAGAGAGGATTCATCGTCAAATTAGGATTGACGGAGAAGGCAACGAATGCCATCTTGGCGCACTGTTCCATCACTTTGGCGTTATATACCGCATTGTCAGGAGATGTTCCCCATGAGAAAGGACCGTGATTCTTCACAAGCACAGCAGGAGTGTGGTCGGGGTTAATCTTACGGATGTTGAGGATTTCATCTACGATGACATTACCCGTTTCCAATTCGTATTGACCTTCCACTTCTTCCTTTGTCATATCACGAGTGCAGGGGATTGCCTGATAGAAATAGTCGGCGTGTGTGGTGCCGATGTTGGGAATATCCTTGCCTGCTTGAGCAAAGGCTGTTGCGTAAGTGGAGTGTGTGTGAACAACACCCTGAATGTTTGGGAATGCCTTGTAAAGCACAAGGTGGGTTGGGGTGTCAGAAGAAGGATTGAGGTCGCCCTCAACAACTTTTCCGCTCTCCAAATCAACAACAACCATATCACTTGCTTTCATCTCATCGTAGCTCACTCCAGATGGCTTGATGACCACAAGACCTTTTTCACGGTCAATGCCAGACACATTGCCCCAAGTGAAGATGACCAAACCTTGCTTTACCAAGTCAAGGTTTGCCTTAAATACTTTTTCTTTTAGTTCTTCTAACATAGTATTACTGTTTTTTATAGTTTTATTGTGCCTATTTCAACTGCTGATGAAGTTTCATCTGTCATTGATGTGCATCCATTACGGATGGAACTTATTTCTTGAATCTATATAGTGTGGCTCCTCGGCGTGAAGACTCTTTGTCTATCATGCCTGTTGCCTGAATATATTCTTTTTCAGAGATAGCTCGACGGAAGTTCCGCTTGTCTATCGAAGTGCCAAGTATGCTCTCATACAATGTCTGAAGCAGACTCAGCGTGAAATATTGTGGCAGAAGATTACTGCCAATAGGATTGTCTTTGATTTTTTCGCCAAGCATTCGGCGTGCCTTCTGAACCATTTCGTTATGGTCGAAGCAGAGAGTGGGCATCTCATCCACATCCACCCATTGTGTATTGTGAATGTCAGAGAGTTGCGTGTTGTAGTTGTTTACATCGATAAGTGCATAATACACAATGCTGATCACTCGCTCGCCCGGATCACGTTCCACTTCTCCAAATGTGGCCAGCTGTCGCATATACACGTTGTCAAGTCCTGTGAATTTCTTTAAAATGCGCTGAGCAGAGGAATCCACGCTCTCGTTGGTTTGAACAAAACCTCCAATCAGTGACAGCTCACCTTTCCCAGGCTCGTAAGGACGCTGATGAATCAGCACCTTCAGATGTCCGTCCTCGAATCCGAAGATAATGCAATCCACAGACACGTAGAACTTTGGGTTTGATTTGTAAGCAGTCATTGATTGGAGGCTTTCATTCTATTATTATAAATAATGTGTCGGTCTATTTCCCGATTACCACAGAACAACATACAGCACGGTGAGGATGACGATCACGCCAATAGCACCAATGTTGAAGATACGGTCTGTGTGGAAAATGTTCAGGTCGATTGGTACCAACTTTGGATCCTGTACCTTGTCTTTTGCATTAGAACGGAGGTAAAGACCGATGGTACCTGTGATAGCAGCAAAGAAGATCATTGCACCCTCGAAACCGTAAATGTGCATGGTGTCGTTGAAGAAACCACAGATAGAGAGCACTAATGAAACAGCAGCTATACAGTACATGATGGTGCTCCATCTCAGCAGAGTCTTGATGGTGTCTGCATCAAGCACATCGGCAGCAACAGCCTTCTTGCTTGACAGAGAAATCCATACGAAAAGGATGACCAGTGTGATGAACACAACACCTGAACGGATCAAGAATGGCATTTCTGGGAAGGCGAACTTGTAGATGATAGAGAAGGCGAATGTGCCGATTGCGCAGACAACAGCAGCTGTGCCACTTGAGCGCTTCCACAACAAGCCAAGACCGAAAATAACCACAACGCCTGGGTAAACGAATGCAGAGTATTCCTGAATGAACTGGAATGCCTGGTCAATACCACCCATCAATGGGTACACAGCTATCATGGCGATAACCAGTGCGCAAAGAGAAGTGAGACGACCTACGTTCACGAGTTTCTTCTCAGAAGCATTCTTGTTGATGAACTGCTTGTAAACATCCATCGTGAAGAGGGTAGAGGTAGAGTTGAACATGGATGCCAATGAAGAAATAACGGCAGCAGCCAATGCAGCAAAACTCAAACCCTTGACAACGGTAGGAGTGAAGTTACGAATCAAATATGGATATGCATCATCTGAACGAGTGATGGCACCAGCCAACTGCTGACGCAAACCTTCACATTCTGGAGCATTCATGATGTAGAATGCACAAACGCCAGGGATACATACGATGAATGGAATCAAAATCTTCAGGAATGCTGCGAATACCATACCCTTCTTTGCCTCGTCGAGAGACTTAGCAGCCAAACCCTTCTGGATGATGTACTGGTTGAAACCCCAGTAGCCGAGGTTAGTCAGCCACAGAGCACCGAAGATCAGCACAATACCAGGATTGGTGAAGAATGGGTCTTCTTTCTGAATAGTATTGCCAGCACCATCAACTACACCATTGATGACAGGATAAAGCTCCTCATTTCTGGTAACCACCAGATTGAAGTGTTTGTCACCATCAATGGATGCCAGATAGTCTTTGATGTGCATCAAAGCATCCCATGCATTTCCGATGCCCATTTCGCTACCAATAACAGAAAGTGCTGCATAAGCAGTGAGCAGACCACCACCAACGAGGAAAGTCACCTGCATCACATCGGTCCATGCCACAGAAGCCAAACCTCCGTAAATGGAGTAGATACCTGCGATGAGGAAGAGGCATAGGATAATCACCATACGAACTTGGTCGATTTCCATACCGGCTACCATGACAGTCATGTCAGTAGGCAGACCGAGAATCTGCTGGATTGCCAATGCGCCCAACCATGCCACTGAAGTCAAATTGACAAAGACATAGAGGAACAGCCAAAGCAGAGAGAATGCGAATCCTACACCCCAGTTGTAACGCTCGCGCAGGAACTGAGGAATTGTGAAGATTTTTTTCTCAATCATCAGCGGCAGCAAGAACTTACCTACTACAAGCAGTGTGGCTGCAGCCATCAACTCGTATGCAGCCTGTGCGATACCTGATGCGTAAGCCGAACCAGACATACCAATGAATTGTTCGGCTGAAATGTTTGCAGCAATGAGCGATGCGCCCACAGCCCACCAAGTCAGTGTGTTACCGGCCAAGAAATAGTCGGTTGATGACTTTTCCTCACCCTTCTTGCTGCGAGACAAGAACAGTCCCATGCTGACAAGAATGATGATGTACACAACAAAAACTAAGTAGTCGACTGTTTCAAAGCCATTGTTGCTTAGTGCTTCTAAAATTTTGTCCATGTTAAATTTTGATGTTATTATTATTTAGGATTACTGATCAAACTTTATTTTTCCACAGAGAAAGCATATTTGCAATATGACTTATATGGCTTTTCTGGAGAAACGAATGGGTTGCTCTTTTCCCAACCTGGCATCATGCACTTGTTAGGAGAGTCTGGATATTTCTGGCTTTCGAGGCAGACAGCACAATGCTTCTGATACATGATGCCGCCCTTGCCTGGACGAGTGCCATCCTGAAAATTGGCAGTGTAAACCTGAACACCGGGTTCGTTGGTGTACATGTCCATCTTGATGCCAGAACGTGGGTCAGACATGGTGATGCAGATAGCCTTCTTGTCGCCTTTCGTGTTCAGACACCAGTTGTGGTCATAACCACCACCTACAGATTCCATCTCTGGATCGTTCTTGCCGAAGTCTGTGCCAATGGCCTTAGGAGTGCGGAAGTCGAACACAGTACCTTCTACAGGTTTGATTTCACCTGTTGGAATCAAGTTCTCATCACCAGGTGTATAGTTGTCTGCGTTCACGTAGAGGATAGATTCGTCAATTGTGTTGTTCAGGTCACCAGAAAGGTTGAAATAGGTGTGGTTAGTCATATTCAGCACTGTTGGAGCGTCTGCTACACCATCGTAGCTGATGATGATCTCGTTGTTGTCTGTAAGTTTGAAATCAACTGTAGCCACGACCTCACCTGGGAACTGGTTGTCGCCATCAGGGGAGGTGATTTGAAGTGCTACAGACTGAGGTGTTGCTTCTACCTCGTCATACACCTGATACTGCCAACCTGTGTAACCGCCATGCAGACAAGCCACACCGTTGTTGTTCTTTGGAAGTGTCACCTTCTCGCCGTTGTAGGTGTATTCACCATTGTTGATGCGGTTAGCGTAACGGCCGACAGAGCAACCGAAGTCAGTCTCAAAGTTCCAAGGGAAATAGTTTTCAATCTTGTCAAAACCGCAAGCAACATCAACGAACTCGCCGTCCTTGTTAGGAACCATGATGCTTACGATGCGGGCGCCGAAATTAGTGATACAAACTTCCATGCCATTCTTGTTAGTAAGCGTGTAAAGTTTCACATTTTTCGCTGCAGATGGGTCTGCCTTGAATTGACCTGCTTCAGCATCGTATGTGACAGCAATGCAAGTGTCAAAATCTGCAGGATTGATACCGGATTTGGTTAGTTGAACTTCAGGTGCAGAGTTGCACGCACACAGGAGTGCTACGGCCGCAGCACTGCCCATCAAAATCGTTTTAAGATTTCTCATAATTTTGGTTAGAAATTGATTAGTTTATAAACTGTCCGCCAAAGGTACGGCTTTTCCTTTTGTTAAAGACGTCAAAAAACATGTTATAAAACATAAAGTGTGGTTTTGACACTTTTTTTGCTCAAAACCACACCAGAATGCTACAGAAAAGCGCAATTATTTTTTCAATTTTCCAACTTTTGTTTTCTAATATCAGAAAAAAGATTGACCTTTCTCAATCGATAAATCTTCGTGTGAGTCCATCATATTCTTCAATACGTCTGTCACGCAGGAAAGGCCACCATCGACGAACATTCTCACTCCGCTGAAGATCCACATCAATAACAGCCACCATTTCATCATCTTTAGGGGCTTGGAAGAGGATTTCACCTTGCGGACCAGCCACAAAACTGCTGCCCCAGAATTGAATGCCCTTTGTTTGACCTGACGGGTCTGGTTCATGACCTGCACGGTTGACGGCAATGACAGGGATTCCATTGGCTACCGCATGACCTCTTTGCACGGTCATCCATGCCTCACGTTGACGTTCCTGTTCTTCCTTCGTGTCAGAGGATTCATAACCGATGGCAGTAGGGTAGATGAGGAGTTGGGCACCTTGTAAAGCCATGAGACGTGCACCTTCCGGATACCACTGATCCCAGCACACTTGCACACCGAGGCACCCGACACTTGTCATAATAGGATGAAACCCGAGGTCGCCAGGGGTGAAGTAGAACTTTTCATAATAGGCTGGGTCATCGGGAATATGCATCTTTCGGAACTTGCCAGCAATGGTGCCATCGCGTTCAATGACCACAGCGGTGTTGTGGTAGAGACCTGGTGCTCTGCGCTCAAACAGGGATGTCACAATCACGATATTCAATTCCTTTGCCAGGGCTCCAAATTTTTCTGTAGAGGGTCCTGGAATGCTCTCCGCCAAGTCAAAATTTTTGGTGTTTTCTGTTTGGCAGAAATAAAGGGAATTATGCAGTTCCTGCAACACGACAAGCTGTGCCCCTTGTTGGGCGGCTTCTCTGATTCCTGCTTCAATGTGCGAGAGGTTCTTTTCGACTTCCTTCACACATTGATGTTGTATGATGCCTATTTTCATGGGAAATATGATTTCTTTCTGCAAAGGTAAGTATTTTTCATTAAAAATGTCTATCTTTGCCGCTGATTTATTCGGATGAATGATTAAAACCACGTGAATATGGAGAATTTTGCTACGATAAGGGAAAATGAGAAGGTGTTGTTGCTGGAAACGATAAAACGCCTTCAATCGTTGGTGGTGGATGTGCTGAACCCTGATGATTTCCATCAAATGAAGGAGATTCTGTTTCGTGCTGTCGAGACGGACCTGCTGCATCGTGACCAATTTGAATTGAACCCGATTCTGTTTGATTTGCAGACAGCCGTCATCACTGCTGAGGAGATAGGACCCAATCGTGCTTCTCTCCTGAGCATCCTGCTGCACAATTGTGTGGCGGTGGGTGTCATCAGCATGGAGGAGGTGAAACGGATTTTTGGCGAAGATGTTGCTCACATCATCCGTGGCATCTTGCGTGTCAATGAACTGTATGCAAGAAATCCCTCCATTGAGACGGAGAATTTCCGTGACTTGCTCCTGTCGTTTGCGGAGGACATGCGTGTCATCTTCATCATCATCGCAGACAGGGTGAACTTGATGCGTCAGATTAAGGATAGGGGTACAGATGAAGAGCGCCGACGGGTGGCGACTGAGGCTTCGCACTTGTATGCTCCATTGGCGCATAAGTTGGGCTTATACTTGATTAAGCGTGAACTGGAGGATTTGTCGCTGAAGTATCTGGAGCCTGATGTCTATTACATGATTAAGGAGAAACTGAGCGCAACCCGTAAGGCGCGTGACCTCTATATTGCCAATTTCATTGCCCCTGTGGAGGAGAAATTGAAGGAGGCGGGTTTGAAGTTCCACATCAAAGGCAGGACAAAGTCAATCCATTCTATCTGGCAGAAGATGCTGAAGCAGAAATGTCAGTTTGAGGGCATCTATGATTTATTTGCCATCCGTGTAATTTTGGATTCAGCGCCTGAGAAAGAGAAGCAGGAGTGCTGGCAGGTGTTCAGCATTGTGACAGACATGTACCGTCCGAACCCCAAGCGTCTGAGGGACTGGTTGAGTGTGCCGAAGTCGAATGGTTATGAATCACTGCACATCACGGTGATGGGTCCCGAAGGCAAGTGGGTGGAAATACAGATTCGCACAGAGCGGATGGATGAAATTGCGGAGAGAGGTCTGGCTGCTCATTGGCGCTATAAGGGTGTGAAAGACAGCGGTGCAAAGTTGGAAGACTGGTTGCAGGACATCCGTTCTGCTTTGGAGCATCATGAGGTGGAGAGCGATGAGCAGTTGATGGATAGGTTCAAAGTGGACTTATACAGTGATGAGGTCTTTGTGTTCACACCCAAGGGTGACTTGTTCAAGTTGCCGAAGGGTGCGACAGTCTTGGATTTCGCTTTTCAGATACATACGAATGTGGGCGCCCATTGCACGGGTGGTAAAGTGAACGGAAAGAACGTACACATTGGCACAAAGCTGCAAAGCGGTGACCAAGTGGAAATCCTCACCTCGCAGAAGCAGATGCCGAAGCGTGATTGGCTGAACATCGCCATCACACCTAAAGCAAGAGCCAAGATTCGTCAGTCTTTGACCGAGCAGGAGATGCAGGTTTCGACCTTTGCGAAAGAGGCATTGGAACGTAAGTTCAAGAACAAGAAGATTGAGCCGGAGGAGTCACTCATGATGCGTCTCATCAAACGGATGGGCTACAAACATGTGTCGGAATTCTACAAGGCGATTGCGGAGGAGATGCTGGATGTCAACACGGTGATTGAGCAGTATCAGGAGTTGCAGGAGCGTGATGCCAATCCGAGCGCCTTCTCCACAGAACAGCGTAGCGCTGACGGATTTGTGGCAAATGTGGCTGATGACCATGCACAAGGACATGCTGATGTGCTGGTGTTGGACAACAATCTGAAGGGCGTGGATTACAGTCTTGCAAAGTGTTGCAACCCGATATATGGGGATGATGTGTTTGGATTTGTCACGGTGAATCGGGGCATCAAGGTACACCGGAAAGATTGTCCTAATGCACAGCTCTTACGTGAACGGATGGGCTATCGTGTGCTCCGTGCCAGATGGGCAGGAAAGGGTTCGAGACAATACCCTGTAACACTGCATGTGGTGGGACACGATGACATCGGTATCGTGAGCAATATCACTTCGATTCTGAACAAGGAGAAGAATGTGATGATGCGTGGCTTGAGCATCCAGTCTTCTGAGGATGGGTTGTTCTCTGGACAATTGACGGTGATGATTGATGACCAGAACCAACTGACACAACTCATCAAGAAACTCAACACGGTGAAGGGTGTGAAGAATATATCAAGATAGCATTTTTAACAATTTAACAATTTAACATGCGTGCCACCTTGATACTGGTCGGAAAGACTGTGAACAAGCATTTCGTGGAGTTGATAGACGATTATGCTGGACGTGTGAAGCATTACATGGGTTTTGACATCACGGTGATTCCTGAATTGAAGAATACGAAGAATCTGTCCACTGAGCAGCAGAAGCAACAGGAGGGCGAACTGATTCTCAAGCAACTGCAAGGAGGTGACCATGTAGTGCTGCTGGATGAGCATGGGAAGGAGATGAGAAGTGTGGAGTTCTCTGCATATATGGAGCAGAAGATGCAGACGGTGAGCAAGCGGCTTGTGTTTGTCATTGGTGGTCCTTATGGTTTCTCGCAAGATGTGTATGCTCGGGCGAATGAGAAGATATCACTCTCCAAGATGACCTTCTCCCATCAGATGGTGCGTCTCATCTTTGTGGAGCAGCTCTACCGGGCAATGACCATCATGCGTGGCGAACCCTATCATCATGAATGAAGATTTATACACTAATCAATAAAACCAATTATTAACTATGAATGTGAAAACAACTCTGTTATCGGTTTGGGCATTGTGCGCCATGACCGCACAGGCACAACAGTATGCCACTAAGTGGTGTGACCCTAATGTCAACGAAATCGGTCGTAAGATGGATGTTGCGCATTATTTCGCTTATGAGAGCGAAGCATTGGCGCATCAATCTCAATCGCCAAAAGCCAACGCAAAGGCGAAGTCAACTCGTTACATGAGTATTGAAGGTAAGTGGAAGTTCCATTGGGTGGAGAGTGCCAACGAGCGTCCCACAGACTTCTACACGTTGAAGTATGACGATTCCAAGTGGGGCACCATGCCTGTTCCTGGCATTTGGGAACTGAATGGTTATGGCGATCCCATCTATGTGAACAACCATTATGCATGGCGTAGCGACTGGACAGGAGAACCCCCTGTTGTGCAGGAAAAGGGTAACCATGTGGGCAGTTATCGCCGTTCCTTCACCATCCCTGCTGATTGGAAGGGAGAGAATGTGTATATCCATATTGGTTCTGCCACTTCCAACCTCTCACTCTATGTGAACGGTAGGTATGTGGGTTATTCAGAGGATTCGAAGGTGGCTGCAGAATTTGACATCACGAAATACATCACACCTGGCAAGGAAAATCTCATCGCCATGCAGGTGATGCGTTGGTGTGACGGCTCATGGAATGAAGACCAGGACTTCTGGCGCTTCTGTGGCATTGCCCGTGAATGTTATCTGTATGCACGTCCGAAGGTGCACATCGAGGATGTGTTCATCACACCCGACTTGACAAACAACTACACAGATGGCAAACTGAGCATCAACCTGACCGCTCCTGCCGCTGTAGGCAAGACCTTCAAGGTGCAGCTCTCCGATCCTGCTGGCAAGGATGTTTCTCCGAAGCAGGTGGGTGAATTGCAAATTGACAAAAATGGTGTGGGGGCTGCAGAACTGCTTACTCCCAACCCGCAGAAGTGGACAGCCGAGACTCCTAATCTCTACACACTCTACATCTCGCTCTACGATGGTGACAAACTCATTGAGTGCATTCCGCAACGTGTAGGTTTCCGTAAGGTAGAAATCAAGAACCAGCAGTTGCTCGTCAATGGTCAGCCCATCCTCATCAAGGGTGTGGACCGTCACGAGCTTGACCCTGATGGTGGCTATGTGGTGAGTGTTGACCGCATGATTCAGGACATTCAAATGATGAAGCAGCTCAACGTGAACGCTGTGCGCACCTGCCACTATCCCGACGACCCACGTTGGTATGAGCTCTGTGATGAGTATGGCATTTATGTGACTGCAGAAGCCAACATTGAGAGTCACGGAATGGGTTATGGCGATAAATCGCTGTCTAAAGATCCCCGTTTCTACAACATGCATATCGAACGTCAGCGTCACAATATCTATGTGCTGAAGAATCATCCTTCCATCATTGTGTGGAGCCTTGGTAATGAGGCAGGCTATGGTAAGAATTTCGTGGATTCCTATGACTTCGTGAAGGCTTATGACCCCTCTCGTCCTTGCCAGTATGAGCAGGCTGGAAGCTGGGGAAAGACCGACATCTACTGCCCGATGTATGCCGATTATGCACACTGCGAGAGATATTGCAAGGAAGGCAATGCACGCCCACTCATTCAGTGTGAGTATTCACACACCATGGGTAACTCTGGTGGTGGTTTCAAAGAGTATTGGGATTTGATTCGTCGTACACCCAACTATCAGGGTGGTTATATTTGGGACTTCATCGACCAGGGTCTTCGTGGCAAGAGCAAGATTACGGGCAAGCCCATCTGGACCTATGGTGGTGACTACGGTCGTTTCCCTGCATCGGACAATAACTTCAACTGTAATGGTGTCATCAATCCTGATCGTGAGCCTAACCCTCATGCTTACGAGATTCAGTACTACTACCAGAACATTTGGGCAACACTTGTTGATGCTAAGGCTGGTAAAGTGGAAATCTACAACGAAAACTTCTTCCGTCCACTCGATTACGCAAAACTGAGTTATGACATCGTTGTTGATGGCAAGAAGATTGCTGAGTCACAAGACGTATCATTCCCAGTCATTGCTCCACAGCAAAAAGCGACCATTGACATCGCTGCTATTAAGGATGCCTTTACCAATGAAGCGTACAAAGGCAAGGAAATCCTCGTGAACTTCGAGTTCAAGCAGAACACGAATGACCCACTTCTGAAGGCTGGCACCGTCATTGCTCATCAGCAGTTCGAACTGACGCCTTACACCTTCCCAACAATTGAGGCTATCACAGCACAACCTGTTGCTGATAAGAAAGCCAAGACTGCTCCTGCAGGTGTGACGCTCGATGACCGCGCTGTGTATGCTGTGCTCTCTGCCAATGGTGTGAAAGTGACTTTCGACAAGCGCACAGGCTATGTGGCATACATTGATGTGGATGGTACACCCATGATGACTGACGATGCAGAACTGACACCTGACTTCTGGCGTGCATGCACAGATAATGACTTTGGTGCTGGCATGCAGAATCGTTTGGCTGCTTGGCAACACCCTCGTCTTGAGCGCAAAGGCTTCAACATCAAGCAGGATGGTGCTAACTATGTAGTGACTGCTGAGTACAACATACAGGCAGTGGAGGCAAAAGTGAACCTTACTTACACCATGACGCCTGCAGGACAGCTCGTGGTGAAGCAAGAGCTTACCACCAATCCTGAAGCCAAGAACATGCCTCAGTTGTTGCGCTTTGGTATGCAGATGCAGATGCCAAAAGAATTCTCACAGATTGAGTATTACGGAAAAGGACCTCATGAGAATTACATTGACCGCAACAACAGCCAGAATCTTGGTGTTTGGAAACAGACGGTTTCCGAGCAGTTCTGGGGTTATGTTCGTCCACAGGAGACAGGTACAAAGACACAGGTTCGTTATTGGAACATCACCAACAAGGCAGGTAAGGGACTTCGTTTCGAAGGTGCTGAACCACTCGAGATGCAAGCCCTCAACTACACCGAAGATGACCTCCAACCTTCCCGCAACAAGGAACAATGGCATAGCGGTGACCTCATCGAACGTCCATTCACCGACCTTCACATTGCTGCCCGCAGCATGGGTGTGGGTTGTGTGAACTCATGGGGTGCATGGCCTCGTCAAGAGTATCAGATGCCTTACAAAGACTATGCTTATACTTACATCATCTCACCGGTAAGGTGATGTAAGTGAACAGTGAAAAGTGAAAAGTGAAAAATTTGCTACCGCACGTGCACGTCAACTGTTGGCGAACTGCTGCGGTAGCAAATTTTTCACTTTTCACTTATAACTTTTCCCTTCCTAAAGTCTGAACTTTAGGAAATATGGCATGCTTGCTTGAATACCGGTCTTTTGACCTATGTTCTTCAAATCGGTGAAGATGGGGTAGTAGTCACCGAGTGCTTGTTTGAGTTGCTTGTCAGCATAACTGTTGCCTTGCATCTCATCCAAGAGTTGGTCAAACACGTTGCTCTTTGCTGGATAGTTCATGATGGAAGCCTCGTCGAGTTTTGCCAACTTCTTCGCTTTGGCAATGGCAGCGTCGAGTCCGCCCAACTCATCCACCAATCCAATCTGCTTGGCATGAACACCTGTCCACACACGACCTTCACCAATCTTCTTGATGTCGTCTTGCTTCATCTTTCTTCCATCAGCACAACGCTTCGTGAAGAGTTCATAACCGTTGTTGATGTACCTTTGAGCAAGCGCACGTTCCTGTTCTGTGAATGGGCGTGACACATCGCCGAAATCTGAGAACTGGTTGGTCTTCACCGTGCTGAAATGTACACCCAGCGTGTTGTTCAGCAGTTCGCCAGCATTGGGGAACATGCCGAAGATACCGATAGAGCCTGTGATGGTGGTGGGTTCTGCATAGATATAGTCAGCACCACAACTGATATAGTAGCCGCCCGATGCAGCCATATCGCCCATGCTCACCACAATAGGCTTGTTGGTCTTGATATTCATCACTTGATGCCAAATCTGCTCACTTGCATAAGCCGAACCGCCACCTGAATTGACACGCAGCACCACAGCCTTCACGTCCTCGTCGTCAGCCAGTTTCTGCAAGTCCTTGCACACTTTCTTTCCAACAATTTCAGGTTCGTAATTCCAGTCAGAAGTCGCTTCCTCCACAATGTCGCCCACTGCATAATACACAGCCACCACATCACCGCTGATGCCCTTCGGTTCGTTGTTGGCAACCCCTGCAAGGTCTTTCACCGTGATGGTGTTGTAGTCGTCAGGACTGTTCACCTTCATCATGTTGGCAATCGTCTGCTTCACCGCATCGCTGTAGGCAATCTTGTCCACCAGCTTCTCCTTCTTATACACGGTTGCCTCACGCAGCAGCATCATGGAGTCAGCCAGTTCGTTCAGTTTTGCCTCGCTGATGCCACGACTCTTGCTCACCGCCTTGGTGATTTCACTCCAGATTTCACCGTCATAAGTCTCAATCTGCTCACGGTTGGCATCGCTCATCTCGCTCAACAGGAAAGGCTCCACAGCACTCTTATACGTGCCCACTTTCACCACCTGCATGTCCACACCCACCTTTTTCAGCAAATCCTTATAGTACACCACGGTGCTGCTCATACCGCTCCAGTCAATCATGCCCTGCGGATTGACTATCACAGAGTCGGCTGCAGAACAGAGATAATAAGCACCCTGTGTATATTGATCACCATAGGCGACGATGAACTTGCCCTCCTTCTTGAAGTCGAGCAAAGCCTTGCGGATGCTCTGCAATGTGGCAGGCATGGCACCGGCAAAAGCGCCAGCTTCCAGATAGATGCCCTTCACCTTCGCATCCGTCTTGGCACGTTCGATGGCATTCAGGATGTCATCAAGTCCCTGTTCGGTCAGTGCAGCATTGCCCAGCAGGTCGCCAAACGGGTTCTCCTCGCTGCGTTCGCTGATGCTGCCCTCCAATTGGATGACCAGCACGCTGTTGTCTTTCACGTTGGCAGTCACACTGCCCATGGATGCCATGCCCACTAAACTCATGATGGAGAGAATGGTAATGATGGCAACCACCAATAAGATGCCCACTACGGTGGCGCATACATACTTAAAGAACTGTTTCATCGTTTATGAGGTTTGGATTTGTTGTTTCAGTTTCTTGAGTGATAAGAATGGTTTCAACCTGTTCTGGTTGAGGAGTTGGGAAATGCTCTGTGTGAGATTCCTTCCAGAACACCCTGAGGCAGTGGATGCCGACGGTAAGTAACGGTATGCAGATGCCAAGATACATCACGGGACCACCAAGCAAGTCTCCTAACTTTGTTTCTGCCGTCTCCTCTCCTTGCGTAACCATCATCACCACAGCCACGCTGTTGTTCAGGACATGCAGGATACTTGTAATAACGATATTTCCCGTTTTATAGTATATGACGCCGAAGATAAAACCAATCACCGTGGCAAAAGGAATCTGTGCAGGGTTTGCATGAATGAGACCGAACACCAAGGCGCTCGCTGAGATAGCCACCCATTTGTTCATGCCATACTTCAGCATCGAACCGAGCAATGCCTCACGGAAGACAAACTCCTCCACAATCGGACCGATGAGACCGATGGACAACGCACCCACCACAGACATAGCCATACTGTTGAAGACTTCCCCCATTTCGTCGGGAAGTGCTATCAACTCCGATAATAAATCGGTGTAGAAGATGATAAACACAGCGCCGAGTATCGCCAACCAACCAACTCTCCAGTCAATCATCTTGACGTTCAGCACACGATTCCAATCAATCATCTTCAATGCGGCAATGATGCCAACTGTTGCGATGCCACTAAGAATGAGTGACCATGACAATGCATCACCTGCAAACAGATGGTTCATCATCAGCTCCACGTCTCTTGACTTTGCTATCGCCTTAATCGTGGAAGGGTCTCTCACGACGTTGATAATAATCACACCCACTGCTGCGCACGCCTGCATCACAACGAACACAACTATTGCCAAAATTGGATATAATACCTTTTTCATACAATTATGAATTATGAATTTTGAATTATGAATTGCACATTATGCATTATGCATTATGAATTAAATCAATCCTTAAATTCCAAAATATCTCCCGGTTGACAATCCAGCACCTTGCAGATTGCCTCCAATGTAGAGAAGCGCACAGCCTTCGCTTTGCCCGTCTTCAGCACTGACAAGTTTGCCTGTGTAATGCCAATCTTCTCCGCCAATTCACCCGACGACATCTTACGTCGAGCCATCATTACATCTAAATTCACTATAATCATGATTACAATTGTTTTTGATTGTGAGAAAGTATATAATAAGTGTTCATAAGGCTGCAAGCCGCTATGGTAATGAAGCACCATGCGTTAGTAGTCACCTCGTCACCCATCAGAAGTTTATGTATGGTCATTCCCAGTAAAGCAACGACCACTATTGCTATCACAATGAAGCAAGTCCATAAAATACGATTCTTTTTCATAACTGTCACTCCTTTTCATTCTTTTTCATTCTTTCATTTTTTCATTCTTTCATTTTTAAATCGTCAACTCCTGCTCCTCCTTCATCGTCCTTCCAATCTTGAAGATTTGTCCCATCAGCAGCATGCCGAAAGCAGAGTAGAGCAGGGCAGTGTCAGGTGTCTGCAAGATGACCTGACTGTATTCCTCAAACTCAAAAGTCTGCACATTCATAATATGGTTGATGAGCACAGTCACCCAACCGAGGATATACATACCGAAGACAGCCCATCCGCCCCAAGTCAATTGTGTCTCCATGCTCTTCTCGAAGAGGCGGCCTTTATTCACTCCGATGACAAACTTGATGAATGCCACAAAGAATACTACGATGAATAACCAATTGAAATGACCGATGCCTGATAAGATCATCATTCTTTTTCCAGAATCCTTTGTCTGAACAATGCCCACAGAAGTTTGAATAGGCATCTTCTCACCAGTCTTCAGATTCACAATGCTGTCTGTTGGTGCATCCAAAGGATTTTTCCGCATCATCTCCACAGGCACCATCTTATTCACCATCTTGAAAGCCCAGAAGGGGTCTCTCTTCGCATTCATTGCACGATCACTCTTTGCCAGCTCTATGCCAGCCTTACCTCCAGTGTACATGTAGTAGCCAGTTTGGAACATGGAGATACCGATGCCAAATACGATAGCTGCAATCAGCAGCCCACAATACAAGTTAAATTTCTTTTTCATGTTGTTTTACCTTTTAAAATTGTTAGTAATTTATTGTTTGTTTTGAATGTTTTATCGCTATTCGATAATTATTTTCGGTGCAAAGGTAAAACATCTTTTGATAACTTCCAAATAAAAACGAGAAAAAATTATCGAAAAACAATAATTTTTTCTCGTTTGACCGATTTTATGGTGAAATTACCCTTCTCAGAAGTAGTCTTCCTCCTCTTCTGCGTGATGAGGAGGTGCGATAAAGTTCGGGTTGGGGCGTATGCTCTCAAACACGCGTTGGAAAATGGCGTGTCCCTCTTCGAGCGTTTCAGCGGTGGCAGCCACTTGAATGCCGCACAGATAACCGTTCATGGTTTTCGAGCCATCAAACACATACACACCCTCCTTGCCCTTCCAGTTGAGGATATAGAGGCTGTCAGTCTTCTCGATGCTCGCCTTGTTGAAGATGGAGTCTTCATGCTCCTCATAGAGGAAATCATAGAAAGCCTCGAAATGCCTTTCAGGAATCAGCGTGAACTCACCGATTTCACAACTGATGGAAAGGGTGTGCTCAGCATTCTGGAATTTGATGAAAATCGGGTTCGACTCATCCATCTCCCACGTTTCCGGCACGTCAAGGATATAAGGAAGACGCCCATTCTCATAAGTTCTATATGGTGTCTCCTGTTCACACGATGCCATGACCAGCACCGCCAACACACATACAATATATATACCTATCTTTTTCATTTCTTTCTAAAGTTTTCGCGTTGCTCAACTTTTTTGGAAGTTAAAAGGATTTGAAGGGAAGTTATCGCGGTCCTTGACCGCTTGGAAGTTAAAGGGACGAATGTCATTGCTGTCCTTGATATTAGTTTCCTTTTTGTTAATTATGCATTATGCATTATGAATTATGAATTAAAATACCCTTTTCCCAGGTTACTTAGATTTTTCACTTTTCACTTTTCACTTTTCACTTCGCGCAGCGCACTTCACGAATATTTCCTCGGATACCTCAACACAATCGCCAATACCAGCGCCACACCAATCAGCATGGGGTAGTACAGATTGGGGATGATGGCGATGGGGTTCACTCCCGACAATCCCGCAGCAATCAGCACCTGTGCACCATAAGGCAGGAGTCCTTGCGTGAAGCAGGAAGCCGTGTCGAGGATGGAAGCAGACTTGCGCGGGTCAATGCGGAAACGCTGAGCAATATCTTTGGCAATGGGACCTGTCGTGATAATCGCCACCGTGTTGTTGGCGGTACACACATTGACCAAACAGGTGAGTGCAGCAATGCTCATCTCGCCAGCCCGTTTACTTTGGATGTTGCGTGTCAGTGCCTTGATGATGAGTTCGATGCCTCCGTTGTGGCGAATGATTTCGAGCATACCGCCCGCAAGAATCGTGACGATGATGAGTTCAGACATGCCCATCATGCCCTCGTTCATGGCGGCAAACCAGCCAAACACGTCATACGTGCCCATCACCATGCCGATGATGCCTGTGAGGAAAATGCCGATGCCCAAACTCAGCAGGACATTCACGCCACAGACAGCAAGGATGACGACAGCCAGATAGGGGAGCACCAGCCAGAAATTCGCCTCGCCCACCTCTGCAGGGGTGCTGACACTCTCGCCCAAGAAGAAATAGACGATGAGCATCAGTAGAGCCACAGGCGCCACGATGCAGATATTCACACGGAACTTGTCCTTCATGCTGCACCCCTGTGTCTGTGTAGCCACGATGGTCGTGTCGCTGATGAAGGAGAGGTTGTCGCCAAAGTATGTTCCGCCCACCACAAGACCAATCATCATAGGGGTGGAGATGCCCGACTGTTGAGCGATGCCCACTGCCAAAGGCGTGAGTGCGGCAATGGTGCCACAACTGGTGCCTATGCTCAGCGATATGAAGCATGAAGCCAAGAAGATGCCTGGCAAGATGGCTTGTTCAGGCAAGTATTTCAAAGCGAGATTCACTGTGGCATCCACAGCGCCCATCGTCTTGGCAGAAGCGGCAAATGCACCGGCAAGGATGAAGATGGCAAGCATCAGCACCATCGTCGAATTTCCTGCACCCTTAGCAAAAATCTTGATGCGTTCGTTCATCGTTCCCCTCACAGTCAACAAGGCATACGTCGCGCTGACCAAGAATGCCACAGCGATAGGCACCTTGTAGAAATCCTGCGCAATGATACTGGTGACCAAATACAGGACCAAGAATACGACAAGTGGACTCAATGCTTTCATCTCCTTAAAGCCCCCTCCGGTTGCCGTCCTCAGAAAGAGCACTTTCTTCGGTCGCTCCCGACAGCGCAACATTTAGTTGCCCTGTTTCACCGCTCGCTACCCCCAGGGGGGAGAGAGTGCCATGCGGCGTGTTGAGGTTCTGTTTACTTCGGTAACTTAAATTTTTCACTTTTCACTTTTCACTTTTCACTTCCCAAATTCCCACCCCGGATGGTTCTCTCCCCCTTGGGGGAGTCGGAGGGGGCTTATAGCGTCACTCCATTCTTAAATATCGCGATTTCTTGATAGTTCTTCTTCTCGTTCCAAGTCAGTTCTCCACTTGCTATCGCAATGACTTTCTGGCAGAAACGCTTGAACACCTCAACCATTGGTTCACCCTCCACGATGGTGCCTGCATTGAAGTCAATCCATGTGGGCTTGTTCTTCGCGAGAGTGGAGTTGGTGCTCACTTTCATGGTGGGAACGAACGTACCGAATGGTGTGCCTCGTCCTGTTGTGAAGAGCACGATATGACATCCCGACGAAGCCAAAGCGGTGGAAGCCACAAGGTCATTACCGGGAGCGGAAAGCAGGTTCAGCCCCTTCACGGAAAGACGCTCACCGTAAGGTAACACACCCTTCACGGCACTCTTGCCACACTTCTGTGTGCAACCCAGCGCTTTCTCCTCCAGTGTGGAGATACCGCCTGCCTTATTGCCCGGTGATGGGTTTTCACCCACTGGTTCACCATGTGACAGGAAATACTGCTTGAAGTCGTTGACGAGATGCACCGTCTCCTCAAACAAGGCAGGAGTCGCGCAACGGTTCATCAGGATAGTTTCTGCACCGAACATCTCAGGCACCTCAGTGAGCACGGTCGTGCCACCTTGACTCACGATGAAGTCGCTGAACACACCCAAGAGCGGGTTGGCTGTGATGCCTGAGAAACCGTCTGAGCCACCACATTTCAAGCCCACGCGCAGTTCTGAGAGTGGAATCGCCTCACGCTGGTCTTTCGCAGCGATGGCATAGAGTTCACGCAGAATCTTCATGCCTTCCTCCACTTCGTCACCCTCCACCTTCTGGCTCACCATGAAACGGATGCGCTCCTTGTCGTAGTCACCCAGCAGTTGCTCGAACTGGTCGGGTTGGTTGTTCTCACATCCCAAACCCACCACAAGCACAGCACCTGCATTGGGATGCAACACCAAATCGCGCAGCACCTTGCGGGTGTTCTCGTGGTCATCAGACAGTTGCGAACAACCGTAGTTGTGCGGAAAAGCCACGATGCGGAGTGGAGTGGGGAGTTGAGAGTTGACAGTTGAGAGTTGAGAGCTGACTTCCTGCTTGAGTTTTTCAGCCAACTGGTTGACGATGCCGTTCACACATCCCACGGTTGGCACAATCCACACCTCGTTGCGGATGCCCACCTCGCCATTCTTGCGGCGATACCCTTGGAAAGTGAGTGGCTCCTTGGTGAACCACTCCTCATAGGCGGGATTGGTCAGTTCCTTCTTGTCAACAGGCTTATACTCATAATCCAGCAAACCGGCAAGATTCGTCTGGATATGCTCATGGCAAATCCAGTCACCTTGCTTGTGGTTTTCCTTCAGATGTCCGATGGGGTAACCATATTTGATGACATTCTCCCCTTCGACAAGGTCGGAGAGGAGAATCTTATGTCCAGCTGGAACGTCGTCGTTCAGCGTGATGTTTTGTCCGTCAATGTGGATGCTTTCACCCTTCTTCAGAGGCTCGATGGCAACCGCCACATTGTCGGCAGGGTTGATCTTGATTGTTTTCATTGCCGATGAATTTGCAACTCAACTCCCCGACTACTTCAGAGCAGCCTTGGCGAGTGTAGTGGCTTGGTCGTAAGCTTTTTCCCAGTCAGTGTCAAGGCAGAAAGGAGTCATGGTAGTCTTGTCGTTCACATACGCATTGGCTCTATCCTTGTCAGTATCCTTGAACATGGGGTTGAACTTGCTGGCATCTGTATAGATTTTGATAATCTCCAGACGCTTGGCAGGAGAGATGGCACGAGCCTTTTCCAGATTCACCTGGAAGTCGGTGATGAACGAAGTCATGTTCACAGCCTGGCTGTCATAGAAGTAAGTGTCCTTCTTCAAGCCGCGCTTCTGCACCATCATGGAGAGGTAGTTCAGGGCAGTCACCTTGAACTGGTTGATTTGAATCTCCTCATCAGAAGATGCTGGGTTGTTCACCACTTTCGTAGCGTTGTCGCGTACGGTCTTGAAAAGGTCTTGCGCCTGAACGCTTGCCACTGATGCCATCAGCACAAGCAAAGAGAGAATGATTTTTTTCATATCGTTATCAGTTACTTTATCAATAAGATGTTGCAAAGTTACTCTTTATCAACGAAAAAACAGACAGGAAACGCCGTAAATGTTTGTTTCTTAATGATGTTTAACACTTATTGCCCTGCAAACTCGCTGATTTCGTAATTATTAGCCACAGCCAGTCGCGCACAGTTCTGCAGCAGTCGTCGGTTGCTGTCGTTCACCTGTCCCACATCTGTGCTCTTCCCATACGTGGTGTTGTCCTCACGGATGCTGCGGTTCATGCAGGGAGCGATGATGCTTTCAAAGAACGTGCATGCCAACAGGTATCGCCCTGCATAGTTGTTGATGTGCGTACCGTCACGCGTCAGTTCATTGTCAACCTTCAGCGCCTCCACCTCTCTGGCGTTCTGCACAGCCGTTCCGCATGGGATGACCACATCAATGCCCGATGCCGCCTTCATCTTCCTCACCGCCGTGCAGATGCTCTTCCACATGTTCTTCTGAGTTTTGAACTTCGACAGGTTCTTGAAATTCGAAGCATACGCCCAAGTCTCGTTGAAGGCAAATGTGGTGCGCGCCGACAATTTGGTGATGTTATAAGCCTGAATCAGTTTCGACAGATACGGTTCGTAGGTGGTGTAATCACCCGACTCCAACGAATACTGCTGCCACACCACCACGTCATAAGGGAACCTTTGCATTACCTCACCGATGCTCGTCGCCTTCTCCAGTTGCACCTCCCCTTGACTGTTATAGCGATACAGTTCATACACCTTCTCGTTGCTCTTGTAAAACTCATAGTGCTGCTTCATCGAACAGCCCCCCTTATAGAGCACATACACATTCACGTTGTTCATGCCCATCGAACTCAGAATGGAAGGCAGTGCCGTACTGGTGTCGATAGAGAACGAATTGCCCACGAAGAGCACATCCAGTTTCTGTGGCAGATAGGGTAGAGGAGGGTTGTACAGATAGCCCGTCGATTGCTGCAACGCTGCATTCTCCTTCTGAGCCTGCGTGTTCGCAGCCGTTTTCTGGTTGAAATTCGTCTTGTCAGTCTTGGCAACAGCGGGTTTCGATGCAGCCGCCTGCTTGGTGGTATTCGTCTTCTTCATTGTTGTCGATGGCTTCTTCGTTGTCGTTGTCTGCTTCGATGCAGTCTGCTTCACGATGGTCGTCTTATTTGTCTGCGCCATTCCCTGCAGGCAGAGCGCGACCATCATTCCAATCCAAATCATTCTTTTCATATCCATCCTTTTTCTAATTTCGCTGCAAAGTTACACCACAAAAAAAGAGTGACCAAAAAAATCCAAAAAAAAATGAAATCATTGCACTTTTGCAAACATTGTTGCCAATCCTTGCACTATTTCAAAGCTTGCAACTCGTTTGCGAGGAACACTTACGTTCGTTTGTGGGCAAGACTTACGTTCGTTTGTTGGCAAGACTTACGTTCGTTTGTGGAATACACTTGCAAGCGCTTGTGAGCAAGGCATAATTGCGACTGTGCTACTATCATTAACTTCGGTAACTTAGATTTTTCACTTTTCACTGTTGGCTTCGCCGAAGATGCTCACGCTCGGCATAGTTCAAACAAGTTTGACTTCTGCACTCGCTTAATCGCATCTTTCACTTTTCACTTTCAGTTTCTGAATCTGATGCAAAGTTACAGCGATATGAGGGGGTGGCAATATTATTCTCAAAAAATCGGAAAAAAACGAGAATATTCCCGATTTCTGGCATAAAACAGAGAATATTCTCTATCTTGCAACTCGTTTGTGGGCAAGACTTACGTTCGTTTGTTGGCAAGACTTACACTCGTTTGTGGGCAAGACTTAATGGCGGCAGTGGAGGTGTTAAATTGCCTAACGGCGAATTAACCCTCGCAAGGCATAGCCCAAGCTTGACTCTCCTGCTTCGGTGTTAAATTGTTAAATTGTTAAATTGTTAAATTTTTGTTTTTTCATTTGCGTGGAAGCAGTCGGATATCTTCGTAATTCAATCCCATTCGGTTGCAAAATGATGAAAAATAAGATTTCGTTTAGGCAAAACATCTATTTTTTAAATCAATGAGAGGGAAAAAGCGTAAAGTGATAATTTTTTAAACCGAAAGGAGAACCTTAAATATCAATGTTTGTCAATGTTCATTTTTTCGTGGAAATCTTTTGGTAGATTACCTAATTTTCCTTAAATTTGCGACAACTTTATCAATTCGCTAATGAAAAACTCTCATGATATGTTGAAAAAAAGACTATTCTTTGCCATGCTGTTTTGTGCATGGGGTATGATAGGG
The DNA here is from genome assembly GCA_024688885.1 of Bacteroidaceae bacterium. Lineage (GTDB taxonomy): Bacteria > Bacteroidota > Bacteroidia > Bacteroidales > Bacteroidaceae > Minthosoma. The sequence continues at coordinate 54,184 of JAILDV010000003.1, read as the reverse complement.
CTTGCCCAAGAAACCACGTTTAAGGGTACCGTCAAAGACCAATATGGGTTTACCAGTACATTTCAGAATGAATAATTAATCTTTAAAACATCAATAAAATCACTCAGAGTTAAGTAAAAGAAAAATGAAAAACTATTTGATGAACAGTGTTTTACTATGCATGATTTGCATGAGTAGTTTAACTGTATGTGCAGCAGATGACAATGACATTATTGAGTTTCAGGGCGACCGCTATGTGATTCATGTGGACAAAATGAATCCTGACAGCGAAATGACTTTGCTGGATGTGTTGCATACCTGCCCTGAAATTTTGTCAATCAACGGAAAGAAGTTGGATCTCAATTATTCGGTGCGTGTCGATAACATCGGTATCGTTGTGGATATGGAATCTTTCCTGAATCATGTGAAGGCTTGTGAGATAGACCATATTCAGGTATGCAGCAACAGTTCGGTGGCAAAGGCTGTGAGCGGTACGAAGGGTGTGATAGACATCTATTATCGGGAAGACGTGAAGAGAGACGGCAAGGTGGCTCTCTCAGGCAGCACCTATGGCAATGGCATGCTCTATGCCGACGTGACCAACAGGACTGAAAAGCTGACGGTGCAGGCTTATGCGATGGCACGCACATCCTATGGTAAGGCATATCCTACGGATGAATGGCGTATGACTGACCGTGAATTGGCTGAAAACCTGCACCTCAATTTGGATTGGAAAATCAGCGAGAGTGACAGGCTCATCATCAAGGCTTTTCAAAAGTATGGCGACGGTAAGACCAAGCTTTTCAATCCGGGATGGAGGGTTACTCATGGGAACTCTAACCGTTATGTGAATCTGGTGGTCTCTTACTCCCATACGTTCAAGAACGATGCCATTCTCTTTGCCGAGATGGGTGGCGACTACTCCAGCGGTTCTAACAAAGGCGATAAGACGGGTGACAGCTATCCCTACGTTTTCGCGGAGTTCAACACGCCCATCTTCACTCCTGACTTATGGTTGATGGTGGGTGCAGAATTGGACTACGATAATTTCTTGTCTTTCAAGGAGAGTCGTGAGCAGGTGATGTTGGCAGACTTCTACGCACAGCTTGACTATTCTCATGGTCCGTGGTTGTTGACATTCGGTGACCGCTACCGCATGATGCACTACTGGAACCGTCAGTATGACTCAGAAGACCGCAGCACTTGGAAGCATGCGCGCAACAACCATTCCTACCTTGCCAGTGCGGGCTACAAGGCTGGGCGCAACTTCTTTCAGGCATTGTTCACCCGTCGCTTCTATGTGCCAGAAATGAGCGACTTCTTGGTTGACGAGACAGAAACAACGACATCGCTGAAATATTCAGCCACCGATTACCGCACCAACCTTGTGCATCAAGGGGTGTTGCGCTATTCCTATCAGCAGAAGAACTTCTTCTTGCATTCCAGTGTTGAGAATACGTGGTTTAGCCACCTTTCCAGTTCCAACCACCAGCAATTGGGTATCAGAAGTTCTGTCTACTGGAAGACAGGACCATGGGAACTGACATTTGGTGCCAACTACTATCACAAGCATCAAAAGGAAGGTGCTGATACGCCCTATAAGAATGACGACTTCGTCACGCTGAAGGCTGCACCAACCCTCAACCTTCCTCACGGTTTCCGTCTCTCGTCAGTGCTCCTCTACAGCAGCAGACGTGCGATGGATAACCAACATCCTCATCTTTTTGCCACCGTCAAGGCAAACAAGCAGTTTGGCAAGAAGTGTAACGTCTTTGCTGAATACCACGACTTGGGTGGCTACATGACAGGCACATGGGAACAACTCTCTGGGCTTTATCAGAATAGGGCTGTAAGTGTGGGAGCGACATTTTATCCTTTCAGGAAATAAAAGTTAGGAATGAGGAATTGAATCTGAAGTGAAAAGTGAAAGATGCGATTAAGTGAGTGCAGAAGTCAAACTTGTTTGAACTATGCCGAGCGTGAGCATCTTCGGCGAAGCCAACAGTGAAAAGTGAAAAATCTAAGTTACTGAAGTAAACAGGATACTAACACCCCGCATGGCACACTCCCCCTTGGGGGTAGCGAGCGGTGAAACAGGGCAACTAAATGTTGCGCTGTCGGGAGCGACCGAAGAAAGTGCTCTTTCTGAGGACGGCAACCGGAGGGGGCTTTAATATAATATTGAGATGAAATTTTCTGGATCTGTAAAAATGGAAAAGTCTAAACGCTTGACATACATCGCGCAGTTGGTCGTACTTTTGTTTATATGTTGGTTGGCTTATGCTGTGGGTATTAATCACATGCCCGTGAAAAATACGATATGGGCTTTGACACCTCCTCTCATAGCCATCTCGCTGGCGCTGATTACCAAGGAGGTGTACAGTTCACTGTTCTTGGGTTTGGTGACTGGTGCCTTGCTCAACGTGAACTTTGATCCGGTGGGAGGACTCAATCAACTCTTTCCTGATGGTATCATGACTGTGCTGTCTGATAAGTGGAATGTCGGCATACTCGTCTTTCTGGTCATCTTGGGCACGATGGTGCAATTGATGAACCGTACGGGTGGCTCGGCAGCTTTCGGTGCATGGGCAGCTAACCACATCAAAAGCCGTGCAGGTGCGCAGTTTTCAACCATGCTGTTGGGCTGTCTGATTTTCATTGATGACTATTTCAACTGCTTGACGGTGGGTTCTGTTATGCGTCCCGTCACTGACAAGCATCAGATAAGCCGTGCCAAACTGGCATACCTGATTGACTCGACAGCGGCACCTATCTGTATCATTGCCCCCATCTCGTCGTGGGCAGCAGCGGTGTCGGGATTTGTCAAGGAGGAGAATGGCATCAGCATTTTTATTCAATCCATCCCTTTCAATTTTTATGCGTTGCTGACCATGCTGATGATGCTCTTCGTCATCTTCATGAAAGTGGATTTTGGTCCCATGGCGTTGCACGAGGAAAATGCGCTCAGAGGTGACCTCTTCACCACAAGCAATGGTAAAAAGTCTAATGGGGAAGCTCAGAAGGATGGAAAAAAGGGTAGGGTGTCAGACTTGATTATCCCCGTTGTGCTGCTCGTTGTCGGGTGTGTCATCGGTATGATATACACTGGTGGCTATTTCAGTGGTAAGAGCTTTGTTGATGCTTTTGCTGCCAGCGATGCCTCTGTGGGTTTGGTGATGGGTTCTGCTGTAGCACTTGTCATCACAATCTTCTACTATCTGACACGCAAGTCTTTGTCGTACAGCGACTGCATGGAATGTCTGCCTGAAGGTGTCAAGCAGATGGTACCTGCCATGCTGATTCTGGCATTTGCATGGACACTGAAGAGCATGACCGACAATTTGGGAGCGGCTGCTTATGTGGCAAGTTTGGTGGAGAACTCTGCAAGTGAACTCATGCACTTCCTTCCTGCCATCATCTTTGTCGTTTCTGTAGGTCTCGCTTTCGCATCTGGCACATCGTGGGGCACATTCGGCATTCTCATCCCCATCGTGGTGTCGTGTTTCCATGAAGTTGACCCTCAACTCATGATCATCTCCATCTCAGCTTGCATGGCAGGTGCGGTGTGTGGAGACCATTGCTCGCCCATCTCAGACACCACTATCATGTCATCGGCAGGTGCACAATGTGAACATTTGAACCATGTCACCACTCAGTTGCCCTATGCGTTAACGGCAGCATCAGTGTCATTCCTCACATTCCTTGTGGCTGGCTTCACAAAGAGTGCCTTGATATCTCTCTCATTCGGCATTGTGGTGATGTTCCTGCTGTTTCTGTTCCTCAGATATAGAAGGTCTGCTCGGCGGCGTTACTATCAGAAGTGAAGAGTGAAAGATGCGATTAAGCGAGTGCAGAAGTCAAACTTGTTTGAACTATGCCGAGCGTGAACATCTTCGGCGAAGCCAACAGTGAAAAGTGAAAAATCTAAGTTACCTAACTTTGGAAATTTAAATAAGTTAAGGAGTTAGAGCCGAGACTTTGCTAGTGGAAACTCCTCATGTGCAAGGTGACGGCTTCAACTCCTTAACTCCTTAACTTCTCCAAAAACTATTTCACTTGAGTCATACTGAAAGTGGCGGTGTAGTAGGTGCCATCAGAAGTTTGGCGAAGGGCTGTCCATTCCATCTTGCCATCTTTGATGGAAGCAATCTCCCAACTTTCACGTTTCTCCGTGTCATCGCCCACATTCTTCCAACGTGTACAAAGCAGGATGCCGTCAACAAAGTATTCTACAATGGTGTTTTTGATTTAGTATGATTAATTGGTTGTAATCCGTTGTTCACTTATTTTGTTCCACCTCCGAGAGCTATGTACAAAGCGATGAGAGCTTGAGCACCATCGTAGAGGTTCATGGCTTCACTCAGCTGGGCACTGAGCAAACTCTCTTGTGCTGTGAGCACCTCGAGATAGTTTGCTTTACCATTGTCCATCAGCTCATGAGTGCCGTTATAGGCATCTTGAAGCACTGCCACCTGACGCTTATAGTAACCGTCTTTCTCCAGTGCGGCTTGGCAATCCGCCATTGCCTCATTCACTTGGTTACCAGCATCAATGACAGTCTGCACATATTTGTTCTGCACATCCTGTTGTGTGAGTTTGCTCACTTTAAGGTTTGCGAGTAACTTGCCACGTGCAAAGATCGGTTGTGTGAGCGAAGCCACTGCCGTCCACAGTAACTTGCCAGGATCAGTTACGACGCCAGCATTGTTTGTCCATCCCAACGCACCCTGCAAGGTGATGGAGGGATAGAAGGCAGAACGCGCTGCTTGTGTGTTGTAGAAAGCCTCTTCCATCGCATGTTCAGCAATGCGCACATCAGGACGACGCGTGAGCAGTTGTGCAGGCACACCGACGCTGAACCGTTGCGGCAACTCATAGTTCCCCCAACGCTTGCGCTGGATGTGCTGAGGCGTGATGGCAAGCAGACGACAAAGTGCATTCTCCACCTGACGGATGTTGCGTTTTGTATCCACCAGCTGTGTCTTTACATTCAGATAAGAAGACTCCATCTGATTGACTGCAGTAGAGTAGGACTTGCCGTTTTCCCACAGTGTCTTCTGAGTTTCAAGGGAAGCGTTCCAAAGATTGTCGGTCGCTGTGAGAATCTCCATTTGACGGTCAAGCACCAACAGGAGAATGTAGTGCTGAGCTACAGATGAAACCAAGTTGGCACGTATTGCCTCCTCTTGCGCTTGCGCTTGCAGCAGCACTGCCTTCGACTTCCGCTTTTGGCTGGTGATGGAACCAAACACATCCAAATCCATGCTCATCTGCAAAGACAAATCATAAGCCTTCGATACGGGGCTATTGTCGAAACTTGACAATGTGCCCGAAGGCGAGAAATAGAGCGATGGCAGATAAGCCAGTTTGGCAGCACGAAGCGCCGCCTCCGACTTCTCTACAGCAATGCGGGCAGAGTTCAAGTCGGTGTTACGCACCAGAGCAGTGTCAATTAGTTGCTGGAGCAATGGGTCTGTAAAGAATTCACGCCAAGACAAATCTGCCAACTGTATGCCATCAGTGTTTACGACGTCATTACCAAAGGCATTGACTGGCACTTCTGCTGTGGATTGATATTTGTTGTATATGCCACACCCAGAAAGTACGAAACAAGCGGCGGCGGCAAAAATAGATATTATTCTTTTCATAACTTACTCGTTTTCAGTTTAACTTCATCGAGATCAAGATTCAGCGTTCTGTGTTTTACCTTGGAACTTCTCATGTAACTTCTGGAACACAATGAAGAAGGCTGGTACCACAAACAGCAGGGCAATAGTGCCCACCGTCATACCACCCACCACGCCAAGAGCGAGGGCGCGGTTTCCGTTGGCTCCTGCACCGCCTTCGATGATGAGCGGTATCATACCTGCAATCATCGTCACCACCGTCATGAGGATAGGACGCAGACGTTCTTTACATGCCTCGAAGGCTGCATCGACAATGCTCAGTCCTTGTGCACGACGTTCAGAAGCGAACTCCGTTATCAGAATGGCTGTCTTGGCAAGCAAACCAATCAACATGATGACACCCGTCTGCAGGTAGATGTTGTTGTCCATGCCTGGCAGATGGAGCAGTGAACCGAAGTAGGCGAATAAGAAAGCACCCATCAGTCCGAAAGGCACACTCAGGAGCACAGCCATTGGGGTGAACCATGAGTTGTAGAGAGATGCCAGAATGAGATAAATCAGAACGGCGCAAATGACATAGATGAGTGCCGTGGCATTAGAGCCGGAAGTCTCCTCCAACTCACGAGACATACCGCTGTACTCATAAGTGGCAGTAGAAGGCATCTCCTGCTTAAACACCTCGGCGATAGCGTTGTGAGCGTCACCTTCGGTGTAACCACTACCTGCAGTGACGAAGCAAGTGATGCTTTGGAACAGGTTGAAGTGTTCGATGTTCGAAGGACCCACAATCTCTTTCAATGTGACAAACTCAGCGATAGGTGCCATCTTGCCACCCTTCACCTGCACGAAGATGTTTTGCAGTGAGGATGGGTCGAGACGATATTCTGGAGAAGCACATGCCATGATACGATAGACCTTACCGAACTGGTTAAAGTTTCCGATATAGGATCCACCGCAGAAGGCACCGAGCGTGTTGAGCACTTCTGCTGGCGACACACCAGCGCGGTCACACTGAACAGCATCAACATCAACTTGATACTTGGGATAACGCTCAGAGTAAGATGACATGGCGGAACCAATCTCTGGACGTTCTGCCAGCTTGTTCAGGAAATGCTCGGTCTTTTTGGCAAATTCCGACATATTGCCGTCGGTGGGGTCTTCCACCACCAGATTCACACTGTTACTCGTACCATATCCAGGAATCTGTGGCATCTGGAACGGCAGCACCTGCACGTTCTTGATGTCCATACAGTCATAATAGAAACGAGCGATGACGAGGTCTATCATGTGGTTCATACCTGGACGTTCGTCCCAATTCTTCAGACGAACAATCAGCGTGGCAAAATTCGAACCTTCACCAGATACCATACCATAACCGCAGCATACTGCAAAGCTCTCCAGCTCTGGAATCTTTTTCACTTTGGCTTCCACTTTCTTCACAATCTCACGGGTCTGCTGCAAGGTGGTACCTTCAGGCACACGAATCTCTGCCAAGAATACGCCTTGGTCTTCCTGTGGAACGAGACCTGACGGCAAGTTCTTCATAAAGAACGCGAACAGAATGGCTGCAACCACCAACAGGCTCCATGCAAGCACAGGGCGTTTGATGAACTTCTGAACGCTCTTTGCATACTTGTTGTAGATGGCATTGTAACTCACCGTATAGGCCTTCTTCGTATAGTAGGTCAGGCTCTTGCCTTCCTTCTTGCCTTGCTCCATCCTCATCATGATAGCGCAGAGGGCAGGGCAGAGCGTCAAAGCAGACACGCAGGACAGACCTACGGAAGATGCAATCGTCACGCCGAACTGTGTGAAGAATGTACCGGATGTGCCAGGCATGAAGGTCACGGGGATGAACACCGCCATGAACACCAAGGTACAGGAGACAACAGCCACAGACACTTCACTCATTGCCTGACGGGTGGCTTCACGTGCATCGCTGATACCACCCTCCATTTTCGCCATCACAGCTTCGACCACCACAATGGCATCGTCCACCACGGTTCCGATGGCCAGCACAAGGGCGAACAGTGTCAGGATGTTGAGCGAGAAGCCTGCCAAGGAGACGACTGCGAATGTGCCCAACAGTGACACGATAATCGAAATGGAAGGAATGATAGTGGCTTTGAAATTTTGAAGGAAGAAAAACACCACGAGAATCACGAGGATGATGGCGATGATCAACGTCTCCACCACATTATGGATAGCGGCAAAGAGGAAGTCATCACTGGTCATCATCGTCACGAACTCCAATCCAGCAGGCATCGTTGCCTTCATCTCCTCACAAGTTTTGTTGATGCGGGCATTCACCTCGGTGGCGTTAGCGCCTGGTGCTTGGAACACCATGAAGAGGGCACCCGGACGGTCTTGGATGTTTGAGGTGTAGTTGTAACTCATGGCACCAATCTTCACCTCTGCCACATCGCTCAAATGCAGCATGTGACCACCATCGCTGGTACGCAACACGATGTCGTTGAACTCCTCCACGCTCTTCAGTGTACCCTTGTACTGCATCGAGTACTGGTAGGAGTTTTCCGACTGTTCACCTAATGAACCCGTGGCAGCCACGAAACTCTGTCCACCGATGGCCGCAAACACTTCGTTAGGTGTCAAGCCATACTGAGCCATCACGTCAGGTTTCAGCCAGATACGCAGGGCGTAAGTGTTACCAAGACTCTGCACGTTACCCACGCCAGGGATACGCATCAGACGCGGCTTAATGTTGATGTCAACATAGTTCGAGATAAAGTCCTCGTCGTACTTGCCATCCACACTCTTCACGGCAAAAATCTGCAGGATGTTACTCTGCATCTTCTGCACCGTTATACCCACCTTGTTCACATCGGCAGGCAGGAGGGCTTGTGCGCGGGTCACGCGGTTTTGTACATTCACAGCTGCCATGTCGGCATCCACTCCCTGCTTAAAATACACATTGATGCTGACATAACCATTGGATGAGGCTTTTGAGGTCATGTAAGTCATGTCAGTCACACCATTGATTGCCTCTTCGAGCGGCTGGATGACGGACTTCATGATGGTGTTCTCGTCGGCACCCGAATAAGTGGTGGAGACAAGCACCGTTGGCGGTGCAATGTCAGGATATTGCTCCACTGGCAGCGAGTTCATCGAGATGTAACCCACCAGCGCAATCACAATCGAGATGGCACATGCCATCACGTATTTGTTGATAAATATATTGTTCTTCATAATACAGAAGCAAATTATTCACAAATCACTTTTCACTCTTTGCTTGTTCGGGAAACAGTACCTTCTGCCCCTCACTTACGTTATTGGCGCCGACGGTCACAATCTTGTCACCCACTTTCAGACCGCTAGTCACAACGTAGTCCTTACCATTGCCGACATCTTGTGTTGTCACGTCGATGCCAGTTGCGGTACTGTCAGCCTGCACTTTGTAAACCAATGATTTGTCCTGCAAACGTACTACTGCATGCTGTGGAATGACAATTACGTCTTTTTCCACAAATGGCAGCACGATTATGCCCTGCACACCAGAGTACAAATGTCCATCGGGGTTGGGGAACGACACCTTGCAGGTCAACGAACCAGTAGCAGCATTCACCACACCTGTCAGGCTGGTGACACGACCTTTGTGAGGATACTCTGTACCATTCTTCATCACGAAAGTTGCCTCAGGCAAATTGGCAATATACTTCTCCTTGTCTTCCGCATTGATGCCCTCCTGCACCATGGCCTCAACGATAGCTTCTGTCACCGAGAACTCTGCCTCCATCGTTGTGTTACCACTCAGCACAGTCAGTTGAGTCATAGGTGTCACCTGATCGCCACCACGTACAGGAATCTCTCCGATAATGCCCGAAACAGGAGCCTTAATGGTGCAGAAACCAAGATTCACCTTTGCGCGGTTCACAGCGGCACGGGCTTGAGCCACCGAAGCCTGAGCTTGGCGATAGGTGTTTTGCGAGTTTTCGAGCATGTAGCTGCTCACAATCTTCTTTTCAAATAGGTTTTTGTTGGAGTCAAACTCCAGCTTAGCCGAGTTTTCCTGAGCCAAAGCTGCCTGCAAATTAGCCTGGGCAGCTTCCAGTTCCAGTTGGGCATTGCGCGAGTCAATGACAAAGAGTGTTTGTCCCACTTTCACTTGCTGACCTTCACTCACATAGATTTTCATCAGCTGACCACTTACCTGCGGCATGATATTCACGTCAGCCTGACCTTTCATCTTGGCACTAAACTTAGCAGGAATCTCAACATCTGTTTTTTTAACAGTCATCGTTTCAAACGATGTTTGTGTCTCCTCAGGGATATCCAGTCCGCATGAGGTCAATCCACCGACCACTGCGCCAATTACCAAGGTCCACTTAGAAAAATAAGTTTTGTTCATATATCATTAAATTTAGGTTGTTATGTATGTGCTTCACAAAATGTCTTTCCTTCTCTTGGTCTCACAGGTGTCACTTAGGTTGGAAAAACAGATTTCATTTGCAAAGATAAATATTTTTTCAAAGAACAATCATTATTTTGCTGATTTTTTTATAAAAATATACTTTTACCCCTGAAACAAATGTGAGGATACGCCTTTTTTTGACATACCCTCACATTTTTATTCTGTCATTTCCTTCTTTTCTTCATTCTCTAACGCCTCGGTAGGTGGAGTTCTGTAGATTTTCCAACCTATAGCAGCCACGAGCAAGGTCATGAGGGGGCTGATGATATTGAAGAAGCAGTAGGGGAGATAGACAAGTGTGGGAATTCCGAGGACAGCTGCTTGAGTCATTCCGCAGGTGCTCCAAGGAATGAGGACTGAGGTGACTGTGGCAACATCTTCGGTGGTGCGACTGAGGAGGCGGGATTCGCAGCCCTGCTGACGGTAGGCGTTTCGGTACATGTCGGCAGTGAGAACGATGGAGAAGAATTGGTCACCCGTGGTGATGTTGAGGAAGAGTCCTGAGCAAGCGGTGGTGCCAACAAGGGTGAATCGGTTGTGAGCTGTGCCCAAGAAAACAATGAGCATAACAACAGGAATGAGAGCCACAAGTGGATGAGGCAATCGGTCCTTTTCAGTATTATTCATGTACTAAGTCTTTAAGATTTTGCAAAGGTACAAAAAACTTTTAAGAATGGAAAATGAAAGAGTGAAAAAAGGTTGGAAAGATGCGCTTTGCTAAATCATATATAAAAGATGAATAGTTACCTGTATCTCTCATCTCATAATTCTTGGCTCTACACTCTAATCTCTAAGCTAATATTGTTGATTCGGAAATGGTGAATTTAAGTGACTTCCACTCGCGCATGCAAGTGTTCCTCACAAACGAACGTAAGTCTTGCCCGTAAACGAACGTAAGTCTTGCCCACAAACGAGTTGCATCCATTGGAATAGTGCAAAGTTTTGCGACAAACTTTGCACTATTGCAAGGATTTCATCTCTTCTTGGATCTTTTTTGATTGCGAAAATTGAGAAAAGTAAAAGGGACGTATTGTTCTTGGACAACGACGAGAGTGAGCGTCGCCTTATGTGATGCCTTAATGCTTTGTTCACTCCTTTACGATGGAGAAGGACGTGCCGTCCCACTTTCCGCTGTAAGAATCTAATGTGTCGTCATCTTCCGATTCTTCGTCGTCGCCATAGTTGAAAGCGTACACGACGATGTCTTTGCCTTCTTCGGGCAGATACAGGACGATGTCCTCGTATGAGGCGGCAAGTTCGTCAAACACTTTCACAACGTTCATGTCTGGTGTCATGAGTCCTGTTGCCTTGTCATAATCGTAAAACATGTACTGACCCATCATTCCTTCTCCTTCCATGCCACACTCAGTTGTCACACCTACCAGTTGGTGCCCGTTCTTGCGATTCCAATAGCATAATGTCACGTTATTGACAGACTCGAATCTCCAGTCGCAAGCGATATAGCCGTTCTTTGGATAGTCCTTTACAAAGAACACTTCCTCCGGTTTCTCGAAATCGGTAGGATTCTTAAAATAGGAAAGCATCTTAGCACAAGGCTCAGCCGCCGAATATTCTTGGCAGAATGCCTTGGCAAAAGCATGGATGTCCACCTTGCCGCCTTCGGTCTTCACCGTGATGGGACGGGTTGACCAGTCTTCGAAAACCGATGCTTTGTTGCTGGATTCATCAGCGGATGTTTCGTCATCTGTTGGTTGCTCACTTACGAGAGCAACAGCCGTCGAGTCTTCTTCGCCACCATTTTCGGCAGCATTCTTGTTGTTGCAACTGCAGAAAAGCAGGGGAAGTACCAATCCACATGCCCAAATGTAAGTTGTCTTTTTCATTATCGTTTTGTTTGGGGTGATAAAAACTTTTTAGTAGTAAAACTCACCACAAATATACGACGATTTTGATAGATACCCAAATTTATAGAGGAAAAACACAAAACAACCGCTTTCTTGTCCACTTTATGTGGCAAGTTTTTGATGATTTGGGAAAGAAAACGTACCTTTGCATCCTTAAAAGCTACAACAATGGTACATTTGGACAAGCAAGAGGCACAGAAGAAGTATGAAACGCTGGATAGCATCGCCTTCATCGAATGGGTGACAGATGGGTATCTGGCGGCAATTGGTGGTGGATTGACTGCCGAGAACATGGACATGCTGAGTGCAGAGCAACACGCTGTGTTGTGCTATCGCTATGTGCTTGACGAAGTGATGGAGGGCGGATTCATTCAGCTAATCATGAACGGTTATGCACCTTATGTGCTGGAAGGCCCGTTCCCGATGGTGGTGAAGAAGGAGTGGGGAAGTGTGGAAGGTCAGGAGAAGGTGATGAAGGACTTCTCGAAACTGTTGTATGAGGTGAAAAAGGAGTACCACAAGCATCAAGAGGAACTTTCACAAGACATGAGCGACGAGGATTTCATGGCAATGTATGAGCAGTTGGAAGAACTGAACGAGTTGGGTGACGACTTTCTTGACGAGCATCAGGAGGAGGTGACCCCAGCAGTGGCGAAGATGATAGTGGAGAATTTGGATAAGTATGTGTAAGATTATGGCAAAGAAGAAGATAGCAAAGAATCAGCAGGTGAATATCAAAAATAAGAGGGCGTCGTTTGATTACGAATTCATCGACACCTTCACGGCAGGCATTGTCTTGACGGGTACGGAAATCAAGAGCATACGTGCAGGCAAAGCGAGCCTCGTGGACACCTATTGCTATATCAATAATGGGGAGATTTGGGTGAAGAACATGTATGTGGCTCTTTATTCCGAAGGTTCCTACAACAACCATGTGGAGCGCAGGGAACGGAAACTGCTCCTGAACCGAAAGGAAATCCGCAACTTGCAGGAGGACACGAAGGCTCCGGGCTTCACCATCGTGCCTGTCCGTCTGTTTATCAACGAGAAAGGTTTGGCAAAACTGGACATTGCGTTGGCGCGAGGAAAGAAAGAATATGACAAGCGACAGACATTGAAGGAGAAAGAGGATAGACGGGAAATAGACAGGGCAAAGAAGAATTTTATAAGTTAAAAACGATGTGCGAATGGTGAAGATACACGACATCATCAAACAACGGATACTTGTGCTGGACGGTGCGATGGGCACCATGATTCAGCAGTACGGACTTTTGGAGGAGGACTTCAGAGGCGAACGGTTCAAAGAGGTGCCAGGATTGATGAAGGGCAACAACGACATCCTTTGCCTGACTCGTCCTGACGTGATTGCCGACATCCACAGGAAGTATCTGGAAGCTGGGGCTGACTTGATCACCACCTGCACTTTCTCCTCTCAGCGAGTGTCGATGGCTGACTATAATGTGCAGGAGTATTGCCGTGAGATGAACTTGGCTGGTGCAAGGATTGCCCGTCAGTTGGCTGATGAATACACCCGAGAAACTCCGATGAAACCGCGTTTTGTGTTGGGTGATGTAGGACCAACCAACAAGACGCTGAGCATTTCGCCCGATGTGAACAACCCTGCTTTGCGTAGCCTCACTTACGACGAATTGGTGGCTGCCTATGTGGAGCAGATGGAAGCACTTCTGGAGGGTGGCGTGGACGCACTCTTGATAGAAACCATCTTTGATTCGCTCAATGCCAAAGCTGCCATCTATGCGGCGGAAAAGGCGATGGAATCGACTAAAATCCGTGTGCCTCTGATGCTCTCCATTACGGTGAGCGATACCGCTGGACGCACGCTTTCCGGTCAGACGCTGGAGGCGTTTTTAGCAAGTGTGCAGCATGCCGACATCTTCTCCATAGGTTTGAACTGCTCGTTTGGTGCACGACAACTGAAGCCTTTCTTGAAAGCATTGGCAGATAAGGCACCTTATTATATCTCTGCTCACCCGAATGCTGGATTGCCCAATTCGTTGGGACTTTATGACCAAACGCCTGACATGATGGCGGAGCAGGTGAGGGAGTATGTGGAAGAAGGGCTGGTGAACATCTTGGGCGGTTGCTGTGGAACAACGGAAAAATTCATCGAACTTTATCCAGCAATTGTTGAAGGGAAGAAACCGCATGTGCCTGTGGAGAAACCCAAGAACATGTGGCTGAGCGGATTAGAGCTGTTGGAACTCACTCCCGAACGCCGTTTCGTGAATGTGGGTGAACGCTGCAATGTGGCTGGTTCGCGCAAGTTCCTGCGGCTCATCAACGAAAAGAACTATGAAGAAGCTCTTTCTATCGCAAGAAAGCAAGTGGAAGATGGGGCTTTGGTCATTGATGTCAACATGGACGACGGACTCTTGGATGCCAAACGTGAGATGGTGACATTCCTCAATCTGCTGATGAGCGACCCTGACATTGCGAAGGTGCCGGTGATGATTGACTCCAGCGATTGGGAGGTGATTACGGCTGGTTTGAAGTGTGTGCAGGGTAAGAGCATCGTGAACAGCATTTCGCTGAAGGAAGGGGAGGAGAAGTTCCTTGAGAAAGCCCGTGAAATCAAACGGTTGGGTGCTGCGACGGTGGTGATGGCATTTGACGAACAAGGTCAGGCAACTTCTTATGAACGGAAGATTGAAATATGCGAACGTGCCTATCATCTGCTGGTGGACAAGGTGGGTTTCAACCCGCTTGACATCATCTTTGACCCCAATGTGTTGGCGGTGGCAACGGGTATGGAGGAGCACAATGCTTACGGACTTGACTTCATCCGCGCTACTGAGTGGATTCGCAAGAACCTGCCAGGAGCGCACGTGTCGGGTGGTATCAGCAACCTTTCGTTCTCATTCAGGGGCAACAACTACATCCGTGAGGCGATGCATGCAGTGTTCTTGTATCATACCATCGGAAAGGGACAGGATATGGGTATCGTCAATCCTGCCACACAGGTGCTGTATAGCGACATCCCCGAAGATGTGCTGACGGCGATTGATGATGTGCTGCTCAACCGTGATGCCGGTGCAACGGAAAGACTGATTGAAATCGCTACTCGAATAAAAGCAGAGAAAGATGCTGAAAAGGAAGCACTTAAAAATGGTGGTGTTTTACCAAAGACATCGGCAGATGATTGGCGAAACGGTACGGTGGAGGAGCGCTTGAAGCATGCTTTAGTGAAGGGTGTGGGTGATTATCTGGAAACCGACTTGGACGAGGCGGCACAACTCTACGACAATCCTGTCAAGATTATTGAAGGTCCTCTCATGGATGCCATGAATACGGTGGGAGAACTCTTTGGTGCGGGCAAGATGTTTTTGCCACAAGTGGTGAAGACGGCACGTACAATGAAGAAGGCTGTGAGCATTTTGCAACCACTCATTGAGGCAAGCCGTTCCGAAGGGGCACAGAAGGCTGGAAGGGTGTTGTTAGCGACTGTGAAAGGCGATGTGCATGACATCGGCAAGAACATTGTGAACGTGATTCTCGCCTGCAACAACTACGAAATCATTGACCTCGGTGTGATGGTGCCTACGGAGACGATTGTGGAAAAAGCCATCGAAGAAAAAGTCGATATCATCGGACTTTCTGGTCTTATCACCCCTTCGTTAGAAGAGATGGTGAATGTGGCACGCGCCCTTGAAGAACGTGGAGCAAATATCCCCATCATGATTGGTGGAGCCACGACCAGCGAACTCCATACCGCCCTCAAGATTTCTCCTGTTTATCATGGTCCCGTGCTGTGGATGAAGGATGCCTCGCAGAATGTCATCGCCAGCGCCCGTCTGCTCAATCCCGACACAAGAGCCGAATTGACCGATGAATTGGACAAAAAGTATGCCGAACTCCGTGCAGGGAAAGCAGAAGGGGAGTCCGGCATGGTCAGTTTGGAAGAAGCCCGTCAACGCAAGCCAAATTTCTTTGGATGAAAAAGACACAAGAATGTCTTGCCGTGTGGGATAACAACCGCCAAAAACAAGAAATGACCGACATTTTCCGAATTTGTCTGTTGTTTTATAGGGTGGTATCCTTTCCCGTATCATAGTTTTTGCTACCTTTGTCACAAATATCAATTGTAGTTCGACAAGATTCGCTAAAAAACTGATGAAATCAGTATTACATTTCATATTATTATGTATTGCGCTGGTAGTGACGACGCGGACGATGGCTACGAGTGGTGACAAAGCAACCGACTGCCCTTTTGTCAAAATTGAGGTGGAGCGGTTGCCTGACCTGAATGTACCTCGTAGCGGGCACTCTGTTTTTGTCGTCAATGGCGAAGTGACGGTGGTGGGTGGACACACATCGGGCTTTGTTCCTACTGCTACGGCTGAGTATTACAAAGATGGCGAATGGCATTTGTTGCAAACAGTTTATATCCATGATGGAGGCTTTTCTGTTGTTATGAAATCAGGGAAAGTACTGATAGCAGGAGGATTTAAGGATAATTTGGGCATAGGACAGACTTATGAGGTTGAAATGTATGACCCTGATACGCATCATTTCATGGGATTTGGCTGTCTAGATCAAAAAAGGGCTTCAGCAGGTGCCGTCGAATTAGATAGTGGCAAAGTGTTGATAGTGGGCAATTGGTATGCAGATGACAGCATGGAGATGTTCGATGGGGCTTTCAACTTCACGCATATAAAAGAGGTGTCACAGACACGTTGTCTGCCTCATATTTTTCGCACCTCCAATAACGATGCTGTCATTGTGGCTGGTTACGACATACATGGCGAGCAAATCAAGACTCCCATGGTGGATCGTTTGCGAGGCGATGCGTTCAATGCCCCTTTGTTTGAGACATGGCGTCCTTTGAAATACGACTTGGCACTCCATAGTGATGATAGTTTCATTGGCGACGAGGCAAAAGGCATTTATGCCTACCTGATGCCTGTGAAGAATGAAAGCGGTCAGGTGGCAATCGTTGAAGTGCGCGATACGTTGTTTTCACCCCTTTCCACGGTGTGTCCTGTGCCGATGAATGGTGTTGGCGGACAGATTCAATACATCAGTCCTGTCTTTGTAGACCGTTTACGTCAACGGGGTTACATTGTGGGATTTGACAATAGCCACCGTCTTTATGCACTATGCATCGACTATGCCAAAAGTCCTGCACCACTAACGCTTTACCATACCGATCCTTTGCCAGATGCAGCATTGATGACCATTCCCATATTGACGAAAGACGGAGATTTGATGTTGACAGGTGGTGTTAGTCCTGTGCCTAATGGGAACTTTTCTTCATCAGCTCAAGTCTGGCTTCTACGTTTCAGCCATGAAACTCAGACCGTTTCAAAAGATGGTATGGATGGCATGAGTGGTTGGTTGTGGGGAGGAATCGCACTGCTCATCTTAATTTTAGTGGGCGTATTCCTGATTGTCAAACTCAAAAGACCTCAGAAAGAGCCATCGACAGCATCCGAAAAAGAATCATTCAATGCCACACCTGTCAGGAGTGATGAACAACTGATGCAACGCATCTGCCAGTTGATGGACGAGCAGCAACTTTTCCTCCGTCCGGGTTTGAAAGTGTCTGATATTGCTGTTGCCTTGGGTACCAATAGTAGGTATGTGTCAGATTGTATCAAAGCCATCAAAGGATGTTCCTTCTTGCAGTTTGTTAACGACTACCGTATGGATTATGCCAAGAATTTGATGCGGCAATATCCCGATAAGAAAATCTCCGTTGTGGCGATGGAATCAGGCTTCTCCAACGACAAAGCTTTGACCCGCTACTTCAAGGAACATACAGGCAAGACCCCGACAGAGTGGAAAAACGACGACCAAAAATAAGAAACGACCGACATTTTCCGAATTTGTCGGTCGTTTTATTTGCCTTTTCTTCGTCTTTCACCTTGTATCCTTTAACTTTGTGGCAGAAAAATGTTTGCACGACCATCCTGAATACTAGTAAAAAATAACATTAATATTAACTCTAAATCTGAAAGAACAATGAAAAAAGTTTTCTTTACCTTAGCAATGCTTTGCGGTGCCATGATGGGCAACGCGCAAGTGACTGACGAACAAAGTGCCATCTTGCAGAATGGCGACAACGCCCAAATCTTCTATGGCGAAGATGCGCTGAAGGACGCGATGGAGGCTGCCCCTGACCGTGGTGCCACCATCACACTCTCCGCTGGTACGTTCAATGCCTGCGAAATCACCAAGTGCGTGAATATCTATGGAGCAGGATGGGTGACAGACAACACGCCAAAGAACAATGAGAATACGGCTGACAATAGCATTCGTCCAACAAACATCGCTGGGCGTGTGGATGTCAACCTGCCAGAAACACTGACACCTCCCCACAACATTCACCTTGAAGGATTAAGGTTCAACCATGGCTTTAGCGCTGTTATCACCAGTGAAATGACAAACATCATCGATGGTCTGGAGTTGGTGAAATGTTATATTACAGGTGATTTCGGGAATAACAGCGTGGCTTTCAGGGAAACAGAACATAAAAATATTCAATTAATTCAATGTTGTCTTTCTGTTGGCAAATTGTGTGCATTTTATGACATGACATTAGAAAACTGCTATGTTGGTATTGGTAACAACTCTATAGCACATACCACCAAAGCGGGCAATAACCTCGTGTTCAATCATTGTTTGGTTAACTGTGGCTGGTATAGTTCATATGGTGGACATGGCCCATTTGTATGTCTGAATAGTACTGTTTGGCTGGCTGATAAGGAAGCCAACCAGATCTACAGATATTGTATGATGCAAGACGAGGCACTTGATGCAGGTATGCTTGGCAGCACCAACAACTTCTTCGGTATCAATTGGGAAGAGTCTTTCAATGACCCAGGAGGTTTTGCCTATTCAGACACCCGCACTTATGAGTTGAAAACTCCGGATGCCTACATGGGCGATGACGGCACACAAATTGGTATCAATGGTGGCAAATACCCTTGGAACAAGGCGCCTCATACACCTGTTGTGAAGGATTTGAAGTTGACCATCAGCGGCAAACAACTGAAAGTGGACTATCAGGCTGAGACTCGATAAACATGCATCACCTAACAAACAAAAACACTAACAGATGAGAAACATAATGAAAACGATGCTGTTAGTTGTGGTGATGATTTTCAGCACTTCTATTACAGCACAAATAACTGGAGGCGAGTACTGGATAGACGGTGACATCGCTGCCCGCAAGGCACTCTCGCCGGGCACCACCATCGACATCAGCAGCCTCTCGCCTGGGTTGCACAAGTTGACCGTGCGCGTGAAAGACAGCAAGGGCTTGTGGAGCAACCAGATTGCGCGTCTGTTCTACGTGATGCCAGATGCTCATGCTGATGCCACCAGCGTCGCGGCAGCAGAATACTGGATTGACGACGTGAAACAGACAACAGCCACAACACTCAACACACAAGTCATCGACATCAGCCAACTGGATGATGGCTTGCATAAACTGATGGTGCGTGTGAAGGACAACAAGGGCGTGTGGAGCAACCAGATGACCCGCACCTTCTTCGTGTCATCTGCTGCCCATGCCGATGCCACCAGCATCACGGCTCGTGAATTCTGGATTGACGGCAAGATTGCCGACCGTCAGAAAATAGACGACACCCCTGCTGTCATCGACATCAGCAGCCTCCCGGCAGGTCTTCACATGCTCACCATGCGCGTGCAGGACAACAATGGCGTGTGGAGCAATCAGATGGCACGCATGTTCTACGTGGCTTCAACTCCTGAACCTTCGGATGCCACCCTCGTCAACTACCTCTACTGGATAGACGGTGACAAGGAGCATAAGGTGATGGGCACCATTGACGACAGCCATTCCCTCACCATCGACATAGGCGACCTGGAGGAGGGCGACCATACTTTCACATGGTATGTCTCCGACTCGAAGGGCAGATGGAGCGACCCCATCACAGAGGTGTTTGCTGTTGTGGAATGTTCCACGCTCACTTATATGGTGGACGGAGAAATCTACAAGACTTACGAAGTGCCTCATGGCTCTGCCATCAGTCCTGAGGAAGAACCCACCAAAGATGGCTACACCTTCTCTGGCTGGAGCGACATTCCTGAGACGATGCCAAACGAGGATGTGACCATCACGGGCACCTTCACTTTCGTTGATGCGATTGAAAGCGTTACAACCAATGACGATGTCACGCCGAAGCGCATCTACACACCATCAGGAACTCCTGCTGTCACCTTGCAGAAAGGTTTGAACATCATTCTTATGGAAGACGGCACGACCAAGAAGGTGTATGTGAAGTAAGATTATCCCTTTGTTGGAATCTGCTTGGCTTCATTCCACCAAGCATCCATTTGTTCCAAGGTCAGGTCTTTCAAGTCCTGACCTTTTTCTTTCGCTTTGGCTTCCACGTAGTTAAAGCGCTTGATGAACTTCTGGTTAGTGTGTTCGAGAGCGTTGTCAGGGTTGATTTTATAGAGACGTGCAGCATTGATAAGACTGAACATCACATCGCCAAATTCTTCAGTGGCATGTTGCTTGGCGGCCGCTTTTGCCTCATCTGTCTCAGCATTATTGTAAAGTGTCTCCACTTCTGCTTCAAACTCAGTGATTTCCTCCTTCACCTTCTTCCACACATCGCGCCGTTCTTCCCAATCAAAGCCCACATTACGAGCTTTGTCTTGAATGCGGTAAGCCTTGATGAGAGAGGGTAGAGCGTCGGGCACTCCTGACAGTACGGTCTTGTTGCCGTCTTTCTCTTTGGTTTTGATTTGTTCCCAAGTACGTTTCACATCGCTGGCTGTCTCTGCCTTTACATCACCATACACATGAGGGTGACGGAAGATGAGCTTATCACATAGCTTATGGCACACATCTGCCACATCGAAAGCGCCTTTCTCTTCACCAATCTTCGAATAGAAGACGATGTGGAGCAACACATCTCCCAATTCCTTGCAGATATTGAGATTGTCCTCTTTCATGAGGGCATCACAAAGTTCGTATGTTTCCTCAATTGTGTTGGGGCGCAACGACTCGTTGGTTTGTTTCCTGTCCCAAGGGCATTTTTCACGGAGGTCATCCATTACGTCAAGCAAACGTCCGAAAGCCTCCATCTTTTCTTGTCTTGAATGCATATTTCTATTATTATATATAATGTACAGCATAAATTTTCCGCAAAGGTACGATTTTTTCCTCAATTTTATTTTGTAGTGTCTAAAATTTGCACTACCGTTGAATAAGGCAGGCTGCATTTTAACACTAAAAATATAAAAAAAGTATTCTTTTATTTTGTAGTGTCTAAAATTTGCACTACCTTTGCACTCGCAAAAGACAAAGGAGCACCTTTAGCCAAGGAGAAATGCACTTGTCGGAGCAAATTCAGAACGCACAGTTCCGGAAGGATGGGTGAGTGGCTGAAACCACCAGTTTGCTAAACTGACGTACGGGTTACCGTACCGGGGGTTCGAATCCCCCTCCTTCCGCAAAATGGGTAGCCGAAAGGCTACCCATTTTTTGATTTGTTTATTATTACTATTAGTTGTAATATTCTATTTTAAGTTGTTGACTAACATCGAATTCTTGACCGTCATCATCAAAATACACCAATCGCAACCCCTTATACACAGAGGGTACTTTCAGCGTTTCCAAAAGATGCCAGCGAGGTTCTCCATAGTCGTATGAAGAACGGCTGAGGATAATTCGGTTTGATGTGTAATCAAACTGATAGTATCCTCCTCCAAGACAAACGTCGTCTGGTTTGAGCAGGTCTTTGTGCAAATGAACCATGCCTAAACGGAAATAACCATTCTTGGTGATAATGAATTTGGGATACTCCATCTATTCAAAACTTTGACATGAAACGTTCCTTGTCCACAATGAACCTCAAATGAGTGCCTTCTCCCAACAGCGTGTCGCCGGAGTAGGCTGCTACCTTAAACTCAATTTTCTTTCCTTCAATTTTAGTGACTTCTGCTGTGGCGATTACCGTTTCACCTATCTTGGAAGGTTTCAGGTGTGAGGATGCAATATGACCACCCACCGTGGTGCAGCCTTCTGGAAGTTCGTCTTTAACTGCCAGCATGGCTGCGTTTTCCATCAACGCCATCATGGCTGGTGTGGCAAGTACGGGCAGGTCACCTGACCCCATCTGAATGGCGGTGATGGATTCGTCCACTGTCAATTCACTGGTATGTTTAAGTCCAATCTCAATCATTCTTCTATATCCTTTTCAATAGTTCGTATCAGTTGTGCTTGAAGCATAGCAGCATTCCATCTCTGTGTTGCATTTTTCCAGTTCTGTCATATGCACTGTTCAATCACCACTCAATTAATCGTTAATATAATTCTTCGTGCTCATGTCGTAATAGAGTGCCTCCAACTCTTGAAGAGTCAGATTTGCCACGGCATGTTCTATCTTCCGTATCAGTTCTTCACGACGATAGTCCTCGTGTTGCTCAAATCTTCCTGTATATGCCATTGTCATTATTTTTACCAAGGGAAATTGTCTGGATTATTTCTTGGGTCAGAACGATGATTCTGATTCAGCGCATTGATCGCTTGCATATCCTCATTTGTGAGCGAGAATTGCATGACAGCAAGGTTCTCGGCAAAATGGTTGGGCTTGCATCGGGGAATGGTGATGAGTCCCCTCTGTACAATCCATCGGAGCACAATTTGAGGAATGGTCTTTTGATACTTTGTTGCCAAGGCTTGCAGTACAGGATTTCCTGCAATGTCTATGTCACCCTGTCCGAAAGGTCCCCATGCTTCGACTTGAATGCCGAGGTTACGATTGAATTCAATATTCTCCACTTGTGACATATAGGGATGAACCTCTATCTGATTGATGACAGGACGGACTTCCGCATAGGAAAGTAAATCCTCCAGATGGTTGGGATTGAAGTTGCTGACACCTATGGAACGGATTTTCCCATCTTTCACATACGATTCCATAATTTGCCATGTGAATTTCACACAATCTTTCACCGGCCAATGAATCAACAGAAGATCGAGGTAGGGGGTGTTCAATCGTGAAAGACTGTCATCAATGGACTTTCTGACAGCATTTTCGCCTTCACGCATCGTAGGTGGGGCAACTTTAGTGGTGAGAAAGATCTCTTTGCGAGTCACTCCGCTGTTGATAATTCCCCGACCAACTTCTGCTTCATTTTCATACATCTGAGCCGTATCAATATGACGGAATCCCTTCTTAAGTGCCATGCATACGTTGTTGATGGCAGTTCCGCCCTTGAGTGTCCATGTGCCGACTCCCATCTGCGGAATTTCGATGTTGTTGTTTAGTCTAATCATATATAGTTTCAGTTCTTTTGTTGTGTTTGAGAATGTTTTTACATAAAAGCGGGCACAAATATAGGGATAATTCCATGATTTTTCTTACATTTGCAAGGATTATTTCAAGAAATGGATGTTTTTATGCAAAAAGACAAATTCATGATCTATCACAGGAATGCGAAGAAGGGTGAGGTTGCCTATTCGCCAAAGTCACACTCCGCCCCTCTATTCGTAGGTCACAATGTTGAAGGACAGGAGGAATGGGTTTCGTGGTACTGCTTCAATAAGAAGGACGGCGGTACGTATGAGGCTGAACTTGACGAGGCCTGGAATGAGGGCAGTCACAATGGAGGAGGAACTATCAATGTGGATATTCCAGAGGAGTGGTTTTCGTTTTCATACGATGAGTTTCTCGAACGCGTCATTACCCTTGCTTCAGCCTCTCATTTTGGATTTACTGTAGATGACCTAAAGGAAAAAGTAGGGCTGAAAGAGTTCTTCGGATTTTAGGATTCTTCAAAAAGCAGGACGAACGCTAATATGACGAAGATAATAGACGACAATTTTATTAACGGCGTGGTGGAAAGACAAAACAGTCACCACGACAGAGAATGAACTACAATTTATGATTGACCAGATTATCAGCTACAACAAGACCTTCGTGGAAAAGAAAGGCTACGAGAGGTATATCACGGACAAGTATCCCGACAAGAAACTTGCCGTTCTGTCATGTATGGACACACGATTGACCGAATTGCTTCCAGCCGCATTGGGATTGAAGAACGGCGATGCAAAGATTATCAAGAATGCAGGAGGTTTGGTCATCTCTGCTTTTGACTCAGCCATGCGCAGTTTGATTGTTGCCATTTATGAATTGGGTGTGGAGGAAATCATGGTGGTGGCTCATTCACACTGTGGTGCCTGTCACATGAGTTTTGACCACTTTCACCATGAAATGATTGCCCGTGGTGTGACCGACGAAACGCTCGACACCATTCAGAAGTGCGGAATAGACCTGCATCATTGGCTGGAGGGTTTCAAGGACACACCTGAATCTGTCCGTAAGACCGTTGAGACCATCAAGACACATCCATTGGTTCCAAAGGACATTGTTGTTCGTGGGTTCATCATTGATTCTGAAACAGGAGAACTTGAAGAAATTCGATAACATGACACTGTAAGAAGCTGTTGAAACCCTGCATAGCGTAATGGAGCCAAAAGAGAAATATGCCTTATTCTTCGATATTGATGGGACACTTGTGAGTTTCAATACACATGAGATTCCGTCTTCCACTCTTCTTGCATTAACTCAGGCAAAGGCAAACGGGTCCAGAGTGTATATTGCAACAGGACGTCCACCACTTATCATCACGAATCTGAAAGCCATCGAACACCTTATTGACGGCTATGTCACCACGAACGGAGCATTATGCTATGTGGGGGATGAGTTGGTTTGCTGTCAACCAATTCCTAAACAGGATGTAATGACCTGTGTGGAAGATGCGAAAGCGAAGGGCTATAGTCTTATTGTGGTCGGACGTAAGGACGTGGCAGTTCTTGATCCGACGGGGGATGTTGAGCGCATTTTTCACCAGATGTTGGCAGTCAATGAACTGGCAAATGCCTCGCTATTGGAAGACGTGCTCCAGCAGGACATTCTTCAGTTAACACCCTTTTTCCGGTCTGATTACGAGCAGGAGCTGATGGCTCGCATACCGCTGTGCGTGTCAGGAAGGTGGCATCCTGAATTTACAGACATCACTGCTAATGGTGCAGACAAGGGGAAAGGCATTCTTGCGATGGCTCGTCATGAAGGTTTTGACCCCAAGCGAACCATTGCCTTTGGTGATGGTGGCAACGACACATCAATGATTGTTCAGGCTGGTATTGGCATTGCGATGGGCAATGCTATCGATGAACTGAAAGAATTGGCAGATTATGTCACCACTTCTGTCGATGATGACGGTATTCTCAATGCCTTAAGACATTTCAATGTGGTTTAATCAAAGATTCACCCTATCTTCATTCAACAACAACCATCCGCATTTCAATGTCATCAACAGGTCTGTCAGCACGTCCTGTAGCTGAATTTTGAATCATTTCCACAACATCCAGTCCTTCTTCCACCTCGCCAAATACGGTGTATTGACCATCAAGATGTGGGGTGCCTCCGATTGTTGAGTAAACCTTCAACTGTTCCTCTGTCAGACCATTCTTGCCGACCTTGCTTTCTGCTTCTGCCACCAATTTATCTTGCAGGGCTTGAAGTCCGTCACGATTTCTGTCACGGCGCATCTGCATGATTTCGTCACGATGACTGGCTGCAAGGTCATTGAAGACAGCTTGTACTTTCTGCATTCTCAACTGCTTGGAATACTGGCGAAGTTGTCCTTCGTTATATACCTGTCCCCAAACAATGTAGAACTGCGAACCACTGCTTCTGCGCTGTGGATTCACCTCATCTCCTTGTCTTGCAGCCGCCAATGCTCCACGCTTATGGAACAAACCATCCTTTATCTCTGCTTCCAACGTGTAGTCAGGACCTCCCACACCCAGCATCTTTCCTGCAGGTGCACCTTTCGAATCGGGGTCACCACCTTGAATCATAAAGTCTTTAATCACTCGGTGGAAAAGCGTTCCATCATAATAGCCCTCCTTTGCCAATTTGATGAAGTTATCACGATGGATAGGTGTCTCGTCGTATAAGCGAACTACAATGTCGCCCAACATGGTTTGAATCTTTACTTTCATTTCAAATGCGTTGTTATTGCTGTTTTTTGTCGTGTTTGACAATATAGTTGTATGAATTTGGGTACAAATATCGCAATAATCCCCTGATTATTCTTAACTTTGTCGTCTAAAATGTTATAAAATTATGAAAAAATCAATGATTGTATTGGCTGTGTCATCTTTCTTGGCATGTGCCACCTCTTGTAATAATGGTAATAGTACGAACGCCTCAACGGAACCTGAAGAGGTGACGGAAGAACAACAGGTGGAAGAAACCCAAGCTGTTGAAGAGGGCAGGGCGGAGGCTGCAGAGGATGAATCTGCCATCCAAGACTTCATCACCAATATGTACGAGAAAGATCTCTACACTGAATATGACTTCCTCGAGGCACATTGCTCAAAAGCCTTTCTGCAATATCTCAAAGACCAATATGAGTATGATGGTGAGGGTTATGCAGTTTGGCTTTTCCGCACAAGTTCGAACGATGGCAAACCCGGAGCAGAGGATGTCAAATCAAAGGTTCTCAGCATCACAAAAGACAACGAAGGATGGTATCACTACACGTTCACTGACGGTGGTTGGCATGGTGAGAACAAGATTAAGCTTCACATGGAGAACGGCAAGGTTGTGATGGACGAGTTGAAGAGCGTCTATGACGAAGCCGCAATACAATAATGAAGCTCATACTCATTTATCTTTTGGCAATCAACGTGTTCGCCTTCTTCTTGTACGGCATTGACAAGTGGAAGGCGAAGCGTTCTAAGTGGCGCATCCCTGAAATGACTTTGTTGAGTATCGCAGTCATTGGAGGTAGTGTTGGTGCTTGGATAGGTATGAAAGTATGGCATCACAAGACGATGCACAAAAAGTTCAAGTACGGCATTCCACTGATACTGATGATTCAGATTGCACTTGTTCTCATGCTGATTGTAAAGAAGGGGACATTCCTTTATGAACTGATATGAAGAAAATTATCAACCCTTGGCGCAACCACATAGGTTATAATTGTTTTGGTTGCTGTCCTGACAACCCTATCGGATTACACTTGGATTTCTACGAGGATGGTGACTACATTGTGAGCACTTGGCATCCTGGGCGCAACTATCAAGGATGGGTGGACACCATGCATGGGGGTATCCTGAGCACGCTGATTGATGAAGTGTGCGGATGGGTGGTCACCCGCAAGCTACAGACAAGCGGCTATACCGTCCAGCTGAATGTGAAGTTCCGCAAGGCAGTTCCCACATCGGAACCAGTGCTGACCATCAGGGCAAAAGTCTCAAAACAAGTGAGAAACCTTGCCTATATCAGTGCGGAAATCACCAACAGCAAAGGCGAAGTCTGCAACGAAGGCGAAGCCATCTATTTCCTGATGGGTGAAGAAAAAGCAAAGGAAATGGGCTTCCTGCATTGTGAGGTGGAGGATGAACAACAATAACAAAAACAAAATACAAATGACACGAACAATTTACACTATTTTTTGCATGCTGGCAGTGATGACTGCATCGGCACAGTACACCCTGAAGGACTGGAATATTCAGGGTGTGGACGAGAACGGAACGCTTCACCTGAACGTGAGCGAACACAAACTGAACTACAACCATCCATTACCATACGTTGACTGGCAGAAAGGATGGACGGTGAAGGCAGAGCTGCGTTGTGGTACGCTTGGTACAGAGCAGGTGTTTATATGCAAGGAAGGAAAGGCAAGCCATCTTCTTGGTCGCAATTCGCTCAATGGTGATATCTCTATTGGCTATGATAATATGCATGGGCAGTTCTTCGTTGAAATCACTGATAAAGACGAAGTACCTCACCGTCTCTGTGCTGGACCAACAGTGGAAACAGGACGTTGGTACTCCGTAGAAGCGCATGCTGAATACGATGTTCGCAAAGATGCATCAACGGTGCGTTTGGTGGTTGACGGTCAATTTGAACAGCTCACTTATCCTGGTAAGGCATTGCGCCATAACTGTTCGCTGTGGATCATCGGGCACGGATTTCCGGGAGGGTTCCCCAATGCCCTGCAAGTGAGAAACGGTGACTTGCGCAACCTGTCCATTGATGGTGAATCACTGCCAAGAGTGGAAGGGCAGAATCCGCTGTTTACGGGTGTCTTTACAGCCGACCCTGCATTTACTGTAGTGGGCAACACTGTATATGCCTATGTGGGTGAGGACAAGACTGGCGTGGGAGGATGGTTTCACATGCCCCATTGGCTTTGCTATTCATCTACAGACATGATACACTGGACTTCCCACGGCGCTGTCCTCTCTGCTGCGGACTTCCCATATGCCCAACCTGGCGGCTCATGGGCTGGACAAGTGGTGAAAGGTGCAGATGGTAAGTTCTACTACTATGTGACACTCGACCGCAAAGATAATCGTCAGCATACCATCGATGTTGCAGTAAGTGATTCTCCCACAGGACCTTTCCGTCCTGCCCGCCAAGATGGTACACCTCTTATCACCGACGACATGACACCTGATTCTCATCGTGCCAATGCCGATATTGATCCCACAGTGCTCATCGATGATGACGGCACACCTTGGATTGCATGGGGTAACGGTGACTGCTATATGGTGAAGCTGAAGAAAAACATGATAGAACTGGACGGTGAAGTGAAGAAGGTGCCCATGCGCAACTATTCAGAAGGTCCTTGGCTTTTCAAGCGCGGCAAGCTCTACTATAATGTATATGCTTCGGATGCTCCGGGTGTACAACCAGAACAGATGGCTTATTCCTATGCGGAGAGTATCCACGGTCCTTGGACATACGGTGGCTTCATCAGCACATCTGCCAATCACGGCTTTACCATTCACCCTTCTGTCATAGAGTTCAAAGGACAATGGTATTACATCTATCACGATGGCTCCTACAGTCAGAATGGCGAACCTGGTGGTGATTGCCGCCGGAGTGTTTGTGCCGAGTATCTCTATTTTGACAAGTCAGGGAAAATCAAGTTTATTCCTCTCACTCAAGAAGGAATCAGTCTGAAAAAATAACAAGAATCCATCATCATGAATAGACTCATCGTTAGCCTGCTGTTTACCTCCAGCATTCTCTGTTCCTTTGCTCAGAGCTTGACCACATCCAATCAAGGTTTCAAGAATCCTGTACTTCCAGGTTTTCATGCCGATCCGAGTGTGTGTCGCGTTGGTGACGACTTTTATCTTGTCAACAGCACATTCCAATACTTTCCGGGAGTACCCGTTTTTCACAGTAAAGATTTGGTGAACTGGGAACAAGTGGGAAATTGTCTCACTCGTCCTACACAAGTTGACCTCAGGAAGACCGATGGCAACAGCGGCATCTATGCCCCCACCATCCGATATAACAATGGGCGTTTCTATATGGTCACGACAGTCTTTCCCTCTCGTCGCCATTTCTATGTGTGGACAGACAATCCTGCCGGCGAGTGGTCGGACCCCGTCGTGATAGACTTTGCGATAGGCAGTTGTGACCCAACACTCTTTTTCGACGAGGGCAAGTGCTATTTCCTGTGGAAAGAGGGCGATATCAAGATTTGCGAGATTGACGTGGAGACGGGCAAGCAGTTAGGCGAGATACATCACTTGGGAGTAGGTCTTGGTGGACGCTATCCTGAAGGACCACACATCTATAAGAAAGATGGCTACTACTATCTGCTGCTTGCTGAAGGCGGCACTGAGCATGGGCATCATGTGAATATCCTGCGCAGCAAAGACTTGTTCGGACCTTATCAGTCAAACCCTTCCAATCCCATTCTCTCTCACTTCAACATGAAGATGCAGAACAGTTCCATACAGGGCTTGGGACACGCCGATTTGGTGCAGGCGCCCGATTCTTCGTGGTGGATGATTTGTTTGGGATATAGAACAAGCGCTTATCTGCAACATGTGATGGGACGCGAAACCATGCTTGCTCCTGTGAAGTGGGAAAAAGGTGCATGGCCTGTGGTGAACGGGGATGGCACGTTGCAAGTGGACATGAAATGCGCAACGCTTCCACAAGTGCCGCTAAAGCAAGACCCCGTCAGGGAAGAGTTTGAGTTTGTCAAAAGAAACGCACCGAAAGACAGCTATCATTCTATAGGTCTGCCTATGGGATGGATGAGCCTTTGCGATCCAGATTATACCAAATACTCATTGACAGAGCGTAAAGGATGGCTTCGTCTTCACCCCTCCACAACCGACCTTAGCGTGACAGCATCACCCACATTTGTTGCACGCCGTCAGACAGAACTGACTTTCACTGCTACGGCATTGTTCGACCTCACCCATCTCGAGGAAGGGATGCAAGCAGGCATAACAGCCTATGCGGCACCGTTAAATCACTATGATGTGGTGGCAGAGAAAAGAAATGGGAAGATTTTCATGAAGTCGAATGTACGGTTAGGTCAGACCAGTCACAATGAAAAGGAAATCGAGTTGACCGGCAATCAGGCATATCTGCGCATCACCTCCGACAAGGAATTCTATTATATGTCGGCATCCTCCGATGGCGTTAATTTCACTCCATTAGCCAAGATGGAGTACCGTTTCCTCAGCACCGAGACGATAGGTGGATTTACAGGTGTCATGCTGGGTGTCTTTGCACAGCAGAACGTTGAGGGCAGGGACGGTTATGTGGATATAGATTGGTTCGAATACAAATAATAGGACGGAAATCTGAGAAGGATTTCAATCTTCAAAGGTTTCATGTTCCTCCTCATAACGTGCTTCGTTCTTCCGTGCTGACTCCTTGATGGTTTCATCATAGCCCACCAGTGCGGCGAATGGTGCGAACTGAGCGGCACGGTTCCACATCGTCATCTGTGGATGGCGTTTCGACACGTGATGTGGCAAATTGATGATGTCCTCGTATTCTTCCATAATGGGTAAATGGTCAATGGTGAATAATCAATTTCGAATGGTGAAATGTCCATCACTCATGGTGTCCTCCTATTTGCTTGTTGCGTTCCTTGGCGGTTGCTCCTTCTTTAAGGTTTAACCCTCTGAAAATAGAATTCTTACCAAATCGTTGTTTAATCTTTAGTTGAGCCTCCTGCATCCTTCTTTCCTTGTCCAACCGAGCCTGTTCCTCCTGATGCTTTTTCTCGAGCGTCTGATAGTCCGTGAAGAGGTCAAGTTGTTCAGGTGCCCGCTCTTGTGCAGCCACTGATGCTTCCGACACCACATGGTTCGTTGTCAGGTTCAGCCTTCTGATGAGCAGGTCGGCATTCACGCAACGGTCAAACAGTGCTGCCGCGCCATTCATGATCAACCGCGACGACGAGGTGGGCTTTTCAAAATTAAATGTGCCCTGTGCATGTTTAGGCACCTGTTTGCCATAGTGGTTGGTCGTAATCTCTCCATGATACTTCTCACGTATCTCCGGACGTGTCAGGCTCTCCGCATCATATCCCACGTGCAGCACCAGTTGGTTAGTCACCAGACGCTTCGCCACCAAGTCAAGCGCCATACCTTCAGCCATCTCCTGTATGACCACCCGCGCTTTCTTGAATGTGTAAGGCTCCTGCAACACCTGTCCGCTGCTGAAACTGTTCGACTCTGGACGATACGCCTTCACCGCCTCCATCGTGCAGGGTTCCCAACCCCATGCATGGTCAATCAGCAGTTCCGCATTCACACCAAAAAGTTGATAGAGCAATTCCTCGTTCTGCAAAGACATCCGAGCCACTGCACCCATCGTGTCCATGCCATACAGTTCCAGCTTCTGCGCAATGCCACGTCCCACCCGCCAGAACTTCGTCAACGGACGGAAGTTCCATAGTTCCCGACGATACGACATTTCATCCAATTCGGCAATTCTCACGCCATCCTCGTCGGCAGGCATCTTCTTCGCGATGATGTCCATTGCCACCTTGCAGAGATACATGTTCGTGCCAATACCCGCAGTTGCCGTGATGCCTGTCTGTTTCAACACGTCACGAATCATCGTCATCGTCAGTTCATGCGCAGTCTTCTTGTAGATTTTCAGATAGGAGGTCACGTCCATGATGACCTCATCAATCGAGTACACATGAATATCTTCCGGAGCAATATATTTCAGATAGACGCCATACACCTTCGAACTCACTTCCATATAGTGTGCCATTCTGGGTGGTGCAACAATATAATCCACTTCCCAGTCAGGATGTGCTTTCAGTTCCGTGTCCGATGTGGATTTTCTTGTCAACCTCCCTGTCGGAGACACCCTTCTGCGCTCAGAATTCACTTCCCGCATCTTCTGCACCACTTCAAACAGTCGCGCCCTTCCTCCCAAACCATACGCCTTCAACGGGAGTGAAACAGCCAAACAGATGGTCTTCTCCGTACGGCTCGCGTCTGCCACTACAAGATTGGTGGTCAGTGGGTCTAACCCTCTGTCCACACACTCCACCGAAGCGTAAAACGACTTCAAGTCGATGGCTACATATGTCCGTTGCTGTTCTGACATCTTCTACACACGTTCCGTATGCTTGTCCTCATGAGGCAATCCATGCGGTGCTTCCTTGTTTCGTTTGCAAAAATAAGTGTTTTCATCGTAAAAAAGAACTTTTCCCCCTTAAAAAACATCAATTATTCCGTAATAACAGAAATAATCCGTGCTATCCTCTTCATATCATGGATGGAATGCCTACATTTGTAGAGAAATAAGATGATATGGCTATACACGTGACCTACAGATGGACAAAAAGGCTGTCGATGCGCATCGTGAAAGGTGGGGATGTGCATGTGTCAGCACCCTATGGTGTGCCCAAGGATGAAGTGGTGCGCTTTATAAGGGAACATCGAGATTGGATCGTCAAGGCACGGAAGAAGACTGAAGAGCAGCAAAAGAGCAGGGCGGTGTTTTACAATCAGCTGCCGCTTCTCACAAAAGAACAGAAAGCCGAAGCCATCTCCAAACTGAACACTTTGATAGAGCCGATGGTTGAGAGCTATGCAAAAGTCATGGGTGTAAAGCCCCTTGCAATTACATATAAACCAATGATTTCCAGATGGGGCGTCTGCAACGTGCGCAGCAAATCCATCTGTTTTTCCATCTATCTGCTGTTATTGCCAACGTGGTGCGTTGAACACGTTGTGGTTCACGAACTTTGCCACCTGTTGGAACCCAATCACAGTCTTCGTTTTCACATGCTGATGGATAAGTATTTCCCACGTTGGAAAGAAGCCCGCAAAGAAACAAGAAAGATTTGTAAAATGGATTCAAAGTTACAAGATTGATGAAAGAAAATGAATTTTCAGACGGATTATTCGTTCTTTTTTTCGTCTTTTTGGGAAATTATTTTGGAATAGTTAAAAAAGGTTGTACCTTTGTCGCAATACAAACAACAAACAAATTTAAATAAATACAAATGAAAAACGTGTTATTTCAATTCAGATTGGTGCTTGGACTTCTCATCCTGATGGGTGTGGGGCAGGTGAAAGCACAAGAGTCTTCGTCTTCAATGGACGAAAGGTTTAACGGTAACAAGTTGCCATACGGCTGGTTTGCTGAAGGTTGGATGGTTGATAGCACAGGCGTTGCCAAGAAAGGTTCTGCTTCTGCATCGACTGGTTTCGACATGAAGCAAATGATGGGTGGCGACAGTGAATTCAACTACCTGATGACTCCTCCGCTGACGGTGAAGGAGAATGAGGTGTTGGTGTTCTCTGCCATCAAGGGCAAGGCATCAGGTATGGGATCCATGATGGGTGGCAGCAGCGACTCCACTTTCGTTGTGGAACGTACTGTATATGGTGATCACAAATGGGTGCGAGTGGCGGATTTCACCACTGAACTCGATACCCTGTATAAGACGTTCACCGTGTCAGACACTCCAGCTGGTGAATATCGTTTCCGTTTCAGAGCAGCTGGCAATGTGGAAATTGACAGCGTGGCAGGTTTCCAGATTGATATGGAAGCTCCCGACATTCATGTGATTTATGGCGATAAAGCTGTCAAATACATCAATTTTGGTGTATGTGCAATAGATAGCACAACAAAATGCAAAGTCATCAATACCGCTACGGGCACACTCCAAGTCAATGTTTCCTCAGATGATGAGTCTGTCTTTGCCGTCTCTCCTAAGGAACTTTCTATTGCAGGAGGAGATACGCTGGATGTTGACATCACGTTCCTCAAACAGGGAGGACTTGTGGGAAAGAATGGTGCTCAAATCGGTTTTTCACCTGTTGACGAACGTGTGTACGGGTTGAGTTTCATTGCCGATGCAGTCATTTCCAATCCTGATGTTTGGGTGGAAACTTTCAATGCAGATGCATTGCCTAATGGATGGTTTGCTGAAGGTTGGAAGGTGGAAGAAGGAGCCGCAACTGTCATGAAGGCAGATGATGGTATGGCTGGCATGATGGGCGGCGGTGCACCCACATTCTCGCTTGTGACACCTCCATTGACATTCACTGGTGCTGGCGAAGTGCTGACGTTCTCCGCAAAGAATGGCAACAGCGGTGGCGGCGGCATGTTCGGTATGGGTGGAGGCGGTTCTGTCTTCACCGTAGAAAAGTCTGTGTATGGTAGCAACAAGTGGGAAAAAGTGCAGGATTTCTCCAACGATGTGGATTCTCTTTATAAGACTTTGTGGGTGGGCTACATGCAACCAGGTGAATATCGTTTCCGTTTCGTTGCTTCTGACAGTATCCTCATCGATAGTGTGGCAGGCTTCCAAATAGACAACGAGGCTCCCGACCTCTATGTGACACTCGATAACGCTGTTGTCAAGCATATAGGTCTCGGAGTTCAAAGCGAAAATGTGACCAAGACCTTTACTGTGATGAACACGGGTACAGGCACACTTCACGTTAACGCACTCTCTTCAAATGAGAACTTGTTCAGCCTTAGCCAGACAAACTTTACTGTTGCCTCAGGCGAAGCGGTGAAGGTGGATGTCACTTTCAATGTGGATGGAGCCATCCTTGGTGAGAACAACGCCTTCATCACGTTTGCTCCTACCGATGAATTCCTTTCTTCACAAACAATCAGCATGCAGGCTTATAAGATTCCTGCAGATGTATGGTCTGAGAATTTCGAACCTGAATATGTGGTGGATGACGAATCCATACCACAAGAACTTCCTGCAGGTTGGGAAACAACAGGTTGGGCTATCACGAAACCTACCGGTGGCGGTGGCATGATGGCGATGTTTGGCATGGGTGGCGGAGGTGCACCTAAGACATGGATGGCAACCACAGAATCAGAAGAATACGAACTGGTCACTCCTCGTTTGCAGGCTCAGAAAGGCGATGTGATGCATTTCTTGGCTGAGATGACCGGCGGCGGCATGGATATGATGGCGATGTTCGGAGGAGGAGGCGGTGCAAGCAGCGGAAGCGGTTTGCTCTATGTATATTATCGTCGTGAACTTGACGAGGATTGGACACTCTATAACATTTACACTCAGACGGGCACAGTCTTCTTCAAGGCTCCATATTCTGGTATATACCAGTTGATGTTTAAAGGACAAGCTGTGTGTCTTGACGATTTTCAGGGATTCACTTCACCACTTCAGGGAGTGGCTTTGATGGAAGACAACAATGAAAGCAATAACGACATGCTTGAGAAGTATGACAAACAAGTGGTCAATGTGTCCTATGACCGTGTGCTCTCTGCTGTTGACAATGGTGATGGCACTTGGACACCTAAGGCTTACACCCTCTGTCTTCCTTTTGATATGAAATTCAGCGACCACCAACCAGCTGACAACATCAAGCTTTACAAGCTCTCTTATATCGACAACTACTACAAGCAGTTCATCTTTACTGATGTGGAACCTTACGCTAAGGCAGGTGAGGCATATCTTGCCGTAGTGGAGCAGGGTAGTGTGAGCTTGAATGCCTATGGTGTAGCCTTGAACGCTAAAGCCATGGATGTGATTGTATCGGATCCTGTTTATGACTATGAGAAGGCGTTCTTCAATCAGGAGCAGGTAGAGTTGGGCTCATGGACAGGACAGTTCTTCGCAATGTCATCTACACTTGTTGACGATCAGCAAGTCTATGCTCTTGGTGAAGACGGTTCTTGGACAAGATTCATGACGCCAGAAGGAGGTGAACCCCTTCGTGTCAATGCGTTCCGTGCCTTCTTCTTTGCAAACGACGCTATGGGTGATTCTTATGAAATGGATCCTGCTCACCGTCGTGTAGCTGGCAAATCTAATCAGCAAGGCTATCGTACGATGTTCTGCGTGCCTGGCGAGAACGTTGTGGAAGAAAATCCAGACCTGCTCTTCGATGCTGACATCAAGGCTCGCTTCAATGATGCAACTGGCATTTCATCCATCCGCACAGTGGATAGCGATGGCACTCAACAAATCTTCGACCTTCAGGGTCGCCTGCTTGAGAGCAAGCCAGCCAAAGGCGTCTTTATTATGAATGGTAAGAAGTTGTTGGCTCGTTAAGAAAGGAGGAAACGTATGAAAAGAATCATCAATTGGGTGCTGTTCGCCTCACTTTTCTTGGGGCTGACCATGCAGACATCGTGCTCCTCCAACGATGACGACGACATCATCGACGAGGAGACGCGAAAAGAGCGTGATGAATTGATCACGCATGTCGAGAATGATGTTCGAATCTTGGATGAAAACCTCGATTTTCAACTGTTCGACATGATGACGCAAGTACAGGCACAACTGCTGACATACATAGGCAAAGACCCACACTTCAGCACCAATCTGAAGAAGGTGTGTGCACTTTTAGCCGTAAGGAATGCCATCCAAAACGCACGTCCTGTGGAGAGCGGAAGCGAATTGGCAGCGATGGGCTATCAGGCATACATTCCCGTTGACATCATGTCTTTCGGTGTTCGTGTCATCTTCGATGAAAATGGGAAATACACCATGCGACCTGCAGAAGGGCTTGAATTTGTCTTCCCCGCTACAGTTGAGGGCTACGGACAGACACTCTACAAGATTGCGCTCCGAAACGAAGGGGAGTGGTACGAATCCGTGTCGCCAGCTCAACTGAATGGCGCCACAGGGATGGCATGCGTCAATCGCATTCCTCGAAAAATGAGTCTGCGCATGACAGGACTCTTCAACAACGAGGAAGTCACGCTGTGCAATGGAGTGATATCTACGATGTTGGAAAAGACTCCTGAATCACAATATGTGAGTTTCCAAACCAACGAGTTCCAGATGGGTGTCGATATCCGTTCTGCTTTGAAGGGAAACACCTATGGGCTGCCTGACGATGACAGCGCTATCGTTCTCTCTTGGGGCACCACCGACTCTTCGGCAGGCACGCTGCTGAACATCCTCTCTTCCTTCACCCAGAAAGGAAGGGAGATGCTCAATGGTGTGGCAGTGGTTACCCTTCCTGAACAGAAAGCATTCATCGACAACATCATTGAAAACATCAACACATCCTCTTCCAATTGGCAGGATGCAGACGCTTATGCCCATTTTGGAACCATCTTCAAAGAAGGCAGAGCCGATATTGTCTTGAAGTTCGTTGACGACCTGACGCTCTCAGGCTCCATCGCAAAGAGTGAACAGTTCTTCAAAGCTCTTAACAACCTTTCCCAAAACAAGGAAGTCGGCAAAGTGTCGTCTGAGGAATATGACAGCTACGTAAAGGAACTGAATGAGGCAAGCTATTTCTCGCTCGCATGTTCGACCAATGCGAAGCCCATGCCTCAGAAACTGCAAGCACAGCAAAAAGATGCCCAGTACATTCTTACGCCTGCCGTTCAGTTTCCCGACAAACAAGAGTATGTTCCTCTCAACACACTCGTCACAGACGAGACCAACCAACGTTTCGAAAAGATGTACGAGAAGTCAACATCGTTCTTGACACGCACCCTCGACGTGGAAATGCAGCTCGTCTATCGTATGATGCGACTGATGCCCATGAACAGTGAAGAGTGGGGACTCTTGATGTCTCCCGAACAATAAGCAAGTATCATTTAAAGGAGTTAAGGTATTTACAATTTGACGATGTACAATGTACAATTTATTTGGCAATTTGAAATGGGTCAAATAAGCAAACGTCAATAACTACCTTAACTCCTTTAACTCCCAAGAAGTTGAGCACATGCTAAACTTCAGCATTTTCTTTCAGCCTCAAGAACTAAAACCACAGATTAAGATGATTAAACGGATTTTTTTTGACCACGAATTGCACGAATTAAACGAATTTTTGACTTTCTTGGCGAAAGCCCCGTCCGGATGGTTACAAGAGCCGCCAAGGCTCTCCCAATTCGTCAAATTCGTGTAATTCGTGGTTGAAAATAATAAATCTGTGGTTAAATAAAACTCTCTCAAGAAATTCTTCCTTACTTCAAATAGAAGGTTTGTCTTGAACCATCACCCTGTGGAATGCGGCACTCGCATTTCACGCCTTTCGATTTCTTCTGCTTGCCCAGCACCTTCAGCATTTGGTCTATCTGGTTGTCCGTCAGTTTGGCGGGGTCAAACCACGTGCCCAAGGCACCTTCGCTGTCAGTCATCATCGGTTCGGGATAGCGCAGCAGCACGCCTCCACTCTCCTTATCAAACACAAACTCGAGCTTCTTCACCTCGTCGTCGCGCATAAGCTTCACCTGGCTCGATTCAGGTGTTACTATCATGCCATTCACAAGCACACCCACATCAATCCATTCCTCGCCCCATTCTTCATCAGAGCCGATGTCCATCACGAGACCTGAAAATTTGCCACTCGTCTTCACAACCGTAGGGCTCAGTTTCTCATTATTCGGTGCTTTAATCATATCTGCCGTGAGCGGTTCAAACGCCGCCACCTTGGCATCCGCTTTTTTGATGTAACCCACTTCCAAATTGGGTGCGTAATCCTTGTAGATGTTCACCTTCCAGAAGTCACCCTCTTCTCCCAGCAAAAGCAGACATACCCCTTCATACTCCACATCTTTCTCCACCGTGTACTTGCTGGGCGCTTTCTTGTCCGACCACGTCACATCCACCTGCACCTCGCCCTCCTCTTCATCATCTTCCAACCAGATTACTCGCCAAGGACTATCGGCACTTGCCGACTTGTAGATGTCAGCACCATCCTCATTCGTCACCAGCACGAATGACTCAATCTTTGGCACCTTCATGCCCAGCACATTCTCTGAACTACCTGACATGACATTGCTTTGGGCATTCATCTTGCCCATTCCGAACACGAGGAATAACACCATCCCCAAGAACTTTGTAAAACTTCTTTTCATTATAATTTTATGATTATTTGATACAAACCTGCATGAAAAATCGACACAAATATAAGGATTATTCCCATATTATTCATACATTTGCAAAGAATATTCAATTCAACTCCACCATTGGAATACTGAACAAACGATAATTACATCTCTAAAAACCAAAATTCAAATGGAACTACTGAAGAAAATGATGATGGCGACAGCCATTCTGCTGGGTGTTTGCATGACAGCCACAGCCCAAGAAGACGATTATTATTCCTTCACGGTGAAATATCAGGGACAGCGCCCCACCATCACCGACTTTGTGACGGCATTCCTCTCACAGGAAGAACTGGGAGAAGTATGGGGAGGAGTGAGTGACCAGTGGAAACTCTATCGTCAGGGAAAGAAAACGAACGGCACCTTCACTGTTGACCAGAAAAATGGCTTCATCGAGTACAAGCGCATTATCAACGACGTGGATGGACGTACTGAATTGGTGACGGAGTTCTGCTATTGGAACATGTCCGACAACCGCCACAAACTCTTTGCCGTCAACAAC
This sequence comes from Bacteroidaceae bacterium, assembly GCA_024688885.1. Classification (GTDB taxonomy): domain Bacteria; phylum Bacteroidota; class Bacteroidia; order Bacteroidales; family Bacteroidaceae; genus Minthosoma. The sequence continues at coordinate 14,627 of JAILDV010000003.1, read as the reverse complement.
AAATTCTCGTGTAACGGCAAGTACTACTTCACCGAACATTCAGGTCCCAGTCTCCTTCTCTTCGACACGCAGACACGCCGCATGTCCTATGCCACGATTGGCGACTACGGGTTAGAATACTCACCATTTGGAGACAAATCCGTTGTCTTCAACCTTCCACGTCAAGGCAAGAACATTAAGCTCGTCTTCGCTCCAACCGAAGAAAACCCCAACAAAGAGACCACCTACAGCGAATACGTCTGGGATGGTAAGAAATTCCATATCCCAAGTGTTGAGGAAGCCATCCCCAATGCCCGCGTTGCACAGCTGTATGATGTCAGCCTCCGCATCGTCGATGAACAAGGACCTAAGCCTGGCTACGAATGCATCGTCCGTCTTGCAGGCATCGGTGGTGGCAAAACCCTTCAGGTGCTCGAAGCACGTATAGAAGACCGTCCCGACCTCATGGATGATTTCGGCAATGTCGTGGAGACAGATGTCAACTTCGACGGCATCCCCGACCTGCTCATCTGCCTTGGTGAACAGAAAGTGAGCGACCAGACCTTCAGGCACTACGACGCGTGGATTGCCAAGCGAACCGACGGTTCTGACGAATCCTACCAGTTTGTCCGCTACAAGAACTTCCGTGGCATCGCCAATGCTGAAGTGGATCATGTCAACAAGCGCATCCTCAGCCACTACCTCATCCGCGACGGCGTCAGCTACAACTACACAGCCCATCGCTGGAGAGAAAACGGCATGCTCATGGAAGATGGCCCCAGCTGGGTAGAGAAGAAGAAGCTGGTGGTGAAGTGACGTTGGCTCAAACAAGATAAACCACTTCATTAACTTCAAATTAATAATTCAAGTTTGACTTCGTCGAGCTAAAGGTTCGCAAGTCAAAAGAAATCCGTTTTATCGGCTAAATCTGTGGTTTTGTTAACAGAAGAAGGACCTGCATGTTGCAAGTCCTTCTTCATTTATTATTATGAATGCTTGGTGGGTGTTACATGATATCACCCTCATCTACGATGGCATCGTCGATGCCATCGTAGATGGTGAAGGGGAGTGGGCTGGTCACTTGCAGGAGAAGCTGTTGGTGAAGCTCGATTACCTGCATCTCTGGTTTGCTATATTCTTTTTTCTTCATTGTCGTGTTCTCCTTACTTAATCATTACCTTCTTTCCGTTCACGATATACAAGCCCTTTGTGGTTGGCTTGCCGTTCAGCTTGCGACCATCCAGCGTGTACCACACATCAGACATGTCATCTATGCCATCAGCCATCGAGGCTACACCTGTTGCCTCATCGTCATCATCAATCACCATTCTCAGTGGAGCAGACGAGCCGGAACCAAGTGCCAGGAATGCCTTGTTGGCAGGCATGTACTCTCCTGTGTACTTATGGAATCCGAAGCCATTCTTTGTCGTGTTTCCCATCACATAGATGGTGTTGGCGCTGTAGGCAGAGGTGGCAATTTCTGTTCTCTCGCTCAGACCTTTCAGTGCGTTGTCGGAATAGTCGCCCGTGCTGTTATCAGCTTTAAGAGTCATCACAGGGTTGTCCGTCGATTTCAGGATGACAGCATTGCCAGCATTCACAATCTTGTCGCTGATAGGTGTCAGTAGTAATTTAGAATCAGAAACAGTACCCTTGTAAACCTCGGTATTCTCATCTGCCTGGAAGTTACCGTAGTTGTTATAGAATGTCGTCCAATGTGCACCGCCCACCTCTGCTGCTGCGAGGTTCATCGTCACCGTAGTGTTATAGAAGAATGCATATTCACCAATCGTCGGGTTGCTGTTAAGTGTGACGGATGCCAGATTATTGCAGTCATAGAAGGCCTGACCTCCGATGCTCGTCACATTGGCGGGGATGTTGATTGTCGTCAGAGAACCGCACTCCTCGAAGGCACTATTACCGATGGTCGTCACGCTGGAAGGGATGGTGACTGTTGTCAGATTTGAACAACCATAGAATGCCTCATCACCGATGCTTGTCACGCTGGCGGGGAGGGTGACAGTCTCCAAATCTTCGCAACCTGCGAAAGCTTTCTCGCCGATACTCGTCACGCTGGCGGGGATTTCGTATGAATCAGCATTGTTTCCTTTAGGATACATTATTAGTGTAGTCTTGTCCTTGTTGAACAGCGCACCATTTGTGTCATTAGAATAATTGGCGTTCCCTTCAGCCACAGTAATTGACGTCAGCTTTTCGCAGTCATTGAAGACGCCATTCCCGATGCTCGTCACGCTGGCGGGGATTTCAATCGATGTCAGAGCAGTGTTATTGAATGCTTCCTCACCGATGGTCGTCACGCTGGCGGGGATTTCAATCGATGTCAGATTAGAGCAATATCCGAAGGCACTCTCACCGATGGTCGTCACGCTGGCAGGGATAGAGACTGTCGTCAGCTTTTCGCAGTCAATGAAGACGCCATTCCCGATGCTTGTCACAGAGGCAGGGATGGTGACGGATGACAAGTTCGTGCAATTTTGGAAGGCACACTCACCGATGCTCGTCACGCCATTCTCGATTAAGACTGTTTTGATATATTCCTTATTAGTATTCCACGGTTGGCTGGAATAGCCATAATCCGCCATCTCGCCCGTGCCGCTGATGAAGAGTCTGTAGTGGCCTGCTTCGCCTTCCAACCGCCATGTCACGTCCTCTGGAGTGTCTTTTCCGCATGTGCCGCTTGCCACGGGTGTCATTGCCGTGATTTTTTTTTCATAGGCACTCCAAGCAGCCTTGTAGTCGTCCACCAAGTCGCTGAACACGTAGATGTTTTTCAAATTGCTGCATGCGGAAAAGGCCTCATCCCCTAAGGTGCAAGAGGGGGCATAAACAGTGACCGTAGCCAGACCGGAGCAGCCATCAAAGGCATACTCACCGATGCTTGTCACGCTGGCGGGGATTTCAACCGATGTCAGGCCAGAGCAGCCAAAGAAGGCATTATCATCGATGCTCGTCACGCTGGCAGGAATCTCGATGCTCGTCAGACCAGAGCAATATCCGAAGGCATCCTTACCGATGCTCGTCACGCCGGCAGGGATGGTCGTGTTTTTACATCCGGCTATCAGTTTGTTGCTCGATGTTTCTATGATTGCATTACACCCATTGCGAGAGTTATAGACCGTATTACTTGTTTCAACAGTTATTGTTGCTAAGTTACTGCACTCATTGAAGACATAATCGCCGATGCTCGTCACGCCGGCTGGGATGGTGACACTGGTCAGACCTGAGCAGCCATAGAAGGCACTTTGGCTGATACTCGTCACATTGGCGGGGATTTCAATCGATGTCAGACCAGAACAACCATAGAAGGCCCTTGTGCCGATGCTCGTCACATTGGAGGGGATTTCAATCGATGTCAGACCAGAACAATCTTGGAAGGCCCTTGTGCCGATGCTCGTCACGCTGGAGGGAATTTCAATCGATGTCAGACCAGAGCAGCCAGAGAAGGCATAATCACCGATGCTCGTCACGCCACTCCCGATGACAACAGTTTTAATACCATTCGCATAGCCGGTCCACGGTCGGTCGGAAGATTTGCTATAATCCTCCATCGCCCCCGTGCCGCTGATGGTGAGGACGTAATTATCGGGGATGCCTGTGAGTTTCCATGTCACATCGGTTCCGCAACTGCCGCTCTCTTCAGTTATAAAAGCCATAATGTCGCTTTTATAGGTGCTCCAAGCAGTTTTATAGCTCCCCACACTTGCCGTAGGTACATAAATCTTGCGATCATTAGCATTATTATCATCATCATAATTATCCTCGAAAGCATAATCCCCCAGTGTTGGTGGAGTTGTAGCATTAACAATGACAGATATCAGATTAGAGCAGTCAGCGAAGGCACCCTCGCCGATGCTCGTCACGCTGGAAGGGATGGTGACTGTTGTCAGATTTGAACAACTATCGAAGGCATCATTCCCGATGCTCGTCACGCTGGAAGGGATACTAATTGACGTCAAGCCATTGCACTCAACGAAGGCACCCTCGCCGATGCTCGTCACGCCGGCTGGGATGGTGATACTGGTCAGACCTGAGCAGCCAGAGAAGGCATAATTGCCGATACTCGTCACGCTGGCAGGGATAGTCGTGTTTTTACATCCGGCTATCAGTTTGTTGCTCGATGTTTCTATGATTGCATTACACCCATTGCGAGAGTTATATACCGTATTCCCATCTTCCACAGTTATCGTTGCTAAATTTTTGCAATACTCGAAGACACCCTCGCCGATGCTCGTCACGCTGGCAGGAATGGTGACACTGGTCAGGCCAGAGCAGCCAAAGAAGGCATTATCATCGATGCTCGTCACGCCGGCGGGGATGGTGACACTGGTCAGACCAGAGCAACAATTGAAGGCCTCATCACCGATGCTCGTCACGCTGGCAGGGATGGTTGAGTTTATACATCCGGCAATCAATGTGTTGGTATTCTTTTCTATAATCGCATTACAACCATTGCGAGAGTCATAGACCTTATTCTCGCCAGCCACTGTCATTGTTGCTAAGCTACCACAATTTTGGAAGGCATTATTGCCGATGCTCGTCACGCTGGCAGGGATGGTGACTGTTGTCAGACCAGAACCCCAAAAGGCACTCCCGCCGATGCTCACCAATGTCGGTGTACCGTCGAAAGTGACTGTCGTCAGACCGGTGCATTCAAAGAAGGCATAATCACCGATGCTCGTCACGCTGGCAGGAATCTCGATGCTCGTCACGCCAGTGCAGCAATAGAAGGCATAATTGCCGATGCTCGTCACGCCGTCCTCAATGACGACAGTTGTAATAGCGTTCGCATAACTGCACCACGGCAGTTGGATATAATATTGATAGTCCTCCATCGCCCCCGAGCCGCTGATGGTGAGGGTGTGCGTGGATTCAACATAAGAGTAAGTAACGTTGGTTCCACAACTGCCACTATCATCTGCCCATGCGCCCAGTGAGCAGAGCATCACAAGCAACGACATCGCTGCCCGCATGAAGAAAAATTGTTTCTTTGTTTCCATATCGTTTCAATTTCTTTTTATCAACACCGAGGGTATAACCACAAGACTGTAAAACAGGGTGGGGATGTGTGCCCAAATCGCTTGCAAAGTTACAAAGAATTTCAAACCCTACGAATTAAAACTATAAAAAAGATGTAAGAAGGGGAGGCGCTTCGCTAAATGATAGGCGCAGGGCAAAATGATAAATGAAAAATGATAAATGATAAAGATGGTCACACGGAAAACACGGAAATTCGGAGAAAGAACGCTGCGTGAGGCGTGGGAGGGGAGGGGAGTGAAGAAAAATAATATCCCGTACAACGTGAGTGCTGTGCGGGATATTTGCTAATATCTGCCCTAATCGTGTCAGTCTTTGAAGATTCGCCCTAATAGCGTATCCTTAAAGGCAAAGTTCTTGTCTTTGTCCAAGCGTACCCATTGATTATGTGGTAGCGATTCCATATATTCCAATTCGAATACAAGCCGTGGTCTATCATCGCCTGTCTCGGGATGAACTTCAGCCTTATTCCCCAAACGAGCAATTCGGATTAAATAGAGGTCGGACACTCCTTTGCCTTTTATGTAAGGCATGAAGTAATAAAGCTTGTTGAGGGCGATGGTGGAAGGGAATGTTCCAGAGGGGCCAGTATAATAAATTTTCGTAGGTTCTTCTTTTAGGAAGTATTCCTCGTTGTCTTTCTTAACAACACCAATTAACAGGTGCTTTGTCTTGTCAAGGGTATACTGCTTTTTGGGGCGGTTTACGACAATAACATTCTCCTCGTCAGCAAATAAGCCTAAGTCCAGCATGGGTTTCGCATCGCGGGCTGTAAAGATTGGCTTTGAGGAGACTGGTGCTTCGTCATAGATGAATTGGTATAGACTTTTGCCTATCTGTTCGACAACGCCACATACTAGCGCATTGCCCATTAGAAAAGCACGTTTACCATCCGACACATCTGGATGAAGTGTGTGGTTGTCTGGGAACATGTTCATACGTTCCAACTCAATAGGTAACAAGCGGCGATAGCGACCTGATTCTGTTTTTACAACATGTTTGAAACGAGATGGCGATGCACCTCCTTCTCCTGTTATGATAGTGCGTGAAGGCTGGTCAAGGTTGTCAGGGAAAGCCATGCCTCCTTCTGAAAAAGTGTATTTGAAACCATCCTTGGAAACTCGTTCTATCTTCTTGGCTCCTTTTTCATATTCCCATTTCGGGAGTTCATTTTCCGAAATAAAGAAGTCGTCAGGAATAATACTCTCATCAATCAAATTACCGCCAAGTGTTTGGCGAGGTCCATCGTAGACAGCTTCTGCATCGACAGAATAAACATGGCGGCTCATCATCATGCCAGCATTTCCAAATGGGCTGTCTTTTCTCCCCTTGTTGAAATTGTCAGATACATCCTTTATTGAACCTTCAATGTCAAAAAAAGACACTGTGTTAGGTTTTGGCCTAAATTCAAAAGCCTTTGCCATCACACCGTCATACTTCACCCAGTTCTCCATCTCTTCCACTTTTCGACCCACAGCAGAATCTTTCTGATAACCTACGATGTATGTTCTACGTCTGCGCTGAGGCATACCATAGTCGGCTGCGTTGATGATACGCCACTCTACCACATAACCAAGGTCTGCCAACGAAGCCAGAATAATGGCGAAGTCACGTCCACGCTGAGTTGCTGGAGAATTAAGCAGACGGTCAACATTTTCGAAAAATATGTACTGAGGTCTCTTATCACCTTTCTCGTTCAGTATGCGATATATTTGCCACCACAGTACACCCTTCTTGCCGTTGATACCTCCAGAACGACTTAATGTTGCAGCGACAGAATAGTCCTGACAAGGGAAACCTCCAACCAGTAAATCATGGTCTGGGATTTCTGCAGTTCGTACAAGATTGATGTCTTTGTTAGAATGCCCCTCCGAACCAAATCTTGCTCGATATACAAGTGAAGCATCTTGGCGCTGGGTCGATGGCTCCCATTGGTTGTTCCAGATGGTCTCATAGGCATCAGATGCGCCCTCCAGACCGATGCGGAAACCTCCCACACCTGCAAAAAGTTCAACTACACGTATTTGTTTCTTATTCATTATTTCTTATTGTATTTCTATTGTCTATTATCTCTCGGACATATTCATTGTTAAACCAATAACAGAATTTCTTTGCTTTTCCTCCATGTGGTGTAGGAGCAAGATTTTTTGCTTTTTGAGCCTTGGGCCGTACATGGAACTTTTTCTTATCAGCTCCCTTCCACCAGTACTTTTCTGATATATGATTCGCGAGTATATTATCTTTGATGTGATTCCAATACACCTCAGCCCATTCCAAATCATCTTGTGGCATCGTCCAAAAGAAAACATCATCTAGAATATAATCGCCGCTTCCTAAAGTCTTTTCCTTATATACAACGAACATAAATCTACTAGAATACAGTTCATAAAGTCGGGAATCAAACCAGTTATTACACTCTGCAACTTCTATATAGTCAATATTTTCGAAGGACATAGCCTCTTTGATAATGCCATTTGCTTGTACACGGATTGTCTTCATGGTCAGTCCTGCTTTCAAGAACTCTTCAGAACGATTTACATTGGGACATTTTTTAGATGCAGCAATGGCATTCGCTATAATTGCGAATGTGTTTTTAGGTTTATTCGAAATATCCACATTTTTTCGTTTCGCAATTTTTTTGTAGGACATTTTCATGAAGGGCTGAAAGCGAAGAAGCAAGATGTCATCAAACGAATGTTGGCGAAGTGCTTGTGTGCTAACAAGCTCTGATTGTACTCCAACAACATTTGATACAGCATTCTTTCCACTTTGAACAACATAATCCAAAACGGTACGCATGTAGGCCATTTTGAGACTGAAAGCTCTACGAGGGGCATCTACATCAGGATTGTTGGGTTGCTTCATAAGGCTCTCACCTTTTTGGCCTTTACGGCAAGCGCCAAGATACATTGTATCGCCTTCGGATAGTTCGTGAGCCTTACCTTGCTTTATCTTATTGATAATTACTTCATAGTCGTGACGAATAATCAGAAGGTCTTTCTCTGGTAGTTTCCACAGAACAGAGAAAATGAATTCTAAGTCGAGGTTGTCACAATTTGACTGGTGCAAATAGAAAAGCAGGAGCATCAACTGGCATTTTAAGTAGAAATGAGAGTGCTCGAAATCTTCTTTCACAACCTCACAATAGTTTATCATATTACAGACAAGACGCTCTTTTATGAGATATTCATCCTGCTTACTCTTTTTCAGCGGAGTACACTTTAGCTCCATTCCTGCTTCTGAGAAGTCAGCAGCAGGATTACTGTTTGTCTCAAGTAGAAAGAAGATATTCTCAACCATTTGTCCAAGACCTCCTTTACCCTTCTTGGGCTCATAGTTTTCCCATACAAAGTCACGTAGAGTCTTCCCTAACAAACCTTTGCTGTATTCAAAGATGCTCTTAGCGCTTTTGATATCGTATTGTATTGCAGAATTTGTACTTGTCATATTGATTACTCCTTTACGACTTCATAACTCCACCCTTGTTCCTTTGCAATTCTCAACAGATTCAGTACGTTAACCTTGTCCCATTGGTTGCAAACCACGAACTTGACGTTGTCGCCACTTGTCAGAATAAACTGTTCTTTGATGAGATGACGGTACTTGTTGTCTACATCCTTTTGTGAAATAGCTGCTTCAAGGTCATCTTCTATTAGGTTCCAGCGTCCCCACGAGCCCAAGAGACCAATATGGAAGATACTCTTCAGTTCACTAATCGATGTTTTGGGATATTTCTTTAGATATTCTTTAATCACACCGTATCCCATTTGCGACTTGGGATAAACCGTTCCATTCAATTTTATGGTGACATCTCTACCAGCCAAATCCTCTGGCTTGACTCCTAAATCCGTAGGCATCTTAGGGATAGAAGGTATAGAAGCTTGAACAATGTGCTTCTGTAGCGAGGATTTCTCAAACAAATCACATCCCACAAACTTGGTCAGCAAGGTCACATATTTGAAAAACTCTTTGATTTTTATCTCCTGAGACTTGGTGGCATGTGGACGGGTCGGTGCCTGCGAGTTCTCCGACAAGTCATACGATTGAGCCTGTTTGGCTGTTTCATACGAAAGTGACTCCAAATATTTCACCTCAGTCGTCGTTAGCGAATTATCATTAGCCGTAAACGCCAATGCCTCATCCCAGAATTCCTTGTTTGCTGTATGGTTGGCTATCCTTTTGAAAAAAACATCCGTTTCGCCAACATACGCCTTTCTGTTCTCGCGGTTAAGAAGGATGTATAGTGCAGGCTTTGACAGTTCCTCCTTCATCTCCTTAATAAACTCAGTATAACCGCGCCTGATGACGCTCAATTGGCACACACAATTATCCATCTCGATAATCTTGGAACCGTCGAGTACGTCATCGTATAATATAGTATGTATCGTCTTTGCCATAATTCTGATTCAACGTTCTCAAAATTAGTTCTCAAACCTTATCAGTTCGTTCATGTCCACTTCCAAAACCTTGGCAATGTTCACCAGAGTTTCCAGCGGGGGCTGACTGCTGTTGGTACACCACTTGCTGACTGTTGCAGGGTCTTTTCCCAGTTGCTCTGCCAACCACTTGTTGGTGCGCTGCTTGTCGGCCAAGACAGCCTTGATTCTATTCAGATTTTTCGCCATCGTGAATCGTTATTTGGTTAATATTACAAGTGCAAAAATACTAATAAATCCAGAATCAGCGTGCATCAAACCAAAATATTCACAAAAAAAGTGTCTTTTTTATGGCGAATTCTCCACTTTTCTAATTGTTTTTAGTATTTTTGCACTCTAATATAATACAAGTTAGGTCTGACCAAAATATCAAAATAAACATTTATGGCTGTATACGCAATTTACTCATACGAAATTCTAGAAGGCAACAGAAGTCTTTTCTATAAAGAAACAGGAAAAAAAGCCATCGACATGGCAAACGAAATCATCAGCAATCTGTTGAAGGATGGTTTGACTGTTATAGGCAAAAAAAGGAATGAAGACCAACTGTTGACAAATCGCCATTTTATTGGAAGAGAAGGCGTATTTGCATGGGAGTTGTGTAACGTGAAGGACAAGACTTTACTAGAAGGACATGATAAGATTCCTTACGAAGAGCATCCTGGCAGCTATGTCATCGTTGACAACAGAGTCGATGTTTGTCAGATAGCCATAGAGAAAAATAGTGCTTTCGGCCCTGACACAGACAAGGTGGTGAAGTATCTCAGACGAGCATTCAAGGCTCATTTGTACGATTATGGTCTGAGAATGGTTATCAAGCGTAAATGGCAGGCAAGTAATTTCAAGGATATTATTCGCGAAAGAATCATCAATCAGAAAGATTCTGTAAAAAAAGTAGTATGGGAGTTCCCAAATCCAGACAGGGTCAAGGGAATTGACGCCATTCAGCAAATGAAAGAACACCTGAAAGGTCTTATGCTATTTACTCAAGCATCCAACGCCTTAAAAGGAAAACTGACGCTGACAGGTTCCAAGAAAAGAGCAATAGATGTTGATGATGACAAGATTGAGGACTGGGCGATGATTATAGCACTTAGTGCCCAGAACAACTATAAGTTATCATACTATTTTTACAATTCCCCTGTGGTGAATTTTAAGGATGTTGCCGACGCATTTTCTTCTATTGAAAATAAAGTGATAAGAGACTTTGAGTCGGGCCAGCTGACAGACAAAGGCGAAGGAAGTACTTTCGAATTGATAGAGAAACTTGACGAAATCAGAAAACAAATAGCAGATTATGACCATGAGAAGATTGTTGACGACGGCGAGTAAGCGGAGTATTAAGGACGCTTTCAAAGTCAATGCGGTTTTCCGCACGATTGATGCTGCATACAAGGAGCTAGAGCCGACTATCCGGTTTTCTCCAGAGGAGATTTGGGTCAACTGCATCATCGGCTTTGACCAGATGCTGAAGAACCATGACGACATAGGCGATATAACGTGTCGCATGTGGTACAACACTTACTGCGAACTGACAGATGAAGCTAACGAAGTGGCGAGAGAGTTTGAAAAAGACAAATTCGAAACAGCTACCTCGTGCATCATATATTCCATTATTGCCTGTATGACGGCGAGCGACGATTGGGAAATGATGAAGCATACAGAGACTCTTATGTTCCAAATTGCCGAACACTCCGAACTGGAAGCCATTGTCTCACCATTCGATAATAATATAGAGAGTAATTTTGCTGGGTATATCCAAAGGTATATCAGCATGGGCAAATACATTAGCGACAGATTGGAAAGTCCCAAAGCCTGTGTTGACCCTATAATTCCAGTTGGAACACCCCTTGAAAGGACAAAGGCTAAAGAAGATGCCAAAAAACGACTTGAGTTTATGAAGGGTTACCTGCCAGAAAGCGAAACCCTGATTATGACTTCCTCGAATTTCAACACGATGATAGAGGCCGTGGAATACCTTATAGAAAACGACGTTGTGAAGAAACAGGAGACTAAGATTCGTACAAGCATGAAAGTAGCTCATTTGCGTTATACATTCTATCTGATTTTCAAGAATGAGGGCAAATGTGTTGGTCGCCAACTGTGGTTGGATTTCCTTTGCGAGACCTTCTCGCAAATGCAAGACAACAAGACTTCTCTTTCTAAACATTTTGCAGATGTGCCTCCGGACTATGATAGGTATTTTAAGCCAAGAAGGAAAAAGTGAGTGGGAAAATGGGATTTTGAGAATCCCATGAAAAAAATTATTAGTGGAGATGGGATTTATCTACATTCCAAATCTCCACTTTTTTATTTGTATATCTGATAGTTATACTGCATTACTAGATGGGATTCTGATAACTCTAGAATGGGATTTTTGATCAAGAAAATCCCATCTTGTCCCCCTTTTTATCCCACGCTTCCTTTGCAGCCGAGAATGGAATAGTTCCGTTCTTGGCTGTCTGCGGCTGGCCGTGCAGACAAGTCTTATGGCCATAAATCCACATAATATGAACAAGGATTTATTTGAGAAAAGACTTGGAGGCTCTGGAAAGAGAAATGAGCCTAAGGTCATTGGCGAAGTACTCAATGAGTATTTTGCCGGTAATTCACCTCTTGCAGTCGCTTACCGCGACCGCCTTTTTAAGGACCTTCATCCAGACACGCATCTGGACGTGGACTTGAAGCTGTTGACCCGCGAACCTGGGCATATACCTGTGGGAGCGATGCTTGACGGCGCTATCACGCGTGATGAGGTGAATCATTTCTGTTTTATCCAGAATGACCCTGAGAAGAAAAAGGTGCTGGTGACGATGCGTAATCCGCATGTCTATCGTGGCAAGAGCATCAACGTGAACCGTAAAGACGACGGCACTTTGTACCCAACGTTCAACCGTCCTCGTTACACCAAGGATTATACTTTCCATGACTTTTGCCGCGAGGCTGCTGAGGGAATTGCTCGCGGTGGCTGGCCTTGTAGAGAATGAATAACCTACGGCTGATGCGTTCCAGTTCCAGTTGTTCCAGTTTTGAATTGAGGGACGAAACCTCTTTCTAAACACTTTATAACTACTTGTATATTAGTTGGTTATATATATAAAGATGGGGCAATGGAACGTCAAAATAATAATTGGAACAATTGGAATTGGAACGCTTGGCTATGTTGAATTTTATCTAAAATGCTGTAAAACAATGAAGTATGATATTAGTAAGACTTCTGCGCCTAAGATGCCAAAGTTGGGCAAGGGCACAGAATGTGTGAAAATCCTGCTTACGCAGGTGTCTAAAGACATGCATGAACCGCTGGTTCCGATGTTGTTCCCTATACTTGGCGCACACGTGAGCGCTTCGGAATTCCAGTATCCTGACCTCACTTGGAAGGAACCTTGTGGCATGATGGCTAATCTGGTGGCGGAAAGTGGCGGTAACAAGGGGCAACTGTCCCATCTTGTGGAGGCTATTTGCCGCGATTTCCGTCAGCACGACGAGGCGGAGCTGAAGAAGCTGATGGAGTGGCAGAAGCTGGTCAAGTCGAAGGCTGCAAATCAGGGAAAACCTTCCCGTCCTGAGGTGGCTTTCTGGTTTCCGCCTTCTGACGTGACGAATCCTGCCTTCATCCAGAATGCGATGGCGTGTGAGAACTTGGGCGAACGCACACAGTACCTCAACATGCCCGAGGTGGAGATGGCTGACCGCATGTGTGGAGGACACAAGCAGGTGACGCAGATGCTCCGCAACATCTACGACCGCCAGCGTGCGGGTGCCTTGCGAGCCACTGCCGACGGCGTGACGGGCAACCCGATTCTGCGTGCCAACTTGACGATTTCATCGACGCCGTTTGCCACGCGCAAGTTCTATCAGCACGACCTGTTCAACGGTACGTTCGGGCGCATGGTCTTCTCCTACAAGGCACGCACCAGCCGCGACGGGCGCATTCCTCGGGTGGGCAAGTTCACGGACGAGTTCTATCAGCAGCTGGATGAGTATCTGCTGCGGCTGAACAGTTGTCAGGGGCGCTTCATCATCCGTCCGCTGAACAAGCTGGTGGACAAGTTGGCTCAGGACATGGCTTCGCTGGCTGACCTTGCCGACGACGATGTGCTGTGGGATGTCTCGAAACGTGCCCTTGTTTCGGGCTGGAAGGCTGGCTGCGTCATGTGGGTGCTCAACAATCAGACTTGGACCAAGTCGATGGGCGAGCTGGTGGAGTGGCTGGTTTACCATGATGTGTGGAGCAAGATGCAGATTTTCGCAGACTTGCTGGGCAAGGATGCCGACACAATGAGTGAGGCACAACGCCGTGGTCCCAAGAATATGCTCGATAGTTTGCCCAACACCTTCAACGAGAAGCAGCTGGAGGCACTTCGGACAAGTCTGGGCAAGAACCCCGAAGGCACCACCAACCAGTTGCGCAAATGGGTGTTCCGCAAATTCATCACCTACAGCCATCAGACGGGGCTGTACTCCAAGACGGACGACTACCTGAATGGTGGTTCAGGGTTAACGGTTAAAGGTTAATGGTGATGGATAAGTTTGAATTGCAGAAGCTCCGCGACCTCCCGATAGAGGGGGTCGCAGAGCGACTTGGACTCGAAGTGAAGATGCACAAGGCACTGTGCCCGTTCCACGACGACCACCATGCAAGCCTGTCGTTCAAGGTGAGCCGGAACACGTTCCGATGCTTCGTCTGTGGAGAAAGTGGAGGAACGATTGACTTGGTGATGAAAGTGCTGGGCAAGGACTTTAAGGAAGCCACAAAATGGCTTGCCGATGAGAACAATGTGATAGTTCAAGAGTTCAAGGTTCAAAGTTCAAGGATTCAAGAGAAACCATTCGACGCCTCGCGTTACGAACGTTTCTTTGAGCGTCCGTGGTTGTCTATAGAAGCCCGAAAGTTTCTCTTTGAGGAAAGGAGGTTGGATGAGCGTGTGGTGCGTTGGTGCCGCCTCACTTCGTGGCGCGACAAGTGGGGCACGGATTGGCTGCAGATACCTTATTATGATAGGGAAGGGCAGCTGGTGGGCATTCAGAACCGCAACCTCATTCCAGGTGCCACGCCCCGATTCCGATTCCCCTGCGGCTCACGATGCGGCATCTACAACCTGCCCGTGCTCAACCTTCTGCAGCCTCACGAACCGCTCTACATCACCGAGGGTT
>JAILDV010000005.1 GCA_024688885.1 Bacteroidaceae bacterium | reverse complement strand
TTAGCATGTCACTCACTGACACAACGCATCTCAGAGATCTCTTCGACAAAACTATATTCAAAAATGACAAAGACCGAAGCGGTTCAAGTGAACCTAATTTATTTAATTTTTAAACTCGTCCATTTTTAGTGGACACTAGTGTATTGCAGAATCAATTTTGGAACTGCAACACTGCAACACTGCAACACGCGAGTTGTCTTTTCCAGAATCAGTTGATACCCCAATTGTGGACACGAGTGTCATGACCTAATGACCTTAATGACACATCATGAACTAATCCGAGTAATCTATTCAAAAATCTCTCAAAATCTCATTTACTCAACTTCCGGAAGTTGTAAAAACCACTCATAGATTTCTTTAACAACGAACCTTTAGCTCGGCGTAGCCAATAGAACTAATGAAACGAATCTATTTCTTTCAATGCCGTGGGACGGCAACGAAGGGAAACGAATGGCGGGCGTTTCGCCTTTTTCTTAAATGGAGAATTGACTTCGTCTAAAGGGGTTCTCTCATCGCAAGCGATTTGCTCGCAAAGAACCTTCACTTTCTTGTAGTTATCGAAGCCATGGGAGTTGAATATAATCATTTTTCTGTGACATTTTTTTGCCTTTCGTGAAATATTCCTCCAATGGGATGCGATTTTCTCGGATTTTATGTTTACCTTTGTAGTGGAATTTTTGAACAATTTTTAATTAAAAACATGATGAAAACAAATTTCAAGACAACGCTCATGGCTATGGTTGCCATGTGTGCAAGCGCTACGACTGCAATGGCGCAGAACGCAACTGACCCGAAAACGTGGGCGTGGGATTTCCCACAGGGACTTAGTATTAAAGCCGAGGCTGGTCAGGAAGCACTGACTTGCCAGATGCACTATTTCGAACTGGTGGAAGAAGGTGAAGGACTGCTGAAGAAGACGATGATATGGTACGACGCGACCATCGTTGAACCTGGCGCGGAGAAGACCTCCATCGATAACTACGGCACACCCATCGAAGTGCCCAATGCGCTGATTATCCCCCTCGACAAGAACGGTAAAGCCAAGAAGGGTGACATTCTGCTGACTCACGACAAGTATCACCGCATGATACGTGCCATCGTGGTTGATGTCGCTAATCCTGCAGAACCAATGGTGTGCTGCATTGATGACTACGACAGATGGCCTAACAATCCCGAATCGGAGGAAATCGCTGAGAAGCAGAAGGGTGAACAGTTGAAGGCTGGCTCGTTCAACGTGCTCAAGAAGGACACCTTCATGCCTGGTGCGCAGGTGGCTTACGAACAGGATGGCGATAAGAAGTTTGGCAAGATTGTGCAGGTGAGTGGCGACAAGTTGTTGGTGAGCGTCTTTGCCAACCGTCTTGAATGCGTTTCGAAAAGCGATTGCACACTGCTGCCCCTCACTCCGAAAATCAAGGTGGGTGACACTGTGAGCTGCATAGACATGACCGAGTACGAACCAGGCTACAAGGTGGTGAAGGTCGATTTGGAGCATGGTCACGTATGGGTGCAGAAAGAAGGTTCTACCCGCACCTATTGCTTCGGCGTGTTTGATGTAATGAAGTAGGAACGTGAGTTTGACAAAGGAGGGTTGCGGCGTGCAACCCTCTTATCTTTTAATCATAGAAGAAACCAATAATGGACGAGAGATTTCCGTATGGATATGACGTGCAGGTCTATTTAGACAAGGCGTTTGAGCAACTGAAGGAGACCATGTTCTGGGCAACCAAGGAGATGCTTGATGACAGGTATGTCTATACGATTGAGCAGGAGAATGGCGTGTATAACTTTGTGTCCTATTACAAGCAGGATGATGGTGGAACTCAACGTAGTGTGCTGGATTATTGTAAGGATTGGAAGGACTTTGTAGAGCACTGGGTCTTTATGAATGATTGGTATGCCGAGAAGCATAATCCCGTGAAGGAGTACATGAGAGTGGAAGCCAGCAACAAGATGAGTTGTGGCTGGGCTTTGGAGATATATCAAATCCGGAAGCATGAGTTGGGAAACTTTTCTGTGTATGTGCAAGCAGGAAACCGCTCGGCAGGAGCGTCGAAAACTTACTACATTCCACGGGATTACCTCAAATTACCTTGGGAGGAATTTTTGGATAAGTACATCGATTTGGTCGCCACAGGCTCTTGCTATGTGACCAGAAATGACATAGAAGAAACCGAGGGGCTTAAGGAGTTTCTCGGCTTCGAAGTGGGTTGAGTGGCATTGACCTTTGCAGCAGAAAAGGTCAACGACGCTTATACTTGTGCAGTTTCAGCATCTGCTCCGCATAGCGGTAACCGAGGGTGCGCATGCCTTCGGTGCTGAAATGGAATTGGTCGCCTGTGCTCTCGCAGTCTTTTGCTGAGATGATGTAGGAGTTCGGGAGTGTCTTGGGCAAGTTGGGCAGGATGTCCACATTGAACCGCCAGCAGACGCCGCCTTGCTCCTGATGCTTCAGTTCACCAGCCAGAAGGGGAACATCTTTGGGATTGAGGTTCAAATCCTTGCAGAGGTTGTCGTAAATCCTCTTTACACGCTCTGGCCACTTGGGGTCGTCGGAATTGGATTCTCCTTGATGGATGAGAATGCCCTTGATGACACCGTCCTTCTGGGCTATGCGTGCCATGTCAACGAGTCGTTTGTAGGGATTGCCATCGTATTGGTTGACAATATTCTTCATCCAGTCGCGCTCGTTGTCGATATACTCCTTGTAGTCGTCTTTGTCCCATAGTTCGATCTTGGCACCTGCCACAGAGACGTTGATGACTCCGATGCGGTATTTCTCGTCGATGCACTCAATCATCTTGCGTCCAAAGAAATCGACAGGTCCTAAGTTGTTGCCTTCACGACAGATGGGGGGAGTGGCTGTGTACCATTTGCCCATCTCACGTTGCATGCGCGGCATGTTGACTGCTGCAAGGAACTGGAACCGTGGGTCGTTGAAGTCTTTGTCCTGTTCGGCAGGACGGGCACCGGCTTCCATGTTCGACTGCCCGAAGCAGAGGAAGATGTGGAAGTTCTTGTCGGGTTTCTGGGCAAAGATGCTCACAACTGCCATCAGGGCAATTGCTGAGGCTAAGAGGATTCGTTTCATGATTGCTATGTTTTAATTGGGAACAAAGATACATCTTTTCTGTGATATTGCCCCTTGAACGTGGCATTCTTTCTGTTTTTTATGCATGAAAAAAAAGAAAGTTCCCCCCTTTTTGAGAAATAAGCGTGTTTTTTTTGTTTGTTATGGGGAAAAGAGGTAACTTTGCACATATAATGTAAAACACTTAACTAAACATATTGAATTATGGGATTTTTAACTAACGACAAACTCGTGATTGTAGGTGCTGGTGGCGCTATCGGCTCTACTATGGTGCAGTTGGCTCTGACAATGAGGCTGACTCCTAATGTGTGTCTGTATGATGTGTACGCTCCTGGTATGGAGGGTGTGATGGAAGAGATGTTCCATTGCGGCTATGATGGCGTGAACCTGACTGCCACCACTGATGTGGCTGAGGCGTTCAAGGATGCCAAGTACATCATCTCTTCTGGGGGTGCTCCCCGTAAGGCTGGCATGACTCGTGAGGATTTGCTTGCTGGCAACTGCAAGATTGCTGAGGAACTGGGTCAGAACATCAAGACTTACTGCCCTGATGTGAAGCATGTGACTGTGATTTTCAACCCTGCTGACTTGACAGGTCTGGTGACGCTGCTGTATTCTGGTTTGAAGCCAGGTCAGGTGACTACGTTGGCAGCGCTTGACTCAACCCGTCTGCAGTCAGCTTTGGCTAAGAAGTTTGGTGTGAAGCAGTATGAGGTGACTGGTTGTGCTACTTACGGTGGTCACGGTGAGCAGATGGCTGTGTTTGGCAGCGCTGTGAAGGTGGCTGGCAAGCCTCTGAGCGAACTGATTGGCACTCCTGCTTGCACTCAGGAAGAGTGGGAACAGCTGAAGGTGGATGTGACGAAGGGTGGTGCGAAGATCATCGAACTTCGTGGACGTTCTTCTTGGCAGAGTCCTGCATTCTGCTCTGTAGAGATGATTCGCTCTGTGATGGGTGGCGAGAAGTTCCGTTGGCCAGCAGGTACTTACGTGAACAACGAGAAGTACAACCACATCATGATGGCAATGGACACGACACTCGACACGAACGGTTGCACCTACAAGATGCCAACTGGTACAGCTGAGGAGATGGCGAAGTTGGATGCTTCTTACGAGCACCTCTGCAAAATGCGTGACGAACTCGTAACGCTCAACATTGTTCCACCAATTTCTGAGTGGAGCAAGATTAATCCTAACTTGTGATTTAATTAGGAATGAGGAATCAGGAATGAGGAATTGATTGCAGCATCGATATTTGGTGCCCATTCCTCATTCTTCATTCCTCATTTCTCATTCCAATGAAAAAGTACGGAAAGCATACGCTCTATGGTTGGAGTTGGCGCGTCCTTTTGGGAATTGCGCTAACTCCAATCTTCTTATTCCTGTTGCTTTTCGTGCTGATTTACACGCCTCCTGTGCAGAAATTCGCGGTGGACAAGGCTGCGGAATGGCTGAGCGAGGAGATGGGCATGGAGGTCTCGGTGGAGAGTGTCCATCTGAAGTTCCCGCTTGACCTCTCGATGGGGGGAATGTTGGCGATTCAGGAGGGAGACACGGTGCTGGCTGCCCGCGAACTGGACATCAGTGTGAAGGCGATGCCCTTGTTTCAGTGGAAGGCAGAGGTGGACGGCATCCATCTGTATGACGCCAAGTTGAACACGAAAGGGCTGATTGATGCGGCTGTCGTGAAGGGAAACTTGGCAGAATTGAGTCTCAATTCTCACAGCACAGACATCAAAAATGAGTATGCTGTGCTTAACAAGGCACTCTTGCGCGATGCAGACCTGATGGTGCTGCTGAACGATTCTGTGCCTGAAGACACGATCACCAGCGAGGTGAAGTGGAAGATACAAGTGGATGACTTGGCATTCCAGAACGTGAAGGCAACGGTTTTGCTCACTCCGCAAGCCGACAGCACGTATGTGGCTGCCCATTTTGCCGATGCCCGCGCAAAGGCTTTCCTTGATTTGGGCAAGGAAATCTATCAAGTACATCAACTGGAGGTGAAAGGGGCAACCGCCTGCTTCGATCTGATGAAAGAGCCCCGTTACCGTGACCAGTTCGACCCTTCCCACATGCTTTTCAGCGAACTGGATATGTCGGTGGATTCATTCGAATATAAAGGAACTACGGGCGAGATGCAACTGAATCTTCGTCAGTTGGCGGCAGTGGAGCAGTCGGGATTGACGATTGCTGAAACGCAAGGTAGGGTGGAGATGGATTCGCTTTCCCTGACAGTTCCCAAGCTCCACATGAAGACGGGTGACAGTGACCTTGTCGTGGCATATCGCATGGACATGAATGCCTTCGATGATGTGAACCCGGGCACTTTCTCCTTGGCGGGTGAAGGACAGATAGGGAAGGGCGATGTCATCTATTTCACCCGTATGGGAGGTCCCGACACGAAGGATGTCTGTACGATGCTGAACAGGCAGTTGCCCGTGCGTCCGCTTGAAATGCAACTGAAGGCTGATGGCAATCTTCAAACACTCGATGTGAGCCAACTGCATCTGAAAGTGCCAGGCATGGCAGTGGTGGACGGCAGTGCCACCTTGTGGGATGTGGCAGATGACCTTTCCTTGCAAACCAAACTGAAAGCCAAAGACGCCCATGGCGCGACCGTCGATTTGGATGGTGGCTATGTGATGGCGTCCGATGCTTACAGAGCCGACTTGGCTTTCAGCAATCTGGTGGTGAACCACTATGTGCCGATGGACGACCATACGGTGCTTTCGGGTAAGGTGAAAGCCAACGGACGTGGTTTTGACTTCCTCTCTCCCTCCGCCACGCTCGATGCCACAGCCAGTTTGACCAATGCCTATATGGGCAAACTCAACCTCAGCAACGTTGATGCCGATGCCACGCTGAAAGGTGGCAAACTGCTGATGGCGCTGGCGGCTGATAATGACCAAGTGCAAACCAACCTCACCTTTGATGGAGCGTTGAAGAAGAATCTGATTGAGGGTGTGATGAACCTCGACCTTCCTTATGCTGATGTGCAGAGCATGGGCTTCAGCGAAGATGTGTTGACGGCAAGTGCAACAGGCACCATGCAGTTCTCCTACAACATGGATAAATTCTTCCTTGTGGATTCTCACATTGACGTGATGAATTTGAAGATGGGCAAAGACAGCATCGCAACCGATGCTTTCAACCTCTTTGCGGAGGCACGGAAAGACACGACTTCAGCCACTCTTCAGACGGGTGACCTCGATTTCACTTTCTTTGCTCCAAGCAATCTGTTCAATCTCTTGCCAAAGGTGGAGAAACTGCAGAAGGAAACGATGAAACAGTTCAAAAACCGTGATGTGGATTTGGATGTGCTCAAATCGTATTTGCCCGAACTGACCCTCCATGTCATGGCCAGAAATGAGAATCCGCTTTCCGACCTGCTCGAGATGTATGGCATCCGTTTCAATGAATTTTCTGCTGACATAGAATCGTCGCCACAAAGCGGTTTGAGGGGCAACGGTCATGTATATGCCTTCAAAAAGGACAGTGTGAGGGTGGATACCGCTTTCTTCGAATTGGCACAAGACTCCACGAAGTTTGACTACCATGTGGGAATGCAGTGCAGTGACCAACCCATGTTGCCCGCCTTCCGTGCCTATCTGGATGGCTACCTGAAAGCCGACGAGGTGGATGCCCATCTGACCTACTTCGACAAGCAAGACCGCAAGGGTATAGACTTGGGTGTGAGGGGATTGGCTACCGACACTTGTGTGAATTTCAGTCTTTATCCGCAACACCCCATCATTGCCTATCGTGAGTTTGCCCTCAACAGCGACAACTATATCACCACTCGTCCTGATAAGCCCATTCTTGCCGATGTGCGCTTGTCCAGCATGTCGGACAGTACCTATGTGGCTGTCTATGCCGACGAAAGCAACATCGGAAAACAGATTGCCAATGTGATTGCCAATGACCTCAATATCGGTGAAATCTTGAAAGTGGTGCCAATGCCCGGACTTCCAGCGATGGACGGTATGCTGAATGTAGATGCCACCTATATTGACCAAGGAGAGAACTTCATGGTGGAGGGTTCCTTGGATGCCAAACATTTTGCTTATGAGGGAATGAGGATGGGAGACCTCTCTTCTCGGTTCACCTACATGCCGCAAGGGGAGACGCGCCATGTGATTGATGCGACAGTCGCCTATAACGAAAGGGATGTCTTGCAGTTGGATGGTAACTATGATGCAGAGGGAGAAGGGGCATTGGATGCCAACCTCGCTTTCTTGGATGTGCCAATGGAGATGCTTTCACCCTTCATCCTGCCTGCCCAACTGATGGGCTTCAAGGGGGCAATGGCTGGCGACATCAAGGTGACGGGACCTATGAGTGGCCTTCTCTTCAATGGTGCTTTGTTGCCAAAGGATGTTCACCTCCTCTCCAAGCCTTATAACATCGACCTTGCCTTGGCAAACGATAGTATCATTCTCAACAACAGCCGCATTGACTTCGATGACTTCAAGTTCTATGGGGCAGACACCAATCCGCTCACGCTGAATGGTCATGTGGATTTCTCCAACCTCGACGAAATTTTCATGTCGCTTTCGCTCAACGGACGTAACTTCAAACTGGTAGAAGCAAAGCCAAGCAACAGGTCGTTGCTCTATGGTGACATGTATGGCGACTTCTTCGCCCGTGTCATCGGCTCCACCAAGGACTTGACCATTCGTGGTCTGGTGCGCGTGTTGCCAACGACCGACATCACTTATGTCATGTCTGAAACGGTACTCTATCAGACAGACCGACTCGAAGATATTGTCACCTTCGTGGATTTCAGTGCACCGCCACCACCGCGCGATGAAATTCCAAGGACTTCCTTCACAGGCATCGACATGAACCTGACACTCAGCATTGAGGATGGCGCCATGCTGCGAGGTGAATTCTCTGCCGACAAACAGAGTTATGTCTATGTGCAGGGAGGTGGTAACATGACCATGACGTATTCTCCAGCAGGCGTGCTCAACATGTCGGGACGCTACACCATCAATGAGGGTAAGATGAAATACACCCTTCCGGTCATTCCGCTCAAGACCTTTAGCATCCATCCGGGCTCTTACGTCGAATTTATTGGTCCTATCAGCAATCCTGTCCTCCATTTGACTGCCACCGAACGTGTCCGTTCGGCTGTGAGCCAGGGCGAGCGCGGTAGTCGCAATGTGGCATTCGATGTGGGATTGAAACTCACCAACACACTCGATAATATGGGCATGGAGTTCATCATTGATGCTCCTGAGGACATGACTGTGCAGAACGAACTGGCAAGCCTTTCAGCCGAAGACCGCAACAAACTTGCAGTCGGCATGTTGGCAACGGGCATGTATCTCTCCAGCACCAACAGCAAGGGCTTTGCTGCTGGTAATGCGTTGAATGGCTTCCTCGAAGAAGAAATCAACAAGATTGCTGGCAACGCTCTCTCCACGATGGTCAATGTCAGCGTAGGACTTGACCAGACTGTGCGTGACGACGGGTCAAAGCGCACCGACTACTCCTTCAAGTTCTCACGCCGCTTCTTCTCCGACCGACTCAATGTGGTCATTGGCGGTAAGGTGAGTTCAGACAACAACAATACCGTCTATAAGGAGTCGGGTGCCTACATCGATGACGTGTCGCTCGAATGGCGACTCGACAATGGTGGCACACAATACATCCGCCTCTTCCACGAGAAGGACTTCTCCAACCTGTTGGAAGGAGAAATCGACAAGAATGGTATGGGTGTGATGCTCCGCAAGAAAGTCGACAGGCTTTCCGACCTGCTCATTTGGAAGAAGAAAGAGGAGGATGGACAGCGGACAAGAGACAACGGACAAGAAACAACAGGCAATGGACAACAGACAACGGGGATGAAAGTCCTCGAAGAAAAGAAAGAAGAATGAAAAGACAGGTCCTGTACATATTTATATTATATATAGCAATGCTCTTTGCTGCTTGCTCCACCACCTCCCATTTGCCAGAGGGGGAAGTGCTCTATACGGGTATAGAACGCACCCGTGTGCATGACAAGAGGGGCACGGTTGCCGAGGGTGTTGCGCTCGAAGAAGTCAATGCTGCCCTTGCCTATAAGCCTAACGGTTCCTTGCTGGGCAGTTCATCCAAGCGGAGTCCTTTCCAAATAGGACTTTGGCTCTACAATGCCTATGTGGACAAGCCTCGCAAAGGGTTCAACAAGTGGATGTTCAACTCCTTTGCAGGCACTCCAGTCACCATTTCCCAAGTGTCACCTGACACCCGTACCAAGGTCACGACCAACCTCTTGCAGAACTACGGCTATTTCCGTGGACATGTGGATTATGAACTCCTCACCCAGCGTGATCCCAAGAAACAGCGTATTGCCTACGACATCCATTTGGGAGAACCTTACCTCTTCGACAGCATCCGATATGCTTTCCGTGACAGCATTCAGGACAGCATCCTCCGTGCCACGGAGAAGGAGGCATACATCCACAAAGGCTCTCAGTTCTCCACGTTCGACCTCACCAGTGAGAAGGATCGTCTTGTCCGTGAGTTCCGCAACAACGGTTTCTACAATTATCGTGCTGATTACATCAAATACCTTGCTGACTCCACCAACACCCCCTACAAGGTGCGTCTGGTCGTGGTGCCCGACATCTCCATGCCCGAAGAGGCGAATCGACAGTACCACTTTGGACGTATCAGTGCCTATATCCGGCAAAGTCGCACCAGCGAGTACTCCCGTCAGAGACGTGGAGAGGGAAGGAGGGAAGGACGAACCGTCCAGTTTGACGATTCCCTCAACCGTCGCAGCAACCTCAAGATTGTGTGGCAGGGCAACCGCATTCCCATCGCACCACGTGTAATGATGAAAAACTTCAAGTTCCGTCCGAAGCAACTCTTCAATCAGTCGCTGGTTGACCAAACGCTCGCCAATCTCCGCAGCATGGACATCTTTTCCAATGTGCGATTCACCTTCACTCCGAGGAATGCAGACAGTTTGCAGTTAACGGTTGACAGCACAGCTCTCACCCCCCAACTCTCACCCCTCAACTCTCAACTCTCACCCCTCAACTCTCCCAACGACACCATTGACGTGCGTCTTGACCTCACCCTCGACCAACTGATTGATGCAGAGTTCGACTTCAATTTCACCCATAAGTCCAACTACCAGATAGGTCCAGGCTTTGGTGTCACCCTCTCCAAGCGCAATGCCTTCCATCATGGCGAGACGCTTTCCATTGGACTTCGTGGCAGTTATGAATGGCAAACACGCAAACTGCATGGCGAGACAGAGCGCATCAACTCCTACGATGCAGCGCTCGACCTTTCCTTGGCTTATCCCTGGATAGCGTTTCCTTGGCTCAACAAACGCTTCTACAGATACCCCACATCGACCATTTTCAAGATGAGTGTGGAGCAACTCAAACGTGCCTACTACTATAGGCTCATGACTTTCACTGCTGAGGCAACCTATGGCTTCCAGACTTCCCGTTCATGGAGTCATCAACTCTCTCCGCTCATCATCACCTACAACAAGATGCAGAACACGACTGAGCGTTTCGACTCCATAGCCCGTCGCAACTCGGCACTTTATGTGTCCTTGCGCGACCAGTTCATCCCTGCCATGCAGTATTCCATCACCTACGACAATACATGGAACAACCGCATCCGTCACACGATGCACTTCGAGGGTACGGTCAAGGAGTCTGCCAATTTCCTCAACCTCACCAATGCCATCCTTGGGTTCGACTACTATCAGAAAGACAAGAAACTGCTCTCCACTCCCTACAGCCAGTTCCTCAAGTTCAATTTCCAGTTGAAGAACATCTTCCACATCACCGAAAAGACCTCCATTGCCACCCGTGTGCAATTGGGAGCCATCTGGACTTATGGAAACTCAAATTGGGCACCTTACAGCGAACTCTTCTATGTGGGTGGAGCCAACAGTGTTCGTGCCTTCACCGTGCGAAGCATCGGTCCTGGGCGATACTACGATACCGAAGGACGAGGCACCTATCTTGACCAGGCTGGTGATATGAAACTGGAACTCAATGCCGAGTATCGTTTCCCCATCATCAATGCTTTCCAAGGTGCTCTCTTCCTCGATGCCGGCAACGTCTGGCTCATGCATGGCGACGATATGCACCCACATGGCAAGTTCGGTGAGGGTGGTTTCTTCCAATCTCTCGCCGTCGGTACAGGTTTCGGACTCCGCTACGACCTCGACTTCCTCGTCCTCCGTCTTGACTTCGGTGTGGGTATCCATTATCCCTACGACACAGGCAAGTCCTCCTACTACAATATCTCCAAGTTCAAGGATGCCTTTGCCGTCCACTTCGCCGTCGGCTATCCGTTCTAATCCGTTCGGAATAGTGGTTTTGAAAAATGCGAAGCAGATTCAGATGAAAGGCAGATTCAGATGAAAGCTATTTCGAGGCGTTGAAGTGTTTTTCCAACCGCTTGTATTCTTTCTTTGTTAAACGCATGAAACTGCCGTGTTGAGGTGCGGTGACACCTTGAATGTCGGCAGGAGAGTGGAAGCCCTTGAGGTACTCGTCTGTCTGACAGATGCGATAGTGTTTGGGACGGTCGCTATATTGGATGTATGCGACGCGCCATCCTTTCTCCCCTACAATTTGGAAAGCACTGCTGCCTTCACATTTCTTGTTGCCCTCAAAACTGACAAAGTCACTTTCATCAGGTTCTGGCCACGGACCTGTGAGTTTGTCAGCTTTCGTTTGGAAGATGCCCGGATGTCCTCCTTCTTTTTTGATGAGCATGTGGTATTTGTGGTCGCTTTCGAGATAATTGATGTCGGCATCAATGGTGGCGTAGCCCCAATCGAAGAGTACGCGTGGCTTGGTGAGCTTAGTGAAACTCTTGTCTGCATAGCTGTAAACCATGCGGTCATACTTGTCTTCTTCGTTGAAACTCCAGATAGAGTAGTAGATGAAATAACCGCCACGTTCTCCGTTTGACCACACATAATCAGGATCCCAGAAGATTTGGGGAGCCCACACGCGGTTGATTTTACTCCAATCTGCAATGATGTCAGGACTTTCGGGGTCACAAAAGATGGTGCTGCCCTTGCGAAAATCAAATGTGGTGGATGTCCAATGGATGAGGTCATCACTCTTGAGAAGGTTGATGCCATAGTTGTACCACTGCTTGCTCTTTGCCACACACATGTCTGTGGTCACCATCAGGTATCCTTTCCCACTATCAGATTTGCGACACACATAGGCATCTCGCTGTCCTCCTTCGATACCAGCCAGGGCATGAGCGTCCATGACGGCTTTGCCCTCGTTGAGGTCTTGGTAGTGAAGCCCGTCACGACTGAGTGCATAAGCTGTGAACTCACCATTGTCGCTCATATGACAATAGAGATAGCCGTAAGTGCCACGTTGGAGGTTTTGAGCAGAGAGATTGAACGTGAACAGGGCGAAAAGGAGAGAGGTGATAAGGGTCTTCATAAGGATAATGTAGTTATCTTGTCAACGAGAATTTCATGCTGATGCCGAAGTCGGCAGTAGTGGTGGGGTAGGAGGATTGCGAGACGAGAGGCACGTTGCGTTGCCAGTCGAGGAATCCTGTGAGGCTGAGGAGACGGCTGAAGGTGTAGTCACCGGTGAGGGTGAACCTGTAGGCAGTGGCTCCGCCTGTTGCGGTGGTCACAGCAGTTTGGATGTTACGGTTGAGGGCATTTTGCATACGATAGGTGAAACTGGCCTTTAGGTTCAGGTCATGACTCACGTTATTGCGTGTGCGTGCATTAGTGCTTGGAGCGTTATCCTCTTTCTTGTTCTTGGATTTTGACTTGGTCTTTCTGCCCTCATTGCTTTGGATGGACTTGGCACCGAAAAGACCAATGTCCTTGACTTTATAGCCCATGCCGATTTCAAAGTCATTGGAGAAGTTCTCGGTGAGGGCGACACTGGTCATGGAGAGGTTGAGAGTGCGGATTTTGTTGTATTTCAGTGTGGCAGTCAGACCGCTATTGAAGGACATGTCCACACCGATGAGGGGTGAGAAGGACTCATTGATGCTGACGGTGGAGACATTGTACATGGAGGATGGAATAGGATTGCCAGTGGTGACATCCTTGATGAATCCCCAGTCATTCATATATTCCATGAAGTTGGAATAGGAGTTGTAAGCTCCTACGGAGTAAACGCTCTTGTAGGAGTGGTTGATGTTGAAACTCTTGAAGTGGTCGGCAAACCATGGAGAGAGTTTGATGAGTCCGCCATAAGAGAGACTCCAGTTTGGCAAGAGACGTGAGAGGGTGGGGAAAATGTCAAGTGGAGAGGATAGGGCATTGCCTCCGCAGTAAGCGGAGAGGAATGCGGGTACCATGACATCAGCAGAATAGAGTTCCACACCGCCATTCTCAGCATTGTATGGTTTTCCAGCCCATTCACTTCCAGCCCTCTTGGGGTAGATGGCGTCGGCATATTTTGCTTCGATTCGCTGCTGTATGATGGGGAGGTTTTTGAGGAACTTGTCGAAGTGCTTGGAGCGGTAGTTGTTGTTGATGTTTCCGCCTGATTCGAAAGCAGAACCGATGGAGATGACCGTCATGGAGAAGGAGCCGCTTTGAGTGGTTGGCATGCCTTCGTACATAAACTGGATGCTACGTGACTTGTTGACAGTGCGTGTGGCTGTGACGTCTATTTTGAGGTCTTTGATAGGCTCAAGCGTCGCTTTTAACTGCAAGTCTTCCATGGCTGCTGTGGTGGCAGGTGTGGTGATGTTGCTGTCATTCTGCATGAGCCATCCATGACGTGCAGCCTTACTGATATAACTGTCATCCACAGCTCCAAAGGCAAATGGAATGCCAGGAGAGAGAATGCCGTCGATGTGTTTCTGTCCAAAAGCATCACCCACTTCCGTGCGGAAGCCAGGAAGAGTGAGTGCATAGGTGTTGCGATAGGAGATGCTGGCATTGCGGAGCATCATAAGTCCTCGTGCGAACACCTGGGCTGTCTTGTACCATGAGAGCTCTTCCAACGGACGTTTGGCAACTATGTTAATTTTCACAGGGATGCTGTCATGATTCTTCACCTTGATAGTGTTTGCATCCACCTTCTTGTATTTCAGTTTGTAGGTCTTTCCCTCAGCGGTAGTGGCACGTACAATGAGCCGCTTGGAGTTCTGTCCATGCTTCACTTCGATGCTGGTGGAGTCGTTGAGGGTGATCTCTTTCGTGAAGCTTCTGGTTCTTCTGCTATCAGCCTTGTTGCCATTTTTGTTGTCGGCTTTACTACTATTCTTGTTGTCGGCTTTGGCTGTGGCTTTCTTTGTGTCCTTACTATCTGCTTCCCCCTCTTCCTCGTTGTTCTTGGCAGCAGTTCTGGCATTCCGTGTGGCATTGCTTTGACGGGTGTTGGAAGTGCTCTTCTTTGTGTTGCCGGAGAGTCGCTTGTCGGCATCGGCAAGGAACTTCCATTTCTTGTAGAGCGTGTCAAAGTTCAAGCGACCATTGATGTTGACGGTGCGCTGGGTGCTGGCGGTGTTACCTAATGAGGTTCCGTCTTCCAATTCGGTGCCGCGTGTCCAGTTATAGTTGGCGTTATAGGTACCGTCGGCGGTAATCCAATCGAAGATGGGAATCTTGTTGATAGGTACTTGATAGGACCCGTTGAATGTGCTGCGGTAAGTGAGTGGACGCCCGAAGGAGGCAAGGCTTCGTTTCACGGAGTCTTTCCATATGGCATATTCATCGGGGTAGAGGTGCTTGTTCACAATCACATGTGGCTCCTCTATCTCAGCATGGGTGGAGGATGTCCACGACATCTTGAGTGCCTTGAAGATGTCCCATTTTACGGTCAGGTCGCGGTTCCATAGAATCTGATCGGAGAAGATGACGGGCATCTTGGTGCCGGCATCGATGTCGCGCTCCTGAAACTCATAGTAACTGCGTGTGAGGTCGGTGTTGAATGCAAGGCTTTGTGGTAGCCATTGCAGGTTCTGTGCCTTGAGAATGTCGAGCCACTTGGACTTTCCTTTCAAGTTCTTGAATGGTTCCAGCGGTTTGTATTTCGGCGCATAGTTATATCCAAGGTTGAGGCGCCAATTCTCGTCATTTTCATAGACAGTTGTCTCGCCTGTCTTGTAACGTTGGCTATAGCTGTAACTGAACGTGAAGTTGGCAGGGTCGTAAGGCATGGGGTTGCGACTTTGTACGTTCGATCTCCAGTTGCTGAGCGATAGGTTTTTGTTCTTAACAATGGTTTCGGTGAGATTGCTGAGTGAGTCGCGTGCCGCCTTGGTCTCACATTCATCGAGAGCATCCTTCAATAGCATATCCGTATCGAATGGATTATATTTGGGTGACAGTTTCTGCCAAGAGTAAGAATAGTAGAGAGGCAGGTTCATCTTCCATTTTTCAGGGAAGAACTTGCCTAATTCGAATTGGGTGGTGACGCTCCACTCATAAAGATTGTCGTTGCGTCGTTGGTTCACGTTTTCTTCTAACCCACCAAACCCAGCTGTCTCCACATGACCAGTTACGTTGACGGAACCGAGGTCTGACATCTGCACGTTTAGGTTTCCTTGTGCTGCCCAACCACCTTCGTTGCTGTAGTCTTGCATACGGAGTTCGTTCACCCATACCTCCACGTTGCCCGTGCGGCGACCATTGTTGCGCACACCAATCATCATTGTTTTTACCTCTCCCAATGAGGGGTTGCCTATGACACTCACTTTGTTGTTGGGACGATTCTTGTCATAGGCATAGTAGATTTGCGTATAGCTGGCTGAACCATTGGCTTTCGCCTTATTGCGTTCATGTTTGAGGTCAGTGAAGGTGGTGAAGTCGATGTCGAGCATGTTCTCTTCTGGCCACACAGCCTTACAACCCTGTGCTGTGTAGGTGTCGTAGTGTCCCGCTGGTGTCAGTTTTAGAGGAATTTCATATTCGTAATAATTACTCTTGTAGTCGCTGCCCATGCGGACGAAGATGCTCATTTGGTTGTCTTGCAGTTCGGTATCACCCTCCATTGCATTGGCATGGACAAACATCTGTAGGTGCTTGTAATTGCGGAAGTCCATGTTCATGGTCTTGTACACGGCACGTGCATCACCTGAAGCCAAGTTCTGAACTGTGAGGGCTAATGCTTGCTCATTCTCTTGCGAGAGTTGTGGTTGCGAGGGGTCGAGCACACGTGTGATGCCAGGAGGAAGTACATAGTTGACAGGTTTCTTGTCGTTGTTTTCCTCAATATTGACGGCAGAAGGTACGATGGTTCCGCTCACGCTGGGCTTGTTATCCGTGTAGAGGGCTTGTGTGTATGTACGCCATTCACCTTCTACCAAGTCAAGGTTGGCAAGACGCACCACGATGGGCTCTTCAAACCCAGTCATGTACATACGCATGAAGCGGATGCTGGAGAAATCGTTGATGGTTCCCTCCTTGGCGTCAAATTCCTCCACGGGAATACGGAACTGGTACCAAGTGGCATTCTCTTTGTTGCCGTTTCGGAGTCCGACACTGGTTTCTCGGGAGTCCACGATGAAGTTCCTTCCTACCACCATGTCCTGTGGACGGAGACTGACGTGATACTCGTAGAAGTTCTCGTACTCGTTCATCGTGTAGTCGGAGTTCACATCTTCGGCATCAGGGCTGCTCTTGTAGGCAGTGGAATATCGTTCGCCAGACCCGCTGCTGTTGGGTGAGTTTCCTTCAGGCGAGTTGATGTATTTATAGCGGTTGAGGATGGACGTGCGTTGGGCATCGAAGTCGCTGCCGCGGAAGTAGTGATAGTCGTCACCAGCAGGGTCTTCGAATATGGAGTCGTAAGCAGCGGCGCTTACTTTGCCTTTCATGGCGTTGAGGTAGTCTGCATAGATTCCGTAAGAACGCTCATCCACGTCTGACAATCCATTCAGACCGATATCCTGCTTGGGGCGGGCACCGCTTTCATTGGAGAAGGAATAGACCACTGATTTCTCACTGGGCACGCGTCCCCACAAAGTCTCTACATAGGTGGAGGCGTTATTGACAGGCATACCGCTCTCGTAACCCTTCTTGCCGTCTTTCAGTACATCCTCGCTGATGTCGCCCAAGTCAAAGTAGAGATCGCCGCCATAGCGGTTGTCGTCCTTAGTGTAGATGAATGGGTCGAGCATCCAGAATTCAATGTACTGGATGTTGCTCGCTTCAAAATCGCTGATGTCAATTTTTCTCATCATACCACCCCATCGCTTTTGGGGATCATTCAGATGAGCATTCTGATCCACGTCAGTGTCAAGGTTGTAGGGACCACGTTCGCTGGGGTAGTATGCCAAGTTCAGGATGTCCAGCGTGTTACTCTCGCCCGAATTGGTGTCGCGGTTGGGATAGACCTCACGCACATAGACCTCACGCACATAATGATTGGAAAGTTGGTCGAGGTCGCTTTTGATGTGTGCTGGAGTCATGGATGAAGAGCGGCGTGTGAAGAGTGCATCGATGTTGTACCATGCCAATCGGGCACGGTTGTAGCCATTCTTCACGTCGTTGGTCAGTTTGCCGTATTCGCGGTGCGAAGGGGTGGAGGCAAGCACCCATTCCTTCGGGTTGCTTACACTGTGTGGCTGCTTGGTGTGCTCGAACTCGTCCAAGTACGAGGCATTGCCTTGAGTGTCTTTCGATGTACCAGCTTGCAGTTGTGCATATTCGCCCGTAAAGGATATGCTGGATGGAGCGCTGAGGTTGAGCAGCGGTAGTTTGTCAAGCATATTGGTGAGCCACTGCGAGTTCTGCTTCCAGTTCATGTGCACACCCCACATCGTGTTGTTCAGAGGCTCACTACCCATTGTCACTTTTGAGGTGAGTGGTTTCTCTTTTACCCTCATGAATGTACCACCGATGTTGAAGTTCTTGGAGAAATCATAGTCCCAGTTCAAACCCAGCATGGTTTTGCGCATGAACGAGTAACTGTCCATGTTCTCCACGCTGACACTTACATTGGTGCCTGCATCGATGATGCTTTGGTTGAGGATTTTAACCACGCCATTGTAATAGTCCACGCTGTAGTCAGTCCCTTCGGTAAGCGTCACACCGCCAGCTGTTACCTTTACAGAGCCGGGGGCGACTCCTGTGCTTCCAATCTGGATTTCGCTGCCACTGCTGGCTTTGTATTCGCCCGTCAGCGTGAATTTGTTTTTCTCGGCAATCTGTTTTGCCACTGTCTTGGTGGAGTCGTAGAGTTCGTCGTAGCAATACTTGTCGGCAAGGGCATCATCACCCATCTTCTGTCGCAACCAGTCGCCGAAAGGCTCCACAACGGGGAAGATGACACGACCTGTCTGTGCCTGGATGGTGTAACCCTCGATATAGTCGAACCTGCCGTTGGGGTTTGTCTTTTGGTTATCGTCCAGACGGTCAAGGTTCATCATCTTCAGCAAAGTGGTCTGCTTGAAAGGCTCTTCAGGAATGTAGCTGAGGCTCACACCCGTCGTGTCGCTGAGGTATTTGATGTCCATTTTGAACTTCTCTCGTTGCACCGACATCGCCTTCAGATTGTACACGTTTTTCATCATCAAGTCCCAGTTGGCAATTCTGGGCGAGCCTGACGTGTTTTTCAGCAATTTTACAAATAGCGCCTTATCATTGTCCTTTTGGTCGGCAGAAAACTCACCCACTTGATAGGTTTGTCCATTATATGTGTATTCGTATGCCACAGCCAATACCTGGTTGGGCTGAAGTGTGTTCTTCAGACTGATGTAGCCCAGATGCTGGTTCAGTGTATATTCTGAGGAGGAAAGCAGGCGTGCATTCTCCACCTTCTCATACTCGATACCACCCACCATAACGGGGTCGAGCACTGTGCTCGTCTGATCCATGTTGCGTGCATCGTTGTAAGAGCCCACCATGTTTGCATACAGTTTGTTGCTCTCGTTACTTGGCAGATTGAGGCGTGAACCTGCCCATGTCGGATTGCCGATTTTCACACCCTCTGCTAAATCCACCAGACCTATAATGTTGCGTGTGTTTGTCGTTTGTCCACCCGTATTAGTCACCCATACCTCCAGACGGTTGATGGTCACGCCGCTGGTGATGTTTGGCAGGGTGGAACAAGCCTTGTCATATGTGTCGTGGAAATAGTGAGCAAGGAAGAAGTGACGGTTTTCGTCATAGTCGTATGCCTGGATTTCGTACGTGTTTAATTGGTTGCCTCCACGGCTGCCTACGGTGGTCGATTGCGTCTTCTTCTGGCTCGCCACGGCTTGCAGCCTCAGGCGTCCGAACTGTAAGTCCGTTCTGATACCGAACAGCATCTGTGAACCCCTGATAAGGCTGGAATTCGTGGGAAAGTCCACATAACCGCCCTCCAGTAACTTTACGATGTCGTCCTCTTTCCCTTCGTAAGCTAATTTCAAGTTTTTCTTGTCAAATTCAAAGGTGGCATCTGTAGCATACCTGATATTGAAGCCCATTTGGCTTCCCACCTTCGCATCCACGTTGATGTTGATTTTCTCGTCAAAGTCGAATGCTTTGGTCACGCGAGCACGTTCTGCCAATGAAGGGTTGTCAATGAACTTGTAGTTGTAGCCAAATTTCAGTTCCGCATCACCACGTGTGTTGATTTGTACACCTCCAGGACCAAAAATCTTTTCTGCCGGTCCCAAATCGAAGTGCATGTTCGTGAAGTCGAACTTTTCCTTCCCCTTCGTGTGGAATAGCGAGTCGTTCCTCACCTTGAAATAATTACGGAACGCCCTCTGTTCCGACCATTTCATGTATTCCTGTGGAGTCATCATCCATGGTTGGCTTAAAAAATCATCGCCAAGCTTTGTGCCAACCTTGTAATAACCTGATTTTTCATCATATACAGCAGTGTCTGGCTTGAGATTCTCAGGGTCTTGCAAGTCCAAAGAAAACTCTTCGGAGTGTATGTCCAGAGGATAATCGGTCTTCTTCACCTTGACGGTGTCACCTGCCGTCATTTCTTGGTCGGAAACAATGTTTTTTTCGGATACAACATCCCATGACGAGAATATATGGCTATTGCTTACTTCTGCAATAGCACTTATGCTCGTCATAACCAGTAAGATATATAATATATTTCGAAGAATCCGCTTCAAGATGCAACGTCTATATTTTGAGGTGCCATGCCCTCATTCTTACATATTCTATTATAAGAACGTAAGATTCCCTATATTATTGTATTTATAAGGAAGAAAAATGCAAGGCGAACCATCAAGTCGCAGTTGTTCAGAATTCGAATCCGAGGTTAATGTAGAAGTTTAGTTGCTTAGTTTTCCCTGAGTATCCCAAAGTGGCACCGAGGGGACCGAAGAGGGTGTTGTAGTAATAGGCGAGTTGGGCTCCGAGCATGGTCTGCTGTTGGAGAATGTCCTTGAACTCATCTGCATGTTGCGCTGCAGCCAGACAAAGAAGGATGTAATTGTTGGTGGCTATGCGCTGTTGTGCCTGCAGTTGCAGAGCGATGAAATGCAAGTCGGTGTATTCAAGGTTTCCGATGCCGGCAAAAGGCATTTGTTGCTCTATATAATGTCCGAACCATTCACCTCCGATAGTGTTGCCATAGATGACGGGGATGTTGGCTCCGAAAAGGCATCTGCCGTAAAGCATGGGTTGCAGCGTCAATCGCTTGCTGAAAGGGATGGATGTCCGCCAATTGGCATTGATGTCACTCATGCCAGCCTTCCCGTCTATCTGGGCGAAGTTGTCTGTTGTATAGGCGTATTCCATCTTTAACCGTGAGCCAATCGTGGGGAAATACCAGTTGTTTTCAGAGTTGTAGTGGATAAGCGCTCGATAACTCAGATAGTGGTTGTTGTCTAATTTGACAGGTGTGTCTCCTGTGGTGAGTATGTTGCCCAGAAAGTGGAAATAATCCCATCGTATGTTAGCTTGCAGGTTGAAATTGCGAATATTGAAGTTGATGGGGGTTAAATTGCCTTGATGATGGTTGTATTCAAAACTATGGTCGCGTTCACCTTCTTCATGAATATCCATGTCGTTGTGGCGGAAGATGTATGAGAGGCTTGGACGTGTGAAACTACGAGGATGAAAGGTGAGTTCCCCTTTAGCCATGGTGCGTTTACCCAAGCGGATGGTCAAGTCTGCATCGATGGGAATGGCCATGTGTAGTGGATAGTCAGCATTGATTTGGAGGGCAACCATTTCCTCTGTGTCGAAGCGTGCTCCCAGGTTCACTTGACTGGTTTTTTTGTTGCCTGCCGTGAAAACGAGCGTGTAACCATCGCCATCGGGAATAGAGCGCGTGTCGACGGTTTGATAGAAAAGGTCAACGCGCATGGAGGTGGCAATTTTTTCTTCTTGGCGTGAATCGATGCTGTCGTAGCTGCTAAGGTGAAATTTGGAACGAATGAAGTGCTCATCGTGAGGTGTGACGTTCTCAAAGGCAAATGCATTGACTTTGATTTTCTCGGTGAGTGCTGATGTGCTTTTGGGGTAGTGAATAGTAGGCTGGTAGTCTTCTTCAATGCCAATCCGTTGTTTGAGTGCAATGAGTTCGTCCCAATGTTTTAATGCTTCTTGCTCGCCTCGGTGGATAAGCTCGTTGATAGCGTTGTCGTTAAAACTGGCAGCATTGTAACCTTCTGTGTCCACGCGGATAGGTATATCGGTAATGGCAAGATTCTCGTCGTATTTGTTCTTGCAGTTGACATCGATGATTTGACTGAGGATGCTGATGGTGTGCCCCAACTCATCGCTGGCTTTCGGAGCACCCTGAACAGTCACGCCAATGATGATGTCTGCACCCATTTCACGTGCGATGTCTGTAGGGTAGTTGTTGCGCAAACCACCGTCAACCAGCACTTTGTTACCAATACGGACCGGCGAGAATGCGGCAGGAATGGCCATGGATGCTCGCATGGCTTGTGGGAGGCGTCCTGAATGGAAGTCGTATTCTGTATTGTCGATGATGTCAGTCGCCACACAAGCGAAAGGGATGGGAAGCTTGTTGAAATCGAGGGAGTCGGTATAGCCAAGGCATAGCTTTTGGAACAGCTGCGTCAGATTCTTTCCCTTGATGAGACCGCCGTCGTTACTATTTCGCTTACCCAAAGTGAAGCCGCGTGAAAGGAAATAGGTGTTCTGCTTCTCACGGTCACGCAGGCTTTGCTGACTCATGTCTTCCTTGTCGGAAAGGGTATAGTCCCAATCGATGGTGCGAACCAATGAGTCGAGGATGTTGGCATTGTAACCAATGGCATAGAGTCCACCCACAATACTGCCCATGCTGGTTCCTGTGACGATATCGACGGGGATGCCAGCGCGCTCAATTACTTTCAGGGCACCAATATGTGCCATGCCTTTAGCTCCACCACCACTCAGCACAACTGCCACCTTTTTTCTGGCAGGAATGGAGTCTTGGCTATAGGCACTCAACACATGAAGTGCCATGATGAGTAAAAAGATGATTTTCTTCACGGTTGTGTGTATGTGTAGGGAGTCTGTGTTGATGAATTTTACAGCATCTTGAGAGCCATTTTGATGACCTTCTCGACAGGGGCAGCAGGCTCGTCCTTGAGTATAGCCTTGACGGTCTTGGCAACAGGTGCAGGTGGGAAGCCGAGCATCTTGAGTGCCTCGCAGGCTTCGTTGTAGACCTCGCTGTTGAGAGAAGGTGTGGCGTCGTTGCTTCCTGATGTGGGGGATGCTGCAATGCCGAGGGAAACGACCTTGTCGCGCAGTTCGACGATAATGCGTTGGGCAGTCTTGGCGCCCAATCCCTTGATGGTTTTGAGCATCCGCTCATTGCCGTCCATGATGAGGCCTGCCAGTTCGGCAGTGGTGAAGCTGCTGAGCATAGTGCGAGCCGTGTTGCCTCCGACACCACTAACGCTGATGAGCATGAGGAAGAGTTCACGTTCTTGTTTGGTGGCAAAGCCGAAGAGTGTCCATGCGTCTTCGCGGATGGACTCATAGACAAAGAGTCTTGCCTCACTCTTCCCTTGCAGGGCGGTGTAGGTGTTCAGACTGATGTTGAGAAGATAGCCAACACCATGCGCTTCGATGGTGGCTTGGGCGGGGGTGAGTTCGTCGAGGATGCCTCGGATGTATTCAATCATGTGTAAATGTTTTTTATTGGGACAAAGGTACGAAAAAGAAGCGAAAAGTGAAAAATGAAAAGTGAAAAATTTGCTACCGCAGCAGTTGGTCAATAGTTGGCATGCTCATGCGGTAGCAAATTTTTCATTTTTCACTTTTCATTTTACAAAGGTTTTGTTACTTCTTTGAGCCAAGCCTGGTGCTCTTCGTCAAGACGGGGAGCAAGGCGGTCATAGACCGTTTGTTGGTAGGAGTTGAACCAGGTGCGTTCCTCTTCTGTGAGCATCTCTACGAGGATGGGAGAGGTGAGGATGGGGCAGAGCGTCAGGTGCTCGAAGGTGTAGTAGGGACCGAAGGTGATGCCATCGGTGGCTGGAACAACGAGGAGCGTGTCCTCATGTCGTACGCCATGACTGCCTTCGATGTAGATGCCGGGTTCATCGGTGATGGTCATGCCGGGCAGTAAGGGGGTGGGGCGCCATTGCATGCGGAACTGATGCAAGTCGATGGCTTCATGGACTGACATGAACTGACCGACTCCATGACCTGTGCCGTGCAGATAGTTGATGCCGTATTTCCACATGGCTGCACGGGCAAGGACATCGAGTTGGGTACCGCAAGTGCCCTTGGGGAATACGGCTGAGCCGAGGCGAATCCATCCTTTGAGCACGAGGGTGTAGTCACGTCGCATTTCCTTGGTGAGAGGTCCCAATGGAATGGTGCGTGTGATATCGGTGGTGCCGTCGAGATACTGTCCGCCAGAGTCAATGAGGAGTAGCCCTTCTGGCAGGACTGGAATGTCGGTCTCGGGAGTGGGGGCGTAGTGGACGATGGCACCATGATGCGCATAGCCCATGATGCTCTCGAAACTGATGCTCTTGAAGAGGGGTTGCTCGGCGCGAAATTCCTCCAATTTCTCTGAGAGGGAAAGTTCTGTCTGTCCACCTTTGGGCACGTTTTCCAGTGTCCACTTCATCCATTTCACCATCGCCACACCATCCTTCTCCATCGCATTGCGGAATCCCTTGATTTCCACCTCGTTCTTGAAAATGAGCATCTGCTCCACGGGGCTGTCCTTTCGTATGGGGCTTTGGATGGCGGAATAGACCGTGTAGTTTGTCTTCTCCGGTTGTACCCACACGGGTAGGTGAAGGCTTTGGAGGTCGGAGATGATGTCGCTGTACTCACGTAAGGCGACTCCCTGACCTTTCAGGTAGTCAGCTACTTCGGGTGTGACTTTTTCTTTACATATATATAAATAGACGTCAGTAGGGGTGATGAGCACATAACCAAGCACAAAAGGCGTGTAGAGCACATCGTCGGCGCGCAAGTTGAGCGTCCAAGCCACTTCTTCAAGACTGGATACCACAATGGCGTTCTGTCCTATTTTCTCTCGGATGCGCTGAATCTTTGATGCTGCACTTTCGCCAGCATATTCCAGTCCCTGAATGAAGGCTTTACTCTGAGGAAGGGCAGGGCGGTCTTCCCAAATTTCCGCATAAGGGTCAAGGTTTGTGCGGAGTGTGAGGCCGTAAACTTTCAACTCATCTGTCAGACTTTCCACTTCGGAGGTGGTGTTCACCCATCCATCGACAGCCACCACACTCCCTTCTGGAAGAACGTCGCCCAGCCACTCGGTGATGGAGGGTGTGCCTTCAATCTTTTCTTTCATCAACACATATTCCGTGTCCGCCAGTTGTTCTGTAGCTTGGATGAAATAGCGCGAATCTGTCCAGAGAGCTGCTTTGTCAAGTGTCACCACCGCAGTACCAGCCGAACCTGTGAAGCCACTGATCCATTGGCGTACTTTCCAGCGTTCAGGCACATACTCGCCGGCATGTGGGTCGGTGCTGGGGGTGATGAAGGCATGGATGCCTTCTCGCTTCATCAGACCTCGTAACGCTTTTATTTTTTCGTTTGTATTCAAGATGTGATAGTTTTGGTGTAAAGAGTTGTTTTCTTGCTGTAATTTTTCCACAAAGATAGTCGTTTTAGAGTAATTTTGAAACTTTTTCTTATAAAAAGATGTTTTTTTGTTAGATTTTTTGCAAGTTTTGTGGAAAAAGTCTAACTTTGCAGCCGAAATCATAAAACGCAGACACCGAACGCCTGTTTTCAGGCATGTTCTACGGGCAGAATAAAGCAAAAGAAATTCAACTTATATACCAATAACATTTTAAAACCATTACACATGGACGCAAAAAAAGTATTGGAAGACCTTAAGCGTCGCTTTCCAAATGAACCTGAGTATCATCAGGCAGTAGAAGAAGTTCTCGGCACAATCGAGGAAGAGTACAACAAGCACCCAGAGTTCGACAAGGTGAACTTGATCGAGCGTCTCTGCATTCCAGATCGCGTATATCAGTTCCGCGTTACTTGGATGGATGACAAGGGTCAGATTCAGACCAACATGGGTTACCGCATCCAGCACAACAATGCCATTGGCCCCTACAAGGGTGGTATCCGTTTCCACAGCTCTGTGAACCTCGGTATCCTGAAGTTCCTCGCATTCGAGCAGACTTTCAAGAACTCACTCACTACACTCCCAATGGGTGGTGGTAAGGGTGGTTCAGACTTCTCTCCACGTGGCAAGAGCAACGCTGAGGTGATGCGTTTCTGCCAGGCTTTCATGCTTGAGTTGGGTCGCCACATTGGTCCAGACATCGACGTTCCAGCAGGTGACATCGGCGTAGGTGGCCGTGAGGTAGGTTACATGTTCGGCATGTACAAGAAGCTCACTCGCGAGTACAGTGGTGTGCTCACTGGTAAGGGTCTTGAGTTCGGTGGTTCACTCATCCGTCCTGAGGCTACTGGTTATGGTACAGTTTACTTCCTCCGCGCTATGTTGAAGACTAAGGGCGACGAGGTGAAGGGTAAGAAGGTTCTCATCTCTGGTGCAGGTAACGTGGCTCAGTATGCTGCTGAGAAGGTGCTCCAGCTTGGTGGTATCCCAATGACCATGTCTGACTCTAACGGTTACATCTACGATCCAGACGGTATCACTCGTGAGAAGCTCGACTACATCATGGAGCTGAAGAACGTTTACCGTGGTCGTATCAAGGAATATGTTGACAAGTATCCAACTGCTAAGTATGTTGGTGACGGTGCAAAGCCTTGGTTTGAGAAGGGCGCTCAGATTGCTCTCCCATGCGCTACTCAGAACGAGTTGAACGAAGAGGCAGCTAAGGCACTTGTTGCTAATGGCGTTATCGCTGTGGCTGAAGGTGCTAACATGCCATCTACTCCAGGTGCTATCCGCGTATTCCAGGAGGCTAAGATCCTTTACTCTCCAGGTAAGGCTTCTAACGCAGGTGGTGTATCTGTATCAGGTCTTGAGATGTCTCAGAACTCAGAGCGTCTGTCTTGGACTTCTGAGGAAGTTGACGCTAAGCTCCTCTGGATCATGGAGAACATCCACGAGAACTGCGTGAAGTACGGCACAGAGGCTGACGGCTACGTGAACTACGTGAAGGGTGCTAACGTTGCAGGCTTCATGAAAGTTGCGAAGGCTATGATGGCTCAGGGCATCGTATAATTCGGAACAATAGATTCTGATATAAAGATGGTGCATCGGACTCTGTTCGGTGCACCTTTTTCTTTTTTCTATAGTTGCAAATAGAATGCTTAAGTTTTTTGTTGATGGCGAGGCTCGAATTGCTTCAATGTAATGAGGAAAAAGGAAGTTTGGGAATGATGCTCCTTAATATTTTCCGATGAAATGTAAAAAAAACTCTGATAATTCTTTATTCTCCCGATTTATCACTACCTTTGGGGCGTAATTATATAGATGTAAAGTTATGAATCTGACAATTTCAATGAACACGGTGCTAAACTTCCTTCATTCGATGTCACTTTCGACGAGCAACAAACGTTGGCTCGCCGACCATCTCTATGAGGAGGTGATGGCAGAGGAGAAAGCGGCTCCTGTGGTCAAGTCAAAGAAAAAACTGACTGAGAAAGAGAAGGATGAACTGTTTTATAGTGTAGCTGGTGCGTGGAAAGACGATCCTATCGGTGATAAGATGCTTGAAGCCATCCGCATAGGACGTCAGTCCACAGGTTATGAACGGAAACTTGCCTATTTTGAGGAAGATGAATAAGAGAAAGTATCTGCTTGATACGAACATCTGTATCTTCTTCCTACAAGGGAAATATGGCATTAAGGAGAAGATACAACAGGTTGGACGTAAGAACTGCTATATTAGTGAGATTACTATTGCTGAACTATTGTATGGGGCGGCATATAGTAAATCAGAGAAACATCTCCATGAAGTTGATATCATTAGGGAGAACTTGTCAATTGTGCCCATTTTTGATTCTCTCCCAACCTATGCGGAGATTAAAGCAAATCTTCGTCGTGCAGGTCAGCTGATAGAAGAGTTCGACATGCTTATTGGCTCCTCTGCCGTACATCATGGCTATGTGATGGTGACAGAAAACACTGAACATTTTGAACGTATCTCAGGCATTGAGATAGAGAATTGGGTGGAACGTTCATAAAATAGGATTAAAATGGAATGCTTTTGATTGGTCGGAAGGATTTGATGACAGAAGCATTCTAAAGAGAAAAATACATGAAACCGCGAAAGGATATTAGTAGTTACCTGAAGATGATGGGTGGTCAGAATTAATTGCCAGCCGATGGAAAGGAGACGTGAAGGGTGCTAACGTTGCAGGCTTCATGAAGGTTGCTAAAGCTATGAAGGCTTAGGGAATCGTTTAATCTGTAAAAATATATTCTAATATAAATATGGTGCGTCGGACTTGTGTTCGGTGCACCATATTGTTTAATAGACACGCTGAAAGTAGGTGACGACTGTGAATCGGAATAGGTTGATGATAATCGCCTCACATAAGAATCGGCTCAAACGTGAAAGTGTTTGAGCCGATTTAGTGTTAATTGCTCCTTCCGAGTATGAAAACCATTCAATGTTCTTACTTTATTTGTTTCCCATCCGTCATAGAATTCCACAGGTAAGGGCTGACTATATCTTTCCCATAATTTGGTTGCAAACACCCGAGAAAACTCTTTATCCTTTAGCCAGTTCCCTTCATAGTTGAAATCCAGAGGGTCCTCCCAAAAGCTCTTATAAAGGTCACGTTTCTCCTTCCATTCATTTTCTTGGGCTTTTCTTTTACTTTCTAAAGGTTTTACATAATAATCACCATTCATTCGATGCTCCCAATTCGGAGTCAAATCATAATGTTCAGGGATTGGGCCTTCAAAAATGCTTTCTAATTCTCGCGAGATTAAATGCCTGTCAACGATTTCTTTAGCAAATGCACGATATATGTCGTATTGATAATATCTCTGGTCATGTTTATAATTATACTTAATTGAGGGTATATTGTCTTTGTATTCAATAGATATGGGTCTTGCGTTGTTCATTTCCTCTACGCTTGGTTCTTCTGGGTAAATATAGGCTTTGAAAGTGGGTTCCCTCTGATCCAATTCTTCTAGATAGATTCTCATGCCATCAACAAGATGCCAATGATCTACGTTCCATCTTTCTCCCCAATCGAGGGATATCATACTAGTATCTGAGGAAACTTTTATTGCATTAATCAAAAAAGAAATCACATTTCTTTCTATTTCTTTATCTCTTGATTCGTGATATTTCTTTTCTGAAAGATCGAGATTGATTAACTGTAATATAGCACGTTTCTTTTTTACATCACCTTTAATGAAATTATAAGCATAATAAACGCACACACCTATAATGATTAACAAAAAGACAATGAAAATGAAATAGTTTCCAAATATTCCAAATAAGATAGCCAATATCAAAGGAGACACAAGGAGAGCAAATGCTATAAATCTTTTTAAATCTGAATTCATAATGATGATGTAGATTATATATAATAGTACGCTTCTTAAATGTTGTCAGGAAAAATATGTTTTTCCCTTGTGGCAGAATGCGGTGGCAAAATTACGGAAAAGGATTGGAATAGACAAAGAAAAAAAGAAAAAATGAAAAGGAGATGAACAGATGTGCAGAGTAAACGATTATCTATAAGAAAAACGCATCGAGCATTTGCACGGTGCGTTTTTTTGTCGTACCTTTGCATGACAAAAAACTAAAACTAACAATATGAGTAAGAAGAATCTTGAGACCATCTGCATTCATGGCGGATGGAAACCAACGAAGGGCGAGCCTCAGCAGCTGCCCATCTATCAGAGTACGACGTTCAAGTATGAAACGAGTGAGCAGATGGCTCGTCTGTTCGATTTGAAGGATGCAGGATATTTTTATACTCGTCTGGCGAATCCCACGAACGATCAGGTGGCAAAGAAGATTGCTGCCCTGGAAGGTGGTGTGGGTGCGATGCTGACTTCGAGCGGACAGGCTGCGAATTTCTATGCGGTGTTCAATATCTGTCAGGCTGGCGATCACTTCATTACGTCGAACAGCATCTATGGCGGCACGTACAATTTGTTTGGTGTGACAATGAAGAAGCTCGGCATCGAGTGTACGTTCATCGACCCCGACTGGGATGACGAGCGCATCGAGAAGGAGTTCCGTCCTAACACGAAGTGCTTCTTTGGCGAGACCATCAGTAACCCTGGCGGCAACGTGTTCGACATTGAGCGTTTTGCCAAGATGGCTCACAAGCATGGGGTGCCACTGATTGTGGACAATACGTTTGCGACGCCTATCAACTGCCGTCCTTTCGAGTGGGGATGCGACATCGTGACGCACTCGACGACGAAGTATATGGATGGTCATGCGACTCAGGTCGGTGGCTGTGTGGTGGATAGTGGCAACTTCGATTGGGATGCTTACGCTGACAAGTTCCCTGGTTTGACCACGCCCGATGAGAGTTATCACGGCTTAACTTATACGAAGGCGTTTGGCAAGATGGCTTACATGACCAAGCTTGTGGCTCAGCTGAT
Source organism: Bacteroidaceae bacterium (assembly GCA_024688885.1). Classification (GTDB taxonomy): domain Bacteria; phylum Bacteroidota; class Bacteroidia; order Bacteroidales; family Bacteroidaceae; genus Minthosoma. The sequence goes on along the minus strand of JAILDV010000005.1, from coordinate 1,115 downwards.
GCGCGACCTTGGTTCCATCCCTGCTCCTCAGAACTCCTTCCTTCTTAATCTCGGATTGGAAACCCTCCATCTCCGTATGCGTCAGCATTGTGCCAATGCCCAGAAGGTGGCAGAGTGGCTGGAGAAGAACCCGAAGGTGGGTTGGGTGAACTACTGCGGTCTGCCCAGCAATAAATACTACGAATTAGGTCAGAAGTACCTGCCTAATGGTTCTTGCGGCGTCATTGCCTTCGGTTTGAAGGGAAGCCGTGAAGAAGCCATCAAGTTCATGGACAACCTCGACTTCATCAGCATCGTCACCCACGTGGCAGATGCTCGCACTTGTGTGTTGCACCCAGCCAGCCACACCCACCGTCAGCTCTCCGACGAACAACTGCGTGAAGCAGGTGTGGCACCCGACCTCGTGCGCCTCTCTGTGGGCATCGAGAATGCCGAGGACATCATCGCTGACCTCGAACAGGCAATGGCAAAGATGTAAAGAATACCACAATCATCACTTGAAGACAAAGAGGACTGGCAGCAATGTCAGTCCTCTTGTTTTTCAATAACCCACGCTTCTCAGCAGAGGCAGGTTATTGATTTAAGTTCCGGAAGTAGAGTTATTCATCATTTCACTTCAGATTTTCTGTTGTGTCGGCAGTTTTTGTACTTTTGTGCCCGAAAGCATCTATGTTGCTAAATTAGCAACACAAGTTTCTGAGTTAGCAACATAAGTTTCCAACTTAGCAACATAGAAGAAACAAGGGGAAAAGGAAAATTTTATAGCGAGAGAATCCGTTTTTCAGTACGAGGGGCTAGGTTTTTTGCCTTCATCATATCAACTTCCGAAAGTTGAGTTACAGATTAAAAAATGTATCAAATTCCTCCTCTAAAAAGCCTCAAAAGACACACGAGAACCCCGTTTGTGTGCTTTTCCCCTCTCTTGGCGCACATATGAGTTGCGCAGAATTTCAACATCCAGTCATAGCCATGTTTTATTCATTTTTATATGGCGTTACAGTATATCCCAAGTCTTTCAATCTTTGCAGAATGCCTTTATCATGTTTAGTTGGTATAAGATGGGCCATACCAACAGCAATAAATGTACTTTGCTTTTGTATGGACGAAACTATCTG
>JAILDV010000043.1 GCA_024688885.1 Bacteroidaceae bacterium | reverse complement strand
ATATAACCTGACCATAGGCATTGCCATCTATGACGACCGCATCGAAATTGAGAATCCTGGCATTCTGCCTCCACAGATTACACCAGAGAATATTCTTCAGCCGCATATCTCATATCCATACAATCCGCTTATAGCTAATGTTCTATATAGTACAACCTATATTGAGAACTGGGGCTCTGGTGTAAAACGCATTATGGAGGCTTGCCAAAAGAGAGGTGTTGCTGCACCAACATGGACTGTCAATGGAGGCTTTGTTGTGGTGACATTTAAGAGACCTACAAAGGGTGACACTCAAGATGATACCCAAGGTGATACTCAAGATGATACCCAAAGTGATACTCAAGGCGGTAATCTTGATAAATGGATAGAAAATCAAATTAGATTGAATCCTCAAATAACTACAGATGAACTGGCCAAAATGAGTAATAAAGGAACAGCCACCATCAAGCGCCACCTTGCCAAAATGCCACATATCCGTTATGTCGGTAGTGGCTATAGTGGACACTGGGAAGTACTTGACAAAGAATAAAACTACCATCGCAATTTTCGATGGTAGTTTCAACGAATTGCGACAATCGAAATGTACATACAGTGAAAATGTGAGACACGTCTCACATTTTTGCATATTTCTGATTCAGACAAAACTCAATCAGTACTTCAACCACTGAAGGGTCATTTGCAATAGACACCAGAGCGAATATAGTGAGGTGGCATACGAGATGCCTGCCCACCACCAGAATACCTTGGACGCCAGGAACACTCCTTGACAAGACTTTATGAAAGACATGATTTCTTCGTTCTGATTGCGAAATTCTTGTAGCTGCAACCTTCTATGGCTAGCAAGTAGATCGGTCTCAGCCTGAATCAGTTTTTCTCTTGCAGATCGGATGGTGGTTAAGCATTCATCGGTCATTTCAACCTTTAAGACTGTAGCCTCGGCCCGGGTAACGGCACGGCAGAATGCGAAAACAGCCATATCCATGCTATCGGTGGCAGCTTTCATCGCAATCACCATATCTGTTCCGTCTTTGCGAGCCTTCTCAACTTTTAGGATACTATCGTGCAAGTTGCTTATGGCTTGCTTAAGAAGTTGAAGCTCATTGTCAAGGTTAGCCTTTTGTTCCTTGACCTCTTCCTGTTTGTCGATTTCTTCGACAAGATTACTATACTTGGACATATCTCTAATGTATTTAACGGTGTGGACCTTTATATTTTCTAATTGGTTTGCATAGCCAATTGGCGTGTTGGGCACAGCGTTGAGCCCTCTCTCGCTCATCCTCATCATCGTCCTTGCCCCAATTTGATGAAGTGGAACCACCGCCACCACAAGATTCAGAAACGGTTGTGGCAGCATCAACGTAGTTCATGAATAGTAGCATAGCCACATTCAAGACGTTTTCAATAGGCACAAATTCGTCAGGTGATTCGATGGTCTCCTTCATAGCCTTGTAAGCATCTACTGGCATTGCGATGGAATAATTCTTTCCATCAACAGACAATATTTTCCTGAAGACAGATGGCGCTTCTGACTTGGATTGGGCGACGCTCTGATGTGCAGAGTTGTGTTCTGTGAACGACTTTCGTTCTGTAGTCTGAGTGGTGCCAATAGTATTACTGGGCTTATCAACGCTTGGAGCTACAGGATGAAGCTTCTTCCATGTGGCTTCAAGTTTAGGAATGGTTAGGTTACGACCTTTGCCCAACGTGGATGACTTGAAACGGGAGTTACCACGAAGTATTGTATATCCATGCAGGACTCCTTGCTTGTCACGTTGCTCATGAACTGTATAGCCACGATTTTCAAGATTGTGCTTGTAATCGTTCCAGTCATAGCTTGGCATTCCACGAAGAATGTTATAACAAACTTCCGTTATCTCCTTCTCATGAGCTTTGTGAATATCCTCGGGCAACTCCCATCCACGGTCAATATTGATGGCATGGGCAGCCTTGACTGCACTATCGCCAATGAAGGAGTCATTCATCAGGTTCCCGTCAAGGTCAATGCGGTTGATGAGGATGTGAAGATGAGGAATGCCAGACTTCGCATCAAAGTGAAGACAGGCAAAAATCTGCGCTCTGTGCAGATTGAACTTGCCCTTTTCTCGCTTCTTTCCCTCTTTGGCTTGGACTTCTTTCTTGAACTCTTCAAGAAACCGAATCGCATAGTCGTACCAGTCATTGAGTGTCCATCCCTTTGTTTCTTCAAGGGATGGGGAAACCTCCATCCGAAGGGTCGGCTTGGTGACGGGCTTGCGCCTGAATTTCGGTTCATACTTCTGGTGGATGGTTTCCATCGCTCCCCACATGGCGAGAGGAGTAAGCCCCTCGCCAAGGTTACGTGTCAGCACTATGTCTGCACGATTATGCTTGGTGGCATAGTTCGTCATGGCTGAGCCATGCGATATAGACTTTGCTTTTGCTATCATACCTTTATCTTTTGAACATACTTTCTATTTCTACTAACCTGCGGATAAGGCTGTTTACACCTTCCATCCACTGGCGCATGAACTGCTCGTTGCGGAAGTACTTCTTACGCTGTTCCTGGGTAGTGCCATGAAGAGCATTCTTAATCAGGAGCAGTTCACCTCGGGCTGCTTTCAGCGACATCAAGGCTTCTGCCTCCTTGTCGCTCATCATCACCTT
>JAILDV010000014.1 GCA_024688885.1 Bacteroidaceae bacterium | reverse complement strand
GCCCTCGTATATGCTGATTGAGGACTTACAGAGGCATTACAAGACAGAAATCATGAAAATTGCTGCATAACGAAATATCTATCGGAAAGCCCCAATGCAAAAAAGAAAAAAGAGGATGTGCCTATTTTGACACACCCTCTTTTTTGTCAACTTCAGGTTTCCAAAGTAGTTAAGTAGTCAGTAGTTAAGCCGATACTTAGGCTTTAACTCCTTAACTCCTTAACTCCTTAACTCCATTAAAGAAAATAAAAGATTTCTGTTATCTGATGAACAACAATTCCCGATATTTTGGCAATGGCCATGCCTCATCATCGACGATGGTTTCAAGCTTGTCCACATGGTAGCGTATCTCCTCCAGAAGTGGAGCCACGGTGTCGTGATAAGCAATGGCTTTCTCACGTTCTAACTCTATGCGATTCGCCACTTTGCGAGCCTCAACCATTTTCTCCACATTCTCAACGATGAAGCTTTCATGTTCGGAAATCTGCTCAATGAGGTGCATGTTCTCCTTGGAAATCTTTTGTGTCTTATCTGCAGGGAAGATGTCACGAACCTTGTGAACATTATCAATCAGCACAGATTGGTAGCGCGTCACCACAGGAATAATATGATTGAGACATAGGTCACCGAAAATACGTGATTCTATCTGTATCTTCTTGGTGTATGTTTCCCATTTGATTTCGTTGCGTGCCTCCAATTCAAAACGAGTCATCACATGTGTCTTCTCAAACATCTTGACAGAAGCGTCTTTCAGATAGTTGTCGAAAACCAATGGTGCAGATGTCTCACAATCCAACCCACGTTTAGCTGCCTCAGCTTTCCATTCCTCGCTGTAGCCATTACCATTGAACACAATAGGCTTCACATGTTTGATGTCCTCACGCACCACTTTCAAGATGGCTTTTTCCTTCACCTCACCTTTTTCTATCAAGGCATCCACTCGCGCTTTGAAATTGATGAGCGCTTCTGCAACAGCTGCATTGAGCATCAGCATCGCTGAGGCACAGTTGGCTTCAGAACCGACAGCACGGAACTCAAAACGGTTGCCAGTGAAGGCAAATGGAGATGTACGGTTGCGGTCAGTGTTGTCAATCAGCAATTCCGGAATGGAAGGAAGGTCTATCTTGAATGCCTTTTTCCCTGCCACAGAAAGGTTGTTGTCTTCTGCTTTCTCTACATGTTCAAGCAAATCGGTGACTGTCTTTCCGAGGAAAGAGGAAATAATGGCAGGAGGAGCCTCATTCGCACCCAAACGATGAGCGTTGGTGGCACTCATGATGGATGCTTTGAGCAGTCCGTTATGGTCATAGACAGCCTTGAGTGTTTCGACAATGAAGGTGACGAAACGAAGGTTGTCCATCGTAGTCTTACCTGGTGCATGAAGCAGAATGCCCGTATCAGTGGCAAGTGACCAGTTCTCATGCTTTCCCGAACCGTTCACACCCTTGAAGGGTTTTTCATGCAGCAAGCAGCGGAAACCATGTTTTCGAGCCACACGCTTCATGATGGCCATCATCAGCATGTTGTGGTCAATCGCAAGGTTTGTTTCTTCAAAAATAGGAGCCAGTTCAAACTGGTTAGGTGCCACTTCGTTGTGACGTGTCTTACAAGGAATTCCAAGTTGCAACGCCTGAATCTCGATGTCTTTCATGAACTCCTCCACACGAGCAGGAATGGAACCAAAGTAATGGTCATCCATCTGCTGATTCTTTGCAGAGTCATGCCCCATCAGGGTGCGCCCCGTCATCACAAGGTCAGGACGAGCTGCAAAGAGCGACTCATCCACGAGGAAATACTCCTGTTCCCAACCAAGGTTGGAAATCACCTTCTTCACGTCAGGATAGAAGTATTGAGCCACAGCAGTAGCAGCCTTATCAACTGCATGGAGCGCTTTCTTAAGTGGCACCTTGTAATCAAGTGCTTCTCCTGTATAGGAAATGAAGATGGTAGGAATCAAGAGCGTATCGCCAATGATGAACACGGGTGATGTAGGGTCCCATGCTGAATAGCCACGAGCCTCGAAAGTGGAACGAATTCCGCCTGATGGGAAAGAACTGGCATCCGGTTCCTGCTGCACAAGCAACTTTCCTTCAAACTCTTCCACCATTCCACCCTTTCCGTCATGCTCCACAAAGCCATCATGCTTCTGCGCCGTACCTTCTGTGAGAGGTTGGAACCAGTGCGTGTAGTGTGTCACACCATTCTCTATTGCCCAGGTCTTTATGCCTTGAGCCACTGCATCTGCAATGGTGCGGTCAAACGGTGCGCCATTATCTATCACATCACACATCTTCTCATACACTTCCGATGGCAGATACTTGCACATTTTCTGTCTGTCAAAGACATACTTACCGAAATATTCACTCGGACGTTCCTTGGGTTGCTCCACATATACAGGAGCACGTTTGAACGCCTCATCCACCACCTTGAATCTAAGTCGTGCAGCCATAATTTGATGTCCTTTTTTTACTATTTGACTGCAAAGTTATAACATTTTCAGCAAAAAACATTGCTCATTAGAAACATTTTCCCTAATTTTGCCACAGAAATACCATTACATGGACATTATACGTGAACACATATTCACAGAAGAAAGAAATCAAATAACACAAATTATTCACACCAAAACTCAAAAAAGCGTATGAAGAAACTATTACTCTTGGCTGCTTTTGCACTCGGTTGCATCAGCGCATCAGCTCAGAAGACATTGACACTGAGCACTTACAAAGGAACTGACCTCGCAAAGTATGACGGGCAGACCTTGAACGTGTCTGTCAGCCGTTATCTTTTTCAGGGATGGAACACCATCTCACTCCCTTTTGCCATGTCGGAAGACCAAGTCAATGACGTATTCGGAAGCGACTGCAAATTGGAGAAACTCGTTGGTGTCGAGAACGACGGCGTGGATGTAAAACTCAACTTCCAAGACTGCAAGAAAGAGGGAATCAAGGCAAACACACCTTACATCCTCTATTACACAGGTGAAAACGGCACTAAACAATTCACCACAGAGAATGCGCTTATCGTCAATGGCATTGCATCTGTGGTGTTCACAGCAGAAGGAACAGGTGAAAAAGTCACAATGGCAGCTGCTCAGCAGCAAACAGAGCCACAAGGTTTGTACGGCATTCTCGCAAAGGACAACAGCGAAGCAGCGTTTGTCAATGCCAGCGAGACAACTAACGGTTTCTATGCCACCCGCTGTTATGTGAAGATGGAAAACGGTAGTTCCAAGATGTTGAAGACCGTACACATCGGAGACAAAGAAGCGACAAGCATCAAGTCTGTTGTCAATGCAAACGAGAAGGTGGAAGTGTTCAACCTCTCCGGCGTGAAAGTGGCAGACAGTGTTGAAGGTCTTGAGCCTGGCATCTATGTGGTGAAGGGCAAGACAGTGTTGGTGAAATAAGCCATTACTCCTTTAGATACGATGGTGGGGATTTTTCCTCACCATTTTTGTTTTTATAATCATTCATGTCGAAATGTTCAGCTCCTGTATCTTTTTTGGCATGACAATCATTGCTGTTTGAAGGAAAAGTTGTATCTTTGGCAAAATTTTCATATAACAACCAAAAACCTTAATAAACATGCTCACACAAGAAGACAAAGCCTTTCTCGAGAAGAAAGGTATTTCGGAAGAGAAACTGAACGCACAGTTGAATTGTTTCAAGACTGGATTCCCATGGCTTAGATTGGCAGGAGCTGCATCGCCAGGCAATGGAATCACTATTCCGTCGGAAACTGAGAAGAAGGACTATCTATCAGCTTGGGATGCATACCTGGAAGGGTCAGGAAAGGTGCTCAAGTTCGTACCTGCATCAGGTGCAGCAAGCCGTATGTTCAAGAATCTTTTTGAATATCTCGACAATGAGGAAAAGACAGACTTCATCCAGAAGTTTGAAAACAATATTGACAAATTCGCCTTCATCGATGACTTGCAAGCAGCCATCAGCAAGAATGGCGGTGACAACAGTGTGAAGACAGCGATTGCGACTCTGCTGGGCGAGGAAGGACTTTCGTATGGCAAGTTACCTAAAGGTCTGCTGAAATTCCATAAATACGAGGATGGAGCACGCACTCCCGTAGAAGAACATCTGGTGGAAGGTGCGCTTTATGCTGGTGGCAAGAATGGTCATGTAAACGTCCACTTCACCGTTAGCCCTGAACATCGCCCATTGTTTGAGGCTCTTGTTGCAAAGGTTGCTCCTAAATACGAAAAGAAGTTTGGCGTGAAGTATTCGGTGAGTTTCTCAGAGCAGAAGGCAAGCACTGACACCGTGGCTGCCAATCCTGACAACACGCCATTCCGTGGAAAGGACGGCAAGATTCTTTTCCGTCCAGGCGGTCATGGCGCACTGATTGAGAACTTGAACGACTTAGATGCAGATGTAATCTTCATCAAAAACATTGACAACGTAGTACCTGACCGTATGAAAGCAGAGACAGTTGAGTACAAGAAATTGATTGCTGGTGTGTTGGTGTGCAAGCAAAAGAAAGCGTTCCAGTATCTCGAACTGCTGGACAGCGGAAAATACACTCATGCACAATTAGAGGAAATCATCCGTTTCCTGCGTGACGAGCTTTGTTGCCGTAATCCTGAGTTGAAAGACTTGGAAGATGCAGAACTCGCCATCTATCTGAAGAAGAAGCTGAATCGTCCTATGCGTGTGTGCGGTATGGTGAAGAATGTGGGCGAGCCAGGCGGTGGCCCATTCTTGGCATACAATCAGGATGGCACCATCAGTTTGCAAATTCTGGAGAGCAGCCAGATTGACAAGAACAATGCCGAATACCTGCAGATGTTCCAAAATGGAACGCACTTCAATCCTGTTGATTTGGTATGTGCAGTGAAAGACTACAAGGGTAACAAGTTCAACTTGACCCAGTACGTTGACGCACAAACAGGATTTATCTCCAGCAAGAGCAAGGATGGTAAAGAGCTCAAGGCACTCGAATTACCTGGTCTTTGGAATGGTGCGATGAGCGACTGGAACACCATCTTCGTGGAGGTGTCACTCGGCACATTCAATCCCGTGAAGACGGTGAACGATTTGCTGCGTCCACAACACCAGTAATGACATTTACGAATTGATAATAAATCATTTGCAATTGCAAGATTGTATCAAATTATAATGACGACAATCATTCAAAAGTATTTTCCCCATCTCACAGAGCTTCAGGTTGAGCAGTTTACTCAACTTGAGGCTCTTTATAATGATTGGAACGCAAAAATCAATGTGATTTCGCGTAAGGACATTCAAAACCTATACGAGCATCATGTACTGCACTCGTTAGGCATCGCCAAAGTGGTGAACTTCAAAGATGGCACCACCATCATGGACCTTGGAACAGGTGGTGGTTTCCCGGGCATTCCATTGGCAATACTCTACCCTAACGTGCAGTTTCATCTCGTTGACAGCATAGGGAAGAAAGTCAAAGTAGCCAATGAAGTAGCAACAGCTATCGGATTGAAAAATGTGAAGTTCAGTCATGCAAGAGCAGAAGAAATCAAAGAGAAGTACGACTTCGTGGTGACTCGTGCCGTCATGCCGATGACAGACTTGATGAAAGTGGCTAAGAAGAACATCAAGAAGGAACAGCACAATGCTTTTCCCAATGGTATCATTGCCTTGAAGGGAGGAGAACTGGCTGGTGAAATTGCCTCGATGAAAAATATTGCGACTGTATGGGAACTGAGTGACTTTTTCGAAGAAGAGTATTTCAAGACAAAGAAAGTGGTGCACGTGGTATGTAAAGTGTAAAGTTTCTTGCCAAACTCAAACTTTAATCCATAACTTATAATTATCTATGACAATCAAGACATTTGAGGTGAACCCATTGGGTGAGAATTGCTATGTGGCAAGTGATGAGACAAAAGAAGCAGTCATCATTGATTGTGGATGTGCTGACGAGTATGAATGGGCTGACATCAAGAAATACATTGCCAACAATGACTTGCAAGTGAAACATTTGTTGAACACACACCTGCATTTCGATCACGTATGGGGCAACACTTTCGCGCATCGCGATTTGGGGTTATGTCCAGAAGCAAATTACGAAGACCTGCACATCTATGAGAACATGGATGAGCAGATTCGTTCCGTTATTGGTGTTGGCATTCCCCACCCTCCTCTTCCCCCACTTGGTACATCTTTGCTCGATGGAAGCGAAGTGAAGTTTGGCGAAACCACCCTCAAAGTGCTCACCACTCCAGGACACACCCATGGTTGCATCTGTTTCCATTCCGAGAAAGACCACGTTCTCTTCTCAGGCGACACCCTCTTCTGTGGCAGTTGCGGACGCACCGATTTGGAAGGCGGCAATTACGAATGGCTCATGCTGAGCCTCAGAAAGTTGGCAAACCTACCTGACGAGACGAAAGTGTTCAGTGGACATGGCCCTTCCACCACGATAGGAAGAGAAAAGATGTACAACCCCTATCTGAGAGGCTGAACACTTTGCAACATTAAAAACGATTCAAAAAAAGAGAGGCATCCCCATGCAGGAAATGCCTCTCTTTTTTTCTGTGGAAGTTTTGTCTATCGTGTGAAAAGGTTGAGATCAATCGATTCACCCATCTTCTGATAACCAATAGCATTTGGGTGCAGCCAGTCATTCTCGAAAAGGAAAGCAGGATTAAGACGGTCAGGCTGTTCGGGGTCTCTTGTGGCAGCATCAAAATCAATGACGCCATCATATTCACCAGAGGTGCGAATCCACTCGTTCACCATCTGGCGACCTTTCTCGCGTGATTCATTATAATAATTATTACCCTTGAATGGCATGATGGTACCACCAAAAATTTTGATGCCTTTCTCATGCGCTTTCTTAATCATCGCCTGGAATGACTCAATCAATTGCTTGGCAGTCGCTTCACCATCGCGAGAACCGCCCAAATCATTGACACCTTCAAACACAATGGCATACTTCACACCTTCCTGCATCAACACATCACGATCGAATCGGCTGTTTGCAGTAGGACCTAATCCTCCACGAAGCACGCAATTGCCACCAAGTCCCAAATTCAGCACACTCAATTTCTTGGTCTTCTTGTTCTGCAAAAGACGTTCTGAAAGTACATCTGTCCAACGGTTCTGTCCATTGGTGGTAGTACCTCTACCGTCTGTGATGGAATTACCAATAGCGGCAATAGCGCCATACTGCCCTTTCGGAACTGCCACCAACAAACTGTTGATATAGTACCAGTGGGCAGTTTCCACAGCACCCTTGAAATCCTTCGTGTCGCCCTTGGCAATGTAAGAGCTGGTGCGAGAGCCTGGGTGTCCCGTCACATCTGTCTGCGAAGCCTTACCAAAATGAATGGTGATGGCTACGTTCATGCGAGGTGTCATCTTGAATGGTACAAGGTCAGACACAATCACTTCTCCAGGTTTCATGGTCACGCTTCTTTTGCCATTGAAGAACAAAGGAGTAGATGAATCAATAATATCAGAAGTAGCACCCTGTGAATCCGCTTCAGCCAGTTCCACACCCAGAATCTCTGTTTCTTCCGTATTGAACTCATTGGACAACTTCAGCGCCACTTCTTTACCACCGAAAGACACCTCCACAATCTGCCTTAATGAATTACCCGACAGATATGGAGCAGGAGCCAAATTGTGAGGTTCCACTTTCTGAATGGCAGTAGTCCACGTTGCCACATACTGCTGTTTTTTCTCTTTTGCCGAGAGCGTCACAGCTGCCATTGTCATTGCTACCATTAGCAATACGATTTTTCTCATATTTTATAATTGTATTTGGTTAAACATTCTTATTTGTTCTTCATCCAGAAAGACAAGAGACCACCTTCGGTTTCTGGAATCAAATAGTCATACTTCACATATTCCGACTTCCGTTCCAGCATATCCTGCACAATCTTCCCTATCTGCTCATCCGTCAACTTGTCAAAATCAAATCCTTCCATCAAATCCTGTTCAGGCCAACGTGCCATTGACTTCGGATATTTGAAATAGTATTGCAATTCGCCTTCTTTCGCCTTTTCCATGAAAGTCAACTCCTTCACATTCGGGTCACAAAAAATTTCTCCACGGTTCAGTTCCGGGAATGCCAAACAACCATTCATCAGCACGCCCACTTCCAATGTAATACCATCCAGTTCATCTTGTAACACACGCAGCACAAGTCCCTTATATTTTCCTTCTTTGAAGATTTTCATGTCAATTCCCTCAAACTCGAAGTCAAATTCCTCCAGAGATTCCGCTGTCGCAGTTAGTGGTTCCACATCCTCCACATCATCCTTCTTCACAAAACCATACTCCATGTCACAATTTTTGTTATAGATGCTCACCTTGTAGTAGTCACCTTCCTCGCCAAGCACAGCAAACACCTGACCTGCATAAGCAAAGCTTTCATTACAGCTGTAACCGTCAGGCACATCTTCATTCGACCACTTATCCACAATGACGGCCATGTCCGACTCAAGGTCTTCCATCCATGTTACAAGCCAAGGACTCTCGGGATCAGCATATCGGAAAATCTCAATGTTCTCCTTCACGACTCTCACGAACTTCTGCGCCGAAGGCTCTCCCACATTCAGGATATTCCCCGTCTGTACAGAGTCGCCCGCAACATCACCTTCCGAGTTGTCGCCAGAAGCCTGTCCCTTACAATTCATAAGCATCAGGGACACACAAAGTCCCAGTGCATACAAAGCCAATTTCTTCATATTCGTAAAAGTATTAAATAGTTGTTACAAAAACCTCTTGCAAAGTAACGACATTTTCTGCAAACCACAAAATCTTTCCAAGAAAGTTTCCCAAATCCTTGTTTGTTTCAGGAATTTATTCGTAACTTTGCGACATCAATCACTTTATTTACTAATCTAACAAAATCAAACAAAGAAATGGCAAAGAACAGATGGCTCCTAATGGCAGTAGCCATGATGCTGACAATGCACATGTCAGCACAATTCCCTGGTGGTTTCGGCAACTTCGGGCAGATGGCGAGACGTCAAGCACAGCAGAAGGCTGCTGAAGCAGAAAAGAATTACCAAAAAGGCAATGAATTGCTCGAGGCACAGAAGTTTGACAAGGCATTTGCCGCCTATGAAAAAGCAGCAGAAAACGGACATGCCGGTGCACAATACAACATCGGCACATTCTACGTGGAGGGTAAAGTGGTGCCACAAGACATCAGCAAGGCAGTGGAATGGTTTGAGAAGGCAGCAAACCAAGGGCTGAAAGATGCACAATTCAACCTTGCCTCCATTTATCACCAAGGAGCAGGTGTGCCCAAAGACGAACAGAAGGCAGAGTATTGGGCAAAAGTCTATAAGGACATCATCAAATTGGAAGTGAAGAAAGAAGAACAGCCACAATTTCCTTTCCCACCACGACAAATGGAACCTGTTGAGGAAGCCCCCGATGTACAAGCCGAGTTCGAAGGCGGACAGCAAGCACTCATGACATGGCTCTCACAAAACATGCAATATCCAGAGGAGGCACAGAAGGATAATGCGCAGGGCCGAGTGATCGTCAGTTTCATTGTCAACAAAGATGGTAGCATCGATGAAGTGAAAGTGATGAAATCCATACATCCCGCTTTAGATGAAGAAGCGGCGCGAGTGGTCAAGTCGATGCCCAAATGGACACCTGGGAAAAAAGACGGCAAGCCTGTACGCGTAAGATATTCACTCCCCATCTCTTTCAGAATGGCTGCTCCTGAGACAGAGAAAAGCGATGCTGCAACTGAGAAACAAGAATGACCTTCTGAAAAGACGTGACGTTGCAGCTATGCCAGATAAATAATCCTTCACTCGTTGCATAAACTCGCAAGGAAGGCAAAAGTTTGCACAAAAACTCCTGATTCCCTCAAAAACTGACAAAATTTCATTGTTAGTTGAGGGAATTTGTGTAATTTTGTCACGATTTTGTGTTTTGACCACCATGGACGAGAAAGCTATACAACAAATCAAGCAACGATATGGCATTGTAGGCAACTACGATGGTTTGAACCGCAGCATCGACATAGCCATTCAAGTGGCACCGACGGAGTTATCGGTGCTGATATATGGTGAAAGCGGTGTGGGTAAGGAAGTGTTGCCGAAGGTGATTCACGATAATTCCACGCGAAAGCACAACAAGTATTTCGCCATCAACTGTGGTTCACTTCCGGAAGGCACAATAGATTCCGAGCTGTTTGGACACAAGAAAGGCTCCTTCACAGGAGCACTGGATGACCGTGAGGGCTATTTTAGCGTGGCAAACAACGGAACACTCTTCTTGGATGAAGTGGGTGAACTTCCACTTGCCACACAAGCACGTCTGCTGCGGGTGTTGGAGACAGGTGAATACATCCGTGTGGGTGAAAGCGAAGTGATAAAGACCAACGTGAGGATTGTGGCAGCAACAAATGTGAACATGCAGAAAGCCATCAGGGAGGGAAAGTTCCGCGAAGACCTGTATTATCGTCTGAACACGATTCCCATCAGCATGCCTCCATTGAGAGAAAGAGGACGCGACATTGAACTGTTATTCAGAAAATTCGCCTACGACATCTCCGAGAAATACCGCATAGAGCCTGTACGCCTGACAGAAGAGGCACGCATGCTTCTTTTGAAATACAAGTGGCCGGGCAACATTCGTCAGTTACGCAATTTGGTGGAGCAAATCAGCATCATCAGCCAGGAACGTGAAATCACTCCTCAAATTCTGATGAGTTATGGTGTGACAGACGATTCACTGGGAGAAACCAGTTTGGTGTTGCATGGTGCCAACAGAGAAATGCACACCCCTGAAACACACAGCTACGAGAAAGAACGTGACTTGTTGTTCCAACTGCTGTCAAGCATTGGCAAGGAGGTGAAAGATTTGAAAGAATTGGTACACAACAACATGGACAACATGCAGAATGTACCACAAGGGCATTATGGGCTTTACAACGAGGAGGCAGAGGAACTGCAACCCTACATCGTCAATAAACAACGGTATCAGCCGCAAAGCAATATGCCCTACTCCAGCCACAGCATACAGGACGTGGAAGACATTGAGACGATTGAGGAAACCCCCATGTCGAACAAGGAGCTGATGAAGAAAAACATCATCGACTCGCTGAAACGCAACAACGGCAACCGCAAGAAGACGGCTCAGGAGCTTGACATCTCCGAACGCACATTATATAGAAAAATAAAAGACTACGGATTGGAGATTTAGAAAACCAGGCATTGAAAAGTGCAAAGATGACAAATCAGAAGAGATGAGAAGACACATCACCATATCAAGTTTGACACTGCTGCTTGTGAGTGTATTGGTAGCTTGCAGCGTGAGCTACAAGTTCACGGGCACAAGCATTGACTACACTAAGACCAAGAGCATCAGCCTCGACAAGTTTCCCATTCGTGCCAACTATGTGTGGAGCCCGATGGAGTCGATGTTCTACAACAGCATCAGTGACGCTTATGCTCAAAAGACCAAGCTGAAAGTCTTGAAGCGTGACGGTGACCTGCAACTGTCAGGCGAAATCGTTGAATACAGTCAGACGAACAAGAGTGTGGGTTCAGATGGATACTCCACGCAGGTGCAGTTGAAAATTGTGGTGAATGTGCGCTTTGTCAACACCAAGAATCATGAAAAGGATTTCGAACAACGATTCAGCGCAACAACTGAATACGACTCATCCAAACAATTGTCGGCAGTGCAGGAAGAATTAGTTCAGCAGATGATAGACGACATCGTTGACCAGATATTTAATACCACAGTAGCAGATTGGTAATCAGCCACTAAAACCTATTCACTTAAAGAAGACAATGAATATAAGAGAGTTATTGGAAGACCCTTCAAAATTAAATGCCGAAACACTGCCAGAACTGAAAGCTTTGGTTGAACGATACCCATTCTTTCAGGTGGCACGACTGCTCTATATATCCAATCTGTACAGACTCCACTCACAAGATTTTGGTGCAGAACTGAGAAAGGCAAGCTCGTTCGTTCCAGACCGTACAGCTCTATTCACCTTGACGGAAGGCATCAACTACACCCTTCCCACCCACAGCGACACCCTCGACATCGAGACTGAAGGTGAGAGCGAAAGAACCATTTCGCTGATTGACCGCTTCCTGCAGGAAGGAGGCATTGAAACAGATGATGACCATGGTCCACAACGTGAAACCCCGTCATTGATTGATCTGACCAATGATTACGCCTCCTATCTCATGCAACAGGATTCACAGACACTTGGCACATCAAACGATGCCAGTGGCGAAGCTCCCAAACTCAAAGGTGCCGACCTCATTGACAGTTTCATTGAGGAGACAAAAGGGAAACAGCGCATGGACATCTCCGAGATGGATGACGAAGAATTCGAGTCTCCGGAATTTTCAGCGGAAGATGAAGAGATTTATACCGAAAGCATGGTCAATATCTACATAAAACAAGGCAGATATCAACAGGCTTTGGAAATATTACGCAAGATTTCTTTGAATAATCCAAAAAAAAGTTCTAACTTTGCAGCGCAAATTTATCTGCTGGAGGTGCTCTTGAAAGAAAACAAGTGATTTTTCCCCTCAGATATTGAAGCAAAAACAAGATAAATAAACAAAAAATCAAATAACAAAAATGTACCCACTAATCATTGTACTTATCATTCTCGCATCACTTTTGATGTGCGGAATCGTTCTTATTCAGGAATCTAAAGGCGGTGGTCTTGCATCCAGCTTCGCCTCTTCAAACCAGATCATGGGTGTTCGCAAGACAACAGACTTCCTTGAGAAAGCCACATGGGGTTTGGCTATTGCGATGGTAGTGCTCAGCATTGTTTCTGCAGCATTCGTGACCAGAAACACAGTGGAAGAAGCACCAATCAACATCACAGCTCCAGCTCAGTCAACCGACGCAGAGAATGTTCCTACCTTCCCTGCCACCGGCACACAGACTCCTGCAAAATAAAGAACACATAACAAGAGAAATGGGAGTCACATGAAAATCATGTGGCTCTTTTTTATAGTCAAAATGTTGGGGTTTGTGGACAAAACGTACAATTTTCTTAAAATAAATATGTAAATATTGCGCATATTATAAAAATACATTGTATCTTTGTGGCATGATTTCTATAGCAAGACATATTGAATTATTGCTGCTCGAGCATGACTGTGTGATTGTGCCGGGTTTGGGTGGATTCATTACCAACCACGCCGATGCCAGATACACAGGGGAAGAAGAAGGTCTTTTTCTCCCTCCCTATCGCACAATCGGGTTCAACCAGCAGCTTCAAGTGAACGATGGCTTGTTGGTACAGTCCTACATGGCTGCCTACGACACATCCTACCCTGCTGCCAATCTCCAGATGGAAAAAGACCTGGAGAAGATGATGAACGAATTGGAGATGAAGGGTGAGTATGAGTTGGAAAACATCGGTATCATCAAGAAAGGGCTCAATCAGAACATTTCTTTCATCTCACCCGAAACAGGAGCACTCACTCCATCCCTCTACGGGCTGTATTCCTATGAGATGAAATCTCTCCAGCATGTCATCAAGGAGAAAGACATAGAGCGGAACTTGCAGGCTGCCGCCGCTTCCATGCACATCGCCAAGCAGGAAAAAGAAACATCTCCAAAGCCCACCGAACAGAAAGCAAAACGTGGAGATGTGATTATCCACTTCAATCGTCGTTGGTTGGACATGGGCATTGCAGCCGCTGCAGCAGTATTGCTCTTCTTCTGCTTCTCCTATTTGGTCATGAATCAGCCGAACGGCAATTCCGACACGATTGTCGCAGCCTTCCCCACAATGGACAAGGTTGCCGTCAAGCCAGCCAAACCAGCTACCGTTCAGCCAATTGCCGCTCCCGTCAAGAACGAGGCAGCTAAGCCCGTTCCTGCCAAAGCTGAGCCAGCAAAGGCAAGCGAAGCCAAGGAAAATCCTGCTCAAGTGGAAAAAACTCGTTTTGCCATTGTTCTTGCCACCTATGTGAGCCAAGACAATGCCGAGAAATTCATCAAAGATCTTGCCAAGGAAGGATTAAGCGAAGGACGATATGTGAAGAACGGCAAAGTAAGCCGTGTCCTCTACTCTGAATATGCAGACGAATCAGCAGCACAACAGGCACTGAACAAACTTCGTCAAGAGAATGCTGCATTTGCCGAGGCTTGGATACTTGAACTGTAAGAAGGGAGGATGGCATGAAGAGAGTCAGATGTCCTAAATGCGACAGCTACATTGTCTTCGACGAAACAAAATACGCAGATGGCCAGTCCCTTGTCTTTGTATGTGAACATTGCAAAAAGGAGTTTGGCATCCGCATCGGAAAATCAAAACTCTCCAACAGGCATGAAGAGAAAAATCTCGACGAGCATGCCTACAATGAGGACTATGGCAGCATAGTTGTGGTGGAGAACCGATTTGCCTTCAAGCAAGTCATTCCATTAGATTTAGGTGAAAATGAATTTGGGAGATACGTACGGGGCACCAACATCAACAAGCCCATCGAGACACGCGACCCCAGCATAGACACCTTCCACTGTGTCATCACAGTCAAAAAGAACAAGCAAGGAAAACTGCAATACATCCTTCGCGACGCTCCGAGCGACACTGGCACATTCTACATGAATGACATCCTTCGTGATGTTGACCGCATCAACCTTGAAGACGGAGCCATCATCACCATAGGAGCCACAACGCTCATCCTGCGTGCAGCAAACAGTTGACACATCACTTAATAATAGATACTTCATCTTATAACTGACTGATAATTTTTTAACTTAAGAACCTAAATTATAGGTTCACAGCATTTGATTATGATTCTGAAAGGAGATCTCATCACTCGAGACGATGCACAAAATGCATTCTTCTCTTCCTTCGAAGGAAAATACACCATCATGGACAATCTTGACGAGAAAGGTGATCCCGTCATCCATGCCAGGAAAGAAGTCTACAATGCAGAATACATCTACGTCACCATTGTGTTGCGAGGCACCCTCAACATCATCATTGGAGGCACCGAGCTTGAAGTGAAAGCCAACGAATACCTTGCCGTCATGCCTTGCATGAGCGTGGTGGTCAAGGAGTCCCGCTGCATTTTCTTCTCTTACCTCACTCGCAGTCACCTGATGGCAGACATCTATAAGCGGACACACATACATCCCAAGTTCACCTACAATGCCTTCAAATTCCATCACATGCATTTCACTCAAGAAGAAACGGAAACGCTGTTGGAATCATATCTTCGCATCAAACGTGAACATCAGCAAGAGAACTATCCCATGAAGGAAATTGTGCTGCGTGCATACTATTCAGCATACGTTGCCAAACTCTTCTCCATGATTGACGAGAAGAAATTCATCCATTACGTCAAAGACTCACGGCAATACAAGTTCTTCAGCGACTTCATCAACACGCTCAACATGAAGCACAGGGAAGAGCGTTCCGTGCAGTACTATGCCGAACAGTTGCACATCACCCCCAAATACCTGACGACCATCGTCTACAAATACACGGGGCTTACAGCATCTCAGGCAATAGACCAATACATCATCTATGCCATCAAGCAGACGCTCTACAACAACGAGTACAACATCAAGAAAATCAGTCTGGAATACAATTTCCCCAGCCAAAGTTTCTTCGGGCGTTACTTCAAGCGCATCACAGGCATGTCCCCCCTTGCCTACGTGAAGCACAACAACATCAAATCCATCAATTTTGCATCAAACCAATAATTTCCGACCAACAATATGAACTACGTCGAGTACACCGATATATTCTCACGGGAAGACATCATTCCTTCAGCAGGCATCAAGGACAACCTGCTTCTGTTCGACACATTCAACGGCATCAACCCCCTCGAGCAGCTCAGCAATGCCATATCCACAAAGATATATCAGAGGCTTTCCCTTTATGTAACGGACGGCGAATGCCAACTCGTCATCAACGGGCAGGAAGAAACCATCGGGAAGAACACGTTCGTGACCATCATGCCTGAGAACACGCTCCAGATTCGTTTCCGTCATCCCGACATCCAATACTTCATGTTTGTCACCTATCCCAAAGTGTCCAATCAGATTTATCAAGAGACAGGCATCACATACAGCAATGCCCGCCTCTCCCTCCGTCATTTCATCTCTCCCCTCTCCTCCCAGCAGCTCGCTGATGTTCTTCAAATCTACAAAGACATCAAACGGGATTTGCAAGCTCCTGACTATGAGTTCCGCAACGTGTACATCAGTTCCTTGCTCAATGCGCTCATGATCAAGAACATCAACATCCACAACTATAACCCGCTGCCCCTTGAAGGAGACAGTAGCTCTCGCCAATACGACGTCTATTGCAAGTTCCTTTCCCTGCTCAACAAATACGCCATTCAGCAGCGAACCGTGCAGTATTATGCCGAGCGTCTTGGCATTTCCAGCAAATACCTATCTTTCGTCTGCACCAGCTACAGCAAGAAAAACGCCTCCGCATGGATAGACGAAGCTGTCATACAGAAAGCGAAGGCAATGATTTTGGTGCATCACTACACACTCGGAGAAACCAGCGAGGCGTTGCACTTCCCCACTGTGAGTAGTTTCAGCAGATACTTCAAACGCGTCACAGGCATCACACCAAAAGACTTTGCTAATTCAAAGACGTTATAGCGCGAACTCGAAGATTCATTTTAATTGATAAAGGATAAAAAGATTGTTTTATGAGACTTATTCCCCTCTACACTTGGAACAAGGGGCTACACTCCATGAAGATATCTCAGACGAACTTCAGGAAGCAGCCTTGGGCAAGTGGTGTGACATTGCTCGTATGTGTCATCATCGCCATGTTGCTTGCCAACCTTCCCGCCACCTCACACTTCTATCATGAGTTTTTGGAGACCAGCCTCTCCATGACCATCAGCAACGAGACATTCACCATCAGTTTCCCGCAAGACATGACCGTTGAGAAATTCATCAACGACATCCTCATGGTCATCTTCTTCTTCACGGTGGGACTTGAAATCAAGCGTGAAGTGATTTGCGGTGAACTCTCCAGCGTGAAGAAAGCACTCCTGCCCGTCATTGCCGCAGCAGGTGGAATGGCAATCCCTGCCCTCTTCTACACCCTCTTCAACATAGGCACCACCACGGCAGGTGGTTGGGGTATCCCCACTGCCACCGACATCGCCTTTGCCGTTGGCATCATGTCCATCCTTGGCAACAAAGTGCCCGTCTCCCTCAAGATATTCCTCACCGCCCTTGCCATTGCCGATGACCTCGGAGCCATCCTCGTTGTGGCACTCTTCTATGGTGGTGACATCAATCTGCCCCTGCTTCTCATCGCCATCGTGCTCATAGCAGGCATACTCATCATGAACAAGCTCGGTGAGAAACGCATGATGTTCTACCTCATTCCCGCCATTGTCGTGTGGTTCCTGTTCTACTACTCAGGCATCCACTCCACCATGTCGGGCGTGGTCATGGCATTCATGATTCCTATGGATGCCCGTTTCAGTCGCTCTTACCTCAACCGCAGCAACCGCAAGTACCTCACACGTATCGCTAAATTCGATGATGACGAATTTGAACAAGGCATTCCATTCCCCAATGGGCCACAGCGCCATTGCTTGCGTCGCATGAGCTACATCACCAACAATTCCATCGGCATGTCCTATCGTCTTGAGCATGCGCTCAACCCATGGGTCAACTTCCTCATCATGCCCATCTTCGCCCTTGCCAACGCAGGAGTGGTCATCCCCGACATCAGCTTCTTCAACATCTTCCAGGCACTTCCACTCGAGGGAGTCGGAATGGTCGGCATGGGCATCTTCTTTGGATTGCTCTTAGGCAAGCCAATAGGTATCACCCTCGCCTCCTTCATTGCCATCAAGTGCAAAGTGGGCGCCATGCCCGAAGGAGCCTCATGGAAGATGCTTTTCGCTGTTGCCTGTCTTGGAGGCATTGGCTTCACCATGGCCATCTTCGTCGACACCCTCTCCTTCGGAGAACTCGACGCAACCACTACCGACATGCTCCGTTCATCCGGCAAAATTGCCGTTCTGCTCGGTTCACTCAGTGCCGGCATACTTGGTTCCCTCCTCATCAGCCTCTTCTCCAAGATGGAAAAAAGGGGATGATTTTTGGAAAGTTGAAAGTTGAAAGTTGAAAGATGCGGTTGAGCGAGTGCAGAAGTCAAACTTGTTTGAACTATGCCGAGCGTGAGCATCTTCGGCGAAGCCAACGGATAAAGTGAAAGGTAAAGTTTGAAAAAACAAAATTAACCAATTAACTTTAACCTTTTTTGCTAAATGCAAAGGTTAAAGTTAATTGGTTAATTGGTTAATTTCGTTTTGGCACGTGATGTTTTCGTGATGAAGGACATCTGTGTATCATGTGCTGTTTTTTATTGCTACCTTTGTGGAGTAAAACTTAGGAACAATGAAAACAATGAAAACAATCAAGAAAATTCTATTGGTGTGTTTCGCCCTGATGATGGGTGCAAGCACAATGAATGCACAGAAACATGGTATTAAGGTGCTGGTGCTTTGCACAGGCAACACTTGCCGAAGTCAGATGGCTCATGGTTTGCTTGAGTCGTATGGCAAGGACTTGGCTGTCTATTCCGGTGGAGTCAAAGCTGAGCCTCGTGTCAACCCCAAAGCGGTGCTGGTCATGCGCGAGATGGGCATCGACATCAGCGGCCACAAGCCTTGTAAGGTGGATGAGTATATGGATGAAGATTGGGATTATGTCATCACTGTGTGCGACAATGCCGACAAGACCTGCCCCATCTTCCGTGGCAACGTGAAGCACCGCATCCACATGCCTTTCGAAGACCCCAGCAAGGTGACTGAGGGCACTTACGAGTTCAAGATGAACGAATACCGTCGCATTCGCGATGAAATCAACGATAAGTTCTTCAAGCTCTACTGCGAGATGGAAGAGAGAAAACCGAAGAAATAAAGGGCTTCGCTAAAGAAATCAGAAGTAAAGACATAACTCCTTTAACTCCAACAAACTAAAACTTGCGAAAGATGGGATAAGCACAAACAGCATGAATGAAACGAATGTTTTTTTGACAAAATTGCGTAGCAATATTTGAAAATTTCCATTGTTGGAGAAAAGAAAACTTAAAATGGGCGGGCTTTGGAGATTTTCTTTTGACGGATTGGATTTTTTGTCGTAATTTTGCAACTTGAATTGATTTGCACCAATCTACACGTCAAAATAATGGAAAATCAGAAGATAGTCAAGTGGGGCTTCATTGGTTGCGGTGAGGTGACGGAGAAGAAGAGCGGTCCTGCATTCGGTAAGATTGAAGGAAGCGAAGTGGTGGCGGTGATGAGTCGCGACAAAGCTAAAGCCAAGTCTTATGCAGAACGTCATGGCATCAGGAAGTATTATGCTGATGCCCAAGCGTTGGTGAGCGACCCTGATGTGACTGCCGTGTACATCGCCACTCCCCCATCCTCTCACACCACCTTTGCCATCATGGCGATGAAGGCGGGAAAGCCTGCCTATATCGAGAAACCATTGGCGGCAAGCTATGAGGACTGTCTGAGGGTGAACCGCATCAGCCAACTGACGGGAATTCCTTGCTTTGTCGCTTTCTACCGACGCTACCTGCCCTATTTCGAGAAGGCGAAGCAGATTGTGATGAGTGGAGACATTGGGGATGTGTTGACGGTGCAGATTCGTTTTGCTGTGCCACCGAGAGAACTGGACTATCAGAGCGGAAGGGAGATGCCATGGAGATTGCAACCTGAAGTGGCAGGTGGTGGCGGTTATTTCTATGACCTTGCGTCGCATCAGATTGACTTGCTGCAATATTGGTTTGGTCCGATTGTGGAGGCTGAGGGTTTCTGCCAGAACATGGCGGGACTGTATAAGGTGGAGGACACGTTCAATGCATGTTTCCGTTTCGGCAATGGTCTGACGGGCAGTGCGTCGTGGTGTTTCGTGGCGCATGAATCGGCTCGAAGGGACAGAATCTCGATTGTGGGTACAAAGGGTAAGATTGTGTTCTCGGTGTTTGACTATGAACCTATCGTGCTGGACACTGAGCGTGGGCAAGAACAAATCATTGTACCCAACCCTCCGCACGTGCAGATGGGATTGATTGAGAAGGTGGTGAAGCATTTGAAGGGTGAGGAGATTTGTGACTGTGACTCAGTGAGTGCCACGCCTACGAATTGGGTGATGGACAGGATATTGGGGAAGATTTAGAGAGTTGAGAGTTTAGGGTTTAGAGCATAGAGTAACGGGTATGGTAGAAAAAAGAATTAGGTGTGTGGTGGCGTTTGTGATGGCGCTATGCATGACTGCTGATGCTCAGGACTCTTTGGGGGTGGGTGAAACATTTGATGAACAGACTCTGGACAGTGTGGTGGTGACTGAGCAGAAGAAAAGGCCTCCTTTGCCGCAGCGTCTCTTGATGGGTGTGGAGAATTTCTTCATGGGATGTGACACCAGCTATGTCACGCCTCAAAAGTATAACCTGACGGCTCAGGTGGAGGTGTCATACTGGCATGACTACTATTTCTTGCGGTCATCGCAGACAAACAACACGATGGTGATTCAGTCAGACCCTTCTGTCATTCTTGGAGGATTTGTCTATTACAGCATCTTCGGTTATGGTGCGGTGTGGAACTTGAATGACCTGGGCATTAAGGCAGGAAAGACTAACGGCACGTCTCTGAGACAGACTTTTGTCATACACACTGCGAAATTCTTTGCTGAATACTATATGTTCAATTCCGGTAAGGGTGCTGAAATCAGGAGTGTGAGCGGCATTGAGACAAAGGGAAAGGAAAGGACATTTCATGGTTTGGATTCCAGATGCAATGGAGTCAGTGTCTTGTATATGTTCAACAACCGCCACTTCTCATGGCCTGCTGCTTTTGGAGCCAATGCGGTGCAGAGAAAGAGTTGTGGCAGCTGGAGTGTAGGGTTCCAATATAACCACCAGCGCATCACCTTCGACAAGGAGGAACTGCCTGACTACATCAAGGAGGACATCGACTCAACGCTGTTGTTCAACAAGGTGAACTACAATGACTACAGCGTGAGCGTTGGATATAACTACAACTGGGTGTTGGGGCGCAATGTGCTTTTTGCCATCTCGTTCATCCCCAGCATCGGGTATCGAAGGTCAAACATCACAGAAGCAAAGGATATGGGACATTCCATCCTGAACAATGTCTCAACAGACTTGAATCTGCGCATGTCACTCTTCTGGAACAACACAAGATTGTTCAGCGGTCTGATTCTCGAAACCCACACATATGACTACCGACAGAACAAGTTCGGTCTGACCAACACCTATGGCACTCTGAAATACCTGCTGGGTGTCAACGTATGGAAGAAACCTCAATACAAGAATAGAACAAACTAACAACACCAATATGATAAGACTAACACTTACTGCTTTTATGCTATCCTGTGCATCGCTTGCCAGCTTTGCACAGCAGACTTGGATTGACGTGACTGACGCGCATATTATTAACCCAAGATTCAACAACAACGACCTCACAACGGGATGGGAAGGAACTGGATTTGGTTCTGCCGACCCCGTGGAGAATGCAGAGCATTACCAAAAGAGCTATAACACCTACCAAAATGTGGCAGGACTGAAAGCCGGCACTTATCGTGTGAGCTTGAATGCCTTCTTCCGCTGTGGCTCTGCTCAACAAGACTACAGCTATTCACATGCAAGCAACATGGAGGATTTCCAATATGCCCGACTGTATTCACGCTCAAGCAAGAACTACTATGACTCTCCCATCGCTTTTGCTTCGTCAGCAGCTTTGGAAAGTCCACTGGGAGGTGGATACAGCGAAATAAACACGCAGGATGGAACACGCTACATACCCAACAACATGGAAGCTGCCCACTACTGGTTTGAGAAGGGTTACTACAACAACTATGTGGATTGTGAGGTGGAGAATGATGGCTTGCTGACAATCGGTATCAGAAAAGACAATGTGCTGGAATGGGACTGGACTTGTCTGGACAACTGGAAACTGGAGTATTGGGGCACATTGATTAGTGTAACATCCATCACCCTCTCTGAAACATCTGTTGAAATGTTCCAATCGGAGATGCATGACCTGACAGCCAATGTGGCTCCTGAAAATGCCACCTACAGGAATGTGAACTGGTCTTCCACGAAAGAGAGCGTAGCAACTGTGGACAGCAAAGGACAAATCACTGCTGTGGGCATTGGCGTGTGCTACATCCTTGCGACTGCGAAGGATGGCAGCGGCAAGAAGGCACAATGCAGGGTGACTGTGAAGCGTGAGAGCCCTACTGCGGAAAACCTGATCATCAACGAAATCATGGCGGCAAATGTGGATGTGTATCTTGACCCTTCGTTCAACTATGGCAGCTGGGTGGAACTGTACAACCCAACTGACAAGAGCGTCACTTTGGGGAATCTCTACATCAGCGACAATCCGAACAACCTGAAGAAGAACCATCTGTTGAGCAATTATGGCGCTTTGCCAGCAAAGGGTTATGCCCTGTTGAACTTTGACCACCATGAGGTGTGGACACAGGCTTCTTATCGCCAAATTGATGACAAACTGGATTGCGATGGTGGTGTCATCATCATCTCTGACGGCACCAAAATCATTGCCCAGCAGGAGTATCCCGCTTCCATTGCACGAACTTCGTATGCACGAAAGACTGATGGCGGTACAGAATGGGGCTATACGGGCAACCCATCACCAGGCGCTTCCAACCAAGCCAACGGAGGATTTGCCACAGCACAACTTGACGCTCCTGTGGTGGACAAGGATGGACAGCTCTTCTCCGGCACTTTGCAGGTGAGTGTAAGTTTCCCGAAGGGGGCAACGCTGAAATACACAACTGACGGAACGGCACCCACACAGACGAACGGAGAGGTGTCGAAGACTGGTATCTTCTCGGTGAATAAGACGACATGCTACCGCTTCCGTGTGTTCCAAAGCGGATATCTGCCTTCACAGGTGGTGACACGCTCATTCATCAAGAATGACCGCACCTACCCCTTCCCCATCATCTCTTTGGTGACGAAGTCGGACAATCTCAACTCTGAGGAATATGGCGTGTTCAAGAAGGGTCCTAATGGGCGCCCCGGTAATGGACAGACAAGCAACTGCAACTGGAACATGGATTGGGACAGACCTGTCTCGTTTGAATTCATCACGGATAACAATGAGTATCTTATTTCTCAGGAGTGCGACCTCTCCATCTGTGGTGGATGGACTCGTTCATCCAATCCTAAATCGTTCAAACTGAAGGCCACAAAGACCTACGACATGGACAATTTCTTCCAGGCACAATTCTTTGACGAGAAACCTTACATCAAGAATAAGACACTGCAAATCCGCAATGGCGGTAACGATGGCAGTTGCCGCATCAAGGATGCCGCTATCCAACAGGTGGTGGCGCGCAGCGGTCTCTATGTGGACTATCAGGCATGGCAACCCGTGCATGTGTTCATCAATGGTTCTCATTATGCCGTGCTCAACATGCGTGAGCCTAACAATAAGCATTATGCCTATGCCAACTATGGCATTGACACGGATGAGATGGATCAGTTTGAAATTTGTCCAGACTCTGGTTATGTGCAGATGGAAGGTACGAAAGAGAGCTTCAAACACTTGATGGAGCTGAGCAAGAATGCGGATGACGAGGAGACCTATGAGGAGATCAAGAAGATGCTTGAGATTGATGAATTCATCAACTACATGGCAGTGGAACTCCACATCGGCAACTGGGACTGGCCACAAAACAACGCGAAGGGTTTCCGTGACAAGAATGATGGCAAATTCCATTTTGTGCTCTTTGACCTTGACGGTTCCTTCAATTTGAGTGCCGGTGACATCTTCAACCAATTCTTCAATAAGGAGAATTACAGATTTGACACCCTGCACGGATTTAACTATTCGAACAATGAAAATATTGAGGGAAAGCGCATCACCAAGCAGATTGAGCTGGTGACGCTCTTCAAGAATCTGCTGATGAATGAGAAGTTCCGCAAACAGTTCATCGATGCCTTCTGTATTGTCGGAGGTTCGGTGTTCCAGCAATATAAGGTGGAGGAGATTGTGAACGAGATGGCCAGCTATGCGTCTACTGAAAACTATGTGAATCCTTGGAACACAGCATACGACGTGATGAGCAAGTTGGGTTCTCGCAACAATGGCGCCACGATGGCATTGCAGAACTGCTCGCACATGAATATCGGAGGTGTGGAACGTCAGAAGGTGGAAATTTCTTCAAACGGTGTTGCCAATGCCAAGTTGATGGTCAATGGCTTGGAACTGCCTTACGGCGAATTTGATGGTTATCTGTTCGCTCCTGTTACCCTGAAAGCTACAGCACCTGCCGGATATCGCTTTGAAGGCTGGCGAAATGCGGGCACCACCAAAACCACCAGCATATTTGCTACTGGAGAGAGCTGGTTTTACTATGACAGGGGTTCTTTGGACGGAAAGAATTGGAAGGCAGCAAACTACAGCACATCCAATTGGTCATCTGGAAACGCACCACTCGGTTACAGCAAGAGCAGTGTCGTCACGACTCTTGATTACGGCAATGATTCCAACAACAAACGCCCCACCTACTATTTCCGAAAGTCATTCAACCTGGATAATGCTCCAGCAACAAGTGACGAATTCATCCTCGACTACATCATTGACGATGGCATGATTGTATATATAAATGGTGTGGAAGCTGGACGATATAATATGCCTTCCGGCACTGTCACTTATGATAGTTATTCAACCACACATGCTCAAGGCAATCCAGACAGTGGACAGATGATGCTGAGTGGTTCCCTCTTCAAGAAAGGCAAGAACGTGATTGCTGTGGAAGTGCACAACAACAACTCGACATCCACAGACATTCTTTGGGAGGCTTCCCTCTCGAAGATTGAGAAGGTCAATGCGAACGACTTCGTGTCGAAGGAGGCAGAATACACGCTCCCCTCTTCCGGCTCACAGAATATCGTCGCCGTGTTTGAGAGTCTTTCTGACATAGACATACTGGATGAAGGCATCACGCCTGTACGCATCAACGAGGTCAGCGCAGCTAACTCCATCTACATCAACGACTACTTCAAGAAGAACGACTGGATAGAGCTGTACAACACCACTGATGCTGACATCGACATCAAGGGCATGACCATCTCGCTCGTCACTGACAAGTCGAAGACAGCGAAGCGTCATGACTTCCAAGTGCCTACCAACAACGTGACACTCAACACCATCATCCCCGCACATGGGTATAAAGTGGTGTGGTGTGACAAGCTCGACATCATCGGTGCAGACATCCATACCAACTTCAAGCTGGAAACGAAGGGAGGTGAGGTCATCATCTCCACCGACAGTTATACAGACAAGCTGGAATATGAGCAGCATCTCGGCACAGAAACATACGGACGCTATCCTGACGGTGCCAACGATGTGTATGTGATGAACAACCCGACCATTGCCAAGGCAAACATGATTGGTTCATACGACACGCTCTATGTCAAGTCGCTCGACCCAACACCTGATGCCATCAAGTCCTACAACAAGGAAGGCAGCATCACCATCGCTTACGTAGGTGGAGTAATCAACATCAAGAGCGAAGACGCAGCCATCAGAAGTGTTGACGTATATAGCATGTCGGGCATGAAGATGGAGGCATCTACTTTCGCCAATGCAGGAAACAGGTTTGTATCTGTCAACGTGGCTGACCTTCCAAAGGGCATCTACATTGTCAAGGCAAGCACCGAAGATGGCGATGAGAGCCACATCAAATTCATCATAAAGTAAGAAAAAGAGGTGTTTTGCGAGGTAAAGCACACTTTTGACGAAAAAAATTGATTTTTGAATGACGAAGATTGAATTATTTGTTCTATATTTGCAAAACGAAAACAGAAGAACAAATTAAAATCAATCTTCGTCATTCAAAACAATTAACTAACACCAAACATTAAAAGATACACGGACATGAAAGAAACAATCCTTGTGACTGGCGGAACCGGCTTCATTGGTTCACACACGACTGTGGAACTGCAGCAAGCAGGCTACGATGTGGTCATCATCGATAACTTATCTAACTCCAATGCCTCAGTTCTTGACGGCATTGAGAAAATCACAGGCATACGTCCTGCATTTGAAAAAGTTGATTTGAATGACTTTGCGGCAACAGAAGCCGTATTCAAGAAATACTCCATCAAAGGCTGTATCCACTTCGCTGCATCAAAGGCAGTGGGAGAATCTGTGGAGAAACCCCTGCTCTACTACCGCAACAACCTCAACTCACTCATGAACGTGCTTGAGTTGATGACCAAATATGGTGGTAAGGGCATCATCTTCTCCTCTTCATGCACAGTGTATGGACAGCCCACCAAGGAGAACCTTCCCGTGACTGAGCAGGCACCTATCCAGAAAGCCTTGTCTCCATACGGAAACACCAAGCAGATTAACGAGGAAATCATACAGGACTATATCCATTCTGGAGCACCTATCAAGTCCATCATCCTTCGCTATTTCAACCCCATCGGTGCACATCCATCCGCACTCATCGGTGAGTTGCCAAATGGAGTTCCGATGAACCTCATACCATTTGTCACTCAAACTGCCATCGGCATTCGTAAGCAGTTGAAGGTGTTTGGCAACGACTACAACACCCCCGACAAGACTTGCATTCGCGACTACATCTATGTAGTTGACCTCGCTAAAGCACACGTGAAGGCTATGCAGCGCGTGCTCGAACAAGACACTGACCCTGTTGAGGTGTTCAACATCGGTACTGGTCATGGCTACTCCACTCTTGAAATCGTGGAAGGCTTTGAGAAGGCAACTGGCGTGAAGCTCCCATGGGAATATGCACCACGTCGTGAAGGCGACATCGAGGCTATTTGGGGCAATGTCGACAAAGCAAACAAGGTGTTAGGCTGGAGTGCTGACACACCGCTTGACGATATCCTGCGCTCTGCGTGGAAGTGGCAAGAGAAACTCCGTGCAGACGGCGTTCAATAGAAATCTAACGTGACGGGGCATTAACACAAACCCCGATGCGTACCAGAGCAACGTTCTGGTAGGGTACCAGAATCGTTTGTCGTGTTTTATTTTGTGTTTGTGTTGTGGCTATTCTTTTTCGTGAGAAACGGGGTAGCCCTTTTTTATGTCCATTCCTGTTTCATCCCCATCACTTCAATAGAAGAAAACAAAGAAAGCGGGCAAAAGTATTGCAACCTTTGCCCGCTTGGTTTTTACACCTTATATATATAAGTATGTAAGCGATGGGTTATTTCACAACAATCTTTCTTGATGCACCATTCTTGTACTTCACTACGTAGATGCCTGCCTGATTGAGTGCGCTGAGAGGTAATTCAGTACCTGTAATGCTGTAAACAGCCTTGATTTCTGATTTATCCTGAACGGTCAAATCTTCGATAGCATCTGGCTCATCTGATTCGCCCACAAGC
This sequence comes from Bacteroidaceae bacterium, assembly GCA_024688885.1. Lineage (GTDB taxonomy): Bacteria > Bacteroidota > Bacteroidia > Bacteroidales > Bacteroidaceae > Minthosoma. Next base: position 15,173 of record JAILDV010000014.1, on the reverse strand, counting down.
ATAATGCTGCGGAATTCGTCAATGAGTTCCTGACTGACACCCACTTCCTTTGTCCAATAGGTATCGAACTTGTCGCGAAGTGTTTCACCCTCGTAAGTCTTAATCTTCTCAATCAGCTTCTGGTGGTCACCATCAGCATATCCACTCTTTGGACGAAGACCTGCAAATGACAGAGATGTCAGCTCATACTCAAGGTTCATCTGTTCTTGTGTAAGACCAAGAAGACCTTCGAGCAATACAGATACAAGTCCTGTACGGTCAGCACCCCATACACAGTGGTAGTAAACAGCCTTGCCTTCCTTGATGTGATTAACGATGAATGGGAACCACTGCTTGTAGCGAGCCTTTGATGCAGCAGCAGTCAAGTGCTCAAGCTTACAATCGTAACCACCTTCCTTGAAGAAGTAGTCAGCTTTGGGGAATCCGAAAGCACATTTACCCACCTGACCATTACCGCTATCGTAGTTATTATCCTTACGGAGGTCGATTTCAGCACCAACACCAAGGTCAATCAGGGTTTGACGGTCTTCTTCCACAGAAGGATGGAGACCATTTGCCTCACCACCACGGTAGATAAGTCCGTAACGAACCTTTTTACCATCCTGAACTGTCCAACCACCAAGGTCGCGGATGTTATTGATACTTGGAGCGTAAATCATACGAACAGGGCCTTCAACTGCAAACTTACCTTGAGTCAGCACTTCGCCACCTGCCTCAACCTTGAAGTAATAGGTGTTGCCAGGAATGAGGTTTGGCATGTATGCCATATCTGAACCATCGAGAATGATACGGCTCTGAGCATCGCTGAAGTCGCTCTTGAAACCGAACTTCACAACAGCATCCTTCACCTTGTCTGCCGGAACTGGCACACCAATATTGTGAGGAATATCAAGACGTGGAGGAGCAGGCTTGAAGTAGTTTTCAATGACTGATTTCGTATCAGGCTCTGGATACTTGGTGTTCTGCAAATACTGACGAGCACGGAAGTTTTCGATGTTGGCAACGAAATCCATGTTCTTGGCATCAACATATTCAAAATTCGTGAAGTATGATGCATCCACTTCATTTTCAGACAAGGTGATAGCCTTCCAAGTGAAGGAGTCAGCAACTCGGTAAACAAGTCCACCATCCCACATCACAGGAAGTTGGTCAGGCTGTGCAGCTGCAATCAAAGTGGGTTCATCAATTTTGATTTCATCAACATCCTCATTTGCCACAACGTAGCAAGGAACGTTGGCACTCACGTGGTCAACTGGACAAAGCACTGCAGTCTTAGTTTCCTCATCAAGTGAACCAATCGCATAGACAGCCTTGAACTTTGATGCAGGGATGTCACATGGAACTGCCAATGGAGTCAACTCATTAGCCTTGAACTGTTTCTTCAGTATCACAGGAGCATGAGTGTCGTCAAATACTGCAGGTGGAAGTGCAACTCCTTCTATATGATTAACAATAACAGGAGCTGGAGTTCCGTAGTAGAGACGGAAGTTGTCAATAACTATCCATGATTCAGCAGGAGCACCTGTTTCCAAAGTGATACCGATAGTGAGGTCACCATCAGCTGCGTGAGTGGCAACCATCTCGTTCCAGTAGTGACCATGGTCAATTGCCTGCTTGGCAATGTCTGGAGTCTTGATAGCGTTTGAACGGTTGTTGGCATCGATATAGTGACTGTGAGGATAACCCTTACCGCTTACAACAGCAAATACATCTGCAGACTTGTGATGCTTACCTTCCAGCATGTAACAGCCATCAGCAAAAATGCTCTTCAGTGGCTGTTTATTAGCCACGTCATCCACATAGATGGCAGCCTTCACATTATCCTTACCACGCTCGTAGTTAGCCAAAGCCTGCTTCCACTCGCCATTACGATAGAAGCCCTGCACCTTAACGGTATATTCACCAGCTGGCATATCGCTGATTACCTGAGAGAAGCTTGATACAGTTCTGCTTCCGAAGCTCTCCACAAGCTTGTTGGCAACCTTGAAGGCATTCACTGGAGAAGATTTCCAGCCTTTGATATTGCTGTCGAGTGTGGAATTGGTGAGGAGGCTGGTGATGTCATACTGACCCCAGAGAGCAGGAACCGTCTTCATCATTTTGAAGAGCTCAGCCTTCAACGCAGCCTTTGCGGCAGTCACTTCTTCTTCCGTCATGGTGCCTTTTGCAAAATCATCCATGAAGGCTTGCTTTACAGCATTGTACGCACTTGGATCTGATGATTGAGTGACAATCTCATCGTAAAGGTTAAATTCTTCAGTTGTTTCTGAAGGCTGGAAATAGCGCGTCAGTTTCACGTTAGCGAAAGTGAACCAGTCGAGGTCGTAGTCACCGCCAGAATTGTTGATAGAAGGTACAACATACTTCAATGTAAGCTTACCATCATTCACATATGCCCAAACTGTTGTGGTGTACTTAGAATTGGTCGTGAAATTTTCAAAGTCTCCGCGGGAGTATGGCAATGTTGCAGAAGTGCGAATCTTGGACCATTCAACAGCTTGTGCCTGATTTTCATTGGCAGCGAAATAAGCATTACAAATGCTGAGATGATCTTCACTCAATGAATACGCTGTCAATGTTTCACGCTTTGAAGAACGATATGTATTTTGAATGGTTGCCTTGTAAATACCATTAGGCACTTCAAGGAACTGCGAAATCTCCAAAGCAGTGTTCTGATACAGCGTCATTGCATACTGACTCTTGTAGTCGATGTTGTTGTTTCCTGCCAACACATTCACTGTCCAACCATCTTGACTTGTAGCCAATGTCGGGTTAGAAATCAGGTCTGTAGCATCTTCAGACGAGAACGCCTTCAGAGCCTCAGTAAACTGAGTCATCTTGTCTGTACCAACAGCAAGCGTGATACCCGCTGCCTTGGCAACAGCTTCAATCTGTGCCAGTTCCATGTCAGCAACAATCACGTCACGCTCTGCCTGAGTCAGCAACTGCCATTTTGCATTGAAGCCTGAAGCAGAAGCATCAGCCTTAACGGCAAGTGCACCATTGCTGCCGTCAACTCCAAGGAACTCACCTTCTTTCAGTGCCACTGTGTAGTTGTCACCATCAGCTGTGATGGTAGCATAAGCAGCACTTGTCTCATCCCCCTTGACCGTAGAACCACTCTGAGAGACATAACGACCATTGTCGAGGAACATGAGTGAACAACCTGCGTCACTCTTCTTCACTTCGACAGGAATGCCGAACTTGTCAACTGTGGCATTACCATTCGCTGCACGGCTCAAGAACGCCTTAGCGGAATTGTAGAGATAGAACTTGCCCTCAGGCTGTGCAGTAGCCTGCAAACAAACCATTACCAGCATCAAGGAGGTAATGAACCATTTGGTTTTCTGTTTCATGTTTTAGTAGTAATTTGGTAGTAATAAAATTGATAATAATAAAAAAAGATAATTTCTCGGATAGAATATTGGTAGGTATTGTTAGTTTTCAGTTAGCAAAGATACGAAATAAAACTATACACTCTTCCATTTTTCGCGGATTATATTCAAAAAAAATACACGAAAAGGATAAAATAGCATCCAAATGGGTTCTTTTTTGCAATTATGAGGTCATTCTATTCCTCCTTACAACTCGAACGGTGCTCTTTTTGTGATTTTTTATGTTTTCAGTGCCAATAATGTCAACACACCCACCCTTCTTGATGTTTATTGTGGTGTTTACATCACTTATTTTTATGGAAATAGGGAAAATTATTCACTCTATTTATAATAAAATGCATATCTTTGTGCCTTGAAAAGGGTAAAAAGCAAAAGAAGACTAAACCTATCTCCTGTTTGTACATCAAACAAAGAAATTTTATTAATCAAATCAAATGAAGAAAAATGTGATTTTGGGCGCATTGGCTCTCTTGTCATGCTCCCAAGTTGTCAACGCACAAAGTACCGCATCAAAACTGGTTATTAATGAAATCATGGCGAGAAACATCGACATGATGATGGACCCATCATTCAACTATGGTGGATGGATTGAATTATACAACCCGACTAACACAGCCATCAACCTGAATGGATTGTATATCAGTTATGATAAAACCAATCCTAAAATGGTTGCCATACCTGCAGGTAACGGTTCTGTTCCTGCAAAGGGTTTCAAAACCTTGTGGTTCGACCACTATTCCACAGGAGGCGAATATAGTGACAAGGCTAAAAATCAGATTGACTTCAAGATTGACACTGATGGCGACGAGCTTTTCATCTCCGACAATAACGGCACCATCCTCGTCAGCCAAGTTGTTCCTCCAGCCATTGCACGCACCAGCTATGCTCGCAAAACTGACGGAGGGTCGGAATGGGGGTTCACATACACCCCCACTCAGGGTAAATCAAACGAGGGCAGCATCTTTGCTGAAGTACAGCTGGCAACTCCTGTAGTTGACCGCACGGGAACCGTTTACACTTCTGATTTTGACATCCATGTCACCATACCCGAAGGAGCTACGCTTCGCTATACGACAGATGGCACCACACCTGATTTGATTAATGGTGCAACCAGTCAAGACGGTGTTTTCGGCATCAATGGGAAAAAGAACTACGTTTACCGTTTCCGACTCTACCAGGATGGATTCCTTCCCAGCGATGTGGCTACACATACTTATATATATAACTCCAGCAACTACTACCTTCCCATCGTGTCTGTCGTCACCAATCCCGACAACCTCTACGACAACAAGATTGGTGCGCTTGTGGACGGAACAAATGGTACAGGCGGCAATGGTGGCTATAAGTTTGTTCATGGTTCAGATGGGACAAGCAATAAGAACCGTGGATGGGAACGTCCCGTCAACTTCGAGCTGATTGTGCCCAACAAGGATAAAGAATATTGTGTGGCACTCAACCAAGGAGTTGACTTAGAGGTGAGTGGTGGATGGAGCCGTCACTTTCCACCTTCCCCATCCTTCAAACTGAAAGCAGGAAAGTTATATGGTGAGAAATATTTCTCCTACCCTATCTTCTCACAGAAACCCTACATCAGAAACAAGGCCATCATCGTTCGCAATGGTGGTAACGATTGTGAATGCCGCATTGTGGATGCAGCCATCAATGAAATCCTCTCAAGCAGCGGATTCTATATTGACTGTCAGGTTTATCAGCCATCCCACGTGTTCATCAATGGTAAATACCAGTTCATGTTCAATCTGCGTGAGACCACCAACAAGAACTACGCCTACAGCAACTATGGCATCGACACCGACGAAATTGACCAGATAGAGTACAGTGGTGGTTATTCCGTGAAAGCTGGTGACGACATCGCATACAAAAAGCTGACCAACCTCTGCAACGACCTCTCATCCAATCCCACCGATGACGACATCTGGAAGCAAATCTGCGACCTCTGCGACATTGACGAGTTGTGCAACTACTTCGCCACTGAGCTTTACGTAGGTTCGGAGGACTGGGTGACCAACAACAATAACACCAAGTTGTTCCGCGACCGCAACGACGGCAAGTTCCACTTCGTTTTCTTCGACGTGGATGAAGCCTTCAAGCGCACCGACCTCTTCAGCAAATTCGACGCCAACAAAGGTCAAAACAGCGGCGGTGGCGGCTGGGGTGGCTGGGGCTGGGGAGGCGGCTGGTTCAACGACACCTCCCTCACCGACCTTCTCTCCAACCTGTTAGCCCGAGCTGAATTCAGGCAGAAATTCATCGACACCTATTGCATTGTGGCAGGTAGTGTGTTCGATGCCGAGCGTTCATCCCAAATTATCAACAGCATGGCATCTTTCAGCGAAGCAGCCTTGGCTCTTGACGGTTTGAATCCATGGGATGCCGAAGGTGTTCATAACCTTGCAGGTCATCCAATCTCTGGTCGCACATTGCTCAACGACCTCACCAACAGGTCCAAGCGTGCTGGTCGCATCAATGCGATGAAGAACTTCTTCGGTCTTCAGAAGAGTTTTGATGTCACCATCCAGAGCGACCTTGACAAGGCAGTCCTGAAACTCAACAACGTGACCATTCCCACAGGCAAACTCGAAGGCACCGTATTTGCACCCGCTGTGCTCACAGCCCAAGCTCCTGCAGGCTACACCTTCACGGGGTGGAAAGTCGTATCATCACAATCAAGCAGTACAAGACGTACCGCCAAGCTCAATCTGGAAAACGTCATCAAAAACAATGTTCACACCGACATCACTGCATGTTTCGAACCTATCCAAGACGAGGAACTCATCACCAATCTGGAGAAATCGCCATATGCTCCTATTCGTGTCAACGAAGTAAGTGCCGGGAACACCATCTACGTGAACGAATATTACAAGAAGAACGACTGGATTGAACTGTACAACCCAACCGACATGACACTCAATGTGGCAGGTCTCTATGTGAGCGACAATCCTAACAAGCCACAGAAATATCAGATTCCTGCAGGCAACCCTGAAGTGAAGACCATCATCAAACCTGGTGGCAAACTCATCATCTGGGCAGACAAACTTGATCCAGAAGAGTATGTGTTCACCAGCACCCCACTTGGTGTGGTACGTGAAAGCATCTATTTCTCCAACTTCCACGCACCCTTCAAACTCACCAACGACGAAGCAAAGAACCAAGAGGTCATCATCACGTGGTCAGACGAATTCATTGCCAACAATCAGGAGTACTTCGACAAGCACCCATCCTTCAAGCACTTTGCAGACCACATCGTCTATCAGACACATAAGGGTGACCAAAGCGTAGGACGCTATCCTGATGGCGGCAACAGTTTCTACGTCATGAACCATCCTACAATCGGTCAGACAAACGATCTCCACTCTTATGACACCTTCATCGGTACAGACACAGGCGTGAAGATTGAAGAAGTGGATGATATCAAGCCAATCTTGGCAAAGGACGACCAAATCAGCATCCGCTTTGCTGGCACCAAGCTCCTCATCCAAGGAAAAGCAGCAAGCGCACAGCTTGACATCTACTCCATTGCAGGTCTGCAGCAACAAAGCCAGACACTCAATCTTGCTGATGGCAGTGCCACCATATCCACCAACGGCCTTCCATCAGGCATCTACATTGCCCGCGTGAAGGCATCAGATGGCAGTGAAAGCAGCTGCAAGTTCGCCATCAGATAAACCAAATACACCTTTCACACCAAAGGTATTTCAGCAAACGGAGAGGGGTTGTGACACCAAGTCATAGCCCCTCCCCTTCTTTTATCATTTAACACGTCAGTTCGCAGTAAGTATGTCAGTCTTTGTTGCCACCAATCTCCCATGGGGAACTCACGATAATATTTGAAATATACTATATTTGCCATATAATATTTCTTTCGTACGTTTGTTTTGTAGAAATATTTTCCTTTGTTTATCATTTTGCTTGGACATATTTTCCAATCGCCGTAACTTTGCACTAGAAATCAAAAACAAAGCAATTTATTAACAACAAAAAAACTTATACAACTATGGCAAAGAAACTTCACATTGAGACATTGGCACTTCATGTAGGACAGGAACAACCAGATCCAGCAACCGACTCACGCGCAGTGCCTATTTATCAGACCACTTCTTACGTGTTCCGTAACTCACAGCATGCAGCAGACCGTTTTGGTCTTCGCGATGCAGGTAACATCTATGGCCGTCTGACCAACACGACTCAGAGCGTGTTTGAAGAGCGTGTGGCTGCCCTCGAAGGTGGTGTGGCAGGACTTGCTGTCGCTTCTGGGGCAGCAGCCATCACATATGCACTGCAGAACATTGCACAGAACGGTGACCACATCGTGGCAGCCGACAACCTCTATGGCGGTTCTTACAACCTCATCACTCACACACTGAGCACTCAGGGTGTCAGCAACACCATCATCAACGTCAACGACCTTCAGGCTCTCGAGGCAGCCATCCGTCCTAACACAAAGGCTGTGTATGTAGAGACATTCGGCAATCCGAACAGCGACGTGACCAACTTGGATGCCATTGCTGAGATTGCACACAAACACAATATCGTTGTCATTGTTGACAACACCTTCGCTCCTATCATCTTCCGTCCTATCGAACACGGAGCAGACATCGTGGTTCACTCTGCCACCAAGTTCATTGGCGGTCACGGTTCTTCACTTGGTGGTGTCATCGTGGATGCAGGCATCTTCGATTGGAAAGCCAATGCAGACAAGTACCCCACCATCGCCAAGCCAGACCCATCCTATCATGGAGCCGTGTTTGCTGACGTGGCAGGTCCAGCAGCCTTCGTGACTCGCATTCGTGCCGTCATCCTTCGCGACACAGGTGCCACCATCTCCCCATTCAACGCATGGATTCTGTTGCAGGGTGTTGAATCGTTGCCACTGCGCATCGAGCGCCACAGCTACAACGCCAAGAAGGTGGTGGAATATCTGAACCAGCACCCCAAAGTGAAGAGCGTGAGCCATCCTCTCCTGCCCTCTCATCCCGACCACGATCTCTATCAGAAGTACTTCCCCAATGGTGGTGGCAGCATCTTCACCTTCGAGATCAACGGCACTCAGGAAGACACATGGAAATTCATCGATTCACTGCAAATCTTCTCATTGCTCGCCAATGTAGCTGACGTGAAGTCGCTCGTCATCCACCCCTACACCACAACACACTCACAGCTTTCACCCGAAGAACTGGCTGAGCAGCACATCACACCCAACACCGTGCGCCTCTCCATCGGTGTGGAACATATCGACGACATCATTGCCGACCTTGACCAGGCATTTGCACAAATCGGCTAACACAAACAGGTGACGGGAACGGGTTGCAGCATACCACAATTATGGTATTTTGCATCCCTTTTCCGCCCAAACATTTTCCACATCTATTTATTATTAGTACCTTTGCATCATCAAAAACAACAAAAAACTTCATTTAACTATGGCTAAAATCGCAAAACAACTGACAGAGCTGGTGGGCAACACTCCCCTCCTTCAGCTCAACGCTTACTCCCAAAAGGAGAATCTCAACACAAACATCATCGCCAAGCTGGAATACTTCAACCCGGCAGGCTCAGTGAAAGACCGCATCGCACTCGCCATGATCGAGGATGCCGAGAAGCGTGGCGTCATCAAACCAGGTGCCACCATCATCGAGCCAACCTCTGGCAACACAGGTGTAGGTCTTGCTTTTGTCAGCGCTGTGAAGGGCTACAAGCTCATTCTCACAATGCCTGAGACGATGAGCATTGAGCGTCGCAACCTTGTGAAGGCATACGGAGCCACCGTAGTGCTCACTCCTGGCAGTGCAGGCATGAAGGGCGCTATTGCCAAGGCTGAGGAACTGCGCGATGCAACACCAGGTTCCATCATTCTGCAGCAATTTGAAAACCCTGCCAACCCTGCCACTCACTATGCCACCACCGCAGAGGAAATCTGGCGCGACACAGATGGCAAGATTGACATCTTCGTGGCAGGTGTCGGAACTGGCGGTACAGTGAGCGGCATCGGCAAGCGTCTGAAGGAACTCAATCCTAACGTGAAGATTGTGGCTGTCGAGCCAGAGACATCTGCTGTGCTCAGCGGTGAAGCTCCCGGCGCACACAAGATTCAGGGCATCGGTGCAGGTTTCATTCCCAAGACCTTCGACCGCAACGCTGTGGATGAAATCTTCAAGGCACCTAACGATGCAGCCATCCTGACCAGCCGCAAGATTGCCGCTACAGAAGGCGTCCTCGTCGGCATCTCTTCAGGTGCATCTGCCTATGCAGCCACCCAACTCGCCAAAGTCCCAGCCAACAAGGGCAAGGTCATCGTGGCTCTTCTGCCCGACACTGGCGAACGCTACCTCTCCACTGTCCTCTACGACTTCGAGAACTATCCATTGTAAACAACTCATACAAACATAAAAAAGGCAGCCTCACAATCTCTGTGGGGCTGCCTTTCTTTTGTTCTGAAATTCCGTCAGGCTATTTCACCACCCGATTAGCCCATCACTACATCGAGAGCCATCATCAGCACGAAACCGATGGCAAAGCCGATGGTGCTGAGGTTGGAGTGCTGACCGCTGGAAGCTTCGGGGATGAGTTCCTCAACCACGACGTAGAACATGGCACCTGCTGCAAAGGCAAGCATGTAAGGGAGAACCGGCATGAGCAGTGAGGCAAGCAGCATGACAGCAACGGCTCCGACTGGCTCCACTGCCCCACTCAGCGAACCTATCAGGAATGAACGCCAACGGCTATTCCCTGCGGCTCGCATGGGCATGGAGATGATTGCCCCTTCTGGCACGTTTTGGATGGCGATACCCACCGCGACAGCCAGGGCACTGGCAAGGGATATGTTCGTTGCCCCGCTGTCTGCCCCAGCAAACACGACACCGACTGCCATACCTTCAGGCAGATTATGTATGGTGACGGCAAGAGCAAGCATCGCGGTCCTCGACAGGTGCGAACGCATACCCTCTGGTTTGTCTGTGCCGATATGCAAGTGTGGTGTCAACTCGTCAATCAGCAGCAGGAACCCCATACCCAACAGGAATCCTACAGCCGCAGGCATCACAGCCCATACACCTTTGCCTTCCTCCATCTCCATTGCAGGAATCAGCAATGACCACACGGAGGCTGCCACCATCACTCCCGACGCGAAACCCAGCAGCGACTTTTGCAGACGTGCCGACATTTCGCCCCGCATGAAGAACACAAAAGCAGAGCCGAGCATCGTGCCCAGCAACGGTATCAGCAATCCTATAATCAATGTCATGTTCATCGGGTGCAAAGGTAAGATGAATTTAAGGATTGTGCAATACTCAAAAATGGGGGAAAGTGAGAAGTGAAAGTGAAGAGTGGATTTTAATTCATAATGCATAATTCATAATTAAGCATTCGGCTTTAACTCCTTAACTCCTTTAACTCCTTAACTCCCGAAAAAATTCTCAATTATCAATTGTCAATTATCAATTGTCAACTGTCAACTCCTTAACTCCTAAAAAATTCTCAATTAACAAAACCATCAAGTTGTATGAACGGATATGTTAACGGATTGTGAAAAATTTAAGAATCAGTCTTAAGTGGTGTTAACACTTTTGGGGTATTTGTTAAACTAAATCAAACAGAGGAAAAAATAGAGGAAAAATGTTTTGTGGTCACGTCAAAATGTCGTTATTTTGCGCTCAAATTTGAGAATTCATTAACATATAAATAAATCGACGATGAAACAGACTACAAAAAGATTCTACGGCACACTTGTTGGTGTAGCCTTCCTTTCAGGATTGACGGGGGCTTTTGCTTATTCCCTCTCGCAGAAGTCAGTGGACAATGTTTTGCCTTCTTTCTCCTTCACAGAACCAAAGAAGGCTCAGGAACCAGTCGGCAATCTGATGCAACTCTCCACAGCGACAGCACCAGCCGTGCAGCCAGTGGACTTGACAGAAGCTGCTGAGAAAGCCTGCAATGCTGTCGTCTACATCAAGGTGGTGCAGAAAGGCAGAAAACAGACCATCGAGTATCGTGACCCGTTTGAGGATTTCTTTGGCGACTTCTTCGGACGTGGCGGTGGCGGCACTCAGCGCCGTCAGGTGGAAACACCGAAGCGCGAAGCAGCCGGCTCTGGCGTGATTATCTCTGATGACGGCTATATCGTGACGAACAACCACGTGGTGGAAGATGCTGACGAAATCACCATCACCCTCAACGACAACCGTGAGTTCAAGGCACGCGTCATTGGTTTAGACGCTGACTCAGACTTGGCACTTTTGAAGATTGACGCTTCTGGTCTTCCAGCCATCGTGATTGGCGACTCTGAGCAGTTGAAGGTGGGTGAATGGGTACTCGCTGTAGGTAACCCTTTCAACCTGACTTCGACAGTGACGGCAGGCATCGTGTCAGCCAAAGCTCGTAACATCGGTGCACACAAGAACGGCATCGAGTCATTCATCCAGACAGATGCTGCCATCAACCAGGGCAACTCTGGTGGTGCATTGGTGAACACACGTGGCGAGCTGGTGGGTATCAATGCCATGCTGTACTCTCAGACGGGTTCATTCACCGGTTATGGTTTCGCCATCCCGACCACCATCATGAAGAAGGTGGTGAATGACTTGCAGGCATACGGAACCGTACAGCGTGCCATGATTGGCATCAGCGGTATGACACTCCACGAGTACATCGATGCGAAGAAGCATGACGACGAGAAGTTCACTGCTGATTTTGGCACAGTGGATGGTGTTTATGTGGCAGAAGTGGTTGACGATGGTGCTGCATCTGAAGGAGGCATCAAGAGCGGCGACGTGATTGTGTCGATAGATGGCAAGAAAGTGACGAAGATGTCAGAACTGCAGGAAGCCACCACCAAATATCATCCTGGTGACAAGGCACAGATTGGCTACATTCGCGACAAGAAGGAGAAGACCACAACCATCACCTTCCGCAATGCGAAGGGCAACACCAATGTCATCAAGACACAAAAGGTGGATGCACTGGGTGCTGAATTCAAGGAACTAACCGAGAGTCAGCAGAAGACCTTGCACCTCACATACGGTGTGCAGGTGACAAACCTCAAGAGCGGTTACCTGAAAGACGCTGGTGTGCCAGACGGATTCATCATTCTGAAGGCAAACAACCAGAACATCAAGTCTGCCGCAGATATGGAATCTGTCTTCAAATCAGCACAGGCAAGCGATGAGCAGACCCTCTGGATATGGGGTAAGACACCAGCCGGCAGAGCCATGTCATTTGCGATATACCTCGGTGAATAAACCGCTGAAATGTTAAAAAACGAGGGATTTGATAAAAAAAATTGTCAAATCCCTTGTTTTTATTTTTATAATGCATTACCTTTGCGATGTAGAAAACAACGAAAGCTGTCCGTTCAGGTAAGAGAACCGAACAATAAAGGGCTGCTGAGTTAACATACAGCCGGGGTTAAGGATCGATCGGGATACTCATCAAATTATACTTTGAAACCGAGATGATTTTACCGTTCCAATGGCGGGCCACAGCCCAGAAGTCGCCATGTCATCGAGCATGGGGTTTCGGCATCTGGAAACCATAGAGTCGGTGGATTACAAAGGGCGGTAAATACTCAAATCTTATCACGTCGGAGTTTCATCACATCTCCTCCCGGCTATTTATAAAGGGTGGACTTATTGCTATAAGTCCACCCTTTACAAGGAAAGTTGCCGGAGTGGTCGAACGGGCCGCACTCGAAATGCGGTGATCGGGTAACTGATCCGGGGGTTCGAATCCCTCACTTTCCGCAAACAATGACAAAACAAGAAATGGAACATCCCCCAGCGGGATGTTCTTTTCGTATGAAGGGACTTCACTCAAGCTTGCTTGATAATGAAGTCCCCTTCATACGGAAAGAAGAAAAGCGCAGCGGCCATTTTTTTGTTTTGTCATTGTTTGTAAGGAACCCCGCGGGAGCGCAGGGATGCACGCAGTGAATCCCTCACTTCCCATTATTTTTCATTATTCCGTTAAAAAACTTCTTCATTTTTTTGTCATGCAAATGATTTTCCGTAACTTCGCGGGGAAATCAGCAAAACAACTAACTAACACTATTATGAACAACTCAATTATCAGCTTTCCCGTGCCGGCCAACGAACCGGTCAAGGCTTATCTGGCAGGTTCGCCAGAACGTGTTGCACTCGATGCAGAACTCGAACGTCAGTCAAACATCGTCGTTGACATCCCCATCATTATCGGCGGCAAGGAAATCCGCACAGGCGACGTGGGACAGGTGACTTGTCCGCACGACCACAAGCACGTGCTCGCCACCTATCACAAAGTAAGCAAAAAGGAAGTGGAGATGGCTGTGGAGGCAGCGATGGAAGCCCACAAGCAGTGGAGCCGCACCCCCTGGACCACCCGTGCAGCCATCGTCATGAAGATGGCAGAACTGCTCGCCACCAAGTACCGCCCCATCATGAACGCAGCCTGCATGCTGGGACAGAGCAAGAACATCTATCAGGCAGAAATCGACTCCGCCTGCGAAACCATCGACTTCTTCCGCTACAACGTGCACTACGCATCGAAAATCTATGCCATGCAGCCCAAGGACGGAGCCGGACAGCTCAACCACACCGAATACCGTCCGCTCGAAGGCTTCATCCTCGCCGTCACACCCTTCAACTTCACGTCCATCGCCTCCAACCTCTGCATGACACCTGTGCTCATGGGCAACGTGGCGCTGTGGAAACCCTCCACCACTGCCCTGCTCTCCAACTACTACCTCATGCAGCTCTACAAGGAGGCTGGTCTGCCCGACGGCGTCGTCAACTTCCTCCCAGGCAGCGGTGCCCTCATCGGCGAAGTTGCCACCCAGAGCAAGTACTTCTCTGGCATCCACTTCACAGGCTCCACCGACACCTTCAACTCGCTGTGGCGCCAGGCAGGACAGAACCTCGGCAAGTACATCAGCTATCCGCGTCTCGTGGGTGAGACAGGCGGCAAGGACTTCATCTTCGTTCACCCCAGCGCCGACCCCAAGGCAGTGGCAACAGCAGCCTTCTGCGGAGCCTTCGAGTTCCAGGGACAGAAGTGTTCGGCTGCCAGCCGCATGTATATACCCAAGAGCCTCTGGGCAGGTGTGCTCGACGACATGAAGCGCATGGCTGCCGAAGTCAAGATGGGCGATGTGCGCGATGCCGGCAACTACATCAACGCCGTCATCGACGAAACCTCCTGGAACAAATGCAAGAGCTATATCGACTTTGCCGAGCAGGCAGCCGATGCCAAGATCGTACTGGGAGGCAAGTGTGACAAGAGCGTCGGATGGTTCGTTGAGCCCACTGTCATTGAGACCTCTAACCCGCACTTCAAGTCCATGCAGGAAGAAATCTTCGGCCCCATCATCACCGTCTATCCCTACGACGACGAGAAGTGGGAAGAGGCAGTGAAGCTGTGCGACGAAACATCGCCCTACGGACTGACAGGCGCTGTGTTCGGCCGCGACCGCATGGCTGTGGAGAAGATCACCGACGACCTGCGCTATGCAGCCGGCAACTTCTACATCAACGACAAGCCGACAGGAGCCGTCGTAGGCATGCAGCCCTTCGGCGGAGCACGTGCCAGCGGTACGAACGACAAGGCAGGCGGCGAGTTCAACCTCATCCGCTGGATCATCCCACGCGTCATCAAGGAAACCCTCGTCAGCCCCACCGACTACCGATACACCTATATGAAGTAAGGGAGGACCCACCCCCTTGCCTGCCCTTCGTAGCGAGTGGGAACTCGCTACCCTTTGTGGGGCCGGAACCACATTCAGTGGTTCCTCTAAAG
>JAILDV010000034.1 GCA_024688885.1 Bacteroidaceae bacterium | reverse complement strand
AACGAGTTCCGCCTGGATTTGTTGGCCTACATGAAAGAGAATTCCGACATCGAGCATACGCCCTTCGGTATGTGTGCCGTCGTTCCGTCCAGCGAGCAGGCAAAGCCAGGCGTTATCTTCATCCTGAAGAACAGGAACAATGCCGTGAACATCGGGCGGCAGAACCTCCTGCATCCGTTCTATATGGTCTATCTGACGGACGATGGCGAACCTATCATCAACCACTTGGCACCGAAACGGTTGCTCGACATCATGCGCCTCGCATGCAAAGGCCGTACTCAGCCAATTCTGGAATTGTGCCATGTCTTCAACCGCGAAACGTCCGATGGACGGATGATGCAACACTATAGCGAATTGTTGCAAAAAGCCGTCGGTACTATTGTGGAGCAGAAGGAGGAGAGCGACCTCGAAAGCCTGTTCTCTGCTGGCGAAACAACGGCTCTGGTGAATGACATCAACGGCTTGGATGATTTCGAGTTAATCTGTTTCTTGGTAATTAAGGAGGAGGTTGCCTATGAATAACTTGCTGCACTATCCCGATAGCACCATCGTCAACCGCGTTGTGCCCAAGACGATGTTCTACAAGTTCATGGAGGTGAACTCTCGAATGAAGGTTTGCTTCGTGAACGATGTGTCAAACATCACGTGGCTTTACAAATTGTCGGCCTCTACGCTCAATGTTACAGACACTGAAGAGATGAAGGAAATCGAGGTGTTTGTGGTAAACCTCAAACAGTACGATTGCCCGACAGATTTGTTCACCTTCATTGACATAAATATGCCGCATCACATCGTCTTTGTCTTGGTGCATGATGATAGTGCCATGTTGCTTATCAATTACAAGGAATGGACGGACAATACGAGGACGAAATTCAAGATTACTCAAGCTTTTGCCTCTCCGTGGGTATCGTTGGCAGAACTTGAATTGAAGGTGCAAGGGCAGTCGTTACCCCGCATCTACGACAACTTCGTGGCGCAGGTGTCGGGCATCGGTGAGCACAAGGCTGGCACGATGGCTGACATCGTAGCGCTCAGAAAACAGATTGCAACCACAGAAGCAGAGTTGAAAGGTCTGGAGAAACGGATGCACAAAGAACCTCAGCTTGACCGTCAACTTGCCATGAATAAGCAGGTAAAGGCAAAGCGTATGGCGTTGGATGAACTGAAATTGAAACTTCATGAACTGAAATAAACCGTAATATGGAACAAGCTAAACATATTGATATGCAGACGCCTAATGGAGCGGAACTGAATCTTGACGCTCTCTACAAGATTGCTCCCTCTTGTTTTACAGAAGCGAAGGGCGAAGATGGTGAAGTTCGCCGTGTGGTAAATTGGGATAAACTCCGCCTCCTGCTTGGTGATAATGCTGTAGAGGATGCCCCAGAGGTTTATGACTTTACTTGGGTGGGCAAGCGTGCGGCCCTTCGGGAGGCTGCTGCTCCTATCAACAAGACATTACGACCATGCCCTGAGGAGAGCGTGGATTGGGACAAAACGCAGAACCTTTATATCGAGGGTGACAACCTCGAAGTGCTTAAACTGCTCCAAAACTCGTATATGGGTAAGGTCAAGATGATTTATATCGACCCACCGTACAATACAGGTAATGATTTCGTATATCAAGATGACTTTCATCGTACACAGCGCGAAGAAGATGATTCGGCTGGCGTTTTTAATGAAGATGGCGAGCGCATGGTCAAAAACACAGAATCCAATGGTAAGTTTCATTCGGATTGGTGTTCTATGATTTATTCACGTTTAACGGTCGCTAGGTCTTTGCTTTCTGACGATGGCGTTATTTTTATTTCAATTGATGATAATGAACAAAGGAATCTAAAAAATATATGTGATGAGATTATGGGAGAAACAAATTTCTTGGCTCAGGTTGTATGGGAAAGAGCATATTCTCCTATAAACTTGATGAAACACTTTTCACCATCTCATGATTATATTTTATGTTATGCAAAAAATATAGAATCTGCAATTTGCAATGGCATACCTAGAAGTGAAGCAGCAAATAGTAGATATTCAAATCCTGATAATGATCCAAGAGGGGGTTGGAAATCAAGCGATTTATCAGTAGGACCTGCCGTTCAATTAAATATATATCCAATTACAACTCCTTCTGGAAGGGTCGTGATGCCTCCATCTGGTTATAGTTGGAGATTGTCTAAAGAAAAATTTCAGGAATATGTAAATGATAATCGAATCTGGTTTGGCTCTGATGGTAATAACGTACCATCAATAAAACGGTTTATTTCAGAACTAAAGAAACAGGGAATAACACCGATGACATTTTGGAGATACGAGGAAGTCGGTCATTCGCAAGATGCTACACAAAATTTGGCAAAACTTTTTGACGGAAAAAAGTACTTCGATTATCCTAAGCCAGTTGAACTTATCAAAAGAACAATTGCTTTATATAGCGAACAGAATTCTATAATTGTAGATTTCTTCTCAGGTTCTGCTACAACTGCCCACGCTGTAATGCAACTTAATTCTGAGGATGGAGGCAACAGAAAATTTATTATGGTGCAGATGCCTGAAATGACAGAAGAGAAGAGCGAAGCCTATAAAGCTGGCTACAAGAACATCTGTGAAATAGGAAAGGAGCGCATCCTTCGTGCAGGCAAGAAAATTAAAGAAGAGAGTCCTTTGACCACACAAGACCTTGATACAGGTTTCCGTGTGTTCAAGTGCGATAGCAGCAACTATAAGGATGTGGCTTTTGCACCAAAGGATTATTCGCAGGACTTGTTGGAAGGCTTGCTTGACAACATCAAGAGTGACCGCACAGACCTTGACCTACTCTTTGACTGTATGCTCCGCTGGGGTGTGGAGTTGTCTTTGCCTCTGTCGTCGCAGAAGGTGGCGGGTTGCACCATCCACAATGTGAATGATGGAGACCTCGTGGCTTGCTTCGATGACAACGTCACCGAGGAAGTGATTGATGCCATAGCAGCACTGTCGCCTGTCCGTGTAGTATTCCGAGACAGCAGTTTCAACGAAGCAGCACAGAAGATGAATCTCTTTGAACTCTTTAAGCAGAAATGCGACTGGACGGACGAGGAGGTAAGAAATAATGTCCGCGTAATATAAAACAAGGATGAT
>JAILDV010000048.1 GCA_024688885.1 Bacteroidaceae bacterium | reverse complement strand
GAATGTCTATCGCAAACGGAACCCCGTTTCAAACGTGCACATGTATGTGAGCCTATACAACGAGAAGGGTCAGAGCCTCATTGGCAATGCAGTGACCGATTCTGTGGGGAACTATGCCTTCAAACTGCCGTTCATAGATGGTGAATGGAAGATGAACATCTACACCACAAGAGACATCAAGAAGAAGGACAAGGCAAAAGAAAAGAGGAAGACCTACTATGTGGGCATCGACAGGCAGTTCTCACCCGAAGCGAGGTATCTCACGCCCGAGGAACGGGAGATTCTTCATCCGCTCAAACCGAACGCCTTCGTGAAAAAGTTAGGGGAGGAACTGGGTGAAGAAGACGAGTTCATCCCCATCACGGAAAAAGACCACGTGCTGCAGAACGTGACAGTGAAAGCGAAGAGACGCTACTTCACTAATGATGACTGGCGCTTCAAGAATGAGGCGTATGGTCGTCAGTATGCAACATTGTACTATGACATAGATAAGGAACTGGATGATATTCTTGATAGGGGAGAGCCTGTGCCATTATTATTTGATTTTTTGGCAAGAAAGAACTCGCTTTTTGGGTATTATTATAAAGGAAGTGACGATTTAAGTTATGCCATGCTGAACAGATATGACGGACGTAGCATCGACTGGATTATTGACAACAATGATCGTCCTCTTCTGAACATCAGACCGATATGGCAATACTATATGGATGAGGTGAAATCCATGTATATCGTTCCTGATGACCCACGAGCCACAGACAACCGTGTAGCAATCTACATTTACCTGCACACTTTTTTCTCCTCCGAGAGCAACAAGGGACTCCGCCGCACCTACTTTCAGGGCTTCAACCAAGCCTCCACGTTCAAGACGGAGGACTACAGCGTGATACCTCCTATGGCGGACTTCCGCCGCACCATCTGGTGGCAGCCCGACATCACCACCGATGCACAGGGCAAAGCCAAGGTGGAGTTCTTCAACAACTCCACGTGCGAGGAGATGTATATCAGTGTGGAGGGCATGACGCAGGACGGGAAGGTGTTGGTGAATGAATGAAAAAGAAATAGTTAAGGAAAAATTTGGAGGAAAAGAAGAAAAGTGTGTATCTTTGCAGCGGAATAGAATAAAGAAAGGAAACGAATTATGACAAACAGTGCAACTATTCAAGGAGTATATGTGAACGTTCCAACCGTTGACTGGTCGCTGTTTCGCGAACTCATTCGCAAGTTTGGCTGGCAGGCCGAGACTCGTGAGCAGCTTCTCGACCGCTTCATCAGCAGTCGTCCTATCACTCCCATCCTCAGCGAAGAGGAAATCATGGACGAGGTCAAAGCCATACGATACACCAAGTAACGTATGAAGGTTATCCTTGACACCAATCTCTGGGTATCATTCCTTATCGGCCATCAAACACAACTGGTGCGTCGGATGTTGACCGATTTGCGCTTCGATGTGTATGTTTGCAGCCGGCTCATTGAGGAAATCCGCGATGTAGTCAGTCGTGACAAAATCCGCAAGCGTGTCAATCCCTCCGACGTAGAAAATCTGTTTGCTATCATCAATGCTTTCTGTCGGTTTACCGTTATAGAGACGGAGGTGCCCCCATCTGCTGTCCGTGATCCCAAAGACCTCTACCTGCTTTCATTAGCCGACACTATAGGTGCTGACTATATCATCAGTGGTGATGCCGACTTAACCGACCTCGGTCAGCACAATCAGACAAAAATCATCAAGCTTGCAGACTTCAAGGCAATGATGTTATATCTCTAACACCCCCCCTTCCGCCTCCTACCATCACTTCATGGTTGGGGGCGTTTTTATTCCTTTCCCACACTTCATTCATTGCCACATCGTCAAAACACGCTATAATTTGTAGCTGAAATGTTTTAAAAACGCCCTTTCCCTAAAAAAGTGGCTCCTTTGATTATACATTTTCCGAAAAAAGGGGAATATAGAGATAGAAAAGCAAAAATAATCAATAAAAAACTTCTTTTTTTGTTTAACTTTGCCTCTCTTATTCGTTATATAAGTAGTAACAACCCATGAAGCGTCTGATATACATATTATTCCTTGTGCTTCTCGCCCTGCCTCTCCATGCGCAGAGCGAGGAGACGGCGCGCATCCTGTCGTACATACAGAAGGCGATGAACTTCAACAAGGTGGTGCCGCAGGAGAAGGTGTACCTTCACTTCGACAACATGGGCTACTTCGAGAACGAGACGCTGTGGTTCAAGGCATACGTGACGAGGACGTATGATGGACACGCTTCTGATTTGAGCAAGGTGCTGTACGTGGAGTTGCTCAACCCCAGCGGTGACATCATCAAGACGCGCAAATATGCCATTGATTCTTTGGGCGTTTCACATGGGGAGCTACAATTGGATTCTCTGCTTGGATCGGGCTTCTATGAAGTGCGTGCTTACACGCGCTACATGACGAACTGGGGCACTAACGCCGTCTTCTCACGGGTCTTCCCTGTGTTCAAGAAGCCCAAGACCGAGGGTGATTACTCCGATTTAAACATCAATAACGGACTTTACAAATTTAGGGAACCGAACAACCGAGACCGTGGGGATTCGCTCTACGTGAACACAATGGACAATGGAATAGACATCCGCAACCTGATGAAGACCATCAGTGTGCAGTTCTATCCAGAAGGCGGTGACATGATTGCAGGGAAACGATGTCGGGTGGCGATGATGGCGGTGGATGACAACGGAAGACCTTATGAGAGCGACGGCTTCGTGATGAACGAGAAGGGAGACATTCTTGCAACCGTTGAGACGGACTCACTCGGGAGGGGGGTGTTTGAGATTGTGCCCGATACGAGCGGATTGACTTTTCAAATGCAGAATCTCAGACCTGCGAACAGAAAGGGAATTCCAAAACGAAAAGGGGTGCAGTTCTTTCCGATGCCACAAGTGAAGAAAGAAGGATGTGCCCTACATGTGGATGTCGTGAGTGAGCAGATGCTTGCCACCCTCCAATGCAGCGACGGCATCTGTGGCAGTATGCTTGGATACGTCATCATGAACAACGGCAACATCCTTCGTTGCGACACACTTACAGCCGCCCCTCTGATAGAGATGGAACTGGACAGGCAAGCGATGCCTGGAGGGGTGAACCAGATGACAGTGTTTGACAGCAGGGGTGCCATCATGGCGGAGAGGCTGTTTTTCTTGTGCCCGAAACCTGACAAATCAGACAGCATACGTGTCACAGCCATCACACAGAAACTGAAACCTTGCGGCAAGGTGGAGTTGGAACTGCAAACGAAACCCAATGCCAACCTGTCCTTCTCTGCGATGGATGCTCATACGATGACCAACGGGAAGCAGGGAAACATGAAGACATGGATGCTGCTGTCTTCAGAAGTGAAAGGATTTATCCCAAACATCAGTTATTATTTCGAGGCAGACGATGCGGAACACCGAAAGAACGCCGACCTGCTGATGATGACACAAGGATGGCGCAGATATGACTGGCGGCTGATGTCGGAGAGATATATCTTCCGAAAGGCACAACCGATAGAAGACCAGTTCTATCTGAACGGACAACTGAGAGCGTATAGAAAACGCAATCCTGTTGGTGGCGTTCATTTGCAAGCTATTCTTTACAACAAAGAGGGGCAAAGTCTGATTGGCGATACCAAGACGGATTCGTTAGGCAACTATGCCTTCAAGATGCCGTTCGTGGATGGGGAATGGAGGATGTGCATCTATACGGCCCGGAATACAAAGAAAAAGACCGATCAGTTGAAGACCTATTATGTAGGAATCGACAGGCAGTTCTCGCCCACTCCGAGATTCATCACACCCACAGAGGCGGACATCTTGCATCCGCTTGCACCCAACACTTTCGTGAAGAATCCTTTCGAGGAACTGAATGAAGAAGATGTATTTGTTCCTATCACCCAGAAAGAGCATGTGTTGCAGAACGTGACGGTGAAGGCGAAGAGGCGATACTTCACCAATGATGACTGGAGATGGAAAAACGAGGCGTACGGTCGTCAATATGCGACATTGTATTACGATGCTGACAGGGAATTGGATAATATCCTCGACAGGGGGGAAGAAACTCCTTATCTGTTCAGTTTCTTAAAACAGAAGAATTCTCTTTTTGAGTATTATGAGAATAATACGTATATGCCTCGATATGACGGAAAGCGGATTAATTGGATTGTGTCCAATGGAGAAAGGAATTCGTCTCCCGATCCAACAGAGATGTGGTTGGATGACGTGAAATCAATCTACATTGTTCCTGCTGACCCTCGCGTAATGAATAATTCAGTAAATATCTACCTCTATGAACACATTAAGTTCTACGCTGAAGGCAACAAGGGACTCCGCCGCACCTACTTCCAAGGCTTCAACCAGGCCTCCACGTTCAAGACGGAGGACTATAGCGTGATACCTCCAATGGCGGACTTCCGCCGCACCATCTGGTGGCAGCCGGACATCACCACCGATGCCGAGGGCAAAGCCAAAGTGGAGTTCTTCAACAACTCCACGTGCGAGGAGATGTACATCAGTGTGGAGGGAATGACGCAGGACGGAAAGGTGCTGGTGAATGAGTAAGATGATGCGATATCGGAAGTGACGAGGTTTAAGAAATGAACTGTCGTAAAAAAATGAGGGTACGTCAAAGTATGACGTACCCTCATTATATATAAATAGGTGTAATCTATATGGTGAAAGGGGAGAAATCAGATTTCAGTGATGATTTCTTCCATCGGTTTGCGAGTCGTGGGTCGCGGTGCAGCATCGGCAGCAAGGTGCCCGATAGGGATGAGGACGGCTGCCTCTTCTTCTGCGGGAAGGTTGAGCAACTGGTGACAGAGTGACGCATCAAAGTTGCACACCCAGCAAGTGCCAAGTCCCTGCTCAGCTGCTGCAAGGCAGATGTGCTCGGTGGCGATGGCTATGTCGATGTCGCCGTGGTCCTTCTGGTCAGTGGGACGGTGCCATGACTGGTCGTGACGGATGCAACCGACAATGACAATGGGTGCGGTGGCGAACCAGTCGCGTGGATAAGTCTGACGAACCTTCTCCAAAGCCTCATCGGTGCGGGCAATGTAGAAATGCCAGGGTTGGAAGTTTACAGCTGATGGGGCGATGCGAGCGCACTCAAGGACGTAGTTGAGCTGCTCGTCACTGACGGGCTGATCGCTGTATGAGCGTACGGAATATCGTTTTTGTGCTAATTGTTGAAATGTCATAAGATTATTTCTTTGTGGTTGTTGTCTTTTTTGTGGTGGTGGCAGACTTTTTGGCTGCTGTCGTTGTGGTTTTGGCTTTAGCAGATGTGGCGGTCTTTCTGGTCGTAGTGCGACGACGTTTCTTCACAGGTTCTGGACGGCGGTGCAGTTTAGTGTGTATTCGCCATCCGAAGAAGGCACGTGCCTGCCATTGTGTGTCACGCAGGGCGAAGTCGCTGTCCTTGCCACTCTTGGAGTGCTGAACGACAGAGGTGAGTCCGATGAAGTAGCGGTCCCATGAATAGATGGCGCCAAGGCGACCGACAAGAAAGAAGTTGAAAGGTCCACTGTCCATCTTGTTCACTTCTTCGTTACCTTCTTTGTCTGTGGTGTGAAGTTTGTAGTTTTGCCATATCATCAGACTGGGCTGTACCGTACCATGAATGAGCCAATGCTTTCCTGCCACCAGGTTGTAGCCGTAACCTGCTCCGATGGTGAAAGAGTTGATGTCGATGCGGTTGAGCGAGGAGGCGAAATCATGGTCGGGGTCAAGGTTGTCGCCAATCTTGATGCGTCCGGTATTGAAGCCTGCCTGCACAAGGAAACTGCCTGCCGAGCGTTTCTGCACCCATGTGCTGTTGAACACGGCTGGCAATGAGAATTTCTTGCCATTGAACACATAATAACCTGCCAATGCGAAGAGTCGCATGTTCGTGTTGGCAAGTTTGTGCGTGTTTGATGTCAAACTAGTACGTCCACGGAATGCATCGACCTTCTCAAAGGTGAAGTCTATGCCGAAGGTGTTGCTGTAGTAATTGATTGCGGACATCATGTCGGAGATGTCGCTGAGCATCTTGCTGGGTGATAAGGAAAAAGACGCGGAGATGCCTCGGTAGTTTGCCATAATGCCAAGGGTCACCTTTGGGTCGGCATTGAGGTAATAGTTACCTTTATTTCCGCCCATATCAACCGCACGGATGTGCATCATGTCGCCAAACACGTCTGTCTTGGCACGGAACGTCCAGGTCTCTTGCGGACGTGCCACCCAGAGCGTGTCGGTGGTAATCTTGGCGTTTCTCACGTCGAGGATGCTGTCTGCCTTGATCATCGCCTCTTCTGCCTTTGGCTTGAGCGAGTCGATTTTCTCCTGTATGTTCTGGGCTATCTGCTCTTTCTTCTCCTGAAGACGTTGCAGCAGCGAAGTCTTCGTGGTGTCGTTCTTGGTCGTGTCGGCGGCGATGGAGTCAGTGGCGGTTTGATAGAGAATCACAGTTCTTCCCTCTGCCATGACGGACGCTGTCAACGCGAGCAAGAGGCATGCGAGTGTCTTCTTCATAGGCTCATGAGCGAGTTTTGTATTCCTTGATGATTTTGTCCACCTTCTTGGCACCGCTCTCATCGAGGCGCATGTCGCGGTAGTGGTGCTCCATGAACTCGTGGATGGCTGTGAAGATGACCTCTTTGTAGTCGTAGTTCTGGAAGGTCTTGATGAGACGCAGCTGCAGTTCAGTCTCGTCATCTATATAGACGAGCTTGGCGAGCTTCTTGCTCAACAGCGACTGCTTCTTTGCAGGACGTCCGACAGAAGGGTAGGGCACATTGCGGGTTTGTGTGGGCGCAGCATCATAATAGGGTGCTGCGGGCTGTTGTGGTGCAGCCTCTGGTTCAAGGTCGGGTGCGCTGATGCGCTGGGTGCTCGTCTGGTCTGCCTTCACCTCGTCGAGGAAAGTGCCGATGCCGAGGTCTTTACGTTTGTTGGTTGCCATATGGTTTTGGTTTTTGCTTGTTCTCTATTCTTCGTTGTTCTCTTCTTCAGCCTTGATGGCTTTCTTCTTCCAGTCCTTTGGACGCTTTTCGCCTGTCAGCTCTTCTGCCAACCGCATGTAGTCCTCAGCACCGTTGCTGTCGGGCGCGTACTCAAAGATGGTCTGGTGACCCAGCGGACTCTCGTCAAACTTCACGCATTTCCTGATGCGCGTCTTCAGCGTGGGCACTTCGCTCTGCTTCTCAAAGTAACGGCTCACCTCCTTGGCTATCTTCGTCTGCTTGTCATACTTTACCAGTAAGTAACCGTCAATCTTTAAGTTAGGGTTGATTTCCTGTTGTATCTCTTTAATGGCTAAAAGCAGGTTCTGCATGCCTTGCAACGAGAAACCGCTGCACTCTGTCGGGATGATGACGGCATCAGAAGCCGACAGGGCGTTGTCGTTCAGCACCGAGTCGCCTGGCGCACAGTCAATCACCACATAGTCATACTCGCCCTTCACCTGTTCCAGTTTCCGTGCCAGAATCGTCTCACGGCTCCGCTTGTTCAGCAGTTCTGCCTCCATGTTGCGCAGCGCCTTCGAGGCAGGGATGTACTCCAGTCCGTCATACCTTATATATATAGGTGCAGGCACAGGCTCTTTCAGCCACTCGCTCAGGGTGGGGTCGCCCTCCTTCTGCGAGAAACCCAACACACCCGACAGGTTGCACTGCTGGTCAGTGTCGATGATGAGCACCTTCTTGCCTAAAATCCACAAAGCCGTGGCAAGATTGGCGCACGTGGTCGTCTTTGCCACGCCGCCCTTATGGTTCAGAAAACTGATGATTTTCGTCATAAACGTTTCGTTGTCAAGTAGAATCGATGGCAAAGTTACCACTTTTTTTCAAAACAACAAAACATTTAGACGAAATTATTTTATAATGATATTGTTTGGCTTGACTTTCGGTTTGTTGTGCTTCCCGACTTCCGTAACCCGTTGACCCTCAAACACCGTCTTCCAGCACGAAATAACACACGCTGTAATAACGAAATATTTCGCGCTGGGTGCGTGAAATGACACGCGCACCGTGCCCGTTCTGGAGGACCATTTCACCTTGAAAAGCATGGAAAACGAATATTGAAACGTAAAAACACAAAAAAAAGCGAGAAAAGGGTTTTCCTTTTCTCGCTTTTACAGATAAAAGTCGTATCTTTGTACACAATATAAGAAACCAACCTAATGAAACTGTCTGTCATCGTTCCCGTCTATAACGTGGAGAAGTTCCTTCCCCGCTGCCTCGACTCCCTCTTGCGTCAGGGCATGGAAGTGGGGGAGTGGGAGGTTATCTGCGTGAACGATGGTTCGCCTGACAATTGTGCAGCCATTCTGGCAGAGTATGAGAAGAAATATCCCGACATCTTCAAGGTCATCACACAGGAGAATCAGGGGTTAGGCGGTGCAAGAAACACAGGAACTGCCATGGCTCAAGGTGAGTATGTGACTTATCTTGACAGCGATGACTACATCATAGACAATGCTTATCCGTATTTGCTGGAACATTTCTGTCAAGACAAGCCTGATGTATTGTGTTACGGACACACGCACATCTATACGGATGGGAAGGCGTTGTTTGACCCTCAAGCCAAGCCTGATGGCGAAATCACTTTTGACGGTGATGGTGTGGATGCATATAATCGCTGGCCCTTACCTTTTGTCTGGTCGAAGTTCTACAAGTGTTCCTTTATAGAAGAGCATCAGATCATGTCGCAGATTTTTTCCAGTCAAGATGAGATATTCAATTTTGACGTGTTTCGCATGAACCCCCACACACGCATCGTCAGCAGCAACGTGTGCCGTTATGAATTGGGCAATGAGCAATCCATCCAACGCACCACGGATAAGCAGAAGGCGTTGAAGACGATGCATGCCATGTTCACCAACATTGATTACATGCGTGACAGGATGGATGCCGAAACCATGAAGATGGAAGCGGGAACCAACCGTGCCATCAATAACATGCTGAATGTGTACCACAAGAAGTTAGTGATGGTGCTGATCAGCAGAAAGGATTGGGAGTCTTTCCGTCTGAAAATGCAGAGCACACCTCCCTTCGAACCCGTACCGACCAGTGCCACACTAAGTGCTCGGTGGTTAGGCAAGATGAAAAAATGGACAGGTCAATCTTACCTGTTCTATCTGCTTTTTTATTTTGTACGTACTTTCTTATTCTTTAAGTTGATTCGTCCGGTCATGCTGAGAAAGAAGCAATAATAGCATTACAAACACAAATGAACATCGTATATTGTATAGACGCAGTTTATAGTTTGTCAGGAACAGACATCGTGACGATAGCCAAGGCAAATGCTTTGGCTGAGATTCCGGGCAACAGGGTGTGGGTGGTGACGGCAGGCAACCCCCGTTCATTGATGCATCGTCTGAAGAATGTGTCTGTGACCGATCTGGGTGTCCGCTATTATGAGCATGACCATGAAGGTCTTGTCCGCGCCATCATCGACTTGCAGAAGACCCGTAAGCTCCACAAACAAAAACTGACGGAATTCCTGGAGAACGTCATGCCGGACATCGTCATCTCGTCGGGTGTCCTGACCAAGATATTCTTACCCACAATAAAACTCTCATCCAATCCCGTCTTCATCAGAGAACTACATTACGACCGCCATTACAACTTTAATTCTGCCAAAGGACTGATCAGGAAAATGATTGCCCTCTATGGAGAATGGTACGACTTTCATTGGAAGACCCGTGCCTACGATAGAGTAGCGGTGCTGAGTGAGCGGGAGAGATCTGGCATGTGGAAAAATTGGGACAAGCTGGTTGTCATGCCGAATCCCATTACACACTGGACAGGCTTGATAAGTGAGGGTAATGCCAAGTTGGCTGTCACGGCAGGTCGTCTGGTCCGCATGAAAAACTTCTCCGGACTCATCAACATCTGGTCGAAGGTTGTTAGGCGTCATCCTGATTGGGAACTGCAAATTTGGGGCATCGGTGACGCACAGAAACAATTAGAGCAACAGATTGAGGAAATGGGCATGGGGAAGCATGTTCATTTGATGGGGTACACTACCGAGATGGGTGAGGCAATGAGTCAGGGATCACTGATGGTGTTGACCTCCCTTTCTGAAAGTTTCTCGCTGGTCACCCTTGAAGCCATGTCAGTGGGGATTCCCACGGTGGTTTACAACTGTCCTGGCGGAATTAGCTATCTGGTGAAAGATGGCGAAACAGGCTATCTGGTTCCGTTGCATGACGAGGACGCCTTCGTGGAACGGGTGTGTGAACTCATTGAGAACGAGGAGTTGCGCAAGACGATGGGCAGTGCGGCACTCAAAGAGTCAGAGAAATATAAAATGGACAACATCATCCAGCGCTGGATGACGTTGTTTCAGGAAACCCTGGCAGAGAAGAGAGGGGAAAAGCCTAAAACATAGACTGATAATCGTCTATGGCTAGTCTCTGTACCATTTTTTCATTGATTTTTTTCGGTATTATGCTTGCCAATAAAAAAGAATGTTGTATCTTTGTACATTCTTAAAAAAAGACAAAGAATAGTCACATGAAGCTATCCGTCATCGTTCCCGTCTATAACGTGGAGAAGTTCCTTCCCCGTTGCCTTGACTCTCTTCTGCGTCAAGGCATGGAAGTGGGGGAGTATGAGATTATATGCGTGAACGACGGCTCGCCCGACGGCTGCGGCAAGATTCTGGCAGACTATGAGAGGAAGTACCCCGATCTCATCAATGTAGTGACCCAGAAAAACGGCGGACTCAGTGCCGCGCGCAACACCGGCATGCTCCTCGCCCGGGGCGAATACCTCATTTTCATCGACAGCGATGACTACGTGATAGGCGGTGCCTTCCGCTATCTCTACGACCATTTCTGTGCGGAAAAGAAGCCCGACGTGCTGCACTTCCAGTACAAGATGGTCTTCACCGATGGAGCGACGCTCGTTGACCCCGATGCCAAGCCCGACGGGGAGATATTGTTCGATGGCGACGGGACGGAGGCTTACAACAAGGAAAATCTACCTTATGTGTGGTCTAAGTTCTACCGTCATGATTTCCTCTTAGAGCATCATCTCAAGTTTGATATTGTGGTGCTTGAAGACAATATGTTCCACTTTTATCTCTTCCGTCTTCATCCTCGGCTCGTCATTGTTTCTTGCGATGTGAATCGATACGAACAGAACAATGGAAGTTCCATCATGCATACGTTGGACAAAGAGCGTGTTCTTGTGCAACTCAACGACCTCTACCACCACATGAGCCTCATGTACCATTATCTGGAGTCGGAAGAGAAACCTGACCTTGAACCTGTGGCATGGCGAAATCTTACCTTTTTGCATGAGTTTTTCAGGAACAAGTTGTGCCACATTTCCCTCACCCGCGATGAATGGTCGCGCTACACCCGTATTCTTCGGCCAAGAGGGATTGCCCTGCTGGAGAGGCAGAAGGACCCCACGCTGCTGGGACGCACCATTGAGTGGCTGAAAAACCGTTCCCTCCGTTCTTACCCCATTTATCGCCTCACTTATTGGCTTTATACCTATGTGTTTGAAGGGCGTGTGAGGAAGATGATTGTAGGGCACTGATTCTCTTTGCCCGGCATGATTTTTGCAAAAAAGTATTTCCTTTTCTTGCTTGATTCCGCAGAAAGGTTTTAACTTTGTGGAACAAAATTTGTATTCGGAGATGAGAATAGTTTATTGTATCAATTCTGTTTGCCTGATGGGAGGCACAGAGATTGTCACCATTGTCAAGGCGAATGCTTTGGCGAAGATGCCAGACAACGAGGTGTGGATTGCTGTGAGCGATGCCCCTCATGACCCAGTCATCCCCCTGCAGGGTGTGCATCTGGTGGACTTGGGTGTGAACTATTTCACCATGCAGGGGACTTTGGCACTTTTTCAGAAATTGCGCTTGTATAAGCAACGCTTGGAGAAAGTGCTGAACGAAATTAAGCCTGATGTTGTCATTGCCATGGGGCAGTATGAGAAAGGAGTGATTCCTTCGTTGAAACTGGTCTCAAAACCCGTGCTGATTCGCGAAGTGCATTTTGAGAAAAACTATCGCAGAAAAGACAACACGAGTCTGAAAGGGAATTTATTGGCATGGATGGGCGAGATGTACGATTATCACTGGAAGATAAAAGGTTATGACCACATCGTGATTTTGACCGAGGAAGACAAGGAACGAAACTGGAAGGGCTGGAAGAATGTCTTGGTGATGCCCAACCCCATCACGTCGGTGTGCGAGGAGAAATCCACCTGCGAAAACAAGACTGCCATAACTATGGGGCGTTTGGTACCCCTGAAAGATTTTTCTTCCCTCATCCGCATCTGGGGCAGGGTGGCAGAGAAGCATCCCGACTGGCGGCTGGAGATATGGGGAAAGGGAGAGTTGGAGGCTGCCTTGCGCCAACAGATTGAGGAGTCTGGGCTGGAAGGGAAAGTCTGTCTGATGGGCTACACTGCTGAGCCGCTGAAAAAGATGAGCCAGGCATCCATGTATCTGCTATCCTCCAAGCATGAAGGATTGCCCTTGGTGTTGATTGAGGGCATGTCGGTAGGCATTCCAGCCGTTTCCTACATGTGCCCCACAGGACCGAGAGATCTCATCGAAGATGGGCGGACAGGTTACCTCGTGGCGGTGGGCGACGAGGAGACTTTTGCCGAGCGTGTGTGCCAACTCATCGAAGACGAACCGCTCCGCAAACAGATGGGGCAGGCTGGACTCAAAGAATCGGAGAAGTACAGGATTGAGGATATTGCACAAAGGTGGATGCAACTCTTCCGGGAGTTGCTGGCAAAAAAGTCTTCGAAAAGAAATTCCCGCTGAATTTCATGTTTCGGAAATAGGAAAAGTTATCATCAGTCATCAGAAATCACCGCCATCCCATAAGGAATCGTAACGTTGCAACAAAAAAATGGCGGTCATTCCGTGATGGAATGACCGCCATTTTTTGTATGGGTCACTCTGCCAGACAAGCATCCAGCATCTCCTTCAGGAAGTGTTTCATGTCCTTGTCCATATGTTGGCCGATGAAGACGAGTTTCTGCATGCGGTCACCATAGGTGTCGTCCCAGTCAGCCTTGAGTTTGGGTTCAGCGGCCATGAGACGGTCGAGTTGGTCTTTCGGCATGGTGGCGTACCACTGTCCGCAGTTCTTGAGCGAGAACTGCTTGCCTGCTTGTTCGAAGAGGTAGCAAATGTCTTCCTCACCCTTGAACCAGCAGATGCCCTTGGCACGGATGATGTTCTTGGGCCACAGACGTGCCACGAAATCGTCAAACATACCGAGTTTCATGGGGCGGCGGGCAAAATAGACGTAGGTGCCGATGCCGTATTCTTCTGCTTCGCCTTCATCGTGGTGATGATGATGGTGATGCTCGTGATGGTGGCCATGGCTTTCATGGGCATGATGGGCATTGTGGGAGTACTCATCTTCTCCGTCATCATCATCGTCATCATGGTCATGGTGGTGATGCTCATCTTCTTCGTGATGATGATGTTCTTCTTCTTCGTCATCGTCATCCTCGTCGTGATGTTCGCCTTCCACCGCTTCAATCCATGCAGCGGAGGTTGCCACTTTGTCAAAGTCGAACATGCCCGTGTTCAGGATCTTGTCGAAGTCCACGTCGCCGTAGTTACATTCGATGATGTCCGCCTTGGGTTGGATGGCGCGAACAATCTGCTTGATGCGTGCCAGCTCTTGCGGTTCCACTTCGGCAGCCTTGTTGAGCAGGACGATGTTGCAGAACTCGATTTGTTGGATGACCAGGTTTTCGATGTCCTCTTCAGCGATGTTGGGCTTCTGAAGCGACGTGCCCGAGCCGAATTCATCCTTCATGCGGAGGGCATCCACCACGGTGACGATGCAGTCGAGACGAGCCAGTCCGTTCATCCAGTATTTGGGTTCCATGGTCGGGATGGAGCAGATGGTCTGGGCGATGGGGGCAGGTTCGCAGATGCCCGATGCCTCGATCACGATGTAGTCAAACTGCTGCATCTTCACCAGGTCGGTGAGTTGTTCCACAAGGTCCATCTTCAGCGTGCAGCAGATGCAGCCGTTCTGCAGTGCCACGAGCGAGTCGTCTTTCTGATCGACGATGCCACCCTGTTGGATGAGGTCAGCGTCGATGTTCACTTCGCCGATGTCGTTGACGATGACGGCAAACTTAATGCCCTTGCGGTTGCCGAGTATGCGGTTGAGCAGCGTTGTCTTTCCACTGCCCAGATATCCTGTCAATAACAGGACTGGTATTTCTTTCATTGCCATATTATTATATAGTTTTATTTTACTTTCACTTCCACAGTTCCATTGTGTTTCTTCGCTGTCAGTTTCACGTCACGCAATGTGTTTTTCTTGTGGTCGAAAATGAGTTCACTGTCGAATGCCTGACCGCCAATGCGAGTCTCGAAATGGACATGCTCGGTCGTGGCGTTGCCCGTCTTTCCCTCCAGTGCCACCACGTCGCCAGCCTTCACTTTCTCACCCTTCTTAGCAATGTTCTTCGAGTTGTGGGCATAGCGTGTTTCCAGTCCGCTAGGGTGACTGACAAAAACCGCGTTGCCGTAGCCGCTCATTACGCCGGCGAATGTGACTGTGCCATCGAATGCTACCTTCACCTTGTCCTTCGCCTTGGTCTTGATGTCGGTGCCCTTATGGTTGGGACGCTTGCCACCAAAGGGACTGATGACCTTTGCACCCTCCAACGGGTAGTGCCAGTCTTTCCCCTTGAATTTCTTGAAGTTGATGGTCACCTCATCTGTCTTGGCAAACGGGTCTTCCGTTGTCAGCACCGTATTGCCGCCCTTTGTTCCCTTGCGCGACGAGAAGCATCCGGTCAGCAGCAATGTCACCGCCGTGAGTGCCATGAGCGTAAAAAGTCTTGTTTTCATTCGTCATGAATCCTTTCCGCCTGCAAAGTTACGAAAATATTTTCTCATTTGTTGAAAAACTCCTAACTTTGCGCCCAATTTATAGGTACAATCTAAAAAACAAAGGAAATGAACAGATTGATTATGACAATGGCTGTGCTCTTCGCCGCACTGACGATGAGTGCACAGGACGATGTATTTGAGAAGTACAGCGCCATGGGTGACATGAACACCACGTATGTGACGAAGAACATGCTTGAGCGTGTGCCGCTCGACCAGTTCGACGTGCCAGGTCTTGCTCAGATGGTGGAGCGTATTGAGAACATGAAGATTCTTGTCTCACGCGGCGATAAGGCTGGCAAGAAGTTAGGTACAAAGTTGCCCGCACAGCTTTCCGGCAAAGGATTCAAGACCGTGCTCTCCACCAAGGATGACGGTCGCGATGTCACAGTGATGCAGTCAAAGAAAGACCCAACCCGTGTGGTGATGGTGGTTTATAAGAAGCCACAAGCCATTGCGGTCAGCTTGAAGGGAGACTTCAGCGACTTGGAAGAAACTTTGGAAAATCTGAAATAAGGTATTTAACTTCCAAAACTGATATTAGAAGTAATACTTCACGCCACCAGAAACCTTGACGAGGATGTCAAAAGGCTCGTCGTACTTGATGCCCTCAAACTTATCATCCGTGACAGTTGTCATCAGTTCGAGGTTGGCGGCACACTTCTTGCTGAAGCGGTAGTCGAACATCAAGCCAAGACGTCCTTCAATGCCGACATGGATGCCGTTGTCTCTTACACGTGATTCAAAGGTAGCTGCGCCCGTTGTATGACCATCCACGATGTAGAAGCGTGCTTTGTCAGGATTCTCGGGGTCAACAGGCGTCTGTTCCAGTGAGTTCAGTTCACCCGGATGCTTCAGTTTCTTTGCGGTAGAAGTCATCATGCCCACACCCATGACCACTTGCACGTGCATGGGGTAGAACTTGTTGGTCAGTGCCACACCCGTCACGTCGAAGAGGACATCGGCGTAGAGTTCCAGGGCAGTAAAGCGGAAGAAACCATTGTCAGTATAGAGAGGAATCTTGTTGCCGTTGGCATCAGTCCTCATCATTTGTGAGCCGTGCCATGCCTGATCCACGGTTTCATAGTCCACACGGTTCTTCACGTTGTGGACACCCAGTCCTGCACGTGCGCCAATCTTACGGTCAAAATAGAGACCACAGAAACCCTCGATGCCCAATCCCATGGCATCGCCGAAATAGCGGAAGGGTGGGTGGTCGGTGATGTTATCGCCCACACAGAGGTTGGCAGATAGGTTGCCACCCACGAACCACTTGCGCGGCCATGTGTGCAGTTTGATTTGGTTCTTCACCCATCGGAGCGAGTCGGTGGCAGTTCTGCCGATTTTTCCTTGCCGCTTCTCTTGCGCCTTCTCCTTCATGCGCTGCTGCTCTTCCACGATGCGCATGAAATCCTCCGTCGGCATGGTGCTGACACCCGTTCTGGTTCTTGCCTCCTTGCCGGCTTTCTTTCTTGCCTCTTCCACTCTCTTGGCAGCCTCTTCGGCATTCTTTCTTGCCTCCTCAGCCCTTTGTTCTGCTTTTCGTGCCTCTTCGGCAGCTTTCTGCACGGCTTCCAGGTCTTGTGCCTGGAGTGGTGTCAGGACGGTAGCCAAAAGTGCGAGTATAATTATCTTTTTCATCTGGTTAGATATTGTTTAGTTTTTTTCTTCGTTAGCTTGTTTTGTTTTTCTCTCCAAAGCGATACAAAGGTACGCATTTTCTTTAGTTAAAAAAACAAAATGGACAAAAAAGGATAAAAAGTTTCTCAATAACATAAAAACACACATATTTTTTGTATATTATTTATTAAAATGTTTGTATCTTTGCATCGAAATCGTATAAATGCATCGAAAAACAGATGAGATGAAAGCGGCAGGATGTAATAATAGGTGATTCCCAAGTCGCAGAAATACGAAATCCAAAAACAAGTGCCTCTAAGTATGGTGACATACAGCACAAAATCAGTTGAGTACTAATCAAATTTGAATTTTATCAATAACAATATATAATAATGAATGTTATGAACATTAAGCATTATCTTTCAGCAATGGCTGCCCTTGCAATGTTGGCAGCCTGCAGTGATTATGACCCAGGCATGTCCGAGAATGCAGTTGATTTGACGGATGCCGAAATCGAAACAATCCAAGAGTACACCGCCAACTTCGTTGAGCGTTACGGCGAAATGGATCCCAACCACACATGGGGTTTCGGCGAATTGGCTGAGATGGAGGAAATGGGTACACGTGCCGTACAAGTGGAACGCAACAACTGGGCAGTAGCTATAAAAGAGAATAATACAGTGGTCGGTGTGACGACAGCAGTTGGTACAGATACTCAAAACGCTAATGGTTCACACTATTATGAGTACACCACCAAGGAAGGTTACATCATCCCAGGTTTCCCATCAACCGTGGATGGTAAGTATTATGTTGATGAGAATGGGCAGGGAACAGATGTGCGAACTTATGATGAAGCAGGCATAAAGTCTAAGTTGCAGAACCAGCAGGTGCAGCCTGCCGGTGATGTGACAGACGAAGAAATTGAATATGTATCTTGGTGGTTCCGCACTCATCCAAATATCACTTCTGATACACCTCCTTTCACGGAGTACTTCGTACAGGATATCTCTCAGGATTTCGACCGCGTGACTTATCCTGATGGAGATTGGATAGATTATGACGGAAACGGTAGAGCAGTCCCCGTCAAACTATACAATAAGTCTGATAATTCTTTTGTACGCAATGAGAACGCTGAAAGCATCAGCTATGGCATGGACTATTTCTCAGTAAAGACAAAAGAATCGGATGGAAGCGACTTTTGGGAGCATAACAACAACCTGAACAAGCAGAAGGCCAATCCGATTGCTCGGAATGCACCTGCCACAGCGACTGACACCACGGCGCTGGTGAACAGCAAGACGACCTATCCGAACCGTACGTTGAAGTACTGGACCAGCGAAGGTCCTTCTCAGAATACAAACGGTCAGACGGTGGTGTATAAAAATGGTGAAGGGTTCACGACCAGTTTCTCTTTCCATAACTCCAATGATACTCAAGACTATCAGAACTATGTGCTCGTTCACCTGAAATTCAAAGGACCCCGTACGGGTTTGAACTACGACGGTTGGTATCTTGGTTTTGACTATGAGCTGCATAAATACAATGATGTAGGCGAGCAATATAAGAAGACAGATGTAGAACGCGATTATGTTTACAGCAACTGGATTGTGAAACTTTCTCCGGGTAATCCTGAGTTCTACAAGCAGACCACCCGTACACGCACTATTGAGCGTCGTGTGATGTGTGAGGACCTTGGTTCTACTTTCGACTTCGACTTCAACGACCTTGTGTTCGATGTGAAATATACACGTGAAGAGGAATCGGAAGACAATGGTGAGACATGGACACCTGTAGGCGACGGCAAGTGGACTGCCACCATCACCCTCCAGGCAGTTGGTGGTACATTGCCAATCTACATCACAAACTTTGATGGCACCAAGTATGATGCTCACGAATTGATGGGTGGCACGTTATCGTCAAATGGCACATACAGCCCTGTCAATGTTGGCACTGGCGCCACTCACGACCCTGTAACATTAGATATGGTACGAGTAGAATCCACTAATCCTGACAACATCGTGATTAGTGTGACGAGTCCAGATAAGGTGGAGCGTGGTGCAGATAAGGTAACAACAATGATCCTACCAAGTCCATCTGGCCGTCAGAGTTTCGGTGAGAGCCTTGCTCCTCAAAAGATCTGTATGCCAGTTGATGTACGCTGGACAAAAGAGTATCAGCAGATTGAGTGGGCTTATCCTCACTTTGCAGAGTGGGTACAGAATCAGAACGGTACAGCTGGTTTTGGTAACGAAAGCGACTGGACAAGAACAGACGTTGACGAAACAAAACTCTATAAATGATTTAACATCATATACAAACGCTAAAAGCGGGCCCGACATCACATCGGGTCCGCTTTTTTGTGTCCGTTGGCTTACTCCTTCACATCCAAGTCTTCACTGGCAGAGGTGATGCTGAGTTCATCGAGCATGTCCTTGAATGCCTTGCCAGGGTAGAACTGGATTTTCTTCACTTTGATGGTCTTGATGGCTTCGTCACCGTCGAGGTCATCCAGCACCTTTACGGTCTTGGAGTTGAAGGTGGGCTTGAAAGAGCCGAAGTCGCCCATCTTGACACCATGACCGATGGCCATGTAGTGGACGAGGCGGTTGACGAGTGCGTCAATGACTGCCTTGGTCTGTGACGGATTGACGCTGCAGGAGTTGGCACACTCTGCCACAAGCTGCGAAGTGGTCACAGCGGGGTAGGTGAGCTGACGGAGTTTGTACACTTGTGGCTTCTCTTCACGGAAGTTGAGTGTCATCTTTGTTTTACGATACTGAAGTCCCATAATTACAATTAGATTTTAAAGGGTTAATAAAAATGAGGAATTAGGAATGAGGAATGAGGAATTGCCATGCGGCGAGTGCGCACATCGCGTCAGCCTAACTGTCAATTGTCAATTCTCAATTAATGTCAGTTCGGTATAAAAGAAAATGCTTTATTGCGGCAAGCCGCCGAAAGAATAATAGATAAAAACAGGTGAAAATATAAAAAAACATGATCTTTTTATCTATTTTTATTTGTTTTTATCTATTATTCTTTCGGCGCCAACGGCGCAACTTCTTATACCGAACTCACGTTCAATTATGCATTAAACTAACTTCCAGCGTGATGGGTTCGCCCATTGCGTAAGCCTCATACACGTGTTGTGTGAAGGCATCGAAAGCTTCCTGCTGGCGAGTGAGTTCCTGTTCCTCGGGGGGCAGGGTAGGGTCAGCGTGACCAAGCAGAATCACGCCGACCTGCCACTGACGGTTGGCATCCCAGCCGAACATCATGACAGCTTTGCCTCGCTGACGGCACACCTTCAATGTCATCGGTGAGAGAACAGAGGCAAAGCATTTACACCGATATGTGCCCGCGGACAATTGGTTGTTTGAACGCAGGCTGCTTCCTTGTTCGTGGGCATGACAGAAGGGTGTGCCGTTCACCATGAGCTGGCTGTGGATGCCTTGTGGAGATTGATGATAACGGATAAGTTGGATGTTCATGGTTTACTTGTGTACTTCTCAAAATAATTTTATAAGATTGGCTTCGCCGAGCCAATCTTCATCAATCTTTCATATTCGTTCCTTAATCAGAGCTTATTCAGTGGTTTTATCTGTTCAGCAGGCGAGCAGATATGCCCGTTTCACCAGTCCCACGTCGATGTCGGTCATGCGGCTTTCCACGAATGCCATGGCACAGACGATGGCGACGAGTGCCGCCTCGTTGTCCCAGTCGAGTAGTTCGAACGGTCGGATGCCGCTGCGTTCGCTCACGGTGTTGATGTACGTGAGGGTGTTGTTGCCGTCCTCAGGCGGTGCCCAGCGGTAGATGATGTCCTTGAGCGTGTGGAGGTGGTGCAGTTTGATGTACGTGTGCAGGATGCGGAAGGCGGCGCGGAGTCCGAAGAGATCGCTTTGGAATTGTACGAACTCACGGTCGCGTTGCTGTTTCAGTTGTCCCAGCCATCGGGTGCGGTCACTCCTCCGGATGTTCAGTGGGTTGTGATTGCGTTGTCCTCGTGTCATAGTAGTTAATGATGAATTTAAGGATGGTGATTAAGATTTCGATCAATTTCCAGATGTCTTTGTTCATAGTGTCATGTGTGTTTTTGTTAAAGCGATGCAAAGGTACAACATCTTGCTGCGCCGGTTGTGCGATGTGATACGTTCATGTACCTTCCCGCACGGTCATCTCATTATTTTTTGGATACTGATGGCCGATGTCCGAAAAAAAACGTATATTTGCAGGAAAAAGTTAGGAATTGCCATCCGGCAAGTGCGCACACCGCGTCAGCCTAACTGTCAACTGTCAATTGTCAACTTAACATGAACGCAGTCATTATCATCATCGCTATCTTGTCGGGTGCGCTGGTCGGTGCACTCATCACCGCACTTGTCTTGCAGGGGCGTAACGGAAAAGTCGCAGCACAAGTGCATGTGCTGGAGTCGCAACTGAACACGGAGAAGGAGAAAGCCTCATCGCTTATGCAGGAGAGAGAACGCGCCCATCAGAATGCGCTGCAGGAGAAAGACAGGAATTTCCAGCAGACGCTTGAAGAGAAGGATAGGGTGCATCAGGAGGCACTTCGTGCACAGCAACGGCAGTTTGACGAAACGATGGAGAAGGTCTCCGCCCAGATGAAGGTGGCGACTGACGAGATGCTGAAACAGCGGCAGAAGGAATTTGCCGATGCCAGCAACCAGAACCTCGGACAGATTGTCAACCCCCTGCGCGAAACCATCGACCAGATGAAGCAGGTGATGGCGGAGAACACGGAGAAGCAGACGCAGATGGGCGGTGAGATGAAGGCGAACATCGAGAACATGATGCGGCAGAGTGAAGCGGCAATGAAGAGTGCCGACGAACTGAACCGCACGTTCCGACTCGGCAACCGCGTGCAGGGCGATTGGGGCGAGACCATCCTCGACGAACTCTTGGAGAGTCAAGGACTGAAACGCGGCATCCACTACGACACGCAACCGTACATCCGCGATGCAGCGGGCAATATCGTGCGCAACGAACATGGTTCCACGCTCCGTCCCGATGTCATCCTGCACCTCGACCAGCGACGCGAGGTCATCATCGACTCGAAGGTGTCGCTCACCGCCTTCATGGACTATTCCAACGCCGCCACCGAAGAGGAACGCAAGCGGCTTCTGAAGGCACACATCGACAGCCTGAAGGCACATGTACGCGAACTTTCCACCAAGGATTATTCCACCTATATCCAGCCTCCCAAGGCACGCATGGACTATGTCATCATGTTTGTGCCGCATTCGGCTGCCTTGTGGACAGCCCTCAACGCACAACCCGACCTCTGGCGCAACGCCATGGCACAGAATGTGTTCATCGCCGACGAACAGACACTCTTTGCCGCCTTGCGCATCATTAACCTCACATGGACACAAATCGCCCAGGCACAGAACCACGAGAAAGTCTATGCCCTTGCCAACGAACTGCTCGACCGAGTGGGACAGTTCATGAAGAAATACGAGGACATCGGCACCGCACTCGAACGTGCCGCCAAGGCATACGAGGATGGCGGACGTAAGCTGGCGCCCACAGGACAAAGCATCCTCACCACCTGTGCCAAACTGCAGAAGTTAGGGGCAAAGCAGAGCGACAAGAACCCGCTGCCGCAGATTGTAGACATCGATGATGTGCCACAGTTGGAAGTTGACTCGTCACGTTAAACTGTTTTTTTTCACTAGTGCGCACCGTGCGCGTGTCATTTCATGCACCCAGCGCATAATATTTCGTTCTTCCAGCGCATGTTATTTCGCGCTGTAAGGCGATAATTGACACTCAACGAGTTAGGTGTTTTATATGTATGGAACAACTGTTATGTTAAATAGCTCAAGGATATAACGAATGATCATTGTTCATTCTTTCATTTCTTCATTTTTTCATTTCAGCGAAGCGCAATATTAAAATGGATGGAGGCACCGCTGGGAATCAGCAGTGCCTCCATCATTATTGTATGTTCCTTGGAATTAGAACATGTTCTTGTAGTCCTCGCAAGGTTTGAAGTAAGGAATCTTGTGCGCTGGCACAACGACTGACTTGTTCTCCTTGATGAGGCGACCCACCTTAGCTGCACGGGTCTTTGTAGTGAATGTACCGAAACCACGGAGGAAAATGTCCTCGCCGCCGGCAGTCTTATCCTTGACAATAGCCATCATGGCTTCTACCACTTTGAGAGACTTTTCTCTCTCCACTCCTGTCATCTTGCTGATTTCAGCAACAATTTCTGCTTTAGTCATAATTCTTATTGATTTTTATTGTTGATTGTCTATATATATATATAATGTGTAATGTTGTCAAAGGTCATTAAAACCCCGAAAACGAATGCAAAGTTAAGACAAATAGACTAAAATACAAAAAGATAGCAAGAATTTTTTTGTCGTTTTCAACACTTTTTTTTGTTTACGACACAATTTTCTTCGTTTTTTAACATGAAGAACGGGAAAAAGCGAGTCATGAATGCCTGAGATAGCGTGTCCATGCCATCAAACGACGCTCATGCAGATAATCCATGTTGCGTTCGTTGGCATACGCTTCCCTTTCGAAACTGATGTTGTAGTATGCCTTCTCAGCTCGGAATCCATACTGAACCAGCCGCACCAGGAACTCAACCACATACCACAAATAGAAAAGCACATAGGTCATTTCCCATTGCTGACATGTGTGGATGAACTCATGGTTCAGTTCGTGCGGTTCCATCCTCCCCCACCGGCGCTGCACAAAAACAATGCCGAAAAGGTTGAGGCCATGGTAAGTGCCAAAAGGAATGAAACGGTTGTAGATGACTTTCATGGTGGCAAAGTTAGTGATTTTTTTCCAATAATCGGTGTTTTTTTCGGTTGTCTGTCAGTGGAATCAAGATTTTTATGTATCTTTGCAAAAGAAATCGATGACACGTACTTAAAAAGTAAGGACGGGTATGGACTATACAAAATACTTCAAGAAAGGCGGATGGGCAGCCGCAGGCCGCTACTACGCCATGCATCCGAGCAAGCTCAAGGAGCTGTTCACGTCGGCAAAGAAATATGCCACCAAGGATGGACTTAAGGCAGTGAAAGACGAGTTTCTCTTCATCTGTCAGTACATTCGTGATGTGTTCACCGGCAAATACAAGGAGTACAACTTCCTCAACCTCACGGTCATAGTGGGTGCGCTTGTCTATGTGGTCACACCTGCCGACGTCATGCCCGACTTCATGCCAGCCATCGGACTGATTGACGATGCTGCCATCCTCGTGTGGGCAACCCACGAATTTGCCGACGAACTGGATCGCTACCGTTTCTTCCTGAGTCGTCGTCAACGCGAAGAGGATGCCAAGGCAGCAGAAGCAAAGGCGCTGGAGATTGAAGACATCGATTTTGAGGAGATTCCTCCTTCAGAAATTGGATAAAACACATCAGAAATAGAGAAATTGACATGAGCGAACCCATCAAACTCGCCATCTTCGTGACTGGAGGAGGCACAAACTGCGAAAACATCATCCGCTACTTCCAGAACAAACCTGACGAAGTACAGATTCCCATTGTTGTGAGCAGCCGTGCTGATGCCTATGCACTTGTACGTGCCGAAAAACTTGGCGTGCCCACTACAGTCATCACCCGACAGCAATTCATCGACGAACCACGACTCGTCATCCAGACTGTGCGCGGTTGCGATTATATCATTCTCGCAGGTTTCCTCCCTAAGATACCTACCTACCTGATTGACCAGTTCCCGAACAGGATCATCAACATCCACCCTGCCCTCCTTCCCAAATTTGGTGGCAAGGGCATGTGGGGACATCATGTGCATGAGGCGGTAAAAGCTGCAGGCGAAACTGTCAGTGGCATCACCATCCACTTCGTCAACCCCGAACTGGATGCAGGAGAACACATCGCGCAGTTCTCTGTCAAGCTCGATCCTAACGACACGCCTGAGGACATAGCTGAAAAAGTACACGAACTGGAGATGAAGCATTTCCCCATCGTGATTGAACAAGTCATCAAAAACAACATAGTCTGAACATTATTCAAAGAAGATAATATGAACTGCTGGCGATTCGTCAGCAGTTTTTTTATTATAACGAGAGTCGGCATAAAAGAATGTGCTTTATTGCGGCAAATCGCCGAAGGTGCTTGGGGCAAAGCTCCCAAGAACTTGATTAAAAAGAAAAAATATAAAAAAATAGGCTCACTCGTAAACACCTGTGTCTGTCTTAAACAAAATACACTCGCAAGTAATAAAACCACAGATTTAGCCGATTTAACAGATTTATTTATCCCCGATTATGACAGATTGAGCAGATTCCCGCTTTCTTGGCGAAAGCCCATCCGGATGGTTGCAAGAGCCGTGCGAGGCTCTAATCCGAGTAATCAGAATCAATCCGAGTAATGGCTTACCCATAAGCGAAAAACTGTTTAATCCGCTCAATCTGTGGTTAAAAATTAAAATCTCCGTTCAATCGTTCCGCAGGAACTTGTTTATTTAAAAACATACCCCTTTGGGATGATTAAGCTGATTCAGCAGATTTATAGGATGTATTCAAATCCATACAGAGGATTGTACAAGTGTTCTTCTTTTTTATCTATTTTTATTTGTTTTTTCATATTATTCTTTCGGCTCCCACGGCGCAACCTCATATTATTACTTTCGAAATGTCTTGTTATGTTTACATATGATAACGAGTGAGTTAGCAATAAATAGGAAACATTTTGTATCCTTGTTATGATTCACAAAAGGAAACATTTTGTACCCTATATGTATCCATGTATTATATATTATAGTATAGAATTGTACATGAAAGTGGCGATAATTGGCGGTGATTCATGATTAATTCCTGTTATGTTTCCGCTTTTTGATTCAAAACACCGCTTTTTATCACGCTAAAATTATCAAAAATGGATATATTGTGTACTTTTACTTGCGAAATTGCAACTTATTTACTTTTTCATGATATTTTGTATATTTTTTATTTGGTAGTAGGAAACATAATCGGTAACTTTGCAATGTCAAAAACAAAAAATGTTGACAAAACAAAAGACAAAACCAATTAAACCAACAAAAATCGCTTCAACCTAAGAGGCTAATTAAACAACATATCAAACCAAATCTATAACTACTTAAAAGAAAGGGCATAGTTATGAAGAAGTTCATCTTAACAGTCTTAGCATTCTTGTCATTCGGTGCTTACAACAGCATCATGGCACAGGGACAGGACGACGCGGCACAGCGTAATCCAGATCTGAACAATTCTGGTAAGTACACCGGTAACAAGAAGGACGGTAAAATGCACGGTAAAGGCGTGTATGAGTGGAAAAACGGCGACCGCTTCGAAGGTAACTTCGTGAATGGCCAGATTGACGGCTACGGACGTTACTCATGGGTGGATGGCGACATCTATCAGGGTGACTTCAAGGACGGCAAGCAGGACGGTTTCGGCAGCGCATTCTATGCAGAGCGTTGCAACACTTACGAGGGTGAGTGGAAGAACGGCAAGCGCAATGGTCATGGTAAGCTCACATGGGCAAACGGCGACACATACGAAGGTGAGTGGGTAGATGATGTACGTGTAGGCGAAGGCATCTTCACAGCCGCTAACGGTGACAAGTATGTAGGTCACTACGAGAACAACCAGCGCAACGGCTACGGCACATACTATCACAACAACGGTGACGTGTATGCAGGTCAGTGGGTAAACGGTGAGAAGGAAGGTCTCGGCAAGTACACCTATGCAAACGGTAACGTCTATGAAGGCCAGTTCTGCAACTCCTACATTGAAGGTCAGGGCACGTTCGTTTGGGCTTCAGGCGCAACTTATACAGGACAATTCAAAGAGGATATGCGTAACGGCATCGGTACTTACACGACAGCAACCGGTAAGGTCATCGCAGGTAACTGGAAGGACAACCGATTCTCAGGAGACGCTAATGCAAATGTTCTCGCATCCAGATAAATAAATCCGGACCATTTTAGCACTAAATCATATATTCTGAAATTCACAAAAAACCTGTAAATTGTTCCAAAAAAACAATAGGAAATTTCGATACGGGCTTACTCCGAATATTTTGCCCAAATCTTTGTAAAACAGTAGTAAATAGTAATTCATAACATCCCCAGAGGATAAGTCCTAACGATATCGGAATAGTTTTTAATGGAAATAGGTAGACTCCCGAACCTTCAAGGGATTAGTGA
Source organism: Bacteroidaceae bacterium (assembly GCA_024688885.1). GTDB lineage: Bacteria > Bacteroidota > Bacteroidia > Bacteroidales > Bacteroidaceae > Minthosoma. The sequence goes on along the minus strand of JAILDV010000048.1, from coordinate 38,552 downwards.
TAACCTCTTGCTGGAACGGGAGTCAAAGTTTAACAGAAGGCTCCACTGAGACGGAGTAACGGAGAACTGAATCTCCCACACTAAAGACAGAGCTGGTTGATATATAATAAAGGTACAGGAAATACATCTGTCGCCAGCGGGCGAAGATGCACAGAAGTAAAGTTAAAGGAAATGGTTAGTAGAAAGTAAAAAATGTTTTTAATCCTATCAGTAGAATTTTGGTTTTTATCAATAGTTTGAGTAAAAAGGTTTTGGTTAGGATTGCTTTCCTTCATGGAAGTAGAAGCAAGAGAGGGAGCGAAGGAAAAAGAAAGGGATTTGACGATGATGTCAAATCCCTTTTCTTATGAAATCATCTTCCCCTCTTCTTCACCACCATGTCATACACATAATCCCTGCCAAGGGCACCCGTCAGGATGTATGCTACACAGGTGTCGCCTTGATACACACGGTTGTAAAATGCGTAGGGAGTGTCGTTGCTGATGGTATGTTCAGTGGCGTGCTCTCCCTCATCGAGGAAACGGAACCTCACTTCATATTTGTCTGTTGTCTCCGTATGCTCGGTCACGTATTCTTTCTCGTTGCCAAACACATCCTTCCCTACCCGACTGTCACGGTGCACACTCGTGGACACGTTGTGGTTGTGGTGCGTGATGACACAGGGACGTTCCACTGGAGTCTTGTCCTTTGCCAACGCATAGTTCAGGTTGTTGTAGGCGTGGTCAAGACACACCGCCGCCAAGAACAGCAGCAGCACGAACGACGCGATGATGACCATAGGGAAACGCCACTTCTTGATGAAGATGCACAGGAGACCTGGACAGCAGAGGATGCCACAGATGGTGCCTGCTATTGTGGCGATGGTGTCACCTGCATCATCGAGTGTCACAATCGAATCAGGTGGTGCAGGCGTGAACACAAATGCTGCCACACTCACACCAAGCACAATCAGAAGACCGACCAACCAGTTCTTCAACGATCCTTCTACAATTCTTTCTATATCCATAGTTCTTTTATTTTAGTTAGGAGTTAGGAATTAGGAGTTGCCATGCAGGATGAAGCATCGCGTCAGCCTAACTGTCAATTGTCAACTGTCAACTTATCTAAATCCGCTGCCGCCGCCACCAGAGTGACCGCCACCACCGGAATAGCTGCTGTGTCCGCTACCACCGCTGCTGCTCGAATAACTGCGTGAACTGCTGCTGCCACTGCTACTGCTCGAGTAGGAACGACGTTGTTCACGCTCGTAGGCAGTTTCGTAGACATACGCCGCATAGAGTGAGGTGTTCAGTGCCGTAGTGATCGGCTTGAAGTCCTCCACCACCTGATGTGGCGGGATGAGTTCGTCGAGTTTGGTCGTGTCGGGCGCCACCTTCTTCATGTCTCGGCGCACCTGGTCGGCAATGCCGTAGAAAGAAGCAAAGACGAGATACTCCTTCCAAAGATTCACCTCCTCGATGTGGCGTTCCTGCACCAGCGAGAAGTCCTGGAGATAATGGACAAAGCCCACCACCTGCTGCACCTCCTCCGCCCGAAGAGCATTGTCGTCCTTGCGGAGGGCGATGACATTGTAGAGCACATCCGCCATCGGACGCAGCTGCTCGATGTTCTTCTTCACATACGCCCTCAGTTCGTCAGGCTGCAGGAGATGATCCTCATTCGCCGCCTTGTAAAGGAGGTCGTGCAACAGATACTGGATGCCCTCGTCGCGAATCAAACCCTGATAGAGTTCCTGTGCCACTCGACGACGGGAACCATAGAGGGAGAATGAAGATTCTGCATTTTTCGTCACATCCAGTTCCGGTTTCTTCGCAGGTTTCACCGGTTCATGGATACGGAAGAGCTGCCGGTTCTTGCCATGCTTGTCAGTGTCATAGTCGAGGGTGATGCCACCTTGATAGAACATACGGAGGATAAATGCCTCATACAGATGCTGCACCGTGAAATCAATGCCCTTGATGGGGTTGTTCTTCGACAATCTCAGAATATGCATCACGGTAGCCAGCACAGCACTCGAACTGAGCAAGTTGCCCTGCATCGGCAGCTCACGCCAGTAAGGCAGTTCGTCCCATTTCTTACCGCCCATCAGTTTGGTCAGGTCAGCAAAACGCTGCTTCTGACGCTTCTTGAAGGCAATGTCTGAGGCAATCGTGCCTTTGGCTGCCCAACCGATGAGTCCGAGGATGAGCAGGAAACCGCCAATGAGTCCCCAGTTGAAGCCGCCGCCATCTTCCTCTTGATTGAATGAATAACTGTGTACGGGACTTCCTTCGTGTCCAGAACCGACTTGACCGCCCATCAGCGAACTGCGCAGGGTGCCATCCTCAAGCGTGTCGCCCAACGCCACTTCAATATCGTATTCACTACCCTCAAGGGCAGGACGTTTCACTAGTTCCTTGAACGTACCCTCCTTTTTGACGGTCGGGTGCAGGAGCCCCTTTTTGATTTCCATAAGCATGATGATGGCATCACCATTGCGCATGGGAGCACCCTCCTCTGTACGAGCCCAAACATAATTGCTGCAATGTCCTTTCCAACCGTCATAGCCGAAAGTCCAAAGACGGGCATCCTTCTTCGAGAGCGAGTCCACATCCATGATGACATTCACCATGGCAAATGCGGCAGGCGAATTGGCTGCTTCGTAGAATGAATGGCAAAAACCGTCAAAGTCGTCGTAGGACTTCACCAGGTTCGTCAGCGTGTAAAAAATGTAGTATCGGCGCTTTCCAGCCTTGCCGATGCCCCAGCAAACTTCCACGCCTTCGGAGGTGCGGTGATAACCACAACGTCTCGTTTTCTCCTCACGGCTGCGATTCACGTCCCATTCTTCCTCCACTGTATAGTCAACATTATCCTCGTCGAACATCTGCAGGTCCTTCACCTCGATGTCGCCCATGTTGTTGAACGTGATGAAGCCCTCCGTACCCTGCTCACTCACCTGACAATCACGGCGTTCCCGCACACGGGCACTACCGTCATCCATCAGATCCACCAGGATAAACACGGAGTCAATCTGATGCTGGGCAAAGGCGGGAAGACCTGCGATGCCCAACAGACACAAGATTCCAGCAATCAGTAGCTTTTTCATTCGGCTCCAAACAATTCCGGCATGTCCTTCTTGCCCTTGTTGTCCACAGTCAGGTAGTCTCTTGCCACAAAGTGCAGCTGTCCAGCCACCATGCTCGATGGCCACTGACGCACGTAACGGTTGAAGCGTGTAGTCGTGTCGTTGTAGATCATACGTGCCATGCGTACGTTGTCCTCATACGAATTGATGCTGCTCATCGTCTTCTCATACAGACCAGAAGCCTTCAGTTCCGGATAAGCCTCGTTCACAGCCATCAGGCGGCTAAGCACTTCTGAGAAAGCGTCCTGCTGCTCGTTCACGTCGGCTGCCGTGTGGATTTCCACACCACGACGTGCAGCGATAGTGGCAGCCAAGGTCTCTGCCTCATGCTGGGCATAGGAAGTGGCAGCCTTTGCCAACGACATCAGCGCATCCCAACGTGAATTGAGTTGCACCTCAATCTGACTCAGTGCGTTCTTGCACTTCTCGTCCAAGTTCACCAGCTCACGCTGTGTCTTGATGTAGCCGAAGATGCCCCCAATCACGAGAACGAGTACGATCACCATGACAATCAATCCAATTGTATCCATATTCTTTTTTTATTGGTTTTGAAATTATTGTTGATTTAGGAGTTAAGGAGTTAGAGGAGTGAAGGAGTTAAAGCCGATACCTTAATCACCTTGTGGGAGTTAAGGAGTTAGAGGAGTGAAGGAGTTAAAGCCGACACCTTGCTCACTTTGTGATAGTTAAAGAGTTAGCTTTTTTCATTTCCTCATTTTTTCATTCTTTCATTTTTCAAAGTCTCTCCTACACCATCAGCGTCTTGGCGATGTAAAGGCAATAGATGGTCAGCAGGATGGCACCTTCGTAGCGCACAATCTTGTGGTGCGTCTGCAAGAAGAGCCACAGCACCAGACCCAAGCCCAGCATCACCGCATAGTCGATGGCGAAGGGCTTCCACGCATCGTGGATTGGTGTGATGGCAGCAGCCACTCCCACCACCGAAAGGATGTTGAACGACACGGAGCCGATGATGTTGCCCACCGCCATGTCGGTCTCACCCTTGCGTGCCGCCATCACCGAGGCGAACAACTCGGGCAGCGACGTGCCCACAGCCACCACGGTGAGCCCGATGATGCGCTCCATCTCTTCTTTCGACACGCCGAAGTAGTTGCCCAACTCCATGGCAATGGCACTGGAACCACCAATGAGCAGGTCGGCACCCCACACCATCGCCGCCAGCGACACCAGCACGTAGAGGATGGCACGCCACAGGGGCATGGAGGGTTTCTCCACCACTTCCACCTCGCCTTGCGCCTCAGCCCGCTTGGTCTTCTTGCGCGAACGCTGCACCTCCCAGGTGATGAACGCCACAAGCAGGAGCACCATCGTGATGCCTTGCCACCGATGGATGGTGTCGTCGGTCATCGCCATCACGATGAACAGCACCATGGCGAACAGCATGAAGGGGATGTCAATCCTCATCATCGTGCGCTGCGACGGCAAGGGACAAATCAGTGCCGTCACACCGAGGATGAGGGCGATGTTGGCGATGTTCGACCCTGCCACATTGCCAATGGCAAGTCCTGAAGACCCTATCCACGCTGCCTGTGTCGATACCAGCAACTCCGGCATCGACGTGCCGAAACCCACCACGGTAATGCCAATGACCATCGCGCTCAGCTTTGCCCGCTGTGCAATAGCCACTGCCCCGTCAATCAAGAAGTCGCCTCCCTTCATTAGGAGAACGAAACCGAGAATGATGTATAAGATGTTAAGCCACATAATCTTTGTAAATCGTTTGCAAAGTTACGACTAAGTGAGTTAATAACCAAATTTATTCTCATTTTTATAAGTCAACGAAAATACGATGAAGCAATTCCTATAGAAATGCGAATATTTTACTGCAAGCGGCTTTTCGAAAAACAAAGGACTTTAATTGACTAATGTGAACCCAGGAAAAAGAATTCATGAAAAACTTTGTTAACAAAAACAAGAGAGGCGACCTTGTTGGGGTCGCCTCTCCTGATTTGTATATGAGCGATTTGGATTTATTCACTTATCTTCAACTTGAATACTCCATCATTATTATTATTCCAAAGAATATGTATTTCTCGTTCTTCACCATATGGACTAAAGATATTCAAATTACTGATTGTGTATGAACCAGACTCACCTGTCGGAGTAGCGATTTGACCCCAAGGTCTGAAAATCCTGAACTGAGCATAACTATTCGCCTCAGACCATTTCAGTGTGAGCGTTTTTACATGATACAATACTGCCTTTCCTCCATATTTCACATTATACGTGCCATCACTATTGCCGTCCAATGTAAATATGTATTCATGACGGTTTGTCTTATCCACAAGTATATCTTCTCCGCTTGGCGCGTCACCCTCGTCGTCACCCGTCTGCTCCTGACTACCTGTTGCAGTGAGCCAGTAAGTGCCGGTTGCAGCCTTGTAAGTGTCGTCGGCAGCCTGGGTGAGAATCAGGTTAGCCTGACCTGCCTTCACACCGGTGATGGTCAGCGTGTTGCCGCTGACGGAAGCCGTGAAGTACTCGCTTCCCACTACCGAATAACTGCCTGAGCCGTTGGAAGTGATGGTGTAGGTCTTGGTCTCGCCCGCTGCGATGGTAGGAATGTTATAGACAGGGGTGCCATTGTCGTAGAGGGTGATGCTGTTGTGCTTCTTGCCGCTGTCTGCGCTGCTGGTGCCGCTGTTCACATAAACATCCACATTGAGCAGACCACCAGGAGTGGCAATTCTGATGTGCATGAGGGTGCGGTGGTTCGCCTGCAACGTCTTAAACTTGGTGAAGGAGCCTGCCACTGGTTCTTGTTCGCCTTCGCTGGTCGATACGCAGAACACCTTGTCTGGATAGTTCGTGTTGACGTAGTTGAGGAGGTCGATGGTTTCGCCCACGGTCACGTAGATGTCGCCTTCCTGCTTCAGTGCAAGGGTTGCCACTGGCTGCTTCACCTCTGGATAGACGCTCGGAACCTGGTTGTAGAAGGTCACGTCGGCATTAGGATTGCCTGTCTCCTGAATCTGGAAACCGGTCATCTTGGCAGGCTGCTCACCGAATCTTATGCGAGTGAACTTCTGCGTGGAAACGAAGCCCTGTGCCGCTGGCTTGGAGTACCAATCCTTCTTGGCAGCCTTATCACGCGCCCAATCCTCAAATTCCTCATAGACAGAGGCAATGTTGACGAGCTCGCCTGGCCATCCCCACACGGTGGCCTCCGACAGTCCTGATTCAGGATAGTTCGTGAGTTTGTAAGCGTATGGCACACAGATGATATATGGTGCCTCTCCCTGCTGAGGAGCCTTCACGGTGGTAGCCTTGTCGAAGGCCGGGTCGTTATAGTTGAGCACCTTTGCCATCGGTTCTGTGCCTGCAGGCAACACGCGGATGGTGAAACCACCCATGTTGTTCGCCTTGCTGATGTCTTGGGTCAGACCCCAATCCTTATCCACGGTCACTTCCACTTTCTGGGTAGGCACATGCAGGTCACCGCTGAGGTTGATGGGCTGATAACTGCCGCTTCGTGCCGAGCTGGCATCGAGCAACTGGTGAATCTCACCGATGCAGGTCTGCCCGAAGAAGAGGTAGGATGCGAGTGTACCGCCGGCAGCCAACGGAGTGACATGCACCTTGTTCTCGCCAGCTAGACGCTCCACCTTCACCACCACGTCATTGTAGTCGATGTCGAAACCGCCGCCGAGGTCCTCACCTGCCAAAATCCAGGCAGCAGGAGTTGCGTTCTGCAGCTCGCTCACCGGCACCACTGAATTGATGCTCTGCGAAATCTTGATGATCCAGTCGTTGAAAATCCAGTCGCGCTCCACGTCCATGTTCTTGTCGGCAGGCTGGTCAGCACGCTTCTGAGCGTAGAAGTCGAAACCGAGGTAGAGACCCGACTTCGTCACGCCGTTCTCCGTCCAAGTCACACGCTTCATGATGTATGTAGGTTGGTATTCGTCGCTCTGTGCATTATGATATTCAAACTGCTTCACCCAATGCTTCGTCACACCTTCGATGGTCACGTCCTCAGTGGGGCAATCCGTCGGGTCAATGCCACGCATGAGGGTCAGACCGATGATGGGGTGCTGCTGCTCCGTGTCGTTGTCGTCGTATGCCACTGTCTGCTGGTCGCCGTTGTTGAAGTCGTTGATGTGGATGTAGCCACCATCAAATGAACCTTCGCCTGCCGAACTGTCCCAAATCAGCAGGTGGTTCATCTTGTTGCTTGCCACGCCAGTCTCCTGGTTGAAGGCATCATAATACTCTGCCTCACCCTTATACACCTGTTGCACGAACAGTTCTGTCCAAGGCACCAGCACCTCGTTGTAGGCACCATAGTGCTGCTTGCTGAACTCAGCCACAACAGCCTCACGTTCAGCGTCGGTGATATTGGCTGGCACCACATAATTCTTTGACCACAGGTTGCGGTCCACATACTCGCCGCCACGAGTGCCTAACTCCTCGCCACCCACAGAGGTCATGTTGTCGAAATTGACCGTTCCGCCTGTCACGGCACGGAGAGCCACGTCGCCGTCGCTCACCACAAGGTTCGTCATGTCCTCAATCACCTCAAACTCCAACTTCTTCGTACCCGCCACATTCTTGAACGCACCCACCTGCACAAACGAGCCTTCCTTCTCAGTATAGACATTGATGTCCTTACGTTCCGAAGTGGTCACAGTTACATTTGCACGTTCAGCGAGGTTCCAGTCCTGTGTTTCGTCGTAAGAGCCGAACTCGTGGTTAAAGTCCACATTGAATTTCATTTCCTTTTCTGTGTAGCCGTTGTCATAATCACTACATCCCGCAAGGATCATTGCTGCCACTGCCAGCGGCACCATGAATGATAGGTTTTTCTGAGTTTTCATAATCTTTATGGTTAATAGGTTGATTACTCTGTGCTTAAGGTTAACGCGCATATACGCGTACTGTTAATATGCAAATATAGGAACTTCTTGAAAAACAAACAAGAAAAGTGAGAAAAAATGCAGAAAAAAATGAAAATAATGCTGCTTTTTACAAAAAAGACCTCAGATTGACCGCTTCAGAGCACAGAAAGAACGCCATTCACATCCGTTTAATCATCGCGAAGCGGTATGTTATATAGACAAGTTCCTGCGGAACGATTGAGCGGATTGAGCGGATTTTTGTGCGGTTCCCGCAGGGAATGAGAGGGAGGAAAAAGAAAAAGAAGAGGGACGACCGTGTGGTCACCCCTCCCCTCAAATTTTGAGAATACCACTGGAAAAAGTGGAACATCAAAATATCAGAAGCCCTGGCAATGAATGCCAGGGCTTCTGTTTGAGTTATTGTCAATGTATTGAACCAGTTAAGGCTACTTGGTAATCTTCACATACACCTGCGTAGTGTCAAAGGCACTCTTCATGCCAACAATAAGTCCATTTTCTATTACATGCTGCAAATGGTCATTAGGTATCGTATATGTTGATGCAGTTCCATTCTCCTCGTATGCAGTCCATAAACGACCATCATTGATCCAGTATGTATAAGCGCTTCCTTCAAATGTTATGACAATAGAGGTTGCACCATTAAAGACACTTGCAGGAACTTTATATGATTGGGTACTCCAAATATTTTCAGTTGTTGTTCCCGATAATTGCGTTATCAATGTACCTTTATCACTTGTCACTATAAATGTGAATGATGTTGTAGCCTCTTCGTAGGTGTCATCCGCTTCACGGGTAACAGTTATGGTGCGACGGCCTTCATTATATGGCGTCCACTTGTCTGGGTTAGTTATTGTACCATTGCCCATATCACCTGAATAGGTGACAGTGTAGGTGCCTTCAATATAGTTTATCAAGTTATCAAAGAGGTTGACCTGAGTTCCTGGTTTAACCGTGATAGATTCCTTCCTATTGCCAAGTTGCAAAGTCTGCAAACCACCCTGCTGTTTATTTTCCGACTTCAGAAGCAGTTTCTCTACAATCATAGCACCTGCAGGATTTGGATTTTTGTACCAATCACGATTATCGCTATAGCTGCTTACCCATGCACCGAAGTCAAGGTATGCACCACCGTTGCTGCCGCTATACTTACCATTTGAGTAGGTCGCAGAGCAGATGGTGCAAAGCTCTTGTGGCCATGCCCACACATAGGTGTTAATCTTACCGTCCTCTTCCTTGGTGTAAGTGTAAGGCAGACAGAGCATATATGGAGCCGAACCCGGGTCTGGAGCTGCAATGACAGAGACCTGGCTGTTAGAGAGGTCATTCACCGTAGCGTTTGTAGGTGCAGGCTCTTCACCAGAATTCAATGTGCGGATTTCGAAACCACCCATATTGACACCTGCTTGGTCTACTTCAGTGCTATATGCCATCGTGAAATTGCTGGGCACAGGAATCTCTACCTCACTACCTACCGCCTCATAGCGGCTAGTTGCATTAATTGGTGTATAGGCACCGCTCTTCTCTGGAGCCGCACCAAGCATCTGGTGAATCTCGCCGACAACCTGTGGGTTGGAGCCATTGTTGAGCACAATGTAAGAAGCCAATGTACCACCTGCAGCCATTGCAGTCACCTTGGCTGTTTCTTTACCACTCACGTGATCCACCTTGAAGATGACGTCGTTGTAGTCAGTATCGAATGAACCACCCAAGTCCTCGCAGACCATAAGCCAGCTTTCAGCCTCTTCATTGATGATGATGGGCTTGGCACCTGAGAAGGCGAGCACGAGGTCGTTCAGGTCGCTGTCGCCATTTGGCCAGTCCTCCAAACCAATGAACATTTGATCACCATTATAGAAGGTGGAAGCATAACAATACTTGTCGTGCAATCTTGTATCTTTTACATTTTTCGAACTTTCCGAGTAGAACGTGTAAGTTCCAGAATCATCTGTCTTCCTAAGATACATACCGAACTTGGTTCCTGCAGGGATGTCCACCCTGATGCCCTGTCCTTTGTAGAAAGCAGCATAGACATCATCGGGTCCGCCGCTATCGCCGTTGTAAGGTATAGGATTTACACCTGGGAACTCTGAATTACCTGTAGGAGTATTGATATCATCCGGCGAGGGTGTCGGCAGGTTTTTATTATAAGAAGTAATCTTCAGGTCTTTGAAGGAGAACCAGTTGGCATCCACACCCTTCAACTCAAACTTAGCCTTGATTTTGCCGTTGCTGTCTGATGTACACTTCACAAAAACTTTTTTCTTGCCGTTCTGGTTGGTATAGAGAAGACCCTGGTTGTTATATACACCTTGGGTGTTGTTGCCAGGAGCGGTGATATCCACACTTTTGCCATTGGCAGAGAAGATGATTTGTCCACCGCCAATAGAGCTCTGCGCCTGGTTTCTCAGACGGGCAGACACTTCGACGATGCATTCCACGTTTTTGGAAACTGTGAACTCCTTCTCGACAGTGATGGTGCCAAGACTCACTAGAGGACTATTAGGTCTCCAGATTTCCATGAACGGTCCAACGATGCCGGATTCATCTTTTTGATCATCCTGCACGTTACTCTTCACTTGCCATCCGCAATAGTCATCGACATTGTCGATACTTTTCATCGTCCAGCCACCCTTTGTTGTGCCTGAATTGGTGCCATTCACAAAATCATCCGTCACAACATTCGTCTCACCCATCGAATACCAGAGTTCGCCAGTGTTGTTGCTGTCACTCCAGCCCCATCTCGAGCCTTTCGACTCATAGATGTCCACCTCGTGATCATTGCCTTTCTCGTCAGTATAATAGACGCCAAGTGTGTTCTGTGAGCCGGTGTACCAAAAGAAAGGATAGATGATGAAGGAACCCGTGGATACGTAAGTGAAGTCGGAAGTCACTTTTGCGATGTTGTTTTCGCTCTGTGGCACTGTAGTCAGCATACCGGTCACCTCGTCGTTCGTGTAGGTTCTGTACTGTGGGAAGGTTTCGCCGTTGATTTCCACATCGCTGGTGAGTTTGGTAATGGTCACGCCATCGTACGTGCCATCAGGTCTCACGGTACGTGTGCCGCCAAATGTCACCACGCCTCCAGACACGGTCTTCTCGGCAGTCACACCATCGGTCACCATGATGCTGTTGGTGCCCTCAACCATGTCGAAGCCCAGCATTTTAGTGCCCTTCACTCCTTCGTAGTCACCGACGAGGACGTATTCATTGCCGCGGAGTGCATAGATTTTCACTTCCGACTCCTTCATGGTGGAGACGGTCACGGTGCCACGCTCGGCGAGGTTCCAGTCCTGCTCAGGGTCAATGTCGCCATACGCCTTGCGGAACTCTTCATTGAACTTAATCGCGTTCGAGTCATAGCCGTTGTCATAATCGCTACAACCTGCCACCATCAGCGACATCATTGCTGCGGGCACGAAGAATGAAAGTAAGCTCTTCATTTTCATTGTATTCTTCATATTTTTTATTAATAATTTGTTTTGTCTTTACTCGTCTTTGTTAATCATTGAGTGTTCACTTTGCATTATATATTAACTGCTCCATGAAGGGTTGTCTCTTAGCACTCACGCACACGCGCCTGTGCTTAATATTCGACAAAGGTATCGCTTTTTCATCTGGCAACGTGAATATTTCTTAAAAAATGGTACATAAAGGTATAGGTTTTTGCTTGATGAGGCTATTTTGCAATCTCGACTTTGCAATTTGGCGCTTCGCGGCGCGGCGCTGCGCTAAATGAGAAATGATAAATGATAAAGAAGGGTACACTTTGCACAGATGGCACTGAAAGAACACCTTGGGCGACGTGAGGGAAGGGAGAAGGGGTATGTTTTTATAAACAAGTTCCTGCGGAACGATTGAGCGGATTGAGCGGATGTTTTTTCTTAGGGTTCGCCCAGTCGTTCAACAATCAAGTGAACCTGCTTGGCGGTGAGCACCCTTGCTGTTTTGCGGTAACCTGTTGCGAGCAGCTCCTGTGTCAGTGTCGGGTGGTAGTTAATCCAATGCATCAGACGGTTCACAGCAGCATGGGGTGTGAGGTCGGGTGCATACATCATTGCCAGTTCGCGTTTGGTCATGGATACAATGTCCATGTCATATTCATATCTGTCCATTTGTATTTAATAATTAAAGACTCTCTCTGTCCTACGGACATCTTCACCGTAATGGGGAGAACCCTGCGGGTGTGAGTTGATAGTTGAGTGTTTTTAGTATTACGATACAAAGGTAGCACTTTTTTCTGTAAGCACCAAAGGAAATCAAGAAAAATATGCATTGAAAAAGCAAAATTTATGATAAATATATGTATTTGATTATCAAAGATAAGACATTCATACGTTCAAGTTTGACTTTAATATGTTCGTGAGTAGAGAAATCGTTTATCAGCACAGACAAAAAAGATGTGATAATCCGCTGAATCTGCTTAATCATCCTGAAGGGGTGTGTTTTAAAAATGAAAGAATGAAAAAATGAAAGAATGAAGGCACTGCGCTAAATGAAAAAATGAGGAAATGAAAGAATGAAATCCGCATCCGTGTTCAAAAAAATATTTCCGTGAATTTCTGTTTTTGACTACGTCGAGCTGAAGGTTCTGTGTGAGTCAACCCTGCCCAGAAGGGGCGCATTTTCGCATTTTTCGTGTTTTTCGATGTTTTCGCAATCATAAAAGACATAAGAATGATTTGTGAACCGCATTTTCCCTAACTCGTTGAGTGTCAATTATCGCCTTCCAGCGCGAAATAACATGCGCTGGAAGAACGAAATATTATGCGCTGGGTGCGTGAAATGACACGCGCACGGTGCGCACTAGTGCTCACAACAGTTTCTGTGAGATGAATGAATCAGAATCCGATGCGGCGGTTCGATGTGGTGGGCGCCAGGGTGATGGGACGGATGTCGGCAGCGGTGATGGTGAGGAACTGGCGACGGTCGGTGATGTGGCTGTCTGTGATGCGCTGTGCGTGGTGGATGTACACCTCGTCGAGCAGGTTTGCCACGAAACGGGCATTGCCCCAAGTCTTCTTGTCACGTTGTTCATAGCCCTTACGGATGATGTCGCGGTAGCATGTCCATGCCTGACGGGTGAAGTGGTACTGATACTGACGGTAGCGGCGGCGACTGATTTCGAGCAGTTGTGAGATGTTGAACTCAGGGAAGTCGAACACGTTGACGAAACGGGAACGCAATCCCTCGTTCTGGTCGAGCAGCGACTGCATCAGTCCCTTGTAGCCACAGAGCACGACAGCGATGTCACGGTTCTGCTCGTCTGCCAGCATCGGCATCATCAGCTGCAAGATGAGGCGTCCCGGGTCGTTGGGGTGGTTCGTCACCAGCTGATAAGCCTCATCTATCATCAGCACCCCACCCCTCGCTGCCTTCAAGGTCTCTGCCACAGTCACTTCCTCGTCGCCCCAACGGGTGCCGATGAAGGTGGAACGGTTTGCCACCACCACGTGTCCTCGGCTCAGTGCACCTGCCTTGTGCAACATGGAGGCATAGATTTTGCAGAGTGTGGTCTTGCCTGTGCCCGGTGCTCCCTGAAAGACGGCATGGAGGGACACCTGATGGGGCGGAACGTCGGGTGCCACATCCTTCATCTGGGCGTTGTAGCGGGTGAGGGCGGTGAGGTGCTCTATCTGACGGCGGATGTTGTCACAGCCGAGGAGCTTGTCCAGTTCGGCTTCGGGGTTGGGAAGGAGGGGGAGCATTTCGACGCGGAGTTCGTGCTTCTCGCCAGTGAGGTCGGTGACGGTGGGTTTGGGAGGAAGAGAGGAGGATGTGGGGGTGGTGGCAGCGGGGGAACCGCTGTTTGCAGGGGAGGAAGAGAAGGGGGAGGTGGGAGCGACGAGGGAGAATAAGGGGTCGTTGGGATCGTCGAGAAGGTCGGGGAAAGCGTCTTCGGGGAAATCGGGTTGGTCGTCTTCGTCGGAATAGTCATCATCGTCGTCATCGAGGTCGGAAGGGTCGGGTTCTTCTTCCATCTCGAGGAGGATGCTGTTGACAGCTAAGTGGGTCTGTTCGTTTTCATAGAGCCTTTTGAGTAAAAGTTCCATTTTTTCTTTGGTGTCCAAGTGAAGAATGTCTAAAAGTCCCATAGGTAGAAAGTTTTTATGTGGTTAAGAGATTTTGTTGTGCTTTAGTGGGGGTGACACGGGGTCGGGAGGAGAGGAGACAGCGGGTAAACCGCTGGACGCAGGGAGCGAGGCATGGAGGGAGGAGAGGAGGAGGCAGGAAACCGCTGAGCGCAGGGAGCGAGGCATGGAGGGAGGAAAGCAGGAGGCAGGAAACCGCTGAGCGCAGGGAGCGAGGCATGGAGGGAGGAAAGCAGGCAGAGGGTAAACCGCTGGATGCTGTGGGGACGAGAGGCGCGCAGGAGCAGTGAGCCAGTCCAAAGGATGGACTGCCACATGGTTGTCTATGAATAAATAAAAAATGAGTCTAATTGATGGTTCTACCGCCGTCGAGCGTCGGCACTTCTTGAGGGGACGTTTCTCTGTTTTTTGGTTTTGTTGTTTTCAGATGACGTTACCAACTTGCAAAGTAATGGCATTCTGATGACACTGCAAAATCTTTTGGAAAGAATTTTCAGATGCACAAGCATTTTTAACAATTCAAGTCATTCATAGGCATAAAAAAGTTGGACAAGACAACTGCCCGAGAGAGGCAATCGTCTTGTCCAACGATTCATTGATTGGGTTGAATTACTTCACATAGTAGGTCTTGCCGTCGATGATGACGAAGCCCTTGTAGTTTTCATCAACAGGCTGACCAGCGAGGTTGTAGCGCTGACCGTTGGTCTTTGCGGGCGCTTCGATAGCCTCAACAGCATTTGCTTCTGTAGAGTGCTTGTAGATGCCCACAACCTTTGCCTCCAGAGGAGCTGTGTAACCACCGTAGAAGGTCATCATGCAGATTTGTGGCAGAACACCATCTGTAACACCGCACTTAGGATCATCGGCAAAGACATACTTGTATTCTTTAGCACCTTCTGGAATATCGGTGAGGTCTTGGTTAGACCAGAATGCGAGTTTCCAACCGGCAGCCACTGGCTCGGCAAACTTCACCACCACGTAGTCGCAATCCTTCACATCGACGTTCATCATCTTGATGGCAATCTGAAGGTCATCGGTAACTGTGTAGGTGTTATATTTCTCACCTTCCACCAATTCAGCACGTTTAAAATCATCGTACTCCTTACCCTGGCTCTGGGCAATCTCGATGAGGCCTTCTTCAAGTTCATCGTCCTCGTTCATGTCCTTAGAGATGACTGTCACTTCGTTTTCATCCGCAACGACTAAGGCTACATATTGGTTGTCCCATCCTGCTGCATCGGCAATAACAATCACTTCGTCGCCCTCAGCAGGAGCATCACCATCCAAAGAGATGGCACCTGTAGATGTCTTGACAATGAAAGTTGCCACATTGGTGCTGACGTGAATTTCTTCGCCTGTCGCCAGCATGGATGCCATCTTAGACTCCTTCTCCACAATGTTTGCCCAGTTCACAGTACCATCTTTCTTGACAGATGTGACAAATGCTGCATTAGCCATGTCACCAGTGGACAACCTGTTGTCGAAAGGCAGTGCGCCGTAGAATGTACCAGCAATGATGATGTCATTGCCTGCCATCTGCATTGCCACATTGTATGGCTTAGCTACCTTGTCATGCTTTGCGGCATTGAACACCTTTGTTGTCAGTGTGCTTCCTACTGTTGCAAGTACAAAACCATGCTCATTGTTACCATCACCGTCACTTTCGAAAGCGATGTCCTTGTTGCCAG
Source organism: Bacteroidaceae bacterium (assembly GCA_024688885.1). GTDB lineage: Bacteria > Bacteroidota > Bacteroidia > Bacteroidales > Bacteroidaceae > Minthosoma. Next base: position 22,768 of record JAILDV010000048.1, on the reverse strand, counting down.
CTGCAGAAGTAATGGTGAGATTACCAAAGCCGAAGAAGCCTACATACACCGTACCGTTGTTGGCAACAAAGTTGACTGCCTCTGGATAGTTTTGTGTTTCAGAGATAGTGCCTGTTGACTGCACATATGCTACATTGGCAACATTTGCGAAATCATTCTTGTCAAGAGAGAACACACCTGCACTCCTATTGTCCATATACATGCCGAAGTCGTAGTTGACAACGTAAGCACCTTTCCAACCAAGTTCAGCTACATCTCCCTTATAAGTGGCAGACACATAGACTTTATCTCCATCAATCTGGATCTTGTTTGGTCTGATATCAATAGGTTCCTCATCTGGAAGATAGAAAGGAAAATCAGACGTTACCACTTCCAAATTACCTGAAGGTGTGAGCGTCTTCATCGATACAAACTGACCATCCTTGTTCACTTTTGTAACGAAAGCGGAAACTGCGTCTGGGCTCTCGATGCTGCTGAGCACATCGTCAGTGCCGACATATCTCACATTTTCGAAGAATATGCCCGTTGCATAAAGCGTTCCGTCTTCATCAGCCGTCATGGCAGTCACAGTTGCGTCACCGTCAAATGTGATAGCCCACTGCTCCTTACCCTCCTTGTCATACTTCACGATGACACTGGATTTTGCCACTTCGGGCTGAGCCACAGCCTTACCAGCGAAATTGAACGAAACGTTCTGTTTGCTGGACACATACACAGAGCCGTCGCCAGCCTGTGCGACATGCACACCATTCAAATCGTCTGCTTCTGCAACTGGTTTGAAGGCGGCTGACCAGCCTTTTTTGATGTCTAAATCATTGTCGTTCTGTGCAAATGCACTCATTGTGGCTACGAATGCCACCAACATAAGTAAAATTTTCTTCATAAACTAACTGTTTTAATAATGAATACTATGGTTAACTAATAATCTTTTTTAAATTAGGAATTAGGAATGAGGAATGAGGAATTGAATGTAGCAATTGGCGAGCAACTTTTCATTCTTTCATTCCTTCATTCTTTCATTTCAGCGAAGCGCCTTCTTTATCATTTATCATTTGTCATTTATCATTTAGCGAAGCGCTACCTTCTTCCCATCTCTCAATTTCGGGGTTGGACTCCACTGCCTCGGTGGGGAAGCGCATGGTGTACTTCTCGGGGGTGAGGGTGAAGGTCTCGTCGTCGTAGGTGCGGGTGAGGGCTGGTTGTGTGGTGCGGCGAAGGTCGTACCAGCGGTGTCCCTCGAAAGCGAGTTCGCGGGCACGCTCGTCGAGGATTTCCTGTGTCAGTTCCTCCTGCGTCATGTCTGCCATGAGGTCGGAAGCAGTGGTGAAGGCATCGGCGTTAAGACGCTTCTGCAGCAACGGCTTGAGGTAGTCGATGGCATCGGCAGTGTTGCCCAGACGGGCGGCACACTCAGCAGCCGTGAGGTAAGCTTCAGCACTGCGGAAGGAACAAGAGAACTCGTCGTCCCCACCCTTCGACAGGTCGTAGGAGGAGGAGGTGACGCGCTTGTAGAACTTCGTGCGGCGCTGGTCGCCTGTGCGGTAGAGGTTGATGAAGTCGGGGTTGGGCAGGTTGATGACGGTGAAGAGGTTGCTGCTGAACTTCTCCAATGCCACGATGCTCTCCACAGACTTGTAACTGTTGGGCAGTGTCTTGGAGGTGTTCATGTCCTCCAGCTCGCCGTGTGCCTCCATGACCGCCTTGGCAGCCATGAGGGCTTTCTGCCATTCGCCCATATATAAATAAGTACGGGCGCGGAGTGCCTGTGCAGAAATCTTGTTGAAGCGGTAGTTCTTGCCTTCTTCCCATTTCTCCACAGTCAGGAGTTTCTCTGCCTCGGCAACATCGCTGAGCACCTGCTGATAGACGGTTTCCACACTGCTGCTGGCTGGTATGGCATTGACATCAGCCTCCAACTGCATGGGCACTCCGCGTGTGGCGGCTGGCTGACAGTGGGTGTAAGGCTCGGCAAAAAGACTGACGAGCAGGAAATGACTGTAGGCACGGAGCATGTAGCTTTCGCCCACGAGCTGGTTCACCTCGTCGCGCGTGGCGTGGGTGATTTCGTCACGGTGCTCGATGACGTAGTTGGCGATGTAGATGGTATGGTAGTAGTTGCGCCACATGAAGTAGCTGGTAGTGGGCGAAGGGTTCTCGTCCTTCCACCTCCAGAGATCCAGGTAGGCATCGAGGTCGGTGGAGGAGGTCTTCTTCTTGTCCATCAGCATTTCATCGGTGCGCACGGTGGTCAAGTAGCGGTCTTTGGAGAAATACTTGTACTCGTTGGTCAGCAAGGCACGGTACTCCTCCCCTGTCTCGGCTATAACCTTGCCTGTGGGGGTGATGTCGAGAAAGTCGTCGCAGGAGGACAGAAGGAGAACTGCCAATGCTACGAGGGCTAATATGAGGGTGTTTCTTTTCATCTTTTAGTTGTTATAGGATTTTCCAGGTTTGTCTAGAATTTCTATGTTGTTATTAGAAGTTCACGTTCACGCCGAAGATGATGCTCTTGGGCACTGGTTGTGCGTAGGGGTTGCCCATCGTCTCGGGGTCGAGATAGTTGCGGTAGCTGCTGCCGCAGACGATGAGGTTGCGCCCTTCGAGGGAGACGCTGGCAGAGGTGATGCCGACAGGCTGGAGCACCTTCTTGGGGATGCGGTAGCCGAGGCGGATGGACTGCAGGCGGCAGTAGTTGCGGTTGCGCACCCACACATCGAGCATGGAGAAAGTCTGGTACTCAGAGAAATGGGTGTAGGCAGAAGCTCGCTCGGGCGTGGAGGCGAGGAGTGCGGGATAAGCCGCAGACTGCCCGTCATTGCCATTCGGTCCACCGAAACGGCTCAGTATCTCCTGATTCGTGTTGAGCCCTCGGTCATAATAGGTGGGTGAGTAGTTGGGCTGCACGCGCACCTTCATGCCGAGATTGAACATGAAGTTGAGGGAGAGTTGCCAGTCTTTATATTCAAAGTTGTTGATGAAGCCGCCGCTGACCTTCGGTTCGTCTGTGCCGATGTAGGTGTAGAGGTCGCGCTGCTGTTCGGCGGTGAGAGTGGAGGCTCCGAAGCGGTTGAGCTGGAAGAACTCCTCGGCACTCTGCACGGTGCCGTCCTTGGCACGGAAGAGCGGGTAGCCGTCGGCATCGATGCCTGCAGTCTTGTAAGCGAAGATGGCACCCACAGGATGACCTTCACGTCCGGGATAGGTGGAGTTTTCCGCCACCGTCTCGTTGAGAATCTTGTTCTTATTAAGACCCAAGTTCAGGCTGGTCGTCCAAGTGAAGTTTTTGGTGGAAATATTGCTCGTGTTGAGAGCAAATTCCCAACCTGTATTCTCCATCGATGCCCAGTTGATAGTGGTCATGGCAAAGCCTGTCTCAAGAGGCAGCTGCCGTGAGGAGATGAGGTCGGTGGAACGTCGGTAGTAGTAATCGACGGTGAATCGGATGCGATTGTGGAGGAACGCCATGTCCAGTCCCACGTTCACGTTCTTGGTCTTTTCCCACTTGAGGTTGGGGTTAGGCGCTGTCTCTGCCGAGATGACGGTCTCAACGGTGCCCGGCAAGACGGTGGTGCGGTTGAACGTGCCGATGAGATAGGGCGAGGTGTTCTTGTCGATGTTGCCTTGCAAACCGTAAGAGGCACGGAGATTGAGTTCGTCGAGCCACTTGGCATTTTCCATGAACTTCTCCTCCCCTACTCTCCAGAGTCCACTGAAGGAATAGAGGGGCAGGTAACGGTATTTCTTTGCCACACCGAACACGTCACTGCCGTCGAAACGAACGGAGCTGCCGAGCGTGTAGCGGTGGTTGTAGGTATAGGAACCAGTAGCAAACCAAGACACATAAGCGTTCTCCTGATGTGCCTCTTCATAGAGTGGATAACGCTGTCCGATGCTTTCCGTGGGGAAGAGGACGGGCTGCGTGGTGAGGGTGCGGGCATCGTAGCCGTAAGCCGTGGAGGTGAGGAACTTGGATTCCACATGGCGCACCTCTGTACCGCCCATCAGTTCCACATCATGTTTCTCGGCAAAGCGCTGGTTCCATTCAAGCATCGCCTTCCATGTCCACTGGTCGGTGTGCCCTTCGGTGTTCTTGTTCATGCCACCTTCGGGGAAGATGGTCTTGCGCTCACCGTCAATCATGTAGGTGGCGTATGCCTTTGCCTTGCGCATGGCATAGGAGTCGTTGCCTGCATAGCGTGTCAACGTGTAGTTGTCGTGCTGCAGACCGTATTGGGAGGTGAGTTTCAAGTGCTGGTTGAACTTGAGTTCAGCATCAAATATCGCCATGACGGAACGGTCTTTTCGCTGCTTGGAAGTGTTATAGCGTTCCTCGAATATATTGAAGTCAGGTGCTTCATTCTCACGACCTTGTACATTTACATCATAGTTGTAATGACCTTCATCGTCGTAGGGCTCAAAGTAAGGATTTGCCATGCGCGAGTAATAGACGGGATTGGTGAAGCCGCCCGTGTCGGTCATGTAACTGTTCTGCTTGCGCTGGTTAGCGAAAAGGCTGGCACCAATCTTCAGCATCTTGTTCAGGCGGAAGTCGGTCTTCAGGGTGATGTTGAAACGGTTGTTCTTCACTCCCTTCACGTTGCCCTGCTCGTCGTAGTAACCTGCCGACACATAGTAGTGGGCATTGTCGCTGCCACCGCTCACACTGGCGTTGTACTCCTGATTGAAAACATTGCGGAAGAGTATGTCGTTCCAGTCGGTTTTGATGGTGCGGAGACGGTTGATGCGCTGCTGAGCTTGTGCAGAGAGAGCATCCCAACCGCCTGTCTTGTAGGTGTTGAACTCGCCCAGTTCGTCGAGGATGTTCGCCACTTCACCCTTATGTTCACGGTAGTTATAACCGCTGTGCAAAAGTCCAAGCTCAAGATCGACCTTCTCATTGGCATTGAGCAGATGGAGACGGTCGATGCTGGTGCGGGGGCTGTAGGTGAATTTGGCAGAGAAGTTCACGACGGGTCGTCCTATCTTTCCCTTCTTGGTGGTGATGACTATGACACCGTTGGCGGCACGCGCACCATAGATGGCAGTGGCGGCGGCATCCTTCAGCACGGTGATGTTGTCGATGTCAGCCGGATTGAGACCTGCGATGCTGGTCTGATAGATGTCGTCTATGTCATTGAGATTTTCGATGGCAGGAATCTCATTGCCCTCCATCGGAATGCCGTCGAGCACCCAGAGGGGTTCCTGCACGCCATTGATGGAGGCGGTTCCACGAATGCGTATCTTGGCTGGTGCACCCGGTGCACCTGTGGTAGATACGGAAGAAAGACCTGCCACCTGACCTGCCAGTGCCTGGTCGATGTTCTTGATGGCACCGACCGTCTCGTCGCTAATCTTCACTTCGGAAACGGCGGCGGTGAGTTTGCGGCGGTCAATCTGCTGATAACCCGTGACAACGACCTCGCCGAGACCCTTGGAGGCAGCATACAACGTCACGTCATACTTGTCCTGATTGGGCTTCAAGGCGATGGTCTTGGGTTCATAACCCATATAACTGACGGTTATCTTCTTGATGGAGGCAAGGACGGTGAGGGTGAAATGGCCGTTCATGTCGGTCACAGTGCCTTTGGAGGTGCCTTCACCCACGGTGATGTTTGCACCGATAAGTGGTTCTCCCTTGAACTCACCGTCCATCACGGTGCCTGTGATGGTACGCTCCTGTGCCACCATCGAAAGGATGGCAAAAGGCACCATCAACAAGAGCATCAAAAGTCTTTTCATATTCATCTTATTATACTTTATTATATACTATCATCCCCCTTCTCTCTCTTTCATTTCTACCACTCTTCCAATCATTCTTTCTCCCCGCATGGCTTCTTTTTTTATTTGTTCAGTCCCAGCGCCGTCTGGATGCGCAACGCCATGTCATCGTAGTGCATCTGTGTGGCTGTGTCACCCGTGCTTGCCTTGCTCTTGCAGAGACGGAGGATGCGGAGCAGTTCGCCACGCTTCAGACTGATGGCGTCGGAAGTACGCGACACTTGCTTCATGGTGAGCTCCAGTGTGCGAGGTGCGGAGGAATCGAGAGAATCGGATTCTCCGTAACATCCGAAATAGTCAGAGGATGCGGAATTTCTGTCTGTCAGACTCTTGTTAATCTTCACGCCTTCGCTCTCGGCTGCCGCAGTAATGAGGGCATCGAGCAGACTCTTCTGCAGACTGCGCTCCATGACGTTGAGTTTCTGCCCAGCAATAGTCTTGCGGAAGAGGGACTGATGCACCATGTCCATCATCTCCACAGCAGTGAAGGCACGGTCGCCATTCTCCCACTCATTCTGATACATACGCACCAGACGCTCGTTAGCGAGGAGATCCCACAAGATGTAGTTCTGCTGATTCTTCAAAAGCAGGGCAGGTTCCTGTTCGGTGGTGCCGTTGGGGGTGTTGCGCAAAGGATAGACCACCTTGGAGATGGGCGAGCCGAAAAGCCACTCCTGATAACTGAGCACGTTGTCGAGGAGGAACTGCACGGATGCCTTCTGGCGAGCTTTCTCCACATGGGTGTAGGCTGCAGGAAGGTTGGAAGAACTGACAGTTTCACCCAACACAGGACGATCCATGTAGATGCCACCGACATTGGCAAGGACATGATAGAGGTACAGGCTCCATTGGTAAATGACAGCGCTGTAGAGGTCGGCTGCCTTGTCGTAAGTCTGGTCGGGGTCACCGTTGCGTGTCCAGTTCACGACATTGGGCATGACACGCTTGAGATTCTCGATGCCGAGGGTGGCTGAACGGATAGGATCGTCGCCAAGGTCTTCAGAGAGAGCTCGTGGGTCGATGGCAGTGCGCCTGTCCTGTGTCTCGCTGTAACGGTATTCCTTCCCTTTATGACGGGCAAGGAAAGCTGCCAGTTCCTTCTTCTCGTCGGTGCCTGCAGGGAACCAACGATAGCCCCACTCGATTGCCATCAGGTCATAGGGACCGATGTTGGGCGACATGACTTTCACGCCGTCGCCAGGCTGGGCGATATAGTTGAAACGGGCATAGTCCATGATGCTCGCCGATGTGCCCCCCACCCTGCTGGTGAAGGTGGCGGAACGAAGCGAGTCGGTGGAATAGGCTGCCGAAGCAATCATGTTATGGCGGAGCCCAAGTGAATGTCCCACCTCATGGCAGGCAACGAAACGGACGGCATCGCCGATGAGTTCGTCAGGCAAGGTGAGGGTACGGGCACGTGGGTCGGTGGCAGATGTCTGCACACGAATCCATTCGCTGATGAGTGACTGCACGTTGTGCCACCAAATGATGTCCGCTTCCAGAATCTCGCCCGTACGAGGGTCAAGAGTGGCAGGACCCATGGCATTTGCCTTCTCGGAGGCAGCATAGGTGAGGACAGAGTAACGCATATCGTCACCTTCCACATCAAGGGTGTCGTCAGGCACGATGACACGCACGGCATCTTTGAACCCAGCCCGTTCGAAGGCTTTGTTCCAGTCGAGAATGCCTTGTGTGATATAAGGACGCAAATGGGTGGGAACAGCACCACCGATGTAGAACGTGATGGGTTGCACTGGCTCCACCAATTCTCCACGCATGTAGGCTAAGGTGTCGCTGGGCACCAGCCGCCAACGGGTGATGTAGTTGGCGTGTTCCACCTTCTGTTGACGGTCACCATAGATGAGGGCAGGTGTGGAGAAGTAGCCCACACGCCAGTCTTCACGACGGGTACGCATCGGCTCGTCGGGCAGCAGCATGATGGCGGTGCTGACCACAACAGTCAAGTTCACCTTCGAATTGCCTTCATGCACGGTGGTGGTGAGTTCGGAGAGAGCCACCACACTGCGCTCGTAACTCTTCACCGACACGATGCGGGAGAGGTCGGAGACGGGCGAGGTGCCAATATTGATTTCGTTGAACACGTCATTGAGCACGTTCTTCCTGCCATTGAAGAGATCATTGACCTTGAAGATGACCGATGTGGAATCGTCTGCCACAGCTTCGACCTTGAAGTTGGCAATAACGGGGTCGACATAGTTGTCTGCCACCGACTGTGCCAGGAAGGAACCTTCTGGAGCCTCGGGGGTGACACGCTGCTGACGCATCCTGACGAGCTTCGCCTTCTTGTCCCATTCGAAACGCACCATCTGGTTCTCGTAGTTCACACCCTTGTTCGCGGCTGACTCGTTGAGTTCAGAGGGTACCTGCTGTAACTTGTTCGACACAAGGAAAGGTTTGCCCAACAACTTCACAGGCAATTCAAGATAGATGGTGTCGCCCTTCTCAATGACGTTCATCACGCCCTGCATCTGCACGGAATCACGTCCTGTCAAAGTCTTGTAGCGTGAAGGTGGAGGCGCCGCCTCAGTCTTGTTCTTCTTGGATTTCTTTCCCCTCAGCATTGCGCTTGCGGAGGCATCAGCATTGCTTATCAGCATTGCCATCATCAACACAAAGGTCGATATCCGTCTCAACGTTATATGTTTGTTTTTCATTTAATCATGTATTATATTTCGGCAAAGGTACAACAATTGTTTCATTCCTCCAAAAAAAAGAACATTTATTTTGCAATGACGGCAAGTCACCCATAGGAGACTTGCCGTCATGAAACTTCCAACTTACTTCGAACCATGCAGCCCGCATCACTCGGGCTGGGGCTCTCCCACTTGCCTCAGGAACTTGCCCTCGAGCGAATAAGCCTTGTTGACGGTGTAGCGTCCGTAGTCGGGGGCTGGGTAATAGCCGTAGGAAGCGGCGATGATCTCGTCCTTGTCCATGTCAATCTCCTGCACTCCCTCGGTGGACGGCAGCTGGATGGCAGTGCGGTCAACGAGGTCGATGATGTAAGTCCACGTGTTGCGTCCGTCAGGACAACCCTCCACGACAATCTTCCTGTAGTCCGACGATGCATACTGGGCAGAGGATGCCACAGCCACCAGATGGATGGGCACTTCCACGCCGTTGGCATTCTTCCCCTGCATCTGGTCCCATGCAGGTGCTGCCGTGGGATTGGTGGTGAGGACTCTCCGCAGCTGATCCCATCGTTCGTCAACCACCCACACGGTGTAAAGCCCTGCAGGGTCGTCCTCGCTGGGCTCCGTCTCTTCGTTGACATAGAGCACATGGTTGAACACGCGGTCCTGCTCCACGGCACTGGACGGCAGTGCGCTGAGGTCGTCGAAATCCTGCTGGTCGTAAATGCTGAGCCCCTGTGCCTCGGTGCCGTCAGCCTCGCCCTCTTCAAAGCCCTGTTCCAAGAGAGAGTCCGCCGCATTTACGATGCTGTCGCTGTCGGACGCTGCTGCATCACCCTTTGCATTGAAGGTTCCGTTGCACCCCGTCAGCATGAGTGCTGCAGACAAAGTCAAGAAAATCTGTTTCATGATGATATCGTTTAAATATTGATTGAGGTTTTGTTAGTTTACTCCCCTTCTTCATCTTCAGGGATGTTGGCTTGATAGCCGGTATAGACGATGTCCTGTCCGTCGAACTCAAACGTGTGGCAATAGATGGGGTTTTCAAAAATGGAGTCGTCGGGAGTGAACTCGCCCATCAGAAACACACCGTCGAAAAGATTGCACGAAGGAATGAGCGTGTTGCCTTCCATTGCAGGCGAGACCTTCTTCCAAGGTTCATCCTCGGGTGTCAGCGTCTTGGTCTGAGGGTCATAGTCGTAGAAGGCATAGCAGTCAACAACCGGATCGGTGGGTTTGGACATCTCGAGCACGAACAGACTGTGACCGTTTTCGCGGCGCATGACACGCGCCTCCACACTCTCGGCATCAGTCTCGCTGGACAGCAGCACATATTCCTTCGAAGGGAAATGCTGGATGGTGCCCGTGCCGTCCTCGGCATAGTATTCGTCTTTGAAGTCAGGTTCGTTGAGCTTTCTCAACAACGAATCCACCCCAAAACTCGGGAAACGCTCGTTGAATGCCGTCAGCAGGTCTACGACACTGGGACACTCGCTGCCATTCTGCACGGGGATGTCCGCACTCTTCCATTCACTTTCAATCTTGTCCAACGACATGAACTGCTCGTTCACCATGCCTGGACCGTCCATCACATCGGTGATGCGCGGCACATTCTTGCACCCTGTCAGTGCCAGGGGTGCCAAGCACATCAAATAGAATAGTTTTTTCATTTTTGCCCTTTTATTTATTAATGTATATGAGTTTTGCAAGTTTTGAATAATTGAAGTTAATGAAGTTACCGAAGTGAGCGCTACGCTGAGTTGACAATTGACAGTTGACAGTTGACAATTAGGCTGACGCTATTCTTACACCCCGCATGGCAATTCCTAATTCCTAATTCCTCATTCCTAATTTTCATTGAATGGGTATCGTCGTTAACTCCTTTAACTCCTAACTCCTCACATCCCCACCAGGTAGTTCACCGTCTGCACCTTGCCCATGATGCCCGACAGACATTCCTTCAACTGGGTGATGAGGTTGTTCGAGTCGATGTAGTCGCTCACCTCCTCATGCGGGATGAGCAGCGCCACCGTTTCCTGACGGTAGGAGATGATACGGATCTGCATCAGGTACATCGTGAAGATGCGTGCGCCGAACGCAGCCGTGAGGGCGTCGCGGAAAGGAGCGTCGGTGAAGGACATGCCGTCCCATGGAGAGCGTTCCCCCTCTTTCTTTCCGTTCGTCTTTGACGTGCTGCCACCTCCGTCCTGATGCTTTTCCTGTAAAGATTTTTGCACATCATACATCCCCGTGTCCTCTTGCGCATACATTGGATATGCCTCCAGCACCTCCTCGGCAATGGCATCCTCAAAGTCGTCGATGACATTGCGGAGAGCGGTGAAAGCATACTTCTTCTTGTCAAGAATTTTGTCACCTTCCTTGTCGATGTACTTCTTCACCTCCGTCATCTTGGCGATGAATACGTCGATATTGTCGTCGTTGATGCGCGGCAACATCTGACGGATTTCGGACGTGCGGAAACCGAAGTCCTGCTTCAGGAAGTCTTCGACCATTATCAACTTTTTTGCAAAAGAAGCCGAATGGTTCTGCTCCTTGCCCAGGTCGCTGACGGTGATGGTGAAGAGTATCTTCTCGGGAGTGCCCTTCTTCTTTCCGGCAGGATAGACCTCCTGAAAGTCGAAGTAGCAGTCCGCCTCGCCCTTGTCTGCCAGGTCGCGCAGTTCGTCGGCGGCGGTGTTGAGCACACGGCGCTTGAACTGGCGGTACTCCGTGTATTTCTTCTCCACCCACCGCCACTGGCCGTTCTCGTCCTCCTCGTAGGCAAGGAAACCGAGAATCTTGCGCAGCTCACTGTAGTCCACTTCCCAGCGGCCGAATGCCTTGTAGGCAGTGATGATCATATAGAGACGGCTGGTGTACTGGCTCGAGGAGTTGCGCGCCACCGCCTTGATGTATTTGCTGTAACGCGTGAAGTTGAAGATTTCCTTCGCCTGCTCACGGTTGAAGTAGAAACGAATGAACCCCTTGCGGCGTCCGCGCTCATTGTCCTCGAAGGGCACGCTGATGGAGTCGAACACGTGGGAGAGCTTCATCATCTTCATGCCCTCCACCTCCTCGGGACGCTTGATGGTGGCACCCATCAGACGGTAAGCCATCGACTCCACGTCGGCATAGTAGTCGGGGCGGTTGGAGACGGCGGCGAGGTTCACGTCCACATGCGCCACGCCGTTCTCGTTGAAGTCCTCCTCCTTGAAGACGGCATTGCCCTCCTCACCCATGTGGGCGATGAAGTCGTTGATCTTCACCTGCAGCGCACCCATCAGCTCCACCATGATGTGAGTCTGCGTCAGCGAGAGGTCACCGCGCATGACCGACAGCGCATAGGGCTGCTTGATCCACTCCACGTTCTGGGGAAGGTTCTTCATGATGGTCTCGTCCTGCGCCTTCTTCGTTTTCTGCGCGGCAGCCGTTCCCACCTTCTTGCCTTCTTCGGGTTTCCGTTCTGTTTCTTCTTTCATTGGTTTTGGTTGGTCTTTAATGAAAACATTGCAAAGATACAAAGTTTTTTTTTCTCTCAAAGATTTTTCTTGATTTTCTCTCTTTTTTCTTGATAAAATAGTGCTGTCTGCCCCCTTCTTCGTGACAAATGTGGGTCAGCGAGAGCAACACCCTCCTTCAGATGCTTATGCGTCGAGTTACAACATGGGAATGCATCGGGCTTAAGGAAGGGTGTACCTCTCAATGTCGGCAGGGGAAACACTTCCATTTGGAATTTGTCACGTTTTTGTTGGGTTTTTGTCCCGCTACCCCTCATGTCTTTGGTATTTGTCACATTATCAGTCATTTATCTTTGCTTTTTGTCCCGCTTTCAATGGGGATTTGTCACTGTCTTGTTTGCCTTTTGTCACGTTTTCGTTATTCATTTATTTGTTTTTCAATCAGTTGCGACACTCTATATATAATATATTTGTTTATTTTTATTTAAAAAGAAAGATCTTTCTTTCTCATCTTTAAGAAATGGATGTTATCTTTCTATACCTATTTATATATAGTTGGGAATTTGTCACACTATCCTAAAGCACTCGTTTTCAATGCTTCTTTGGTATTTGTCACGTTTTTTCCAGCCCTTCTTTCCGTCCTTTGTGCGGCAGATTGTGTTGGGAATTTGTCACACTTTTTCTCTGGATGATGATGCAAACAATCCGTCTAACCAATTATTTTTCATACACTTAATGCAAGTTCTTTAAACATGAGCACCAGAAGCGTGACAGAAACGGGTTAAAAGTGCGTGACAAATCCGTGTCAGAAAAGGCGGTTTTTGCGTGACAAACTTGTATTATGAGCCCTCCTTGGCTTTCCACTTTTACCTTTGTTTTTGAGTCAGTTAGCCCCTCTCTACCATGGAGTGTCCCCCACCCGCCTTTCCTGCCCTTCCCTGTCGCTCAAACATGCTTTTCATCGTGACAAAAACGTATTGGGAATTTGTCACACTTTTATGCATTTTGTTATGCGAAAACTTGCGCAAAATATCGCTAATTTATTCTTAATCATCTTTCTATTGAAATAAAATATATCGGGTTTTGCTTAAACATTTTTCCGTTTCATTTTAAAGCCCAAGTCCTTATTGGGAATTTGTCACACTTCCGTTCAATCAGCACGTTAGACACGTTTGGTCTTTGTCACGCTTCGCCTATTCTGCCGCTTCATTCCTTGTTGGGAATTTGTCACGCTTCACCCTTTCACTCCCCTACTCTTCACTTCCATTTCAGTTGGGAATCTGTCACGCTTCTTTGGAGTGTCTTTGGAATTTGTCACGTTTTTCTTAAAACATTTGGATGATGTTGAAAAAGTCGTTATCTTTGTGGCGGAATAGCAATCCTTACCTATTGAATTAAAACTTGTTGAATATGAAGAAAATTATTTGGGCACTGATGTGCGTGACTGGCATGATGGTCACGGCATGCATCGCGAATGGAAAGAAGGTCGCCACGGTGACGGATATGGACTCCCTGGCTGCAGACTCCTTGGAAAAGGGTGCCAAGCAAGCCAGTCAGGAAGTGAGCATCTACAAGATTTGGATCAATGAGGACAGCACGAGGATTTATGACCTGCGTGACACCACCCACTACGTCGAGGCGATGAAGTATGACGAGGAATACTGCAAGGAGAACCCCGACTACAAACCTGACGTGTATTATATATATAATGAGGCAGGAGGTTTCCGGATAGGGCACAACTTCGACGACGAACCCGACACCACCGGATGGATAGAGTATCTACTTGAAGAAGGACCTTACGCCGGCACCTACGCCATGAGCTTCTCCTTCTCCGACATGACCCCGACGTCTGCCACGTTCACTTTCGAACTTGAGTACGACTGGAAATACACCGTGCTGGACAAGCCCGTGACCTTCCAACCCGACCCACACCCTTATGTGTATGAGGAGTGAGGGCGCTCCGCTGAAATGAAAGAATGAAAAAATGAGAGAATGAAAAGAGGCACTCAGCTCTCAACCATATGCAATATGAATTATGCATTAAATTAAACAACCGGATATGAAAAAGATTTTTTTGAGCATGGCACTGGTGCTGGCAGGACTGTCGGCACAGGCACAGGGACCGAATCCCAATTCAGCGAACAACCTTCCGATGGTGAAGCCCGAACATGTGTGGCTGATGCCTTCGGACGCAGAGCTGGCAGAGTGGAAGTCACTCAACGAACAGGCAAGCATAGAAGATGCCGACCTGCCCCAGAACATGTGGGACCGCTATGAGAAATTGGGAGAGAATCCCGTCCTCGAAGAACTCTATTCAGGCAAGTGCAGCTGGTACTGCGGCGGGGAGGTGCAGCGTGTCACGGCATCGAGCCACCTGAAGTCGCAGGGGAAGTTCAACTACCTGCCCAAGAACGCCCACGACTTCGACCACGAGTCGGCATGGGTGGAAGGAGCCCAGGGACAAGGTATTGGCGAATGGATTGAATATGAGTTCGCAGGTGCTTGTCCACGCGTGACTGGTGTCAAGATTCTTGCAGGCTACGTGAAGTCAAAGACAGCATACGAGTCCAACTCACGTCCCAAATACATCAAGGTGTATTACCGCAGCAAGCCCATCTGCATCCTCGACCTGCAGGATGTGCGCGGCATGCAGGAGTTCGACCTTGAGAAGTTCGGACCTTTCGGCTATCACGATTCCGAGAAACCCGCATGGCGTCTGCGCTTCGAGATTATCGATGTCTATCCCGGCACGAAGTATCAGGACACTGCCATCTCTGAGCTGGAGTTTGACGGCATCGACGTGCATTGATGCGCGGTGAACCCTCCGGAAACATCCTTGAACCATTTCAACACACGACATACATGAAAAAGAAATACACACAAACCCCACAACGGCTGGGCATCCTGTTGCTGATGCTTGCAGCCGTTGTGTCGTTACCGGGACTGGCACAGGACAGGAAAAAGGTGATGGAACCGGGACTGCATGTGGCAGGGCAAGGCGGACATTATGAAACCCAACACGTGCCCTCCTCCAGAAGAGATTACGACGTAGGCGCCATGCCTAATCCCAACCAGTCGGGAAGCAGCACTTCCAACCAGACTGAAGAGGAAAATAGAGCCATTCGTGCTGCTGTTGATGCCGCTCAAAGGTTGAATGAACAACAGAACAAGAGAATAGAAGAACTGACCCAATCACTTGCCCACTCTCTCATGGAAAACATAAAGAAGAAGAAAGGGGAGGGGCAGGACAGCGAGGAACATCATCATGATGATGAAGACCATCACCACGATGATGACTATGGTTACGAAGACCACCACCATGACGACGACTATGGTTACGAAGACCACCATCACGATGATGATTATGGCTATGACTACGGTGACGGCTATGAAGATCATCATCACGATGCCTTTGATCATTTCATTTACCACCTGACTGGTTCGCACGACCCCTTAGGACTGCATGACCATGCCGGTCCTGTCGGTTCGGCCATTGTCAATGTCATCGGTGGTGCCGCCGCCATCGGTCTGGGTGCAGGTATCGGAGCAGCTGTCGGCGGAGCAGTAGGCGGTGCCGTCGGCGGCAGTGTGGGTGGCGGCATTGCAGGAGGAGCGGCAGGTGCCACACCTCCCCCACCCCCGTCACCGTCAACTCCCGACTTCCCGTCTGACTTCCCATCCGACGAGGGCATAGAACCTGACGAGCCTGAGGAACCTGAGGTGGAACAGGAAGAAGAAGAGCCAGGGGAGGAACCAGAACCAGAGGAATCCGAGGAAGAGGAGGAATCTGAGAAGGAGGAAGAAGAGGAGTCTGAGGAAGAGGAAGAAGAATCCGAAGAAGAGGAAGAAGAATCCGAAGAAGAGGAAGAATCTGAGGAGGAAGAAGAGGAGTCTGAGGAAGAGGAAGAGGAGTCTGAGGAAGAGGAAGAATCCGAAGAAGAAGAGGAGTCTGAGGAAGAGGAATCCGAGGAGGAAGAAGAAGAACCCGAGGAGAAAGAGCTTGAAGAAGAGGATGAGCCTGAGGATGAACCTGAAGAAAGAGAGGAAGAATCTGAGGAAGAGGAGTCGGGTGAGGAATCTGAATCCGAGGAAGAGAAAGAACCTGCTGAAGAGAAAGAGCCTGCCGAAGAGACAGAGGAGCAGGAGGATCCCAACCGCATCAACCCTGCTGACATCCCTTACGGTGATCACCTGAAGCAGATGGAAGATGGTGACATCGTGATGAAGAGTCCGGTGACCAATCAGGACAAGCATTTCTACTCCTATGGCGATGGCACCTGGTACACGGACAGCGCAACCAATCCGGACGATCCCAACCAGCGATACAACATCGATGAGATTGGGGAGATGCTGCGACATGAGGCTGAGAATTCCGACACGCTCCGTCAGGACTACATCCAAGGTCAGGTGAACAAGATGGAGCAGCATGATCAGTGGGAAGCCCAGAACCAGCGTGACCTCGAACGTGGCTATTCCGACGAGATGAAGGACTACCGCGACTGGAAGGCAAAGGAGGAACTGGCACAGAAGAAGCAGGAAGACCTGGAGAAACTGGCTGACAAGTATCACACGAAGGCAGACTACGAGTCCGTGAGGAAGGCACAGAAATTTGAACAGGTCATGAACGATATAGACTCGCGCACCTACAAATACGAAGGGGATGCATGGGACGACAAGGAGCAGTATCTGGAGAAGGTGGACAAGACGGCTGAAATCGGTGTGAACGTGCTTTCCACCATCACCCCGGGCGGCAGTCATGTGAAGAACGCCTACACCATGATCAAGTCGACAGGCGTGGGTGTGTCGGAAGCTGTGGCAGAGGGCAAGTCGGGCTGGGATGCCGTCGGACATGTGGCTGTGCGCACAGGTGAAGGTGCCCTGAACGTCATTCAGAACGAGGCTGAGGGCATTTCCAAGAAGTATGGCGGCGGCTGGGTGATGGAGTACGGCGTCGGTGCAGGCACCGAGTTCCTGAAGTCGGGCGCGAAAGAGTATTACAATTCGGGCGGTGACATGGACAAGGCTTTGAAGGCTGGCTTCAGCGGCGTGGGCAGCCACACTGCAGGTTTCGCGTTCGGAAAGGGTGTCAACGCCGGTTTCGAAACCCTGAAGGGAGGGGCTAAGGACTATGTCGATTATGCCAAGAAGGGACTCGTGCCTGACGACGACAAGGCTTACTCAGTCATAACGACGGTCAACAACTTCCTCAACAAAAAGTCGAACATCAAGTTGGGACCTAAGATGAAAGGCGTCAACGTGCGTGTGTCGGATCTCGGCGATGGCAATGCCAAGCTCATCACCAAGACGACTTCGGTGGCTGGTATCTTCCAAGGCACCATCGACAAGGGCAAGCTGGCAGAGGCAGCCGTCAACGAAACCTTCTCACAGGTGAAGTACGGCGAGGGCGAGGATGCCAAGAACATCTTTGAACTCACTGGCGGCAATTATGCCTCCGATGTGTATGAATTCGGCAAGGAAATCAACAAACTTTCTGACACAGCGGCACGCTTTGCTGCCAACCGCAAAAAGTAACGGACCAAAGAGCAGACAAGTATGGAAAAAGAACAGGAAAAACCGAGATACAGAGTGCTGCCGATGCATACCCGCACCCTCACCCAAGCACTCGACGTCGCTGTCACACGCTGCATGGTGTGGCGCGAAATGGAGACAGAAACGCCCTACTCCGCCATGGAACTCCTTGAATTTGCCCAAAGGGTGGATCAGGAGCATCCGCTCGACGGACACAAATTCTACATGGTGACCACCGACGGTGCCATCGGCATCAGCCCGGGACTGGAATGGCTGACCACGTGGATGTTCGTGCCTATGGAAGACTGCCAGGAGCGCGACTTCATCCTGCGCAAGATGCAGGAGGACCTCCACGACGCATCAGCAACTCAGAAGGCTCCCGAACCGGAAAACCGTCAGGAGGCAGAGCAGGCAGAGACTGGAACCACCGAGACGGAAAAGTCGGAGAAGTCTGAAAAGACGGAGAAGAAGGAGCAGGCGGAAAAGGCAGTGCCGAAGCGGGCGCTCAACTTCTGCCCCTACTGCGGTGCCAGGGTGAAGCAGGAAAACAGGTTCTGCACCCAGTGCGGAAAAAGTCTCATCTTTAGTTGAAGGAGGGAATGTGTATGGAACAAGAAAAAGACAAGACAGGCTTAGGCCAATATCTGAAAAATGCTGTCCAACAGGGGCTGCAGGTGTTGAGGAATCCCGTGAAACTGCTGCCCACCATTGCCATCAGTGCCGTGTGGATCATCATCGGCATCCTGTCGAGCCTCTGGAAACCCTTCCCGTGGCCCATGCAGGTGCTCAGCTTCCTCTCCTATGCCGAGGGCGGACTCTTCGGCGGTGTAATGGGTGCTGTCGGCGGCATTGCCGGCAAGGTGGTGATGGCGGTGTTCATCAACTCGCTCATCCTGCCGCTGTTTGAGAAGAAGCCCCCCTTCGTGGGTGTGGCAGGCGGTCTGAAAGGCATGTTCAGCAATATGTCGAAAGACACGGCGAAGGGCATCGCGCCCCTTCTGATGGGTGTGGGCATCGCCCTGCTGCTCTACACGTTCATGAACATCAACCAGCGTTGGCAGAACTCCATGGTGGGTCTCATGTCGGCGGTGATGCTGCTGCAGAACATCGGCAACAAGGGCGGTTTCCTCACCGGACTCATCTTCTCAGGTGCCCGCACCCTCACGAAGGGAAAGGTGCCGCGCCACATCACCGTCGTGCGTTTCCTGACGGGCATGACCTTGGGCATGACGCTCGCCGTAGGTCTCAGCCTCGTCGGTCTCCATTGGTGCTTCTGGCTCGCCTACCCCTTCTTCATCGTCGGCTTCATCCTCGCTGTGGTGACAAAGAACGCGCAGCAGCAACCTGCAACGGCTAAGGCTCTCACTGGTGCCGTGCCACCGCCTCCTCCGGGTGCTGCTCCCGTGCCTCCGAGTCAGGGTGCCGTGCCACCGCCTCCTCCGGGTGTTGTTCCCCCACCCCCATCGGGTGCCGTGCCTCCCCCTCCTCCTGTGACTTCGTGTCCCCCACCCCCACCTCCGTTGAACCGCTAATCATCAACCGACATGGATACAATCAATGAACAAGCAAACAAGGACCTCATCCGCCAGCAGGCAGAGGAGGCATTCATGACAGGTCACTACCCCTATCTGATGCAAGCCCTTGCCGTGGCTGTCTCGCGCTGTCAGGTGTGGCGCATGCCTGAAACGGACAACATATTCACCGTGATAGAGATCTTCAACTTCGCCAAGGAATGGGACGAACAGCATCCTCCGAAAGAGGGACAGTTCTACATCGTCTCCATCGAAGGTGCCATCGGTCGCTGCTATCAGGCAGAATGGCTTGCCACGTGGCTCTTCATTCCCATGGAGCCTTGTGCCGAGCGTTCCACACTCCTCAAGGACATGCAGGAACAGCTGGCTAAGATGGCTGAAGAGGAAGAAAAGGCTGCTCATGCCTGAACCGCCATTTCAAAGAGAGGAAAACAAAGAAGCCACGTGCAACCATCATTGCACGGGGCTTCTTTTATGCTCTTCACGTGAGTCTGCGGGATGTCTTTATGACGGGTTTTCCCCCTTCTTCCAGAAACGGCTCGTGATGTCCTCCCACGAGTCGTCGTGGGTGTTGCGGTAGAGCCGCTGGTTGGTGGTGGGACTGTTGAGCGGACCGAGGTGCTGGAGGTAAGGACCAATCTTGATGTAGTCGAAGTCGTCCTTGTTCACCTCCAGTGGCACGCGCATCCTGCCGCTGTACCACGCCACCTTCAGCTTCGGATACTCCTCATGGATGTACTGTGCCAGACGGTTGATGCGGCGTGGTTCGGCGTCACCGCCCATGAAGGCGATGCAGGTGATGTCCTTGCCGTTCTTCTCCACAAACTCGTCGATGGCGTCAGTGGTGAGCGGCATGCCGATATCTTCCCACAGATACTGCGAGTGACAGCCGGGGCAACGGCAGGGGCAGCCTGATATGTTGATGGCAAGCGTCACTTCATCGGGAATCTCCTGAAAGACAATGCCTGTATTGACGTATTTAAGCACGAAGTTGGTATAATTATAAGATTAGAAACTTAGAATGAGAGAATGAAAAAATGAAGTTAGTGCAAGCGCGGTGTGACGCACATGCCGCATGGCAATTTTCATTTTTTCATTCTTTCATTTCCTCATTATTTTACGCGCTTGCGTGTGCATAGAATCGACGTGCAGCCTCTTCCTGACGTGGCTGTGAGAAGTTGCTCACGCGCTTCAGGTAACCGATGATGCGCGTCATGTAGTCGATGTTCTTGCTGCCGCACTTCGGACACTCATGCAGGTAACGCTTGTCGATGTGACCACAGTCGTTGCAGACAGTGTTCGGAATGTTGAACGTGAAGTAGTTGCAACCTTCCTGGGCAGCCACCTTCAACAGCTGTGCATACTGCTGCTTGGAGAGGTGCTCCTCCAGGTTCATGTGCAGTGCAGAACCGCCCGTGAGGTGCTCGATGTAGGGAGCACCATGCAGTTTGAACTTGTCGATGATGCTCAGCGAGTCGTCCTCCACCACGTAGAAGTAGGAGTTGTAGCAGTCGCGTGGCACGAAGTAACCGTCCTCGCGGTCCCACTTCGCATGCTTCACGCCCACGTTCTCGGCAGGAATCATCTCGCAGTTGAACATCACATCCTTCGTCCTGTACTGCTTGTTGTACTTCTCGATGAGACCGAGGATGCCCTGCACAAACTTCTGATACTCAGGATTGGGCGTAATCTTCAAGCCCATGAACTCGGCAGCCTCCACCAGACCGTTGATGCCGATGGTCAGGTACTGACGGCCGATGTTGATGTAGCCTGCATCAAAGAGTGGCAGCATGCCGTGCTCCTGCAAGTCCTTCAGGTTCTCGTTGTAAGCCAACTGCACCTTGTGGCAGAGGTCTATCACCTTGCCCAACTCCTCCAGATAGTCCTTCTTCTCGTTCACAGCCTGCTGGATGCAACGGTTCAGGTTGATGGTCAGCACACTCTTCGAACCAGTCGAAACACCACCGGCACCAAGCGTGTAGGAGAAGCCGTTGTCCGTGATCTCGTTCCTCAGGCGGCAGCAAGAGGAAAGCGAGTCGGCGTTGTCGCTCATGTAGGTGAAGAACGAGTGACCCTCAGCATACATCTCAGCCGTGAAGTCGCCCCACTCCTCGTCCTTGGGCTCGCCATTCTCGTCGGTCAGCAACGCCATGGTCTCCACGGGGAAAGTCAGCAACGTCTTGGTTCTCTCGCGGTTGAACCACTTCATGAAACGCTTCTGCAGCCAGGAGAGTCCCTCCCAGTCGGGCTGAGAACCGTCGGGGAAGTAGAACTCGCCGAAGATGCTCTGGAAGTAATACTTGTCATAGTAAGCCACATTCCAGAACACAGCCTGGTAGTTGCGCGCACCCGTGGGCTGATTGAGCGAATAGACAATCTGCTCAAAGTAGTCCGTGATGACCTTGTCGATGGTGCGCTTCTTCAGACTCATGTCAGCCTGCTCGTCGGCACGCTTGTAGTAGTCCTTGCCATACTCCTTGCCGATGAAGTAGTTCATGTACATCAGGAACTCAGGCGTGGCGCAAGCACCGCTCAGCATCGAACTCACCATGAACACCATGTTGATGAATCCGCCGGCAAACGACTTCAGATTCGTCGGAGCAGTCGAGTTGCCACCAATCGCCAACGTGCCGCCGATGAGCCAAGGATACATCGTGATGCTGGCACAGTAGTTAGCCAGCGATGTCTCGTCATTCTTGTAGATGAAGTGGTGTGTCAGCTTGTCAATGTACTCGTCAGCCAGTTCCTTGCCATACATCTTCTTGATGCGGTCGGTGAGCAGACGGCGGTTCAGACGGATGAAGTTCGACTTGGGCAACTCGCCAATCAGCGTGGCGATGTTCTTGTGCTCCACATTCGCATTGGCGTCATACTTCGAACCGGTCGCTGCATTCACACTCTCACAGTAGTCGCTCAGGAACTGCAGCTTCGCCAACGTCTCACGGTCCTCCATGTGTGCCTGACGGTACAGCATGAATGACTTCGCCACCTTGAAATGCCCCTCTTTCATCAACGCCTCTTCCACCTGGTTCTGAATATCCTCCACTTTGATGTCATCCTTGATGTCCAGGTGACTGATGATCTTGGAAATCGTGCCAAGGTCAGCAGGTTCGTCCACACTCTCGAACGCCTTCACAATCGCGTTCATGATTTTGTCCAACGAGAAGCTGTCTTTCGAGCCGTCTCGCTTCGTAATGGTAAAATTACTAATTTCCATTGTTCTTCTATATTAGTACTATTATAATATATGTGTATATGTGTATTAATTTTGCAAAAGATTGTTGTTCCATTTTGCCCAACTCCAGTGAAGCCATCCCACACTTTTCCTCCTCTCTTTCTTACACCTTTTTTCTCACTTTTGGACAACTTTTTGTTTTTCGTAGTTCAACCTCTTCTTTATTCATCATCTCGTAACTATCTATCTATCAGTTGTTTTTCATTTTCTCTCTCCTTGCAAAGTTTTCCAAAACGGGAAACTTTTTCATTTCAGCCCTTCCAAAAGTTTCCCGTTTTAGGGAACTTTTTTCGGATGCAAAGATATGAAATTATCTTAACTTCCAAACAATATTTAGACTTTTTTTTCAAAAAAACTCAAAAAAAATTGTTTTTCCACTCCCCTACCCCGTCATTTGTACACTTCACCCCCGTTTTCTCCAGTTTCATCCCCACTCTGCCCTCCTCCTCTCCTGTTCCCTTCCTGTTTCTCCTGTTGATTTTCAGTTCTTTGTATATATGATATTATGTAAATTCGTTATTCCTTTATATCAATATATCAATTATTACGGAATAACGTTATATTCATTTAACGATATAAATA
>JAILDV010000046.1 GCA_024688885.1 Bacteroidaceae bacterium | reverse complement strand
ACGCGTGACTCACCCATTCGCCGGTCGCCATCAGTCAAAGCAAGCTTCGACCATGCTGCCCCTCGACTTGCATGTGTTAGGCCTGTAGCTAGCGTTCATCCTGAGCCAGGATCAAACTCTTCACTGTAATATTTGTATTCTTAGTAATCTGTCTGACCGGCCAGGCTCATCCTGCTCCATTGTTCGTTTTTGTCTTCATTAAAAGGAATGACTTGTTGCTTGTGCGCATGCATATACACATTATATTATATACGCAGCGCGCTGCTTGTCTTGTTCTGTTCGCAGTCTGTCAAAGATCTAGTTTTGTGCCCTCCCTTTCGGAAAGCGAGTGCAAAGGTACGACCTTTTTCAATACTGGCAAAATGTTTCAGCAACTTTTTTAAAGAAAAATGAAAAATAGCGCTTTTTGAACAAAAAAGAAGCAAAGAAAACGGAAGAGTCACCACTTATCAGGTCAAAAACCGTTATTTGAGGAGGTGGTCATCGAGGTAATTTTCGATACGTGTAATGAGGTGTCGACGCGTATTGCCTCCACTGATATTGTGGTTTCGGTTGGTGTAGAACTGCATGTCGAATTGGTAGCCTGACTGAACGAAAGCTTCAGCCAATTCTGCGGAGTTCTGGAAATGCACGTTATCATCTGCCATGCCATGAATGAGGAGCAAGTCGCCCTTGATCTTCTCATAGCGATGGAGGGGCGAACAATCGTAGCCAGAAGGGTTCTCCTGAGGTGTGCGCATGAAACGTTCTGTATAGACAGTGTCGTAGAAACGCCAATCTGTAACGGGAGCCACTGCCACACCGCAATTGAACACTTCCCTACCCTCACACATTGACATGAGCGTGTTGAAACCTCCGAAGCTCCATCCCCAGATGGCAATGCGGGACTTGTCCACATAAGGAAGTTTTGAGAGCCAAAGCGCCGTCTCCACCTGGTCATGCGACTCGAGGTCTCCCATCTTCAGATATGTGCATCGTTTGAACTCCGAGCCTCTTCCGC
Organism: Bacteroidaceae bacterium; assembly: GCA_024688885.1. Taxonomy (GTDB): domain Bacteria; phylum Bacteroidota; class Bacteroidia; order Bacteroidales; family Bacteroidaceae; genus Minthosoma. The sequence goes on along the minus strand of JAILDV010000046.1, from coordinate 92,140 downwards.
CCGTTCCACGTCCGTCCACACACACGACGATATAGCCTTTTCCTGCCAGATGCTGTTCCCACATCAGTCCACTCATGAAACCGTTATTGTAGGAGTTGAAGACCATCTGATAGCCAGGACCACCATATTGGTACATCAGCACAGGGTATTTCTTGGTGGCATCGAAATCATGCGGTTTCACCATCCATCCATTCAGTTGGATGCCATCGGCTGTGTTGACAGAGATGAGTTCCACCGTTCCCAAAGACAGTGCATCACGTTGATTCTTCAGATCTGCATTGTCCTCCACTACCTTGAGCGCCTTACCCGATGCGTTACAAAGGGTATAGACAGGAGGAGTGGTCAAGTTGGAATAGGTGTTGAGATAGTATTGGCAACCATTGGCAAACACAGCTTCGTTCCAGCCTTTTTCTGTTGAGAGTTTCGTCTTCTTGCCCGAAGCATCCACCTTATAGATATATTTCTCCAGAGGGCTTCCCTCGTTGCAGGAATAGTAGAAATTCTTGCCCGTGGCATCGGTACCATAGTAGTCTATCACCTCATATTCTCCCGAAGTGAGTTGGCGCACCAACTGTCCACCGATGGTGTAGAGATACATGTGTTGGTAGCCATCGCGTTCGCTGAGCAAGATGAACTGGTCGCGCGAAAAGTCGATGTCAGCATAGGCAGGCTCATCCACATAACGCTTGTCCTCCTCGCGAAGAATAAGCTGGGCAGTCGTGCTACGGGCATTGACAGCATAGAAGTCCAGCCGATTCTGATGGCGATTGAGCGTGAGCACCATCAGTTTGTCCTTCTCACCCGTAAACTGGATGCGCGGAATGTAACCGTCAGCATCAAGTGGCACCTGCATCGTACGTGTCACACGACTCTTGATGTCATAAGTCAGCACTGACACCTTCGAATTCTCCTCTCCCGCTTTGGGGTATTTATATTCATCATTTCCCGGATAGAGCTTATATTCCTCCTTAGCAGGCCATGAACCTTGATACCAAGGGAAGGAGAACGTCTTCACATTCGACTCGTCGAAACGAATCCATGCCAGCATCTCGCTGTCGGCAGAGAAGTCGAAAGCGCAGTTGAAGGAAAACTCCTCCTCATACACCCAGTCGGGTTTGCCATTGATGATTTTGTTGCGTTCTCCATCCTTTGTGATCTGGCTCTCCGCATTGTTGAAGAGCAGTTTCACCAAGAAAATGTTGTTATCCCTCACAAAGGCAATCTGATTGCCATCAGGAGAGAACTTCGGGCACTCCTGCGGACCACCCTGCGAGAGTGGCGTAAGAGTTTTGTTCTTTATATTATATATATAATGTGTAGCCGTATATGAGCGACGGTATATCTGCTGATGGTTGGTTTCAATCAAGATGTTCTTCTCATCGGGCGAAATGATGTAGCCTTCCACAGAACGGACGGTTGCGCCACGAGCCTCAGAAGCGTCAAAAAGAACTTCAGTCACCTCACCTGTCTTGAACGAATGCTTCTCAATACTTTGTCGGTTGTCACTCACACACGAATAGCTCTCGCCATCCACCATCGGTTTCACGCCCCGAACAGACTTGGGATAGTATTTGTAATTAACCACATCATCCAACGTGATTTGCTGAGCAGAAACTGCCGCCACAGTCAGCCAAAGTGCCACCACAGCAAACATCTTATGAGTCATTATATTCTTCATTGATTAACCAGTTTAGTTTTCTGTTACAAAGTTACACATTTTTCCTCACATGACAACATTCTTCTCCATTTTTTAATGAAACGCATTGAGGATATGTTCTTTCACGGGGTTGAGAATATCCCATTGTACTGCGCAAAATTAGAGGTCAGTCATGAGGATGCGAATGTAACATACATGCGGTAGTGATGATAGGCGACATGACATGAAGGGTGAAAAAGAAGGATGGTGGTGACTCTCACTCGCACAAATAAGTGTATTCCACAAGCGCATGTAAGTCTTGCTCATAAACGAACGTAAGTCTTGCCCGTAGAGGAACGTAAGTCTTGCCCGTAAACGAGTTGCAAAACGTGGAATAGTCTACATTTTACGCCAAAAGTGTAGATTATTCTACGTTTTTCAGATTTTCGTAGACTTTTTTGTTTGCATGAAAAAAAAGAGGTATCTTTGCAGTTGTGAACATGGTTCCCTTTATGTTGAATACAGTTGGAATGAGACATCTACACATTATATTATATATAGGGATGCTGGCAACCTTGTTGGGCGTCACCTCATGCAACAGCTGTGGTACAGCGGGTGAAGAGGACGTGCCGAAGGTGGAGTCGGTGATTTTGTCGCGCATCAAACAGAAGGCTGATTTGGTGACGACGGAGGTGAAGGTGAGGAAGCTGGCAATTTATGATTCGAGCAAGCATGAGAAGTTTGAGCTGAAAGACCCGAGGACATGGAAATATGGAGAGAGGAAATGCATTGTGCCGGTAGATGTGACGATTAAATATGGGTATGACCTGCGCGACCTGACGATAGATGATGTGAAGCTGACGGATGACAGCACGGCTGTGGTGATTCTGTTGCCAGAACCCAAAGTGATTGATTCGGGTTATGAGATGAAGGTGGAGGAAGGTGCAGTGGTGCGGATGTCATCGGGCATGCGAGACAGAATCAGCCATGAGGAGGTGGACCAACTGATGGTGCAGGCATACAAGGCGGTGATGAAGGAGGACTTTTCGGCACTGGTGAATCGGGACATCGAGAACAACGCAAAGGTGGTGTTTGAGGCGATTGTGAGAGGGATTGGAATGAAGAATGTGGAGGTGATAGTTCGGAGCAAGAAAGAGTTGAAAATTGACAGTTAAGAGAGCAATGAAGAATAGAGGTTGGATTATAGTGGCATGTGTTGTTGTGGTGGTGGGCATTGTGTGTGCAGTGCTTATCAGGCGGTGTGTGCAGAGGGGTGTGGAGGAGATTCCGATGGAGGAGACGATGGCGAGTATTGAGGAGATACGTCCACGAGGGGAGATTTATGTGTGCAGTGCGATGATGGAGGATTTCACTCTGCAGCGTGCGACAGAACGGAATTTCATCATGCCTGATGAGGAGCATTCGTGTGTGCAGACAATGACGCAGAAGTGCAGTTATAAGATTGACCTCGACAAGGTGGAATATGAGGCAGTGGATTCGACAAAGACGATATATGTGAAGCTGCCCGATGTGGAGTATGTGGCGACCACACAAAGCACGTCGTTCCTGTCGGACGACGGGAATTATTGGGCAGAGCATTTGCCGAACACGAATGCGATGAAGAGGAAGGTGGAGGGGCAAATCAAGAAGCGCTTTGACACGCCCAGCAACAAACGGAAAGCGGAGAGATATGCAGAGGATGCGATTAGCGAGGTGATGAGGAAGTTGGGATATGAGGTGGAGTTTGTGAGGAAGTTGGAGAGGAGGAGGGAGTGAAAAAAGCTGCGAGGAAAGAACTGCGGGAAGACCGCAGTATGCAAGTCTTCAACGGGAAGCATGAGGAAGGAGAGAAGGGCTATGCTGAAGAAAGGCAAAGGCGCCCTTGATGGGCATTTCTTGTTTGCATACGAGCACGAAGGCGGTCCACAAATTCGTGGTTTTTCAAGCCCCATCCGGGAAGGGCAAGAAGACTGGAAGGAGATTGGGAAACAAAGCGTTCGAGAATAAGGTCTGAACGCAAGCGTTCTATGAAATCAATGACAAGGTCAATATATTCGTCGGGAGTGAAGAGATGGAAGTCGGAAGGTTGCTCCGCAAACTCTTGCGCCATTCGGGTGTCCTTGATGAGTTGGAGCTGATGGAGCTTGAGCGTGGTGAAGGGAAGAGCGGAAAGAATGCCAGCTTCTGCAAGGATAGCTTCCCTACTCTCTCCTGGGAGTCCAAGAATGAGATGGGCACCTGTGCGAATGCCACAAGCAGCAGTGCGAGTGACGGCATCGACAGTTTGGGCATGGGTGTGACCACGGTTGATACGCGACAACGTCGCGTCATAGATGGACTCGATGCCGTATTCGACGATGAGGAAAGTGCGATAATTGAGGTCGGCAAGATAATCGAGGAGATCGTTGGGCATACAGTCGGGACGAGTGCCTATGACGAGGCCTATCACATCGGGGACGGAGAGGGCTTCTTCGTATTTGGCTTTGAGATTTTGGAGGGAATCGTAGGTGTTGGTGTATGCCTGAAAGTAAGCGAGGTACTTCATGTCGGGATATTTGCGAGAGAAGAATTGCTTACCCTCCTCCAACTGTTGGGTGATGGACTTGGTGGTGACGCAGTAGTCAGGGTTGAACGTCTGGTTGTTGCAATAGGTGCAGCCTCCCGTGCCCACCCTTCCATCACGATTGGGGCAGGTGAAGCCAGCATTGAGGGAGATTTTCTGCACCTTCACACCCAGCTGCTCTTTCAGCCAAATTCCATATTCATTGTATAATCCCATTGTACAAACACGCACTTTTCAGGCACAAAGGTAAAGAAATCTTCAAAAAGTGTCAAAAAAACAAAGAAAATGATTGCCACTTTTGTAAAAAGTCGTACCTTTGCAAGCCGATTTATATCGAGAGGTGGCGAAAGTCGCCTCGTGCTCTGTGTGGATAGCATCTTTCACATTGGTGGGAATGCGGTCCGTGAAACGCAGAAAACCCAAAGGGAAACCGATGGGCACAGTACGTCAGTCGCACGGTAACGTCGAGCTGGCAGCGAACACACATTATTAATTATTAAAACCAAAAGGTTAAATGCAATCAAACAGTTTCAAGACAAGCTACATCACCCCTGAAGCAGCAGAAAAGAAGTGGGTGGTAGTGGATGCTGCAGGACAGACTCTTGGTCGTTTTGCATCCAAAGTAGCACAGGTACTTCGCGGTAAGTACAAACCCGTCTTCACACCCAACATGGACTGTGGTGACAATGTAATCGTTATCAATGCCAACCAGATTAAGGTTACTGGTGCCAAGGAGTCTCAGAAGGTGTACATCACTTTCTCTGGTTATCCAAGCGGTCAGCACAAGGCAACTTATGCTGAGATGGTGAAGCGTCCAAACGGATATGAGAAAGTGCTCCGTCACGCTGTGAAGGGCATGCTTCCAAAGGGCATCCTGGGTAGAAAAGTTCTGAAGAACCTCTACATTTTCGAAGGCGCTGAGCACGACAAGCAGGCTCAGAAGCCAGTAACACTTGATATTAACACCCTCAAATAAGCATAAGGTATATGGCAGTAGAATATATCCACGCAATTGGTCGCCGTAAGAGCGCCGTTGCCCGCGTGTACCTTACAGAAGGTACTGGTAAAATCACCATCAACAAGCGTGAACTTGCTGATTATTTCCCATCAGAACTGATTCAGTTCGTTGTGAAGCAGCCCCTCAACCTCCTCGGCGTTGTTGAGAAGTATGACATCAAGGCTAACCTCACAGGTGGCGGTTACACTGGCCAGAGTCAGGCACTTCGCCTCGCTATCGCCCGTGCACTTGTGAAAATCAACGAAGAAGACAAGAAGGCACTCCGCGCTGAAGGCTTCATCACACGTGATGCACGTGCTGTTGAACGTAAGAAGCCAGGTCAGCCAAAGGCACGCCGTCGCTTCCAGTTCTCTAAGCGTTAATATTACTGGGAAGACCAGAGGAACCAGGATTACTTGGGAAAACTGGTCAACCAGCATATCATATCATCGTTTAGTATCTAAACTTGCAGGCTCTCTCACACAAAGGGCGACCTGCGGGTTGGTTAAACAAACATTAACTCAAAAAGAAAGTAAACAAACAAAACAATTATGGCAAGAACAGATTTTGATTCTCTTCTCGCAGCAGGTGCACACTTCGGTCACCTCAAGCGTAAGTGGAACCCCGCTATGGCTCCTTACATCTTCATGGAGCGCAATGGCATTCACATCATCGACCTTCACAAGACAGTCGCAAAGCTCGATCAGGCTGCTGATGCACTCAAGCAGGTGGCAAAGAGTGGCAAGCGCATCCTTTTCGTCGGCACTAAGAAGCAGGCACAGGAAATTATCGCAGAGAAGGCACAGTCAGTAGGCATGCCTTACGTGACTGAGCGCTGGCCAGGAGGTATGTTGACCAACTTCCCAACCATCCGTAAGGCTGTGAAGAAGATGGCTAACATCGACAAGCTCTTGAGCGACGGTACATACGATAAGCTTTCTAAGCGTGAGAACCTCCAGATTCGCCGTAAGCGCGCCAAGTTGGAGAAGAACCTCGGTTCTATCGCAGACCTGACTCGTCTTCCTTCAGCCCTCTTCGTGGTTGACGTGATGAAGGAGCACATCGCAGTGAGCGAGGCAAACCGTCTGGGCATCCCAGTGTTCGCTATCGTCGACACCAACTCTGACCCACGCGACGTTGACTTCGTTATCCCAGCAAACGACGATGCAGCTAAGTCTATCGAACTCATCCTCAGCGTTGTATGCGGTGCCATAAACGAAGGTCTTGAGGAGCGCAAGGTGGAGAAGGCTGATCAGGAAGCTAATGCTGAGAAGAAGGAAGGCAAGGTTCCTGCAGTAGAAGCAGAAGAAGAGGAAGTTGCTGAAGAAGCACCAGCTGAAGAGGCTGAAGCTCCAGCAGCTGAATAATAAACAGTAAATTGTAATTTTAATATCGTAAATTATTATGGCAATTACCATACAGGAAATCAACGAGCTTCGCAAGAAGACTCAGGCAGGTCTCATGGACTGTAAGAAGGCTCTCACTGAGGCCAACGGTGACATGGAGGCTGCTATGGAAATCCTTCGCAAGAAGGGTCAGCTCGTTGCCGCTAAGCGTTCTGACCGCGATGCAGCAGAGGGTTGCGTACTTGCAAAGGTAGATGGCAACTACGGTGCTATGATTGCACTGAAGTGCGAGACTGATTTCGTAGCTAAGAATGCTGACTTCGTGGCACTCGCTACCAAGATCATCGACGCTATTGTGGCTAACAAGTGCAAGAGCATGGACGAGGTGAACAACCTCACCATCGATGGCGAGAACATCAAGGACGCTATCACCAACCGTTCAGGTGTGACTGGCGAGAAGATGGAGCTCGACGGCTTCAACTATGTGGAAGGCGAGGACATCGTTGCTTACAACCACATGAACCAGAACTTCCTCTGCGCTCTCGTAGTGCTGAACAAGAAGGGCTTCGAAGAGGCTGGTAAGGGTGTAGCCATGCAGGTTGCAGCTATGTCTCCTATCGCTCTCGACGCTGATTCTGTTCCACAGGACGTGAAGGATGCTGAAACTCGCAACGCCGTTGACAAGGCTAAGCAGAACCAGATTGGCAAGGCTGTTGAGAACGCACTGAAGAAGGCTGGCATCAACCCTGCACACGTTGACTCTGAGGATCACATCGAATCTAACACCACTAAGGGTTGGATCACTCCAGAAGAGGCTGCTAAGGCTCGTGAAATCAAGGCTACCGTTGCCAAGGAAGCGGAAGCTAACCTGAAGGAGCAGATGATCGAGAACATCGCCAAGGGTATGGTCGCTAAGTTCTACAAGGAGAACTGCCTCCTCGAGCAGGCTTACATCGACGACAACAAGGTTTCTGTTGCTCAGTATCTCAAGAGCATCGACAAAGACCTCACTGTTACAGACTTCAAGCGTTTCACTCTCCGTGCAGAGTAATAAGATTCGCACTATCAATAAAAGCGGGATGCATTCATTCGAGTGCATCCCGCTTCATTTCACTTTTTCATCTTCCGCTCATAGAACCGTATCTTCGTAAGTGTCTTCTCACGACTCTTACGAGCGATGTCGAGGTCATGCATAGCCTTAGCGAAGATGTAGCAGCGATGAACATCATCGAGCTGCCGAGTGGAAAGTCCTGTCGGTAGGAGAGACTGATAGTCTGCACTGTCAAGATTCACTTCTGTGAACGTGTAGCGTCGTTTCCCATCAATGTTGACAAGCAACATCTTACCACTTTCCTCCACTTCCGGGAAGAACGTGAAGCGTTCCTTGCTCCCTTTGTAAGCAGGCAACACCCAATAGCCCATGGTTTGATACTTCTCCTGCTTCTCAAACACAAAATGCCGCTTCACATCCTCCACATTCAGTGTAGAGAAGGTGATGATGCTATCAAGTTTTGTCAGTTCCATTTGAGCTTGAGCAAGTTCCGTGGAATCTTTTAGATGGATGGCCTCGCGAAACTCCTCGGCTCTATCGGTTTTCCTTTCTTGACATGCCAACAAAAGGAGCACTGCCAGCAATAAGAAGATGTTTCTTGTCATTTCGGTTATAAGTTTAGGATTCTGCTTGCAAAGTTACGAAGAAAATATGAGAAACTGACATCCTTTTCGGTCATTTTCTCTCTTGTTTCCTGCCAAATTTTCAAAAAAGACAACGACTTTAGTTCCTTTTTTCTCATTTTTCTCTAACTTTGCACTATCAGAAAAAGAATCATCAATGAAGATACTCACCCACGAAGACATACTCAAACAACTCGATCACCCATTCTTCCGTCTCATCTCGGACACGGCAGAAGAGTTGAGGTTGGATTGTTATGTAATCGGAGGATGGGTAAGAGATCTCTATTTGGAGCGTCCTTCAAGCGATATTGACATCGTGGTGGTGGATGAAACGAAACAGACAAAACGACCCGGCATTGCGCTGGCTGAAGCACTACGTCACAAATTAGGCAAGAAAGCACATATCGCCATCTACAAGAACTTTGGAACGGCACAATTGAAGCATAAGAGTTTGGAGATTGAGTTTGTAGGGGCAAGAAAAGAAAGTTATGACCGCAATTCGCGGAAGCCTGTAACGGAAGACGGCACATTGGAAGAAGACCAGAACCGTCGCGATTTCACCATCAACGCCATGGCGCTCTGTCTGAACAAAGACCGATTTGGTGAGTTGGTTGATCCTTTCGATGGGCTGGCAGACATGGAAGACAAGACTATCGCCACCCCACTCGACCCTGACATCACGTTCAGCGATGACCCTTTGCGGATGATGCGTTGCATCCGTTTTGCCACGCAGTTGAATTTTCAAATCGAAGAAGACACGTTTGAGGCTCTAAGCCGCAACAAGGAACGCATCAAAATCATCTCAGCAGAACGTATTGCAGAGGAACTGAACAAGATACTTCTCTCCCCCGCCCCATCCAAGGGATTCGTTGAATTAGAGCGCTGTGGGCTGCTACCGCTAATATTCCCGGAACTGGCATTGCTGCAAGGTGTGGAGACGAAAGACGGTAAAGCACACAAGGACAATTTCTATCACACACTGGAGGTGCTTGACAATGTAGCAAAAGCCACAACCAACCCTGCAGACATATCAGAAGGGAACGGGAATTGGGATTCACCGAAAGACCACGTCCTTTGGCTTCGTTGGGCAGCACTGCTACACGACATCGGCAAACCCAAGTCCAAGCGCTTTGATCCCATTCAAGGTTGGACTTTTCACAACCACAATGACATCGGCGAGAAAATGATACCAAGTATCTTCCGACGCATGAAACTGCCCATGAACGAAAAGATGAAGTTCGTGCAGAAACTGGTGCAGATGCATATGCGACCCATCGCCATTGCCGATTCCGAGGTGACGGACAGCGCAGTGAGAAGACTGCTTTTCGATGCAGGAGATGACATTGACGATTTGATGCTGCTCTGTACGGCAGACATCACGTCAAAGAATGATTTAAAGAAGAAGAAGTTTGCCGATAACTATATCACCGTACGCACCAAACTGGTGGAAATAGAAGAGAAAGACCGTATCCGCAACTTCCAACCACCCATCAGTGGTGAAGACATCATGGAGATGTTTGGCTTGCGACCCTGCAAGGAGGTGGGCATTCTCAAGATGGCCATCAAAGATGCGATTCTCGACGGGGAAATACCCAACGAATACGAGCCAGCGGAGAAGTTACTTATCGAGGAGGCAAAGAAACTCGGACTGAATGTGATCACTAACTAACACCTATTTATATATGAAGAAGTTATTAACCCTCATGCTTGGCTTTGTGCTTTTGGCACAGACACCCACAGCACAAAACCTTCCTTCCCGACAGTTTGAGATGAAGGCTCCTGCCCATGACGTTTCTGTGACACAAATGATTCAGAAGGTCAACGATTATTGGCAGAGCCATAACTCGCCCAAGTGCCGCGCTTTCTGGGACAATGCCGCCTACTTCACCGCGAATCAGAAGGTTTATCAGCGCACGTCTAAGAAGGAATATCTCAACTATGCACTCGAATGGGCTGAATACAATCATTGGCAGGGCGCTACGCAGACGGACAAGAGCAAGTGGCAGTACAAGACCTACGGCGAGGGCATGAATCATGTGCTGTTCGCCGACTGGCAAATCTGTTTCCAAGTCTATATTGACCTTTACAAACAAGAGCATCGCGCTGAACGCATTGAGCGAGCATTGGAGGTGATGTGTTATCAGGCAACTACAGCCGAAAAGGACTATTGGTGGTGGTCGGATGCCCTCTACATGGGTCTGCCCATCTTCTCGAAGCTCTACACCGTCACCCATGACCAGAAACTCCTCGACAAACAATATGAGTGTTTCAAGTGGACAGACAGCCTGCTCTTTGACACCGAGGCACAACTCTATTATCGCGACGCCAAGTACGTCTATCCAAAGGTAAAGACCGCCTGCAACGACGGCAAATCCTTCTGGGCACGAGGCGACGGATGGGTGCTCGCAGGCTTGGCACAAGTGCTGGAAGATCTGCCACGGGATTGCAAATATCGTCCGTTTTATATTGACCGTTTCAAGAAACTGGCTGAAGGAGTTGCTCGATGCCAACAGCCCGAAGGACATTGGACACGCTCTATGCTCTGTCCCGACGATGCCCCAGGCTATGAGACCTCCGGCACCGCCTTCTTCACGTACGGTATTCTGTGGGGCGTGAACAACGGCATTCTCCACCCTGACCAATATAGAGAGACCATCAAGAAGGCATACAAATATCTGTTCGAAGTGGCACTCCAACCTGACGGCAGCATTGGCTACGTGCAACCCATCGGCGAGAAGCCCGACCCAACCAAGACTGTCAATGCCAAGTCGCAAGCACCATTCGGCACCGGAGCATGGTTATTAGCCGCCTGTGAGTTCTATGACTATTTAGTAGATCAAAGTTTAGCAGGAAGAATTGCTGGAAAGAAGTAAGCCTAAACCCTCAGCTCTAAACCCTCAACCAAAATGGAAGGCGACCACATCAAAATCAACTACTGGCTCCTGCCGCTCTCATGGCTCTACGGACTGGTAGTAAGCATCAGAAACCTGATGTTCGATGTCGGTATGCTCAAATCCAAGACCTTCCCCCTGCCTGTCATCTGCGTTGGCAACATCACCGTGGGCGGAACAGGTAAAACACCACACACTGAGTACCTTATCCGACTGCTGTCGGAGAAGTATCAAGTCGCTGTGCTCAGTCGAGGATACAAACGTCAATCGGAGGGCTATGTACTTGCCACCCCAACAACATCCATGACAGACATCGGTGATGAGCCTTACCAAATGAAACACAAGTTTCCACAGATACACATGGCTGTGGATAAAGACCGCTGCCATGGCATCGAGAAACTGATGAAGAAAGAGGTACAACCGTCTACAGATGTAGTCATTTTGGATGATGCTTATCAGCACCGTTATGTAAAGGCTGGTCTCAATATCCTGCTCATGGATTATCATCGCCTCATCTATCTTGACAAACTACTACCAGCAGGACGATTGCGCGAGTCCTCGTCGGGAACAAAACGTGCTGACATCGTCATTGTCACGAAATGTCCACGCGACATAACACCCATAGAAAGAACTGGCATTGAACGTTCTCTAAACATTGAGAATTGGCAGAAGATATTCTTCTCCACCTACTCATATCCAGACGACATGAAGGGAATCGGGAAAAATCCGTTACTCGTCACTGGCATCGCTTCACCTGAGCAGATGATATATGATCTGCAAAAGATTGTACCAGAATTTGATGTGATGAGTTTCCCCGACCACCATCATTTCACCAAGAATGACATCAATAACATTCGCACACGAGCAGCAGGACGCACTATCCTCACCACAGAAAAGGATGCAACCCGTCTGCATGGACTTGAAAACGTAAAAGTCATCCCTATTGAAGTGGAGTTTATTGACGGGAAAGAAGATTTTGACAACATCATCAGAAACTACGTAAACACTAAAAAATAAATGGCAACAGAAATAGCAACCCTCGGTGAGTTTGGACTCATCAAACGACTAACGCAGAACATTGAACTGAAGAACCCCGAAACAAAATATGGGGTGGGCGATGATTGTGCTGTGCTGAAATATGGAGAAGACAAGGATGTGCTCGTGACCACCGACCTGCTGATGGAAGGAGTGCATTTCGACTTGACCTACCTGCCCATGAAACATCTCGGCTATAAAGCGGCGATGGTCAATCTCTCCGACATTTACGCAATGGGAGGAATGCCGAAGCAAATCACTGTCAGTCTTGCACTGAGCAAGCGTTTCAGCATCGAAGACATGGACGACTTTTACGATGGACTGAAACTGGCATGTGAAGCACATGGCGTGGACATTGTAGGAGGCGACACCACCAGTTCCCGTACCGGACTTGCCATCTCTATCACAGCTATCGGAGAAGTGGAACAGGGCAAAGCCATCTACCGCAATGGTGCCAAAGAAACCGACCTCATTTGCGTGAGCGGAGACCTTGGAGCAGCCTATATGGGCTTTCAGCTCCTCGAACGTGAAAAGGAAGTCTATTACAAGCAAATTGAGATAGCCAAGACTGACGCCGAGCGCATGGCTATTTCACAACCAGACTTCAGTGGACGTGAATATCTGCTTGAGCGTCAGATGAAGCCTGAAGCAAGACGAGACATCATCCTCCAATTGCGCGAAGCAGGCATTCAACCAACCGCCATGATGGATATCAGTGACGGACTTTCTTCCGAACTGATGCACATCTGTACACAAAGTCATTGCGGATGCCGCGTTTACGAAGAGCGCATCCCCATCGACTACCAAACTGCAGTGATGGCTGAGGAACTGAATATGAGCCTCACCACAGCAGCCCTCAACGGAGGAGAAGACTATGAGTTGCTATTCACTGTACCCATCGCCGACCACGAAAAGATTGTGCAGATGGAAGGTGTGAAACTCATTGGGCACATTACGAAGGAAAGCCTTGGATGCGCACTCATCACGCGCGATGGTGCCGAGTTTGAGCTGAAAGCACAAGGATGGAATCCCCTCAAACAGGACAAATGACATAGAACATTATAATTCACATTAGTATTAACCACTAAAACAACACAAAATTATGAGAGTAATTATTGAACCCGATTACGACTCCCTTTCAAAATGGGCAGCCAACTATGTGGCAAATCGTATCATCGAAGCGAACCCAACACCCGAGAAGCCTTTCGTTCTCGGATGTCCCACTGGTTCATCGCCACTGGGTCTGTATCGCAATCTGATAGAGATGTGCAGTGCGGGTAAGATCTCGTTCCAGAATGTCATCACATTCAATATGGACGAGTATGTAAAACTGCCAGAAGACCACCCAGAAAGCTATCACAGCTTCATGTGGAACAACTTCTTCAACCACATCGACATCAAGCGCGAGAACGTACACATTCTTAACGGAAATGCTCCAGACCTCATTGCTGAATGCAATCACTACGAAGAACTCATTGCTGAAGCAGGTGGCGTTGACCTCTTCATGGGCGGTATTGGTCCTGATGGACACCTCGCTTTCAATGAGCCAGGTAGTTCGTTGTCTTCACGCACCCGCATCAAGACGCTGACCACTGACACTATCCACGCCAACAGCCGCTTCTTCGACAATGACCTCAGCCTTGTGCCCAAGCAGGCCTTGACTGTCGGCATTGGCACAGTGATGGATGCAAAGGAGGTGCTTCTCGTGTGCAGCGGTCACAACAAGGCACGTGCCCTCAAACACTGCATTGACGGTGACATCAGCCACAAGTGGACTTCATCCATGCTGCAGATGCACCCACATGCCATCGTGGTTTGTGACGAGGCCTCTTGCGACGAGCTGACAGTCGGCACATACAAGTACTATCTTGACAAAGAGCGTGGTAACTTGTAAATCCTTATAAACATAAAAAGAGGGACACCCTTTCATCGGGGTGTCCCTCTTTTTATTGCTTTTGTATTCTAATCTGCCAAGAAATCCTCCACCAAGGCACGAGCCTCCACTTTTGCAACCTCAAGGTTATCATTGATGACCACCTCATCAAAATGTTCTGCTTGCTCAAGTTCATACTTGGCACGCTCGACACGCTGGGCAATCACCTCTGGAGCATCAGTCGCCCGTTTCTCCAAGCGACTACGAAGTTCTTCAATACTAGGTGGTTGGATAAAGATGGAAAGGGCACGTTTGCCATAGAGTTTCTTGATGTTCATGGCACCATTTACATCCACATCGAAAACAACATTCTCTCCACTAGCCAACTGCTTATCCACCTGTGACTTCAAAGTACCATAAAACTTGTCGGTATATACCTCTTCGTACTCGACAAACTCGTCATTGGCAATCTTCTGACGGAACTCTTCAGGTGTAAGAAAGAAATATTCCACACCATTCTTCTCCTCGCCGCGGGGAGCGCGTGACGTGGCAGAAATAGAGAAATGGAGATCAAGTTCTTCTGCACCTCCATCTGCCATTATACTATTGATGATTGTTGACTTACCCGATCCTGATGGAGCGGCAAAAATAATCAGTTTTCCTTCCATACTTACATTACATTGAGCACCTGTTCCTTTATCTGTTCAAGCTCGTCTTTCATCTTCACCACGATGTTTTGCATCTCCGCCTGATTGGACTTTGAGCCTGTGGTGTTGATTTCTCGTCCCATTTCCTGAGCGATGAAACCCAGTTTCTTTCCCTGTCCATGTCCTTCTTTCATGGTCTCAATGAAGTAGTGGAGGTGATTGGTAAGACGCTGTTTCTCCTCGGAGATGTCAAGTTTCTCTATATAGTAAATCATCTCCTGCTCAAGGCGGTTTTTGTCGTAATCAACGCCGATATATTGTTCTAATGCATCTTGAATACGCTGACGAATCTTCTCGGTACGTTCCTTCTCGTATGGCTCGATGGAAGCAAGTAATGAGGCGATATTGTCAATCTTTTCCTGAAATTTCTTTGCCAAAGCAAGTCCTTCCTGTTTGCGGAAAGCCACCAGTTCATCGACAGCACCTTCCACTGCTTGACGGGCTGCGCTCCACTCCTCCTCTGAGAGTTCTTCCACTTCGGTATGTGTAAACACATCAGGAAGGCGGAGCAATGTTCCATACCAATCCACAGGCTGAGGAAGAGACAAATCTTTCTGCATCTGCTCAATTTGCTGCTTATAAGAACGCACCAACGCCATGTTGAGAGGGGCTGCCTGTGAAGCCTCATCTTTCTCAATCCAAAGTACAAAATCCACCTTGCCGCGTTCCAATTTCTGTTGAATGATTTGGCGTATTTCCATCTCTTTCTCACGATAGATAGTGGCAATACGTGCCGTCATGTCAAGTGCCTTGCTATTCAGCGACTTCACCTCTGCATGAATCTTCTTTCCATTATACGCCACGACGCACTTGCCGTAGCCTGTCATTGATTGTATCATGATATAGTTTGTTAATTTTCGTGCAAAAGTAATGATTTTAATTGACAATTGGCAACTTTTTCGTACCTTTGCACATATTTTATATCTATGTGGACATCAGATGTCAGTAATTTTACATATTGAGACTGCAACAGACTTATGCAGCGTGGCGGTGAGTCAGGATAGCGCCATCATCTTTCAGACAGACAACCTGCCGAAAGAAGGAGAGGAGCCTAAGCAAGAAAAGGGAACAAACCACGCGTCCATCCTCGGCACGATGGTGGACGAAGCCCTTTCATTCACAGACAACCACGCCATCCCATTCGATGCCGTGGCTGTGAGTGCCGGTCCTGGCAGTTACACCGGTTTACGCATTGGCGCATCGATGGCAAAAGGTGTAGCATACGGAAGAAACCTCAAACTCATTGCAGTACCCACATTGGAAATACAATGTGTACCCATCTTATTGGTGCATGACGACCTGCCTGAAGATGCATTGCTCTGTCCCATGCTCGATGCACGTCGAATGGAAGTTTACACAGCTTTGTACACACGGGCATTAAAGACTGTCATGCCTACACAGCCAGTTGTCATCGACGAGCACTCATTCGAGCAACATCTAAACGAGCATCCTGTTTATTTCTTTGGCAATGGCGCTGAAAAATGCAAAACCATCCTTCAGCATCCGAATGCCCATTTCTTCGATGGGGTTCCCTTGCTTGCCAAGTACATGTCTCCGTTGGCTGAAAAAAGGTTCTTACGTGAAGAGTTTGAAGATGTGGCGTATTTTGAGCCAAACTACCTGAAAGATTTTCAAGCAACCGTAGCAAAGAAATTATTATAAATGGACTACAATACAAAAAGAGAAAAACTCATCATGCCCGAATATGGGCGTGGAGTACAACAGATGGTGGAACACTGCAAGACCATTGCTGACAAGAGCGAGCGGATGCGGTGTGCTCAAACCATCATCAGCACCATGGCCAACATGGCTGAACAGACATCAGACAGAGAAGATTTCCAGAAGAAGCTGTGGAATCATCTTGCAGCCATGTCACAATACGAACTGGACATTGATTATCCTGTCGACATTGAGCGTATGGATGACGAAGAAGCACGTCCAGACCGACTGGTTTATCCTCAACATCGCATCAAAAAACGCAATTACGGCACCATTGTGGAACAGTTCACAGAGCATCTCGCCACAATGGAAGCAGGACAACAGCGTGACGATTTAGCCATGATGGTGGCTAACCACATGAAACGTGACCTCTCCAACTGGAGCACTGATTCCATGAGCGATGAAAAGGTGGCTGACGACATGGCGCAATACACTGACGGGAAGATACAGTTAGACATTGACCGCCAACCGCTCATCAGTGACGGTGAATTGCTCAGCACGCGTGTCGCTACCAGTCTCAAGAAGAAAAAGAAGAAATAATATGGCATCTTTCATCATCGAAGGCGGGCACAAACTGCATGGTGAGATTACCCCTCAAGGTGCAAAAAACGAGGCATTGGAGGTCATCTCAGCCATCTTGCTCACCTCTGAGCCAGTCATCATACGAAATGTCCCCAACATTCTCGATGTCAACAACCTCATCAGTTTGCTCAGCAAGATGGGTGTGCGTGTGACAGACTTGGGTGACCACGCATGGCAATTCCAAGCCGACCATCTTGACATGGAGTATTTGGGTGGTCAAGAGTTTGTACAACGTTGTCAAGCCTTGCGTGGCAGCATTCTTGTACTTGGTCCTCTGTTGGCACGTTTCCACAAGGCATGCGTGGCTAAACCCGGAGGTGACCAGATTGGTCGTCGTCGATTGGACACACACTTTCTGGGCATTCAAGAGTTGGGAGCCAAGTTCAATTACTGTGTCGAGCGCGGTGTTTATGAGATTGATGCCAACGAACTTCAAGGCACTTACATGTTGCTGGATGAAGCCAGTGTGACAGGTACTGCCAACATCATTATGACAGCAGTCTTGGCAAAGGGCACTACAACCATCTACAATGCAGCCTGCGAACCATACATCCAGCAACTCTGCAAGATGCTCAATGCCATGGGCGCCAAGATTTCAGGCATCAGTTCCAACTTGTTGACCATCGAGGGCGTGAGCGAACTGCACGGCACCGACCACACCATCCTGCCCGACATGATTGAGGTGGGTTCCTTCATCGGTATGGCAGCCATGACCGGTAGTGACATCACTATCAAAAATGTCGGCTACGAGAACCTTGGCATCATTCCTCAGGCTTTCCGACGTCTAGGCATCACTATCGAACGTGTCGGTGATGACATTCACATCCCTGAGCATCTGCACTACGAAGTTTCCTCCTTTATGGATGGTAGCACCATGTCGATAGCTGACGCACCATGGCCAGGACTCACACCTGACCTTCTCAGCATCATGCTCGTAGTTGCCACACAGGCAAAAGGCTCTGTACTGATTCACCAGAAGATGTTTGAGAGCCGTCTCTTTTTCGTTGACAAACTCATTGATATGGGTGCTCAGATTATCCTGTGCGACCCTCACCGAGCAGTGGTTGTCGGACATGACAATCAGATGAAGCTGCGTGGTTCCAAAATGTCAAGTCCCGACATCCGTGCAGGCATCGCCTTGCTCATTGCAGCCATGTCTGCCAATGGAGTGAGCATGATCAGCAATATTGAGCAGATTGACCGAGGCTACGAAGACATCGAAGGCAGATTGACCGCACTCGGTGCAGCCATCAAGAGAATCCAATGATCAGACAAGAAGACGTATATCAGATAGGCAGGATGGGCAAGACCCACGGACTGAAGGGGGAAATCAACTTTCAGTTCACCGATGATGTGTGGGACCGTGCCGACAGCGACTACATCATCTGCGAGGTCGATGGCATCCTCACCCCCTTCTTCATCGAGGAATACCGTTTCCGCAGCGATTCCACCGCCATCATGAAGCTGGAAGACTTGGACAGTGCCGATGCTGTGCAGTTTCTTGTGAACAGCAACGTCTATCTCGAAAAGAAGTATCAAGAAGAACTGGATGAGGACGAAGTTTCTCTCCATTATTTCATCGGCTTCCGCATGATTGACGGCGACAGCGGTAACGAGATTGGCACCATCAGCGACATTGACGACAACACGGACAATTGGCTCTTCATTGTGCAGCGTCCTGATGGTAGCGAAGTGATGATACCTGCTCATGAAGAGTTCATCGCAGAAATCAAACAAGAAGAAAAGACAATGGTGATGGATTTGCCATTGGGATTATTAGACTTATGAAGAAAAAAATATGCATCTTAGGTTCGACGGGGAGCATTGGCACACAAGCGCTGGACGTCATCGGGCAGCATAGCGACCTCTATGAGGCGTATGTACTGACAGCGTACAACAATGCAGACCTGCTCATCGAACAGGCAAGAAAATACAACCCTGAAGCGGTGGTCATCGCCAAAGAAGCCAATTACGAGAAAGTGAAGGAAGGGCTTGCTGACCTACCCATCAAGGTATATACAGGTGCAGAAGCACTTTGTCAGGTGGTGCAGGATGACAACGTAGATATCGTGCTTGCCTCCATGGTGGGATTTGCAGGACTTGAACCGACCATTGCTGCCATCAAGGCAAAGAAGATGATTGCCCTTGCCAACAAGGAGACACTTGTTGTGGCTGGCGACCTCATCACCCGACTGGCAAATGAGAATCAAGTGCCCATCCTGCCTGTAGATTCTGAACACTCTGCCATTTTCCAGTGTTTGGAACCCGGCAACAGGATTGACAAGATTCTGCTCACATGCAGTGGAGGACCATTCCGCCACTTCACGAAAGAGCAGCTGCGCACTGTGACGAAAGCAGACGCTCTCGCCCACCCCACTTGGAACATGGGTGCAAAAATCACCATAGACTCAGCCACACTGATGAACAAAGGTTTCGAGGTGATTGAAGCCCGTTGGCTTTTCGGAGTGAAACCCGAGCAGATTCAGGTGGTGGTGCATCCACAGTCGGTCATCCACAGTGCCGTGCAGTTTGAAGACGGTGCCGTAAAAGCGCAACTTGGTGTACCAGATATGCGTCTGCCCATCCAGTATGCATTCAGTTATCCGAAGCGTCTCACGCTCAATGGTGAGCGGCTCGACCTCTTCAGCCTGAAAGACCTGACGTTTGAGAAGCCTGACATGGAACGTTTTCGCTGCCTGAATCTGGCATACGAAGCGTTACATCAAGGTGGCAACATGCCCTGCATCGTGAATGCAGCCAACGAAGTGGCAAACCGTGCGTTCATCGATGACAAGATTGGCTTTGAACAGATTGCCGACATCATAGAAAAGACGATGGAGAAGATTGACTTCACCACCGACTCAGCATTAGAAACCTATTTACAAACAGATAAAGAAGCGAGACAGTACGCTTCCACATTATTATAAATGGATACGATTCTCATCAAAGGGCTGCAACTCATCATTGCCCTCGCCTTGCTCATTATCCTACACGAGGGAGGACACTTCTTTGCAGCAAAGATTTTCAAAGTTAGAGTGGAAAAGTTCTACCTGTTCTTCGATTGGAAATTCAGTTTATTCAGCACCTATAGCAATTGGTGGCGAAAGTTGACAGGCAAAACACCTGCGAAGAAGAAGGAGAACGGTGAATATGAATACGAAGGCACGGAATACGGCATCGGTTGGATTCCTCTGGGTGGCTATGTAAAGATTTCGGGCATGGTGGACGAGTCTTCCTTCAACGAAAACGACAGCCAGAAGAGTTTTTGGAAACAGTTACCACAGCTGATGAAGAACATCATCATCAAGAATGAAGACGTGAAGGGTGAGAAATGGGAGTTCCGCACCCACCCTGCATGGCAACGTCTCATCATCATGTTGGGTGGCATCATCATGAACTTCATCACCGCCTTTGTCATCTATGCCATGGTGTTGTTCACATGGGGTGAAAGCTTCGTGAAGAGTGAAGACATGACGTATGGAATGAAGTTTTCAGAACAGGCAAAGGCTGATGGTTTCCGCGATGGTGACATCATTATCAAGACTGATGACGAGCAGGTGGAATCGTGGAGCACATCCGTGTTGCAGAGCATGTCCAATGCCAAGACCGTAACCATCTTGCGAGAAGGCAAGGAAGTGGTCATCAACATGCCCAAGGAGTTGTCCTTACTCGACATGATAGAGCAGCCGCTCTATGCTGCCATGCGGGCACCGCTTGCCATTGACAGCATCATCCCAGGGTCACCTGCCGAGGATATGGGACTGAAAAAGACAGACAAGATTTGTTCAGTCAACGGCATTCAGGTAGAAGACTTCAACGACTTTCAGAATGCCCTCATCGCTTTGCAGAAGGCTCTGCCAGAGAAAGCAAACTTTGGCGACAGCCTCAAGGCACGTCAAATCACATTGGTATTGAATGATTCCGTCACCAAGAAAGTGACCCTCACACCCGAATTCACGTTAGGCTTTGCCAATGCCATGCCTTATCAAGACAACATCACGACCAAGTCATACGGATTTCTGGAGTCATTCCCGGCAGGTGTGAAATATGGTTGGAACACATTGACCAGCTATGCTGATCAGATGAAATACATCTTCACGAAGAAGGGAGCACGACAAGTGGGTGGCTTCATCAGCATTGGCAATATTTTCCCCGATGCATGGAACTGGCAACGCTTCTGGTTGCTCACCGCCTTCCTCTCCATTGCGTTAGGCTTTGTCAATGTATTGCCTATTCCTGCACTCGATGGCGGGCATGCACTTTTTGCCACTTTCGAGCTCCTCACAGGCAAGCGTCTGAATGACAATTTCCTGTTAGTGGTGCAGTATTTCGGCATGTACTTGCTGCTGGCACTCATGGTACTGGCACAGCTGAACGATGTTTTAAGAATATTCGGGCTATAAAGGATGAAGATACTTGCTGTCGGCATGAATTATGCCGAACATATCAACGAATTACATACTAAAGAGGAACAAAATTCGTTATTACACACAGAGCCGGTCTTGTTCTCCAAGTTCGATTCGAGCATCATCCAGCCAGGCAAGCCATTCTTTGTGCCAGACTTTGCAGCCCGTTTCGACTATGAGACCGAGATTGTGGTGAAGATAGCCCATGTAGGCAAGGACATCAGCGAACGCTTTGCCCATCGCTACTACAACGAACTGACCGTCGGCATCGACTTCACGGCACGTGACCTCCAGAAGGAATTGCGGGATAAAGGCATGCCTTGGGAATGTTGCAAGGGGTTTGACGGCAGTGCCACTTTGGGCAAGTTCATCACGAAGGAAGAACTGGGATGCGACGTGCAGGACATCCATTTCCACATGGATTTGAATGGTGAACGCAAGCAGACAGGGCACACGGCAGACATGATTCACACCATCGACCACATCATCGCCTATGCCTCCAAGTTCTTCACGCTCAAGACGGGCGACCTCATCTTCACAGGCACACCTGTTGGTGTCGGTCCTGTCAAGGAAGGTGACATAATAGAAGCCTACATCGGTGAAAAAAAACTACTCAATCTGAAAGTCAAGTGAGGCGAGAAGTGTGAGGTGAGACAAAAGATGAAATGATGACACGAAAGCTATATACCCTATTCCTCTTGATGGCATTGGCAATCACCGTCAATGCTCAATCTCGTTATGCGGCACATTCCAAACTTGCCACAGGTAAGTGGGTGAAGATTCGTGTGGCAGATGAAGGGGTGTACCAACTCACCAGCGCCAACCTCAAAAGCATGGGATTCAGCAATCCCGCCAAGGTGTGTCTCTATGGTTACAACATGCCCTTCTTGCCAGAAGCGAACATTGAGAAGCTCGACGATGACCTCACGGAAATTCCGCTCTATCGCAAGGCTGACGGCACTGTGCTCTTCTACTCATGTGGCACCACACAATGGACACGTCCCAACGAGACAAGCACCTACACACACAGAAACAACACTTATTCCCAACACATTTACTACTTCCTGACAGAAACGACAGGAACACCTGCCGCATTCAGCAAGACTGATGCGCAGACCACTTCTGCCAACATACAGAAAACTTACTATGCGCATGCGCTCCATGAAGAGGACGCCTTCTCTTTCATCAATGCAGGACGCACCTTCTTTGAGGCACACGACTATTCCACCAATCCGCAGAAGTCCTACCAACTGACTTTCGACAACACCACAAGAGGCGACGTGACCCTTGACGTGCAGTTTGCTGCAGCAGGAAACAGCGCCTCCACCCTCAACGTGATGGTGGGTGATAACACGTTGGGCACATTCGCCTTCTCCAGCCTGCCCGAGTATTCCGACGCACAGGTAAGCAACAAATCTTTCATCCTCTACGACCAGACAGCCACCTCGCTCAGTGTCAAACTGAAACACACGCGTACATCAGGCGTCTCGGGACATCTTGACTATCTCCGCGCCACCGCTGAAGCACAACTCGCAATGCCCGGAAAGAACTTCGTCGTGTTCAGTCCCAACAACAATGACGTCAGCGGCTTTGAGTTGCAGGGAGCCAGTGCTGCCACCAGCATCTGGGACATCACCATTCCGACATCAACACATGAACTGTCCGGCACACTCTCAGGTGCCACCTACAAGGCAGCATTCCCTGGTGCCAAATTCACCAATAGATATGTGGCAGTGAACACCAGTGCATCCTTCCCCACCCCTGAAACTGTCGGGAATGTGATTCACCAAGACCTCCATGCCCTCGACGGCATCAACCTGCTCATCATCGTGCCATCCAACGGCAAACTGACGGAACAGGCTCAACGCCTCGCTGCCGCCCACACCCAGATTGATGGCATCAAATGCGCTGTAGTCGAAGCCCATCAGGTCTATAACGAGTTCTCGTCAGGCACCCCCGATGCTACTGCCTACCGACGTCTGATGAAGATGCTCTATGACAAGCAATACACATCTTCCCCACTCAGAGGCACCCAAAAAGGAAGCCTCAACATCCTTTTGTTCGGCAACTGCATGTGGGACAACAGATTGGTCACCAACGGGCTCACCTCCAAGTCGCAGGACGACTACCTGCTTGCTTATGAGTCCGAAAACTCATGGTCACACACCACCTCCTATGTGGCTGAAGAATATTTCACGCTGCTTGCCGACGGCAAAGGTGTTTCCCCCCTCAAGGAACTGCCCGATTGCGGTGTAGGACGTCTGCCCGTCTCCACCGAGGTGGATGCCAAGAACGTGGTGGACAAACTCATCAACTACATGTTCAATGTCTATGCAGGCGCATGGAAAAACACCATCTGCATGATGGCTGATGATGACAAGACCAACATCCACATGGAAGATGCAGAGAACGTGCTGACCAACACCCAGCAGAAATTCCCCGACTATCACTATCAGCGCATCTATTGGGACAGCTACGCCATGAAGCAGACAGCGACAGGCAACGACTATCCCGAAGTCTATGCCGACATCAACAAAGTCATGCAGGAAGGTGCGCTCATCATGAACTATACAGGTCATGGCGCTGCCTATACCCTCTCCCACGAAAAGCTGCTCATGACATCCGATTTCCAGAACTGGACATCACCACGTATTCCCATCTGGGTTACTGCCGCTTGCGACGTGACACCTTTCGACATGAACACCGAGAACATAGGCACCGAAGCCATTCTCAACAAACAGGGAGCAGCGGTGGCATTCATCGGAACGGCTCGCACAGTCTATTCATCACCCAACCGAGTCATCAACCGCAACTTCATGTCGCACGTGCTCGACACCAAGAACAATGGTGAACCCTTCACCATCGGTGAGGCGCTTGCACAGGCAAAAGCAGACATCATCGAGTCGAAGGGAAGTGGATACTTCTCAAGAATGGACTCCATCAACAAAGCCCACTTCGTGCTGTTAGGCGACCCTGCCATCAGACTCATCACGCCCACCTACAAGGTGAAGATTGACAAGTTCAACGGAAAGAGCATCGACACAGCCAATCCTCCCACCATCTCGGCAGGCAAGACCATCACCGTCGAAGGACACATCGCCAACAGCAAGGGAGAGAAGACATCCGACTTTGAGGGCACCGTTTCCGCCATCATCTATGACAGCAAGCAGCACATCGTCTGCAATCTCAATGCTGGCATCGACATCGAACCTTACGAATATGATGACCGCACACGTGTGCTCTATTCAGGCACCGACTCTGTGAAAGCGGGCACCTTCAAGTTCACGTTCCCCGTTCCGCTCGACATCAACTATTCCGATTTGCCGGGACTCATCAACCTCTATGCCATCAACACCAAGAAAGACATGGAGGCAAACGGCACCTTTGAGGACTTCCTCATTGGCGGCACAGCCGTGGAGGAACAGACCGACACCGTTGGTCCCACCATCGCAGCTTTCTCCAACGGACGCAATGTCAAGGAAATCAGCTACACCAACGAAACACCGACCATCCGCATTGAACTCAGTGACCAGAGCGGCATCAACACCACAGGAAACGGACTTGGACATGACATCGTTGCCATCATCGACAACAACGAGGCAACCACCTATACACTCAACAACTATTACACACAAGCAGTCGGCGATTACCGTTCCGGCACAGTCACTTACACACTGCCCACACTGGCAGCAGGCAAGCACACCCTCGTTGTCCGTGCCTTCGACACCTTCAACAACATGGGAGAGCAAGCCTATTCCTTCGAGGTTGTCACAGGTCTCATCGAAGTCTATGACATCTTCGACATGACGGGGCGCAAAGTCCATAGCAGCAGTGAGCACAAGCCCACCCTGCCGCCAGGCATCTATGTGCGTCGCACACGCCTTACCTCACCCAAAGGCGACATCACTTCCTCATCAGAAAAGTTCATCAGCACACAATAAACACCCCCTTCTCTCGTTTCTATTAGAGGTTGCCCGGATTTCCCCGAATCATCGAGACAATCCGCATGATGAGGCATCCCCATAAAAACTCAAAAATAAGATGAAGAAAACACTATCCATACTCACCCTCCTTGTTCTTGCCCTCTCGGTGCAGGCACAAGACGTGAAGAACCAACTCAACCCCATCTACCATGGTGCCAACTCGCTCGCCATCGCACCCGATGCACGTGCAGGTGGTCTTGGCGATGTGGGTGCAGCCACCGACCCTGATGTGAACTCACAATACTGGAACCCCGCAAAATATCCGTTCTGCATCAGCCGTTCGGGTGTTTCACTCAACTACACCCCGTGGCTTCGCAAAATCACCGACGACATCGACCTTGCCAACATCACAGGCTACTATCGTTTGGGCGAATACGATGCGCTGTCAGGTTCACTCCGCTACTTCTCACTGGGTACCGTGTACGAAAGTCTTGATGAAGATGCAGCCACATTCAAGCCCTATGAAATGGCTGTTGACGTGGCATACTCGCGCATGCTTTCCGAAACCTTCTCGGCAGGTGTTGCCCTCCGCTTCATCTACTCCGACCTTGCCTTCAAGGGCGAAGGTTCTGACGAACTGAAACCAGCCTCCGCTTTCGCGGCAGACATTGCCCTCTACCACAACGGATACATCAACCTTGGCGGTCATGAGAGCCAGCTCGGATGGGGTCTCAACATCTCCAACATCGGTTCCAAATTGTCTTACGACGAAGGCAACACCTCAGAGTTCATCCCCACCAACCTGCGTTTGGGAACCTCGTTGCTCATTCCGTTCGATGAATACAACACCCTCACCATTGCTGCCGATGCCAACAAATTGTTGGTGCCCACACGTCCCACGATGGACCAATACGTGAAGCACATGGTTGATACAGAAGGCGGCACCTCACAAGATTATGAGAACGACTATGGCGGTTACCGCACATGGCTTGAGGGAGAAGGATATTTCAACGTGTCGCCCATCAGCGGTATCTTCAAGTCCTTCCACGATGCCCCCAACGGCTTCAAGGAAGAGATGCAGGAAATCCAATGGAGCGTAGGTCTTGAATACGCCTACAACAACCAGTTCTTCCTCCGTGGTGGTTACCACTACGAGCACCCCAACAAGGGAAACCGCAAATACTTCACCGTCGGTGCAGGTTTCAAGATGAACGTCTTCTCGCTCGATGCCGGCTATGTCATCTCATCAGCCCCCAGCAATCCGCTCGACCAGACCATCCGCTTCTCCCTTGCCTTCGACATGGACGGCATCGGTGAACTGTTGGGCAAGAGAAGAAGATAAATCCATTTACCCAATAGGTTAAATTGTAAACAACAAAGCATTGTCACACTGTAAAATAAGAGTCGGATTTGGTTTTGATGTCCATCAGCTCACCGAAGGTCGCGACCTTTGGCTCGGTGGCATCAAGATAGAGCACACCCTCGGACTGCTTGGTCACTCCGATGCTGATGTGCTCATCCATGCCATTTGTGATGCCATCCTCGGTGCTGCCAACATGCGCGACATCGGCTACCACTTCCCTCCCAAGAAAGGCAACGAGTTCGAGAACATTGATTCCAAGATTCTGCTCCGCAAAACCTTGGACATTGTAGCAGCCAAAGGATACTCCATCGGCAACATCGACTGCACCATCTGTGCCGAGCGTCCCAAACTCAACCCCCACATTCCCCAGATGCAGGAAACCCTTGCCAATGTGATGGGCATCGACCTCGATGACATCTCCATCAAAGCCACCACCACTGAAAAACTTGGCTTCACAGGTCGTGAAGAAGGCATCAGTGCCTACGCAGTAGCATTGTTGGAGAAGAACCAATAGTCCCCTTTCCTTTATCCCCCCCAAAAAATTCGTAACTCATAGAACATCGATTACCGCCTTCCAGCGCATCATATATCGTGCTGGAAGGCGGTATTATTTTACGCTGACAGCGTGAAATACCATGCGCACCGTGCAGATAAATGAGAACTTTTACACATTTTCGTCCAAGTTTGTTTCATATTAAACATGGGGGTCCATTGGAGTTTAGTACTAAACAATTCTGCCGAACCCCGTCTTTTAGCCCACAACTGTTGAGGTATCTCACCCATACAGGTGTTAGTGTCTCACCCACACACCCAATGATATCTCACTCATAGAACTTTCCACAAAAACATCGACTGTGCGCTGCACTAAATGATAACTTGTAGCCAATTCGTTATAATAAATCTGCCCGTCAAAGGCGATGTCAAAGTGAAATTCCATGTTCTGGGTGTCACGATACATCTCCAACTCCCTTTCCTTCGTTTCCTCTCCTTCAAGACCTGCGTTGCCTCTCTTCCACAACCTCTGAATCGATGTCGTCGACGTCGGTGCATCGATGTCGACGATGTCGGCAAACCGACGTCGACGATGTCGATTTTGGGGTTGTTAGTGTGAGTTTTTTGCTGGTCATGTGTTGCAGAAGTTGGGTATTCTTCGTACCTTTGCATGACGACACAAAGATGACCAGTTTGGTAATCCTTTTCAATTCACTTTGGGCAATATCCGTACACGTATTATAATGTGAATGACAAGTTGACTCTAATGGGTAATGCGCTCTTCCTCGTCAAACACCAACTACATCATGTCAAAGGAATCTACAGTGTAAGTACCCGAATGCGCACGTAGTTCACAAACACCTTTCAGCGTCACTAATATACACACTTCTATGTCACTCGTATACAACATCAAACGTCACCAATATACTCAGCTCGATGTCACTAACATACTCGATTCTGTGTCAAGGCTATACTCGCTCGTGCTTAAGGGCTATTCTCACTTCTGCTTAAGGGGCATTCTCAAGTCTGTGTAAGGGCTATCCTCGAAGGGTATGTTTTAAGAATGAAAAAATGAGAAAATGAAAGAATGAAATGCGCTACGCTGAAATGAAGGAATGAAAGGTGAGTAATCTTATTCCGAAAGAACTAAGCCACTATGTAGCAGCACTCCAAAGGCGAGGAGGACACCGAAAAGGAAGATGTTGCGGGCTGTGGTGCCAAGCACTTGGTTGAGGTCACGCCCATCGAGTGTCTTGAGCTGTTGGAAGGCACGAAAGTGGAGGATGAGGTAGAGGAACATCAACGGATGCCGAATGCTGATTGGAGAGAACAGGAAAAGTGCGGTGAAGGCGAGAAACGTGGCTGCAATGCCTATCCATAGATAGATGTCGAGACAAATGTTTTTAGCTTTCTTCTGACCTTCCTCATCACCATATTTGCGAATTTGTGCCTCGATGATGTGCACGATGATGGTGCGCTTGCCACTCACCCTGTCTTGATTGCGGTCACGATAGTTGTTGACCATCAGGAGGTTGTCGGTGGCAAGTCCCATGGCAAGACTGGCAATGAGCAGAGGAACATTCCATCCACCATCGGTCATGACATAGTGGGTAAACACCACGGGTACAAATCCGAAAAAGATGAGCACAAGCACATCGCCCCAACCGAGATAGGAAAGCTTTGTGGTGTAGAGAAAACAGAAGACCACACATAAGATGCCCACAAGGAGCAGCTCCCACTGCATGTGAATGAACAGGATGGCAAGTCCCACCAGACAGGAGAGGACTGTCATCACTCCTATGCCCCATTGCATGGCACGCGGCGTTATCCAACCTTGTGCACAGGCACGTTCGGGTCCCAGACGGTCTTCACGGTCTGTTCCTTTCTTGAAATCGAAATAGTCGTTGATGAAATTGGCATCAATCTGCATGAAGATGGCAAACAGCAGACAGAGAAGAAGGAGGAGGAGTTGAAAGTTGAAAGTTGAAAGTTGAAAGTTGAAAGTTGAGAGTTGGGGGTTGAAAGTTGGGGGTTGGGAGTTGGAGGAAGCAAAGGCAAAGGCAGCACCGACAAGAACGGGAGCAATGGCTCCTGTGAGTGTCTTGGGGCGTGCTGCAAGAAACCACGCTTTCAAAGAATTTGTCTTGACCATCACTCGTCTTCGCTCTTCCAATATTGGATGGTCAGGGTGTTGTTAGTGTAGAACATGGCACCGAAACCTTGACGGTCGTTGTTCTTGTAGCGACCATAATAGTAGTTACCATTATTATAATAGTATAGACCGACACCTTCACGCTTGCCGTTGACGGTCTCGCCTACATATTTATCACCATTCTGATAGGTGAGCGACTCGAAGCGGTAGGTCTTCTCGTAGTCGGCAGGGAGAGAATACTTGTCACCATCCTTCATGATGTAAAGCGGGTTACCCGTCGTGAGGTCGTAGCAGATATAGTGGTCATTACTGCCCACCTTGGCAATCTGCGTGCCCATCTTGATGCCAAAAAGGAAATTGCCAAGACGATATTGTCCGTAGATGACACCGTCGTTGTCAGTGTAATAGGCACCAAAGCCGTAGATGTTACGTTCTTTGGTGATTTGTCCAAAATACTGACCATAGGAGGATTTGGCGACTCCACTGGCAAAGTCTTTTACATAATCAACAAATGCCGCATCGTACTGACCGGGTATGTTGGGGTATTTCTCCAAACGTGCGAACTGAGCTTGCACGGAGAGGATGAAGGATGTCTGCAAAAAAAGGAATAACAGTAATACTTTTCTCATGAATCAGGGGGCTTTAACTGATTGAACCTCTTAAAATCGCTGCAAAATTACACATAAAAACTCAAATTTTCAGCATTCCATTAAACCTTTTCTCCACTTTATAGTCAATTTGAGTACAATAGCGAAGAAAAATCAATCAATAACATCACAATATGAAAAAATCACTCATCGCTTTGTTTCTCACTTTTGTGGGACTCAGCGCAATGGCTCAGTCCAAATTTAATGTTTCGGGAACAATCCTCGAAGAAGAAACAAACGAAGTTGTCATCTCAGCCACAGTACGTATCCTTAACTTGCCCGACAGCAGCATGGTTGCCGGTGCAGCTACTGGGTTTGACGGCAGTTTCAACATCAAGAACGTGAAGGCTGGAAAGTATGCCATGAAAATCACGTATGTGGGTTTTCAGACAAAGGTGCTTCCACTTGACCTGACCAACAAGAAAGACAAGAATGTCAATGTGGGTTATCTTCACATCTCACCAGACTCTAAGCTGATGAACGACGTGACAGTGACCGCCAATGTTGCGAAAGTGCAGGTGAGCGGTGACTCCATCGTGTATAATGCAGACGCATACCGCGTGCCAGAAGGTTCGGTACTGGAAGACCTCGTGAAGAAGCTCCCTGGTGCACAGGTGGATGAGAATGGTGGTGTGACCATCAATGGTAAGAAAGTGAACAAGATTCTTGTGGATGGTAAGGAATTCTTCTTCGATGACGCAAGTGCAGCAATGAAGAACATCCCAACCAACATGATTGACAAGCTCAAAGCATACGACCGCAAGAGTGATTTTGCACGTGTGACAGGTATTGACGATGGTGAAGACGAAACTGTGCTCGACCTGACTGTGAAGAAGGGTATGAACAATGGTTGGTTCGGTAACATCGATTTAGGTTATGGTACAAAAGACCGCTGGTCTAGTCGTGCAACTATCAACCGCTTCAACAACAGCAACCAGTACACCTTGATGGGTGGTGCCAATAACACCGGTGACATGGGCTTCGGCGGCGGTGGCGGCCGTTTCGCTGGCGGTGGCGGCATGGGCGGTGGCCTGCGCAACTCTAAGAACATCGGCTTCAACTTCGCCACAGAGGTTAAGAATCTGGAAATGGGTGGTAGCGCACGTTATCAGTATAATGGTAATGACACCAGAAACTGGTCATCCACCAAGAGCTTCGTCACCTCACAGGGTGCATTTAGCAACAGCGAAAGCTTGAGCCGCAGCAGCGCCCACAACTGGAACGCACAGTTCCGTTTTGAATGGACTCCTGACTCACTGACTAACATCATCTTCCGTCCATCAGGAAACCTTACCAAGAATAAGGGCTACAGCGACAACGAATCTGCCAACTTCAGCGATGATCCGAATTCGGTGAGCAATGACCCATTGGAGGATGCAATTCCTAAGGGAGAAGGTGCTACTATCCCTGAAGATTTGATGGCCATGATTGTCAACACGAACGTGAACACTCAGCAGACTTACAGCGAAAACAAACGTCTGGCTGGTGAATTGCAGGCAAACCGCCGTCTGAACGACTACGGACGTAACATCACCCTCCGTGCTACAGGTAACTTCGGAAGCTCTGAAAGCAAACAGCTCTCTGCTGCTAACATCGAATATAAGAAGACGGGTACTGACACTAAGAACAACCGTTACTACACTACTCCTGGCAGAAACAGGTCTTATGGCGCACAGTTGACCTATTCTGAGCCTATTGCCAACAGAACTTATCTGCAGTTCTCTTACAGATATGACTTCAGCTACAACAAGTCAGACCGCCAGGCATTCGTCATGAGCCCAACTGCTTACACAGACTTGGCATACGCTCTGAACAACTATCGTTACAACATCAACGGTGCCATTGACTATCTGTTGAGCAATGGTAACGAGATGATGGGCGCTGACGAGAACGAAGAGGCAGAAAAACTGAGCCAGTTCTCAGAATATAAAAACTACAACCACACGGCAAGCATCAGCTTCCGCAAGATTTCTGACTACTTTAACCTCAGCATTGGTCTGGACTTCTTGCCACAGCGCAGCGTGTTGGACTACAAGTATATGGGCACCAAGTACCCAACCATTACCCGCAACGTGTTCAACTTTGCTCCAAGCCTTGACTTCCGCTATAACTTCACCCAGCAGACAAACCTGCGTCTGAACTATCGCGCTCGTACTCAGCAGCCAAGCATGACCAACTTGTTGGACATCACGGATGACTCTAACCCACTGAACATCACAAAGGGTAACCCAGGTTTGAAGCCTTCAATCACCCACAACATCAACTTGAACTTCAACACATTCCAGATGGATCATCAGCGAAGCATCTTCGGTTGGGGTGGTGTTAACTTCACAAGAAATAGCACAGCGAATCGTACCAGCTATAACGAAGAAACTGGTGTTAGAACAACTAAGCCTGAGAATATCAACGGTAACTGGAGCGGTAACCTCGGTGCAGGTTTCAACACAGCACTCGACAGAGAAGGCTACTTCACAATGAACACCTTCACAAGCTTCAACTACAACCATCAGGTCAGCTACCTCGACCCTCAACAGTACACAGAGGACAAGTCAACCACTAACACTGTCGGTGTGAACGAGAACCTCGGTTTCGACTTCCGCAAGGATTGGTTCGAAATGGGTATCAACGGTAGCATGAACTACAACAGCTCTAAGAACTCAGTCTTGACAACTGGTAACATGGAAACTTGGACATTCAGCTACGGTGCTGACATGAACCTTGTCTTCAACAACGGTCTTACCTTCTCGACAGACATCAGCCAGAGCAGCCGTCGCGGTTTCTCCTCTGCAAACATGAACACCAACGAATTGCTTTGGAACGCTCAAATCGGTAAGTCCTTCCTCAAGGGTAACGCATTGACCGTCACACTCCAGTGGAATGATATCCTGCACAACCGCAGCAACATCAGCCGTCAAATCAGCGCTTACCAGCAAAGCGACTCACGCTACAACGCCATCTACTCTTACGGTATGATACACGTCATCTACAAGCTGAACATCTTCGGCGGTGGCGGCGGTAGAGGCGGCTTCGGAGGCGGTGGCTTCGGTGGAGGCTTCGGCGGTGGCTTCGGAGGCGGTGGCTTCGGTGGAGGCTTCGGAGGCATGAGATAATCCCCTACTCCATCAACATCCCAAGATTACTAAACTTAAATTATTATATAACTTCTGTTCTCAATTACAAAGAACACAAGAAAGGCTCGACCAAACCGGTCGAGCCTTTTGTTTGACACTTTCGCTTTAAGCTTAACGCTATTTATTGTGGAGTTAAGGAGTTAAGGAGTTAGAGCCGATACTTTGGCAGGTGGAAACTCCTCTTGTGCAAGGTAACGGCTTTAACTCCTGAGCGTAGCGATAACTCCTTAACTCCTTTAACTCCCCCCAATAAAATATACGAACCTTCAATCATTTAATATAAAGGAGTTATTGGAAGAATGAGAAGTTTACACTTCCGTAGTTACGATGCTCAACAAAACGGGGATGAGCAGAGAAATCATCGTTGCTGCCATGTTCCAGAACAAGCAATCCGTCTTCCGCCAATAACGGCAAAGCCACATCAGGAATGTCTTTCAGGTTCTCCAATGCGTAAGGAGGGTCGGCAAAGATGATGTCGTAATGTTCTTTGCACGTCTGTACATATTTAAATACATCACCTTTCAGCGGCAGCCATTCCTGCACTTGCAACTCTTTCTGCACACGCATCAGGAACTGCCAATGCTTGAAATCCTTCTCCACTGACACCACCTTTCTGCATCCACGCGATGCCAATTCCAAACCGATTGAGCCTGTGCCAGCAAAGAGATCAAGAGCTGTGGGTGACGATTCAAAATCCACATAGACATTCTCCAAGATATTAAACAGTCCCTCCTTGGCAAAGTCTGTGGTGGGGCGTGCCTTGAAACCTGTCGGTGTAGGGACATGACGTCCCTTATATTTTCCTCGAATGATTCGCATGAAGATGATAGAAGTTAAAGAACTCAGAAACCGCAGATGAGCAAGGTCTGCAAATCATAAGGAATAAAGCTGTTGCCCATCGTCAGACGGTCTTTGAAATCTTCGCTGCGGTCAATGACAGAGACATTCTGCAGGAAATACTTGATTTTCTCAGACAGTTCAACAGTGCGTTTCTCCATATCACCCACCACGCAAAGAGCATCGTCCACCTGGTCGAAACCCAGTTCTTTCCATACATTGAGGGTGTAGTACTGCATATCTGCCACACTGGTGCATTCGAAATTATTGACAAAGAGCATACGTCCTTGTTCAAAGGCATAAAGAGTAATCTCTTTCTCGTGCAGATAGACAAACATCTTTTTTCCGGGACCGAACAAACTCTTCTCGCTGAAAAACTCTATCAGCGTGCTGGCAGAGGCATAGAAACGAGCACGAGGGAAGTCATCGAGCAAGAGCTGATAGATGCTTCGCTCCAACCCGAACACAATGGCAATGCCCGAACGGCGCAACACATTGTAACTGACATGCTGGGGCTTATCCTTCGGGAAAGTGAACTGATACACAGCATGAATGTCCTCCTTCTTGAATGCGGCAACAGGCACCGTTGTGAAGTGAGGAGTGGTGATGAGCACATTCACTCGCTGATACTCCTGTTTCAGCATCAGCTCATTCATCAGCGCATCCTTCAGGTTCGCTGTCAGCGAGATGGTGTGGTTTACATCCCACACTTTATATTCGAACGGATTTTCCTGACCGGGCGTATAAGTACAAAAAGAAAGTCCATTCGAGCAGACCCGAATGGACAAACTTTTATTGTTAATCTGAATATCTGCCATCAATTGTCAACTATCATTTGTCAACTTGATTATTCCCAGTTACCAGCCATCTTGTTGTTCGTATCCTCAAGGTCACCGATACGGAGTCCGTACCATTCACCATCAGTCTGGTCCTCATTGTCGAGCATCAGTTCAGCACGGTTTCTGTGACGCTTCTTCAAGTCAGCCTTCACGCTCTTGACCTTCTTCTCGTTCATGCCGTCCATGTAATCTTCCAGACGAGCACGGAACTCAACCAGCATGTCGAACTCATTGGACTTCATGTTGAACTGAGCCTTCTTACGCAATTCGATCACACCCTGATAAATGGTGTCGTACAAAGAGGGGTCAAAAGTGGAGTGAACCACGAAGAATGTGCCATCAGCAGGACGACCAACTGGCACATACTTCATAGAGTCTGGATTAGCGATGCCCAACTTCTCTGCAGCAGTCATCCAAATGGTGTCACGCTTGATGAGACCTTGAGCGACAGCTTCTCTTTCGGTCATACCGGCTTCCAACTGGTCATCTGTCAGCTCACCTTCCTTGATGATCTTGTCAACAGTCTTGCCGTTCTTCACAAAATCAATCAGAGAGTCGATGGTGCCGCAGTATTCACCAAACGTCATCTTGTACTGCTCCTCTGCATCGCGAATCTGCATCAGACGGGCAATAACCAGTTTCTCACGTTCTGCCTTCTCCTCATCAAAGGCAATATCGCTGTAGATGCTAAAGATGCATGCAGCGACCAGACCTAATGTACAAACGACAAGAAGTCCATTTATTACACTTTTTTTCATGATATGTTTTGTTAATTTTTTATTGTTTCCACGCTTTTTTACCGTTCTAAAAGCAAGTTTTTCGCCTCGCTTATAGTCCAGTTCATGAATAATCACTATATTCGTTGCAAAAATAGTGCAAAATTTTGAATTGCACCCACAACTTTCCGCATTTTTTTCAAAAAAGATGATAAAAGACTACTTAAAAGACCTTATTTTGCACCATTTCGGGCATAAACCGACCAACGACCAGAAAAAAGTCATTGACTCGCTTT
This sequence comes from Bacteroidaceae bacterium, assembly GCA_024688885.1. Taxonomy (GTDB): domain Bacteria; phylum Bacteroidota; class Bacteroidia; order Bacteroidales; family Bacteroidaceae; genus Minthosoma. The sequence goes on along the minus strand of JAILDV010000046.1, from coordinate 56,315 downwards.
GCCAATTCATCCTCACGCCCGATGCTGATTCGGTGTTCATTCTCCGAGGTTTTGCAGGCACAGGAAAAACATCGCTCGTCAGTGCCCTCGTCAAGACGATGGAGCAACTTGAACGAGAATGTGTGCTGATGGCACCAACAGGGCGTGCCGCCAAGGTCTTTTCCTTATATGCAGACCATCCCTCGTTCACCATTCACAAGCGCATCTACCGTCAGAAATCCATTGACAAGGATTCCATCTTCACCCTGAATTTCAACATGCGGCAGAACCTCCTCTTCATTTGTGATGAAGCCTCCATGATAGCCAATGAAGCCCCCCTCCTGTCCCCCCAAGGAGGGATGAGCTACGGCACTGGACGTTTGCTTGACGACCTCGTTCACTTTGTCTATGGAGGTAAAGGATGCAGACTCATTCTGATGGGTGACACTGCCCAGCTGCCCCCTGTGGGTGATGATGAAAGTCCTGCCCTCAGCGATGAATATATGGGTGGTTATGGTTTCCATGTCATCAGCCACACCCTCACTCAAGTGGTCAGACAAGCCAATGCCTCTGGCATCCTCTGGAATGCCACACATTTGAGACAGACCCTCCCCTCACCCTCCCTATATGGAGGGAGTAGCATCTTTGCCGATAGAACAACTAACGAACCAAGAAATCGCCCCCTCCATTTGGGAGGGTCTTTACCCCAGATTCTTTTCAAAGGCTTTCCAGACGTGAAAAACATCTCTGGCAACGACCTGATTGAAGTTCTCGAGGAGTGCTACCAACGTGACGGAGAGGATGAAACCATCGTCGTCACCCGCAGCAACAAACGCGCCAATCTCTACAACAACGGCATCCGCTCCAGAATCCTGTGGAGAGAAGAACCACTTGAAGGTGGCGACATGCTCATGGTGGCAAAAAACAATTATTATTGGGTGGAGAAGTACAACCAGACCCTCCCCTCACCCTCCCTACAGGGAGAGAATAGTATCCCTGCTAATGAGAAAACAGACGAGCAAGGTAACCGCCTTTCCCCTCAAGGGGAAACGGGAAAGGGGTCTGTTATGGACTTCATTGCCAATGGTGACACAGCCATCATCAAAAGAGTGCGTAACGAGCGCAACTTCTATGGTTTCACTTTCGTTGATGCCACTTTGGAGTTTCCCGACTTCGACAACTTCCAGATGGAACTGACTGTTCTCACTGACACCCTCCAATCCGAAGCACCAGCCCTCAACAAAGAGCAGCAGGACACATTATATAATAATATCATGGAAGACTACGCTGGCGACCCTACCCTACGCTCCAAGCAAGACAGGCTCAAAGCTCTGCGTCAAGACCCTTACTACAACGCCCTGCAAATCAAGTATGCCTATGCCGTCACTTGCCACAAAGCCCAAGGCGGACAATGGATCAACGTCTTCATCGACCAAGGCTACATCACAGAAGACATGCTCACTCCTGAGTATTTCCGTTGGCTCTACACAGCCATCACACGAGCCACGACACGGGTGTTTTTTGTCAACTGGCCGAAAGAACAAGTGATGGAGAAAATGTTGGAGGGTTGAAAAGAAATTTGTACCTTTGCACCGCAAATCATTCTATCATCCTAAAGAAGCATCATTATGGAAGTCGTACAAAGTTTCACCATCGACCACACCCACTTGAAACCCGGCATCTACGTGTCACGTGAGGATAAGGGTTTCACCACTTTTGACCTACGTATCACAGAACCCAACAAAGAGCCAGCTGTAGCTCCAGCAGCCATACATAGTCTGGAACACCTGATGGCAACATGGTTCCGTAATTCTGACGTAAAAGAGGATGTGGTGTATGTAGGTCCCATGGGGTGTCTCACGGGCATGTATATCATCATGACAGGAACCTACACTGTGGAGGACATGCGACGCTTGACCATCGAGTGCCTCCAATGGATTCTCACACAGACTGAAATACCTGCCACACGACCTGAGGCTTGCGGCAACTATCTGCTACATGACCTCCCGATGTGCAAATGGGAAAGCGCCCGCTATCTGAATCGTCTGGAACACGATTTCCACAGTGAATACACCAAACTGAAAATCACGCTTGAAGACGGAAAAGTGTTTGCTGACGCTTAAATGATTTGAAGTTTACCGTCTAAAATCTTCCGCCACCCCCACCTCTTGCGCTATTGCGACCTCCAAAGACATTGAGGCGATAGCTGACATGTAGCATCGCATAACTGGTGATGGCATTCACCTCACGATCCGTCCAACCGTTGGCATTGACGGTTCGGGTGAAGTTTGACTCTTCATGAAGGATGTCATACCATTGGAACATCACCGTCAATTTCTTGCCACGCAGGAAGGAATGTGACAGCTGTGCATTCCAAAGCAACTCATTCGTATTGAGCGACTTGTCGCTGTAACCACGTTTACTGTACATGTGGAAGTCGGTTGAAAGACTGGAACCCCAAGGGAAGGTGATTCGGGTGTTGCCGCCATACTGGAAATTCCACGTGGACAGATTGCGCGAAGCCTGCAGTTCGTTCTCCGTTCGGGCAAAAGTGACATTGGCATTCAGGGAGACGCTGAGCCACTTGTTGCGAAAGCTGAGCGAAGTCGAAGGGGTGAGATTGTAGGTATGCGTGACATTGCGTTCTGACGATGCGCTTCGGTTCAGATTCACATACGAGACATGGTGGTTGTAGCTGCCTCGGATGGAGCCACTGACATCCCAGCGGTTCAAGGTGTCAAGAGCCGTGTTGTATGTGATGCCTCCGCTGGTGCTCCAGTTACCGTCAAAGTTTTCTGGTCGTGAGATGCGCCCACCCGTATCCTCATCATAGGTGACAATGTTGCCCACCGAATTGGTGGTGCGGCGTACACTTGCGTTGGTGCTGAAACTCCCGTGACGATAAGCCTTAGGGATATTGTTGCCCAAACTGTCAGTCACGTATTTCGGTGTGCGTTGTTTCTGGAAAGTGACATCCATGCTGGTGGTGAAGGAAGGCTTCAAGCCCGGATTACCCATCGTGATGTTGAGTGGGTTGGTGTCGTCGTAGATGTTCAGAAGTTGAGTGATGGATGGTTGTTGGGTTTGTCCACGCAGTGTCACCTGCAGATTGGTCTGCTGAGTGAAGCGATAGCGCATATTGAGCGTAGGCGAATAGTTGACAACCGAGCGAATAGTGTCAACTGGACGTCCCAGATATTGCTGAATGTAGTGCGAACGCTGAGGTTGGGCAGACACACCCACATTCATGTTGAGCTTGTTGCGCACCAATCGCAGCTGCACATTGATGTTGTGTCCATACTCCTTACGTTCCGAGTAGCGGCTCAGACGAGTGGAGAGATATTCTTCATAAGGATTTTCCAAGAAACCAAACAAACGGTTCCAATCGCGGTAGTCCCGCAACACAGCATCGAATGCCTCTTCACCCAAATCGGGGAAGTCGTAAGTCGACGGGTCATTCTTCTGATAGCTATAGCGGAAATTGTAGTTCACCTGCAGGAAGATGCCTTGCGAACCCGAATTGCGTTGGTTGCCCCCGCCAGCACCTCCTCTGCCACCTCCACGACCGCCTGCCATATTACCTCGTCCATTACCTCCACGATTGTCAGGAGTCGGGATGCTGTCAGTGCTCAAAGTATCCACAGGCACAGGCTTAGGCTTGAAGATGTAAAGCGGTTCTGTATAGGTGATGCTCACATTATAGTTGAAGCTATTGTTGGGCGAAGAGGTGTATCGGTTGGTCTGATAAGTCGAGTCATTGCCCGCACGCGTTTGTGTCTTGTAAAGATGCACTTGTGAGAGGTTGGCGTTTCGGTTACTGTTGTCACGATAGCTGATGCTTCCGTTGACCGCCATATTGCGTCCACTATTGCTAAAACGGCGATGCAGCTGCAACTGCGTGCTGAGGTCTTTGCTCTCGCCATAGCTCATCGACTTGTTTTGCCTGCCATTCACAATCAGTCCAAGCCTATTCATCAAGTCCCTACCCTCATTGCTCAGAGGTTGCTCCGTATGCTCAAAGGGATCGGCATTGAAGGAAGCTGAAGAAGAATGGCTGCGGCTGTCGTTGGTCGAGAAAGACAGGTTGGGACGGAACGAGAGTGTGGTGACCGAGTCGATGGCCCATTGCAAGTTCATGTTTCCCGTCCAGCTGTTGTTGCGTGAATAGCTCTGGTTGACACTGTTGGAGAAAGAGCCGCCACGTGTATTGACAAAGTTTTCAGAGCCTGTACGGTTCCAGTTGTCAGCCGTACCATGAGTCCAAGTCACACGTCCGCTCAATTTGATGTCTTTATTGTTCTCATAGCTCACATCCAAAGCAGCCGTCTGCGTATGCCTTTGTCCATTGCGGTTACCCCTTCCTCGTCCTCCACGTCCAGAGAAGTTGCGGTCATTCACATTGTTGGCATTGCCCATGAACGTGTAGCGCATCGCTCCGAAGGGCTTCATCGCCGTCAGTCGGATGCCATAACGATTGTCTGTTCCATAACCGAAATCGGGGTTGGCCTGCAGACCTCTTCGGGCACTTCGCTTGGTGGTGAATTCCAGCACGAAATCATCTTCTCCATCATCAATGCCTGTCAGTCGTGAAAGGTCACTCTTCTCGTCATACGCTTTCACCTTTTCGATGACATACGAAGGCAGGTTCTTCATCACGGCACTGTTGTTGCCTGTCATGAAGTCACGACCATCCAGTTTGAATCGCTTCACATTCTTACCATTGATGGTGATGCCTCCATTCTCGTCAATTTGAGCGCCAGGCAACGCTTCCACCAGCGCCTCAATGACAGAGCCCTCGGGCAATGTGAACGCATCGGCATTATAAATCAAGGTGTCATCCTTGACCACCATCTTGGGGATATTTGCTGTAACAATCGTTTCGTCAAGCTCCTTGATTTCAGGGAACATGGAGATGGTGCCCAAAGACGTGTTCTGACGTCCTTTCCTTTCAAATGGAATCTGTCTTTCCTGATAGCCGAGGAATGTCAACTTCAGCAAATAGGAACCAGCCCCGACTGAAGAAAAGCCAAAATGTCCGTTCTGTTCAGAATAAACTCCTTTGACAAAAGTGGTGTCCTTCCTGTTGCGTCGGGTTGTGATTTCATAGAGTTGCAACGTGGTGCTTGGAAGCGGATCTCCTGTTGCATTGTCGATGATGCGACCACTAATGGACTCATTCTTATTCTGTTGAGCCAAGACAGGTAGCACCCCAGCCACAAGGAGGACAAGGATTATACAAATATGGCGTAAAAATAAAGGCTGTTTCATATTGATATAGACCTACAAACTATCCTAAAGTTAAGAGGCGTCCCTGTGAATTTTAATGTAAGTTCGGTGAATGCTATCCTTTCATTCGGCATGCCTACCGCACCCCATTATATAACAACTTGCTCAATGATAGCTGTTTACAAAAACAAAAAAAGCGGCAAGCCGCAGAGTCGCAGCTTGCCGCATTCAATCATGTTAGTCTTATCCGATGGCAAGTTCTACAATCTTGTCAACAGCAGCCTTCAAGCCTTCAGGGTTCTTACCGCCTGCTGTAGCGAAGTGAGGTTGTCCACCACCACCACCTTGAATCAGCTTGCCTGCCTCGCGAACATACTGACCTGCATTCTTGCCCTCAGCCACCAGGTCATCGGAGAGGGACACGGTGAGTGCGGGTTTGCCAGCTGCCTCACTGCCAATAACCACCAACAGGTGTTCCGGGAACTGACCACGAAGCTGGAAGGCGATGTCCTTCACGTGCTGAGCCTCCATCGGGAGCACACCAGCGATGACTTTCACGCCATTCACCTCACGTGCCTTCTCAATGAGCACCTGCTTCAACTGCTGAGCCTTCTGAGCCTTGAACTCATCCACCTGTGCCTGCAGTTCCTTGTTCTCTGCAATGGCTTTCTGAATGGTTGCCATCAAGTCTGGCGCATTGTTGAGCAAGCCCTTCAAGTCTGTCATGAAGTCCTGCATCTTGTCGAGGGTTTCTTCCACTGCCTTACCCGTGATGGCCTCGATGCGGCGCACACCTGCAGCAATGCTGCTTTCGCTTGTGATACGAACCATACCCAAGCGACCAGTGCTCTGTGCATGACAACCACCACAGAACTCCACACTGGTGCCGAACTGCACCACGCGCACCTTGTCACCATATTTCTCACCAAAGAGGGCAATGGCACCCAATTCCTTGGCTTTCTCTATCGGGTAGTCGCGATACTCCTTCAACGGGATGTCCTCACGAATCTTGGCATTGACGATATGTTCCACCTCACGCAACTGCTCGGGTGTCACCTTCTCGAAGTGAGAGAAGTCGAAACGAAGACCATCTGCTGTGACGAGCGAACCCTTCTGTTCCACATGAGTGCCCAGCACCTCACGCAGCGCCTCGTCAAGCAAGTGTGTACAAGTGTGGTTCGCCTCGATAGCACGACGACGTTCTACATCCACACACGCCATGAACTCAGCCTCAGGGTGCTCTGGCAGTTTGTCAACAATATGGATGGAAAGACCATTCTCCTTCTTCGTGTCAAGCACCTTGATTTCCTCGTTCTCGCTCACAAGCACACCCGAATCGCCGACTTCACCACCCATCTCTCCGTAGAATGGAGTCTTGTCGAGGATGACCTCATAGGCTGTGCGCTTCTTCTGCTGAACCTCACGGTACTTGACGATGTGGGCAGGATGTTCGGTAAAATCGTAACCCACAAAGACGGACTCAGCCCCTTCCGCCTCCCCCAAGGGGGAGAGACTGCCATCCGGACGGGACTCCTCCCCCTTGGGGGAGGTTGGGAGGGATGGGGAGGTAAAAGACTCCTCCCCCTTGGGGGAGGTTGGGAGGGGGCTTACCCAGTCACCCAGTTTCACTTCGGCGGCATTACGGGCACGGTTTTTCTGCTCCTGCATGCACACGTCGAAGCCTTTCTCATCGACGGTGAGACCTTGTTCGCGGCAAATGAGTTCGGTGAGGTCGAGCGGGAAACCGAATGTATCGAAGAGGGTGAAAGCCTTGTCGCCCGCAATTTCCGTCTTGCCAGCAGCCTTCGTCTCGTCAATGACACCTTGCAAGAGTTTGATACCGTTTTCCAGTGTACGGAGGAACGAACTCTCCTCCTCCTGCATCACCTTCATCACCAGTTTCTGTTGAGCAGCGATTTCGGGGAATGCCTCACCCATCTCGTCCACGAGCGTGGGCACAAGTTTATAGATGAATGCCTCTTTCTGACCAAGGAACGTGTAACCATAGCGGACAGCACGACGAAGAATGCGGCGAATCACATAGCCAGCCTTAGCGTTGGATGGTAATTGACCGTCAGCAATAGCAAAAGCGATGGCACGTAAGTGATCCACCACCACACGCATGGCAATGTCCGTCTTCTCATCCTCACCATACTTGCATCCCGCCATATCACCCAGCACCTTAATGAGCGGTTGGAAAACGTCAGTATCATAGTTAGAAGTCTTACCTTGCAGCGTGCGCACCAGACGCTCAAAGCCCATACCCGTGTCAATCACCTTGGCAGGAAGTCCTTCAAGCGAACCGTCAGCCTTGCGGTTATACTGCATGAACACGAGGTTCCATATCTCAATCACCTGCGGGTGGTCTTTATTCACCAGTTCACGACCAGGCACCTTTGCCTTCTCTTCCTCCGAACGAGAATCCACATGAATCTCAGAACAAGGGCCACAAGGACCCGTGTCGCCCATCTCCCAGAAGTTGTCGTGCTTATTGCCATTGATGATGTGGTCTTTCGGCAAGAACTGTTCCCAGATGCTGGCAGCCTCATCATCACGGGACAGACCCTCCTCTGGACTGCCCTCAAACACCGTCGCATAGAGGTCTTTCGGGTCAATTTTCAGCACATCTACGATGTACTCCCAAGCCCACGAGATGGCCTCCTTCTTGAAGTAGTCGCCAAACGACCAGTTACCCAACATCTCAAACATGGTGTGGTGGTAGGTGTCGTGTCCCACCTCCTCCAAGTCGTTATGCTTACCGCTCACACGCAGACATTTCTGCGAGTCAGCCTGACGCCTGCATTTCGGAGTGGCATTACCCAGAATGATATCCTTAAACTGATTCATACCCGCATTGGTGAACATCAGTGTGGGGTCATCCTTCACCACCATCGGAGCCGATGGCACAATCAAGTGCTCCTTGCTTTCAAAAAACTTCTTGAAAGACTCACGTATTTCTTTTGCTGTCATCGATTTATTGACTATTTGACAATTTACAATTCACTATTTTACAAAAACGACTGCAAAGGTACGAATAAGTGAGCACAATACAAAGGGAAAAAGCCTTTTTTCACTTTTATTGTCGAACGCAAGTACCTTCGGCGAAGCCAACGGTACGGAAAAAACGAAACTAACACATGAAAAAACATCTCCTCCACTCCCCTATTCATGTCTTCGACACGCCCCTTTCAACTGCTCCCCCACACCCATTTACAAGCCTCCTGCGCATCCATTTTTATGTCTTGCCCACATCGAATATAATTTGAAACTTTGAAAAAATAATTTGAAAGTTGCAAAAAAATATTTGAAACTTTCAAAAATAAATTTGCAACTTTCAAAATAAAACGCGATACGGCAACACTACAAATTTAATACGCAGGAGTGATATAAATGAGCACGAAAGGGACGTAAATACGAGTGTGGAAGAGAGAAGGAAGAGCATGTGAAAGAGAAAAATGCAACAAAAAAGGTTAATATTGAGAGAAAAAATAAGTTTTTGTGTAATATTATTTGGTAAAGCGTATAAATGACTGTATCTTTGCATGTGTGATCAACTCTAAAGAGAAGTATTACACGGACAAACGTGAATTTCGATTTTATTTTCAACATAATAAAGAATTTGCAGCAGAAGAAAGCATGAAAATGAAAGAAAAATTGGTGTTAATTTAAAATAAGCCCTCATGCTTCAATAAAAACTGTAACGTTGTTTCCTTTTATGCACAAAGGTGCAACTATAATCCAGAAAAGGATTTTGGAAGACAATATGAATTTGAAAGGAAAAGTAAATATGTCAAAAATTAGAATTAAATATACTTTATTATGAGAAAGATTTTATTCCTATTAATGGTTTGTATATCTGTAAATTTGTATTCTCAAATCTCGGAAACTCCTTATGTTAAGCAACAAAAGAATGCTATTAGCATATATGCTGTATCCGTTAATAGTGAATGCACTGCAGTAAATATAGATTTCCAAGATTATATCTTGTCAGGAGGGAAATCTTGGATACGTATCAAATCGAACACTTTTCTTCAATATACAGACCCCGATAGTGGGGAAATTATGAAGGAGAAGGCAATAGGTGTTGAACGCTTAATAAATAATCAAGGGCGATATGAAGAATCAGTGTTTGATGTAAAATACGATTATTCTACCGATTTTGGAGGTCGTCCTGTACGTTGGATGATGCGTGTGTTTTTCCCTCCGATTCCAGTAGGAGTACGAGAAATATCTATTATGGGTGAAAGTACATCTGATCCCTATTGGTATGGTATTCAAATAGAAGAATGCCTATATCCAGAAGATGAGAAAGAAGCAAATGAGATTTTACAAGAGATTATTGAAGGTGCAAAAAGTATTTATGCAGGAAAATATGAGGGTCTTGATGACCCTTGGAAATTGGCGTTTGTGGAAAGTGAGGGTCATTATGCTCTTCTTAATAGAGAGAAACTTGTAGGTTGGGACATCATGAGTGTTTGGGCTACATTAACCCCCACGGCATATCCCAATATATTCAAAGGGAGAAGAATTATTAGTAATCGAACACAAAAGAATATTACTGTTGCTTTTGATGATGGAGTTATGACCATAAAAGAAGAGGATGGGGAATCTCAATATATAAGAATGGAGGGTAGAAATACTTCAAATGCGACGACAGAGAGTATAACGCAATGGTCTGGAAGTGGTTTTGCTTTGAAAGATGGTTATGTTGTCACAAACTATCATGTTGCAGGAGAGGCTAAAACGATAGAGATTTTTGGTGTAAAAGGAGATTTCTCAAAAGGGTATAAAGCAACCATTGTTGGTGTAGACAAAGTAAGTGATTTGTCATTACTTAAAATTTCGGATAAAGATTTTTCTGGCTTTGGCAATCCCCCATATGCCTTCAAATCTTCAATGGTAGATGTTGGTGAAAATGTGTATGTCTTAGGTTATCCGTTAACTCAAACGATGGGTGAAGAAGTTAAGTTAACAAATGGAATTGTAAGTTCGCGAAGTGGATATGAAGGAAATGTTACCACTTATCAGATTTCTGTGCCAGTGCAGCCTGGTAATAGTGGTGGCCCTATGTTTGACATGAAAGGTAATTTAGTAGGCATTGTGTGTGCAAAACATGCAGATGCAGAGAATGCTAATTATGCTATAAAAACGTCCTACCTAAAAAACTTGGTAGAGAGTGTGGCGTCTTCCGCCATTCTTCCTACAATTTCCACTATTAATGGAAAGGAATTAAAAGAACAGGTGAAACAAATAAAGAACTTTGTCTATCTGATAAAATGTTCAAATACAAGTGATGAAAGTTTATCTTCTTCTGGGAATTCCACACCTTCGGTCACTACGGTTAATTCTCCTACAGTAAGAAGTACTACAGCAGAAAGAGTGAAAATTAAAAGCGTCTATACGGGAAATGATTACACATCCGTAACCCTCGAAATCCCATACATCGGTCAGAATCAGTGGTGTAATATAGATGGAAAAACCTATATAATGGTAGATGGGATTACATATACCATGACAAAGGCAGAAGGGATAAAAATTGCACCTGAAAGAACTACCTTTACGAATGATATAACCTTCACATTATATTTTCCACCTATTCCTGCCTCTACGACTTCAATAGATTTAATAGAGTCCGAGGATAGTAGTTGGAAATTCTATGGTATTAAGATAAAATGAAGAAAATGATTTTCATATAATTAGAAGGCTGTGACATAACTATCTTATTCCACAACAGGCTGCTTCGTACTCTCTAACGTGTGACTTCATGATGCCCCGCCTTGTGACTTCCACATGGACTCCCTTATGACTTCGTGTTGCGCGAGTATGTGTATTCGTGATGCTTTGTTTCGTTTGTGGAATATTGAGGCATTGTCACAAAAAACAAAAACAGAACACCCCATAGGCGAGTTTTATATAAATTCGTTAAAAATTTGGTCGGTTACCATTTTTACACTACCTTTGCAACCAAATATGATGAATCGTAAAGAACATCATTACTAATAACTATATACTACTAAACTATCAAACAACTATGGTTACAACTATTATCATTATTGCGGTTGTTGTTGTGATTATCCTTGCCATCATCGGCATGTACAACAACCTTGTGAGACTGCGTAACAATCGTGAGAATGCTTTCGCTGACATCGATGTGCAGTTGAAGCAGCGTTTTGACCTTGTGCCCCAGTTGGTGGCTACGGTGAAAGGCTATGCCACTCATGAGAAGGAACTTCTGGAGAACATCACTGCTGCACGTACAGCGGGTGTGAATGCATCAAGCATCGATGACAAGATCAAGGCTGACCAGCAGTTGACTTCTGCTCTGGCTGGCTTGAAGGTGCAGGTGGAGGCTTATCCTGACCTGAAGGCAAACCAGAACTTCATGCAGTTGCAAGGCGAATTGGCAGACATCGAGAACAAGTTGGCTGCTGTTCGTCGCTTCTTCAACTCTGCTACCCGTGAACTGAACAACGCTGTGCAGAGTTTCCCAAGCAACATCTTTGCTGGCATGTTCGGATTCCACAAGGAAGCCATGTACGAAATCGAGGCTTCTCAGCGTGCAGAAGTGGAGAAGGCACCTGAAATCAAGTTCTAAAAGCCCCGAATGCAATACGTCGGCATACAATCTCAAATTGTAAGGAACAACTGGAACAGCATGATGTTGCTCCTGATGTTCCCATGCATCATCCTCGGCATGTTGTGGGTGTTCTGCTGCATTTTTGGTGTGCAGAGCACCTACGACATGTACGGCAATGAACAGTTCTACCTCGACACCAGCATCATCAATGAGATGTGGCTCGGGTGGGCACCCTGGGCAGTTATCATTGTGGCTATCTGGCTCGCTATTGCCTACACGTTCAATGCCCAGATGATTCAGCATGCTACAGGAGCAAAGCCACTCGAGCGCAAGGAGAATCCACGTGTGTATAACCTAGTGGAGAATCTCTGCATGAGTTGCGGTATGCCAATGCCAAAAGTGAACATCATTGAGGATCCTCAACTCAATGCCTTTGCCTCGGGCATCAATCAGAAGAGTTACACAGTGACCTTGACTCGAGGCATCATCGAATATCTGGATGATGCAGAACTAGAAGGGGTGATTGCACATGAATTGACTCATATCCGCAATCGTGATACCCGTGTACTTATTGTCAGCATCGTGTTTGTGGGCATCCTCTCCACTGTGCTGACTGTCCTGACTCGTGGTGTACTTCGTGTTTTCCTTTGGAGTGGAGGCTCTTCACGCCGTTCCAATGGTAAGGGAGGTGGTGGTGTTGCCATCATCGTGGTCATTATAGCAGCCATCGTCTGTGCTGCCATTGCTTATTTCCTCACACTCCTCACACGTTTTGCCATTTCACGCAAACGTGAATTCATGGCAGATGCAGGTGGTGCAGAACTGACACGCAACCCTCTTGCCCTTGCTTCTGCCCTCCGAAAGATTTCTGCTTATCCTGGACTTGGGCACATCCAACGTGAAGACATTGCCCAACTCTACATCATTCATCCAAAGAAAACGACACAGAGTTTTTTCGACAAACTACAATCGCTTTTCAGCACCCATCCGAGCACTGCAGAGCGAATCAGAATCCTTGAGCAATTTTAACAACAATTATTTATCAATTATTTATATTAATGTCAAACCTAAAAATCAAAAACAAATGAAAACAAACAAATTTTTTCTTTCTTTGGCAACCTTAATGGTATGTGCAACAAGTGCGTTCATCTCATGCAGCAGCGATGACGATGACAACAACAGTAAGGAACTGGGCGACAAGGCTGTAAAGGAATTGAAGACCCGACTGATTGATGAGGACGGCGCTGTTGTGTTCGGTGAACTCAACGAGCAGGGCTGCTACGAGATTGGCATTGAGACTCAGACTGATGCTCAGAAGTTAGTTGGCCAATATGCAAAGAACTATGATGGCAACGCAGCCACTTACACTTATACGTTGCCCGACGCACGTGGAACAGTGCATGTGGACAAAGGCGACGTAGCCGGTGTTTACTACAACGTGAAATTTGCAGTGACGGGCATTCCTCAAATGACACTGCAGGTGGTCGAGCCCAACTATATGGAAGGCGAGAACAAAATCAAGATTCTGTCCACTTACGTATGTAACGATTGCAGCGCCTCTTTCAAACTCCCTAATAAAGCGGCAAAAGTTTGTCCAAGTTGTGGCAAAACTAACATAGAAAAGCCACAATAATAAAGAAACTGTAACCATAAATAGAGTAACCACAAAAAATAGAGAGACCATGAAAAAATTACTCATTTACAGTTGTCTGACACTGACATCCCTGATGGGGTATGCCCAACTGGACGTGGATGTGGACGCGGGGAACACTCGCCAAGAGGCGCAAACGCAGCCTGTTGAGAGTACAAACAAGAACAAGCTCTTCAACAAGGCCAAAGATTTTGTTGATAAAAAGTGGGTAAAGAATGTAGATACGCTCTATATCCAGAACCCAAAACAAGTCTGGCGCATCAGTTTGGACAGCTACCTCAGCCAATCCGACCTTCAGATGAAATCGACTATCGATGGTGCAAACTTCGGTGCCGAAGGTGATGTGAAATGCCAGCCGCGTATCCGCACCGATGTATCCACCTCTGTAGGTGTACGTGTAGGATACAAGGGACTTGCAGCACACTATGCCTTCAACGTTGCAGGTGACAAAGGTAGAGACTTTTCGTTGAGTAGTTCGGGCACGTGGTACTGCGTGCACTTTCGCCTACACGAGTTTAAGACGAAAGAGCCTCAAGTGAAATTAGAGGGAAATTTTTATCCTGAAGATGGTGGTGACCCTGAATGGGAGAGCCAAACCCACAAATGGATTCTCGCCTCCCCCATCAAAGCCAAGACGATGGTGCTGGACGGTTACTACATCTTCAACAAACGACGTTTTTCCTATAAAGCTGCCTATCGCCAAAGTGTGATTCAGAAACGGTCGGCTGGTTCCTGGCTGGCTGGTGCCATGTTCTACTATTCGGACTTCCGCTTCGATGACAACACTAATGCAGACATGATTCTATTCATGAATGATGTAGGACGCATCAAGCAGTGGGAAGCGAATGTAGGAGCCGGATACGGCTACAACTATGTGCCTGCCAAAGGTTGGCTCATCAGCGCAATGGCAATGCCAATGGTCACGCTTTACAACCGAGTGAAGGCATATAACTTTGACTCAAATTTGCGTCAGTTGGCAATAGATGAAGAGGAACATGATGCAGACGAATTGGAACCTGAGGATTACCGTATTCAAGCAATGGGTACTGATGCACACAACAACCGCATCAGACTGAATTTCAATGCACGCCTTTCGCTCACCTATAGTTGGAGCCGCTACTTCGTGAACTTGAACGGTCAGTTCTACAACTTCGGTTATCATCACAAAGGTAATAGCGGACGACTGAATGACTGGTTCGCAAATGCAGCATTCGGAGTAAGATTATAATAAAGCATGAAGACAAGCTATATCCTCACCAAGCTGCTGGCAGCAGTCATGCTGCTGACGATAGGTCACTGTGTTACCTCCTGCAATAAAGACGATGACGCATCCAACACAGAGACACCAACTGTGCAAGCTGAAGTGCTTGTGCTGTTCTCGATTGACGGATTAGGTGACGGCAGTTACAACGACCAGATTCTGCGTGGCATCAAACTGATGGAGAATGAGCACAGTCAGGGCATGACCATCCGATTCATCACCCCCACCAGTTTGGAAGATGTGGAGTCTGCCTGCAAGTCGTGGTGGGAGAATATTGACAAGCCCATTGACGATAAAGGTACTGTTCCTCGTCGTCTGTTGGTGCTTGCGTCTTCCGACTATGTTGACATTGCCCGACAGGTGTTTGCTAATGCCGAGATGAACATCAATCGCTGTGTGTTGGCTTTCGAAGCTGAAGACAGCGGAGACGAAACGGAACAGATCAGGACATTTGGCATCAGCATGTATGGTGCCTCGTGGCTGGCTGGTAAGACAGCACGGGAATTGGGCTGCAAACATCCGCTCGTTTTACTCGGCAACGGACAGAACACCACCACCTACGATGCCCGAGACGGTTTTGTGGAAGGTTTCGGAAAGGCAGAAGACGGCTCTGTGGCTGTTGTCGGTGCAATTGCCGACGATTGGACAGGATATGGCATGCCTACAGAATTGTATAAGAAAATGTATGACTACGATGGTCAATACGATTTTATTTACGCAGTAGCAGGAGGCTCTAACATGGGAGCCTACCGCTACTTGCGTGAAAACCCCGATTGTGGCATCTACACAGCGGGAATGGATACAGACCAAAGTGCCTATTCAACGCTGATTGTCGGTTCGATGGTGAAACGTATTGACCTCGTACTCTATGACCATCTCACCAATTGGTATAACCAAAAAGATTTGCCTCGCTATCAGCACTACGGGTTGGAGAGTGGCTACATCAATTGGCAGATTGCTGACCGCTACCCACAGCTGAAAGCGGGTGTGGAAGCCAACCGGCAGGAAGCCATCAAGAAGGAGGTAGAATATGGAGCGAAATAAATGGCTGATAGGGTTGGTGGCATTGCTGCTGATGGCATGCACCGACAAAAACGACGTTGCATCTGACGAGCACATTGATTGGCAGGTGCGTAAAGTGGCTGTGGTGCTTCCAATGAACCATGAGCAGCAGAAACATTGGGAACAAACCATCGAAATGGCTGTCAATGGCGTGAATGAAGTACAAAAACAGAACATCCTCAACACGCCCAACAAGAAGGAGAAACAGATGGTGAAGATGGAATTTGAGTGGTATGACGAAGAAGAGGAGAACATAGAGGAACTGGCTGAAAAATTGGCTCAACGTGACGACATTGTGGCTGTGATAGGCGGCAAATACAGCGCTGACGCACCCACACTCGCTGCTTCGCTCTGCCCTGCCCACAAACCTTTCCTCACCATTGCCACTGCCGAAGAACTGACACGCGCTTATGCATCCACAGGTTCCCTTTGGGCAATGGTGGAAAGTGACATCACACAGTGTGAAATTCTACTCAGCCGCGCCCTCTATTATGGTGCCAAGACTGTGTCTTTGCTTGCCAATCGTGAAACCCTCTATGGCAGAACCTTCGTGGAGTGGTTCGGTTTCCAAGCAGAAGAATTGGGGTTGGAGGTGAAAGGCATCCATGATTTCCGTCCCGAGACACTTGCAGAAGAAAGCCAGAAGGCAGCTGAAGAGAATGCAGACGTGGTGATTTGTGTGTCGAAAGAAATCGAAACCATCGAAGGAGCGTTCAAGCGTGCCAACAGCCAATCGCGCAGACTTTACAGTGACACCGCCTATGGAGTGGATGTACTTGACCGGTTTGGTGCCAAAGCAGAAGGCATCGAGGGCATCACCTTCGGAGCAGCACCAGAGTCTGGCTTCGACATTCTCTACGAAATCAAATACGGTCAGCAGCCCACCTTAGGTGCTGCACAAATCTACGATGCAGTGGTCATGCTCAATTGGGCACTCATTAACCAACTCTCCGCTTCGGGCAATGAGTCGCTGAACAATTCATTGAAGATAGTTGCCGATGCACACATTGCCGGTGCTTGTGGTCCTATTGCATTTGACCGCAATGTTTACACCACCGTGCTTTCCACCACATATTATCATTATCTGCTCTATCAAGGACGTTACATCATCCTCGACTACATCTCCTCTACGGGTTCTCACCGTACCGATGCGACTTTAGGTGCATGGAACTGGAAAACGCAGCTCATGCAGGAATTCAAAGATGAGGATGATTCGGGTATGACCTACCCTGCCCTTGACCAAAAGTGGGCATTGTTGGTAGCTGGAAGCAATGGATGGAGCAATTACCGCCATCAGGCAGATGTGCTGCAGATGTATCAAATCCTGCGCAAACAGGGTTATGACGATGACCATATCGTGCTTATCATAGAGGATGACATCGCCAACAATGCCAGCAACCCCCAAAAGGGAATCGTGCAGGTGCGCCCGAATGGTGATAACCTCTACCAGAATGTGAACATTGACTACCATACAAGCCAGTTGGAGCCTTCCGACATCAAGCACATCCTCTGTGGAGAAAAAAGTGATAAATTGCCAGCTGTCATTCAAGCTGACAAAGATGATAACGTGCTTGTCTTCTGGAGCGGTCACGGTGTTCCCGGACAAATGGTTTGGCTCGAACGAGAAGAGGGGTTCACCACCCAACTCGCCAAAGAAACCTTCGAGGCAATGCATCAGGGACAAAAATACCGCAAACTCCTCTGCCTCACTGAAGCTTGCTATTCAGGTAGTGTGATGAGTGCTACAGAAGGAATCCCTGGCATCCTCGCCATCACAGCAGCCAATCCTTACGAGACATCGAAGGCAGACATCTACAACACCGACCTCCACGTATGGATGACCAACCGTTACACTGCCACCTTGCACGACTGCATCATCAATTCACCTGAAATCCCACTGCGCGACCTCTACTACCGTCTCTTCATCAACACGGTAGGTAGCCACGTGACACTCTATAATGTAGCAGGCTATGGCAACATCTATCACGAATCAATGAAAGAATTCCTGAAGTAAGCGATTTACTCAACTCTCGCAAGTGTTTTTCCACAACGGATTGCACGGATTATACGGCTTTTTTTGAGCCTCGGCGGCTCCTGCCATTCGGATTTTCTGCACCCGGCCATCGTCGCCCCTGCGACGAAAAATCCGTGAAATCAGTGTAATCCGTTGTGAAAAATATCCGAAACTTGAAGCGATTTTACTTCATGAGATACTTTTTGTATGCCTCAACCATTTGCTGGCGCCGTTCTGGCGTGACGGTGATGAGACGTACCGTGGTGTTTTCTGCCTTCACGATGGCAGTATTTTGTCCGTCCCAACTGAAGTTGAACTGCATGGCGCCATGCAGATTGTCATACACCTTCAGATTCTCATCAACGAGCACCACCTTGCTATCAGGCTTGTCTACCGACCATCCCATAAGGGGCTGCCCTACATTCCAGTCACCCATGGCAATCAGCACATAAGGTTTCCCCTCGATGGTGACTTCCATCAATTTGTCTGCCACCCATTCACGATACTCACTATACGTCTGGTCATAGAAGAACGCCAGCATCGCATCGGTGTTTTCCACACCATTGTAGTTTCGTTCTTCCATAATTTTGCGCAACTCCAGTAGTTTATCTAATCCACCAGCCGAACGCTCAAGCATGATCATGATAGGAGCCATAAGGGCATTAGCACCAATATAAAATGAGTTTTGTATGTCATTCTTCAGCTTAGCATGGCGAATGAGTTCATCTGCATAGAAGACCGTTTTTTCTATGTCACTCTTAGTCATGGCATTCAGCATCAGGATGTAACAGCCTTCATTGTACACAGAATCAGGCACAACATCGTTGATATCACTCACTATATGATAGATGCGTTCATAGAACTTATTCGCCTTCTCCTGATCATGCAGTTCGCTGTCCTTCTGTATCAGCATCTGTGCCACAGCATACTGTTTCTGCCAATCAGTCGGGTTGGCATCAGCATCTTTTTCCAAACGCTCATACTTCTGGCGCAGAGTCTCATTCGCATTCTGACCACTCATCTGGAGGGTTACGGTGCACAGCAACAGCAGCACCGCCCCAAAGAATTTCCTTGTATTCATATATCTACTATTTATAGTTCATTTTTTGCGCGTCAAAGGTACAAAAAAATCCCAATACCCTTCTTAATATCTAATAAAAGTCGCTGAATATCTAACAAAAAAAGTTAAACTTCTCGTTTAATGTGCATTTTTCCATCTTTTTATTTGGAGTTATCTAAAAGTTTAGATTACCTTTGCCACAGAAAATCTAAAAACTTAAATAAAAATATCTAAAACATTAAATAAACATGAAACGAAACGAGGAAGAAAGACAACTGACCAAAGCCGAGATGGAAATCATGAATGTGCTTTGGGAGAAAGCGGAAGGGATGACCACCCACGAAATCATCGAAGAGTACCCTGAACCCAAACCCGCCTACTCCACCATCGCCACATTCCTGAAGATATTAACCAACAAAGGCTTCATCCAGTCGCGTAAGCAGGAAGGAGGCGGCAAGACCTTCGTGTTCACACCCACCATCAGCAGGGAGGCATACACCAACCGCGTGATGAAAGAAGTGAAGAGCACCTTCTTCGGAAACTCTCTCAAATCCATGCTCTCCTTCTTCGCCAAACAGGAAGAAGTGTCGGAAAAGGATTTGCAGGAAATCATGGAAATGATTAAAAGCAAATAGTACATTGTAAATCGTTAAATTGTCAATCCCATGATGTTGTACGTTATCAAAGCCGCCATCACGCTGGCACTCCTATACAGTTGTTTCTTTATCTTTCTAAGCAAAGAAACCTTCCATCGGTTCAACCGTTGCATGCTGGTGGGCATCATGCTCGTGTCGATCGTCATGCCGATGTTCCACTTCACCACCTCCCACCCCACTACCCTGAACGAAGAGGTGTACATCGTGCAGAACTACATTGAGCACGACACGACCCCCATTATCGTCACAGCACAGCAAGCACAAGGCATCACGTGGATTCAAGCACTCACGTGGATCTACTTGGCTGGAGTCACCATCATACTCATCCTCACATTGGTGCAAGCCACCTCACTCATCCGCTTCATGAGCAGCGGCGTGCGACACACCGACTCACAAGGCAACACCGTCATTCTGCACAACAACGACGTACCTCCCTTCAGCATCTTCCGCTACATCGTTATGAGTGTGAAGGACTATGAGAGTAGTCGTCAGTATATCCTCACCCACGAGCAGGAGCATATCCGCTTGGGACACACCTACGACCTCCTGCTGCTCCAAGGCATGAAGACCCTCATGTGGTTCAACCCTTTCATCTGGTTCCTCAGTCGCGACCTCAAGGCGGTGCATGAATATGAGGCAGACCAGGCTGTTATCAATCAAGGCATCGATGCAAAATCATATCAACAACTTCTCGTGATGAAGGTGGTCGGGAATCGACTGCAGCCTTTCACCAACAATCTGAATCACGGCTCACTCAAAAAACGTATTATTATGATGTACCAGAAACCTTCTAACCGATGGCTCATGCTCAAAGCACTTTGCGCCATCCCCGTGGCGGCATTGACGATCAATACCTTCGCCACACCTATTGAGACCGACCCCGTGGAAGATATGGTGAAGACATTGGAAACCACCAACGTGCCAACCATCAACGAGGTGACAGAGAATGTGCTCACGACCGTGGAAAGTGTTGACGAAACGCCTTTCGCCATCCATCCCGTCGTTGACCAGTATGGCAGAATCACTGGCTTCACTCATGAAGGAAAGCCTGCCGACGGCTTCTTCGAGTGCACCGCTGAATATGTGTTCATCGATGGGCGACAAGCCACTGAAGCCGAACTGAGAAACTACAAGACGTTGCTCGCCAATTCCAAGTTTGAAATGCTGAAGACCGAGAAAGGAACGGCAAAGTACAACTACAAGGAAAAGCACGGCATCATCGTCATCCACACCCAAGAAGCATCAACAGCTCCTGATGACGACAACCCACTCGTGATCGTCAATGGTGTCGAAATCAATCTTCCTGCCGACATCAGGACGCTCGACAATGAAGCCATCTCCAAAGCCCTTAACATTAAGGAAGATGATGTTGAGAGCATCACCGTCCTCAAGGATGGAGCCGCCACAGCCGTCTATGGCGAGAAAGGCAAGAATGGAGTGATTGAGATCAAGGTGAAATCCTCATTTGTGGATAGGCTCCCAGGCGTTCAGAAGAACGAGGACGGCTCTTACTCCATCAACGGCAAGAAGGTTCAGAAAATCCTTGTGAACGGCAGGGAATACTACAAAGCAGTAGGAGATGATCAGGAAAAACTTGCCACATGGAATGTTGAACCACCTACCATCCAGAACGCCATCCACGATGATCCCATCTTCGAAGTCGTTGAAGAGCCAGCGCAGTATCCCGGCGGTCCGGCAGCCCTCATGCAGTACCTTGCCCAGAACATCCGCTATCCTAAGATTTCCGCAGAGCATGGTGTTCAGGGACGTATCCTCGTACAATTCGTCATCGAGAAAGACGGTTCACTCAGCAACTTCAAGGTCGTCAAGGACGCGAAACCCGTATCAGATGGCATCGCTGTCAATGCACAGGGCACAACAGCTGAAGGAAACGATATTCCACAGGAAGCCTATGGTGCGCTGAACATAGAAGCCCTCAGAGTCCTTCGCGGAATGCCCAACTGGACACCCGCCAAGCAACGTGGTCAGGTGGTTCGGTTGAAGTACACCCTCCCGGTTACTTTCCGTCTACAATAGCATACACGTGTTAGTAATTTATCAAAGATTAGTTAAGCTCTAAGTGTACACCCCTCGCCCTGTCAGTGATGATGGAGCGAGGGAAAACGCATCATATATTATTCGGATACGTTACAAAGTGGTGTAGAAGTCTAAGTACTGCTGCGCCACTTTGATGTAATCATGGTGCTTCTTCACATAGGCGATGCTCTGTTCTTGAAGTTGAGGAATACGCTCAGGGTGAAGCACCAATTGCTCAATTTCCTCGTAGCAGCTTTCGTAGGTGGGTTGCACATTGACAATGGGGCGCAGTTCCTCCTCACCCAGAATCTCGTAGTTTTCAGGTTCTCCACCTCCGATGTTGATGATACCTTTCGACATCGCCAAAAGGGAATTCATGGCTGGAGTGTAGCTGTAGAGTTGGTCGAGAATGGCATCTGAGCCATTCAGCATCTCCTGATATTGGGCAAAAGGAACACCCTCAGCCACTTGCAACTGCACCCGCTCAGGATACTTCTCCTGCACAGCTTGCGCTGCTTTCAGCATAATGTCCGTACCCTTGTAGGCACTTCGATTCTTACTGATGCCCACAAATAGCTTCACCACCCCATTCTTCCTGTAAGAACCTTCTGCCCTCGCATGTGGCATCTTGATGGGGGCTGGGATGAACCTCATCTTGTCCTTAAACTGTTGATAAGTCACCCAATATTCGTAAAGTTCCGCAGTGATGCCGTCACAGTCGTCGGCAATCATCCTATTGAGCCTTTCTTTTGCAGTGCCAACCCATTCACGGCGATACAGTTCCGCCTCTTCATCCGTTCGGACAGTGTCGCCGAAGTTGAAATCGCTGTATCGGAGAGGGCGCTGATAGGAGTTTACATACACCCAATAATAATCCATGCCGAAAGAGCCCAACACCACCTTCTTGTTATTACGGCGCAAATACTTGTATATGGGGAAGATGCGTTCTGCTTTCAGTTCCAGAAACATCGGGTTGATGAGCTGCACCACATCGAATCCTTTCATCTGTGGCAAAGCCTTCACCAGTCGCCACAAGTAACTGGCATTGCCCTTCAAACCATATGCACGTTTCAAATCAATATCACGCGGATAATCCTTCCATCCGTCACCATCGCTGGCCACCACACACTCATGCCCCAAGGCTTTGAAACCCTCGGCAAGTGTTGCATGCACATTGGAATAATCACCTAACAGAAGAATCCGCATCTTTTTCCTATAATTTTTGCAAAGGTAGGAAAACTAAACGTAAAAGTATACTTGCACCTACAAAAAAAGACCAGTTATTAAAACTTTTAGTTTTTAGTTTTTAGTTTTTAGTTTAAATTACTTATCTTTGCAACCAAAATAATTCTATCAACATGGACATCACCGTTATCATCCCTGTAAAAGACAGACGAGATCACATAGGAAAGACGCTCGACAGCATTCTGAAATCGGGCATCGCTCCCAAGGAGGTCATCATTGTGGACAACGAAAGCACGGACGGCACATACCAGTTCTGCGAACAATACATCAAGAACCGTCCCAACACCACGCTTCTCCGAGAGACCTTCCCCGGTGCTGCCGCTGCACGCAACAAGGGACTCAAGTCTTGCAAGACCGAATGGGTGTATTTCTTTGACAGCGATGATATCTTCGACTACAACTTCATGTCCACTTTCTACAATGCCAACGTCGAAGGTTATGACATGATTGCAGTCCCCACCAAACGGGTGGTCAACGGCAAGTCCTTCATCCGCACCTACATCCCTACCGAAGACCCACGTGTGCAGATTTTGGGTGATGTGTTAGGTACTGCAAACATGCTGTTCCGTACAGATTTCTTGAAGTCCATCGGTGCTTGGAACACGGCTTGTCGTGCTTGGGAAGACTGGGAACTGGGCTTACGTGTGATGTTGCATCAGCCCAAAATTTTGTGGTTCAAGGAGAAAGCTTTCCACGAAATCATTGCCAGCAAGGACAGTGTGCTGAGTGACAATTATTCTCTGAACTACAAGAACTTCAACCGCACCTTGATGGCGGCCATCAACGATATGCAGTCTTCTATACTTCAACCCCTCTCTCACTATCACGCACAGCATTTGTCATGCCTCTATCCACATCTCGACCTGCTGATGTATCCACTCTATCTGCGCACCAGCATCCTGTTAGGACACATGCAACGTGAAAAGTCAAGGGGTAAGTCCAACAACTACAAATTGGCGGTCAAGTCATTAACCCTTTTCAGAAAAGACAACTTCAACCCGACTGCCAGTCAAAAGTTCATCGGCAACCTCCTCCGCTTCTACACGATGTTGGGAGGTAAGGATGCTTGGAAGATTGCCCTTAGAATTGCATTGGACAAATCTTCCAGAAAAGCATAATTACAATCTGAATCAAATAGGCACGTTGATGTCGAACACCAGTTCGGCATCCTTCAGTCGTGGGTGATGCGCATCTTTCTCCGAGAGGATGCGGTTCTCCGTAGGCACTTGCCAGTCTATGCCCAAATCTGGGTCATCCCACGCAATGGCGCCCTCACTCTGAGGGGCATAGTAATTATCACATTTATATTGGAATACAGCCTCATCGCTCAACACAGCGAATCCGTGTGCAAAACCACGAGGCACAAAGAACTGACGATGATTCTCCGCTGAAAGCAGACATGCCACATGCTTGCCAAACGTAGGACTTCCCTTGCGAATGTCCACAGCCACATCCAGCACAGCGCCCTTCACCACACGCACTAATTTCGCCTGTGTGAACGGAGGTTTCTGAAAGTGCAAGCCTCTCACCACACCAGCCACCGACTGGCTCTCGTTGTCCTGCACAAACACCGTCTTGCACACCTTCTCTTCAAACTCACGCTGCGAGAACGACTCGAAGAAGTATCCCCGAGCATCGCCAAAGAGCTTAGGCTCAATAATCTTCACACCCTCTATCTCAGTGTCAATCACGTTAATCATAACTATTCCTTATTAAATATAATAACATTCAACTTTCCCTAAAGAAGTCCAGCATTTCAAAGATCTCCTCTTTATTGGCTGTCTGGTTGATGCGGATGTCTCCAATGTTTCCCAAAAGGGTGAAGTTGATGATACCAGCAGTGTTCTTCTTGTCGTGCGTCATGTAGCCATACAACTCCTCGTAGTCATCGCAGGTGACGGGCAAGATGCCATAATGCTCCTTGATGAAACGCACCGTCTGGCGCATCTTGTCAGTGGGGAATCCAGTCTTGATGCAAGAAAAATAGAGTTCGCAGATGAGTCCCCAAGCCACCGCATAACCATGCAGATAGGGTTTGCGGCTCAGTGCCCAACTCTCGAAAGCGTGACCTGCTGTATGTCCGAGGTTCAGAGCCTTACGGATGCCATGTTCCAGCGGGTCTTCCTCCACAATGCGCTCCTTCACAGCAACGGAGGTGCCCACCATTTGAGCAAGGTGCTGATAGTCAATGGAGTTGAGGTCAAAATTAAGAAGTTCCGCAAAGTGCTCGTTATTGGAGATGAGTCCATGCTTCAACATCTCGGCATAGCCTGAAAGGATATTCTCATGGTCGAGCGTCTTCAGGAACTCCGCGTCGAGAATCACGGTCTCAGGAGCATTGAACACGCCGATTTCATTTTTCAGACCATTGAAGTTGATGCCCGTCTTTCCACCCACACTGGCATCCACCATACTGAGGAGTGTGGTGGGGATGTTGATGTATTTGATGCCACGCTTGAACGTGCTGGCAGCAAAGCCACCGAGGTCGGTGACCATACCTCCACCGAGATTCACCATCAGTGAGTGGCGGGTACCACCTCCATTGCCCAGTTCTGTCCACACCTTTGCCAGCGTGTCCAATGTCTTGTGGGTGTCAGTGGCACCAATAATGATATGTATAGCCTCACTGAGGCAGGGGATGTCCTTGACCACAGGCAGACACAATTGATGGGTGGTTTCATCCATCAGGAGAAACAGCCTGTCGTGCTTCACCTCTCCCACAGCCTCCGTCAGTGCTTGCGCTATATTCGTCGAAATAACTACCTTATTTGCCATGAAATTTTAAGTTGATAATTGACAGTTGACAGTTGAAAATTAGGCTAATGCGACGCCTACACCCCACATGGCAGGTGACTTAGATTTTTCACTTTTCACTCTTCACTTTTCACTTAATAATCACAAATCCTCCCTGATCCACCATCGTGACACTGACAGCTTTCGGGTTGCTCACTTTCAGTTCCGTCTTCTGAGGCTCACGGTCTTTGAGGTTGTCGCTATAGAGTGTTGCCTTGTCACCCTTCTGCAGCATGGGAAGATTCAGTTTGAGAGTAAGCGGTGCGCCCGTGGCATTATTGCCTGCTATATACCACGTGTCACCATTCCTGCGGGCAAGCACACAATACTTGCCCGGGTAACCATCTATGAACACCGTTTCGTCCCATGTGGTCGGCACATCTCTGAGGAAGTCCATGCTGATGGCAGGAGCAGGAGCACCGGGGGCGTTGTAGTCGATGGTTGACATGTCAGTACCGTCAGCTGGGAGATTCTCGGGCGTGATGGCGAAGTTCTGGATAGGATTCTGGAAAAGGATGCAAGTGGCAAGTTCGTGGCAATCCGAAGTCTTGCGGGTGTTGCCCCCACGGTTACCCTTGCGGATGTGGCGGTTCATGAAACAGCCACCGAACTCCATGCAACCAATGGCATTACGGATGAACGGATGCGTGGCAGCATCTTTAGCCTCCTTGTCCGCAGCGCCCTGACTGAAATAGATGTTTTCCGAAGCCAGCACCGCCTCACTGCCCACATAGTTGGGGTACATCCTTTCCCATCCACGGGGAATCGTGCATCCGTGGAAGATGACCATGATGTGGTTGTCATCAGCGTCAGAAAGAATCTGCTCATAATGGCGCATCGTCTCCTGCTTGTCACCACCAAAGAAATCCACCTTGATGCCCTTCACACCAATCAGATTCATCCAACGCATATACTGCTTACGCTTGATGGGGTCGCTCATCACATTGATAGGTCCCTGCTCAATATCGTTCCACCAACCGCTGGAGCTGTACCATAGGAACACATCCACACCTTGGCTCTGCGCATACTTCACCAGCTCCGTCATCTTCTCTTCACCGATGTTCGTGTCCCACCAGTTGTCAATCAGCACATACTTGAAGCCCATCGCCTTCGACAGCTGGATGTACTTCACCTGATCGTCGTAGTTGATGGAGTTGTCCTGCCACACAATCCAGCTCCATGTACCCTTACCAAACTCATAATGATGAGGCGTGTCATAACGAGCCTCTACATAGTCCCAAGGAATCGTTGTCTCCACGATAGGCTTCAGCGATGTACCCACCGTAATAGTGCGCCAAGGAGTTGCACCGGGCAGGGCAAACGCTGGCTCCACCGTACCGTTACCGTTGTTCTCCTCCGGCATGGGGAACTCCAAGGTGTAGAGACCGTCACCCTTCATGTCGCTGAGACGTGAAGCACAATAGCGTGAATCCACACCCGTCTCCGACACCAGCACCCACGCGTTCCCGATATGGAACAACCCTGGGAACGTATATCCATGTCCATACTGGCTCCGCTTGTTCATCGGCTCGTCATAGCCATAACCCTCCTCATAACTGGGCTTCGTGCCCTTCCAACCAATCATTGCATCAGATTGGGGCGTGAGGAACGTCGTCGTCTGACTTGGGAAATCAAAGCCCGTCGCCTCCTTCATGATACGGATGGAGAACTTCTTCTCGTTGCGGCGGCTCGGATGGTTCGGAATGGCATAGCGGAACGCCACGTCATTGTTGCTCACGCGGAAATCCACGTCATACGGATTGCCTTGCGCATTCTTCAGCGTCACCACCAGCTGGTTCGCATCAACATGCACCTTGCTGAACTTCGAGCGCGAGAGGTCATAATCAAACGCCAGATGCGCCTCCTTCTTCTCCACAAAGCTCACCCCTTGCGAGAAGTCACCATTGTCTGCCACAAAACCCAGGGGACTCTCATCCAGCATCTGCTTTCCGTCATACGTCACCTCATACACAGGCTTTCCACCTTTCACATCCACATTCACTTTCAGTCGTCCGTCAGGACTTGCCACACTCGCCACCTGAGCACTCACACCCAACGCAGCCAGCATCGTCATTAAAAACACAACCTTTTTCTTCATATCATATAGAATTTTATTTATTTCATATAAGTTCGCAAACTCGACTTCTATGGGAGTTATAGAGTTATAAAAGTGAGCGCTTCGCTCGGAGTTATCGACGTTTGCTTAGTTAAAGTTCAGGGATTCAATTCCTAATTCTCCAGCCTTTCTCTCCATTCCTCCAGCGCCTTCATCGTAAGCTCAACCGCCTCCTCCATCGAGCACTCCAGTGTGCCGCCAGCCGCATTCTTGTGACCGCCACCATTAAAGAACTGTTCACAGAACTCGTTGCAAGGCAGGTCATCCACCGAACGTGTTGACACCCTAATGAGCGGACGTTCCGTATCCTCCCGCAAAGCGATGCTCAGCTTGTGCCCCTTGATTTGCAGCGGCATGTTCACCACACCCTCCATATCACCCTTCACATAGTGGAACTGCGCCAGCTCCTCCTTCTTGATGGCAAACACCGAAGCGTGCAGGTCGGGAAACACCTGCAGCTTCTCATACAGCACATACCCGATGAACTTCAGTCGGTCAGCCGAGTAGTTATTCTGGATGTTGCGGTTGATGCGGTCCTTGTCTATACCCTTCCTCATCAGTTCACTCACAATGACAAACAAGTCGGGGTCATTGCTGTTGAACGAGAAGAAGCCCGTGTCCGTCGCAATGCCCGCATACAAATCCTCCGCCGCCGCGAAGGTCAGGTTCTTCGTCTCCCCCATCGCATCCAGCAGACGGAACAGCAGTTCACTCGTGCTGCTCATTTCCGGGTGCGAGATGATATGACCAAACTGCTCACGCACAGGGTCAAGATGGTGGTCAATCAGCAACCGCTTGCAGCGCATCCTCCCCACAGCCACACCCAGCTCGTCAATCCTCCTCATATCGTTGAAGTCCATACAGCAAATCAAGTCAGCCAACTTCAGCGCCGCATACGAAGCCGCCTTCTGACGGTCAAAACGCACAATCTTGTCCGCATCCTTCATCCAGTGCAGAAAATCGGGGAAATAGTTCGGAACAATCACCGTCACCTGCTTTCCCTTCCGCTTCAGATACTCATACAAGCCCAACGACGAGCCAATCGCATCACCATCAGGCGACGTGTGGCACACCGCCACCACGTTCCTGCACTCATCAAAATCCTTCTTCGCCATCGCCACTTCCTGCGGCGTAATCACTCTTTTCAGCATGTACTTCCACTTATTTTTTGCAAAGGTATGAAAATAATTCCTAATTCCTAATTCCTAATTCCTAATTCTTTACTACCTTTGCAAAGAATATAGCAATTACCACCCAAAAGACATGGACGAACAAACAAACATACAGACAGAACAACAGGGAAAGAAGCACAGCACCCTCCTCATCATCATCGGAGTCGTCGTGGCACTCATCGCCATCGCCGCCGCTGTGCTCACCTACCACCACTTCTACACCAAACCCCTCCTGCAGGAGAACGAAGACCTCAAGGAACTTGCCGAACTCGAAAAGCAGGAGATGGAAACCCAATACCGCGACTTCGACCTCCAATATGAGATGCTGCAGAGCCAGCTCAGCAACGACAGCCTCATCGCGCAGATAGAAAACGAGCGTCGCCACACCCAACAGTTGCTTGAAGAGCTCGAACGCACCAAAGCCACAGACGCTGCTGAAATCAAACGGCTCAAAGCCGAAATCGCCTCTCTGCGCGAAGTCCTCCGCAGCTACATCATGCAGGTTGATTCCCTCAACCGCATCAACCAGTCGCTCCACGAAGAGAACACCCAAATCAAGGAACAGATCAGCGTGGCAAACACCCAGATCACCAACCTCTCCACCGAGCGCAACCAACTCAAGGACAAGGTGAACATCGCCGCCCAACTCGATGCCACTGGATTCTGGGTCACTCCCAAAGACAAGAAAAGCAAAGACGCCAAGAAAGTCAAGGACGTCAAGAAACTCGCCTTCGGCTTCACCATCGTCAAGAACGTCACCGCACAGAACGGACAGCGCACCCTCTACGCCCGCATTCTCAAGCCCGACAACTCCGTCATGGGCAATAAAGGCACGTTCCCCTATGAGAACACCACCCTTGAGTACACCGAAAAGAAATACATTGACTACACAGGCGAAGAAGAGAAAGTGACCATGTACACCGACGTCACCGAATTCCTCGAAGCCGGCACCTACAAACTCTTCCTCTTCTGTGACAAACAGATGATAGGACAAACCACTTTCACCCTGAAATGAAAGTTGATGTTAAAAACTCCAAATTCCTAACTAAATATAATGATAACTCTCTCCCCCTCCCTCCTCGCAGCCGACTTTGCCAATTTGACAAAAGATATCGACATGCTTAACCGCAGTGAAGCCGACTGGCTCCACCTCGACGTGATGGACGGCGTCTTCGTGCCCAACATCAGTTTCGGGTTCCCTGTTCTCCAAGCCGTCGCCAAGATATGCAAGAAGCCCCTCGACGTACACCTGATGATTGTTGACCCCGGCAAATTCACCGAGCAGGTCAAGGCACTCGGAGCTTACATGATGAACGTGCACTACGAAGCTTGTCCCCACCTTCACCGCACCATCCAGCAGATACACGATGCCGGCATGAAGGCAGGCGTCACCCTCAACCCCCACACACCCGTGAGTGTGCTCGACGACATCATCCAAGACGTTGACATGGTGCTCCTCATGACCGTCAACCCCGGTTTTGGAGGACAGAAATTCATCGAACACTCCATCGAGAAAGTCAAGAAACTCAAGCAGCTTATACAGAGCAGCGGCAGCCATGCCCTCATCCAAGTGGATGGTGGCGTCAACCACGACACCGCCCCCCGGCTCGTCGCCGCAGGCGTCGATGTCCTCGTAGCCGGCAGCTACGTCTTCGGAGCCGAAAACCCAGAAGAACGCATCAAAGAATTAAAGGGGTTGTGATGAAGTGGGAACTGTACCCTCTTATTCGCCTCATCATTCCTTTCACCTTGGGAATGATTGGGGCGAATCTATTTGTTAGCCACATGGACTTGGTGGTTTTGTTCATTCTTTGTTGTGCCGTACTCGCCTTCTCCTTTTTCTTCATCAAGACCTCCGATATTTATAGAGATAGTAAGTTCGGAGTGATTGTCATGTTCCTCTTCTTCCTCATCGGCATGACGTTTCACACGGAAAAATATCGACACATAGAACAAGGAACGCCCCAAGATACCACCTTCTGTCAAGGTGTCCTGACAGAAGCACCAATAGAAAAAGCCCGTTCGTGGGCACTATTGTTGGAACAAGAAAATGGGGTGCAACTTCTTTTATATATTGGAAAAGACAAGGTAGCGCCCCAGCATGACAGCATCACGTTCTCCACCATTCATATTGGTGACACCATTTTTGCCAACATTCGTCACCTCAACGCCACCAACACCTGCGAGAACGACACCTTCAAAACCTACAACACTTATCTTTTCCATCGAGGAATCTGCGCTACTGCTTATACTCCACCCAACCAATGGTTTGTTCATTCTTGCCAATCATCCCCGTCGCTCTTCTCCATAGCAAAATCTTTGCAAGGAAAACTGCACACCATCTATGATGAGCATGGTATCAACGGAGAAGCTGGCAACATCATCGAAGCCATGACCATCGGGCAGAAGTCCCACCTCTCCAAAGACACCCGCACGGCTTATGCCCATGCGGGTGTCAGTCACGTACTTGCCCTTTCAGGTTTCCACGTCGGCATCATCATCCTCATCATACAGTTTTTCTTCCTCAAGCCCTTGCTTCCCCTTCGTTGGCAATGGGTCAGCAACCTCTTCATCATTGCAGTCCTCTGGCTCTATGCCTTCATAGCGGGTGCATCACCCTCGCTCATTCGAGCCAGCCTTATGTTCACCATTCTCCTGCTCTGCCAAAGCTTCTCCCGAGAAGCCATATCCCTCAACCCCTGCGCCATTGCCTTCTTCGTCATGCTTTGCATCAATCCTTTCTATTTGTATGACATCGGTTTCCAGCTATCTTTTGCCTCCATTCTCGGCATCGGTCTTTTAAGCCAGCACTTCATCAACGCCAGAACGCCTTTTATTCTCCAAATCATTGCCATCACATTTATCTGCACCCTTTTCACAGCACCACTCGTAGCCTACCACTTCGGCAGTTTCTCCACTCTCTCCATCTTCAGCAACCTTGTCCTCACCCTCTTTGTCTATCTCCTCATGTGGAGTTCCATCCTCTGGTGGGCATTTCTCTGGTGCGCCCCCATCAATAGTTTCCTCACCGACCTGCTCAACTGGACAGCCACCACCATGAACAGTATCACCGAAGCCATAGCCTCATTTCCTTTCGCAACAATTGAATGGCATCCCAACACACTCACGACCATCCTCTGCTATACTCTCCTGCTGACCTTAACCTATTTCTTTACACGACACAAACAGTTTGCAACTCGTTTGTGAGGGACACTTACGTTCGCGAGTGGGGAACACTTACGTTCACGAGTGGGGAACACAAACATGCGCGAGTGGAAGTTTCCTACTCTTCCACAATTTCCACCTTCTTCATTTTTTCCTCCAATTCCTTTTTCTTTTGGGCTTTTTTCTTTACCACCTTATTTCTCCACCAGATGATGCAACCGATGAGGATGGCAGCGAGGACGCCGTAGGTGATGAATGCCCAGACGGTTTCGTACCAGTAGGCTTCGACGTGGATGGTGATGGTGGTAATTTGGTCGCTCCATTCGCCAAAGGCATCGGTGGCTTTCACCTGAATGATGTTTTCGCCTTGGGTGAGCTGGGTGATGCGGGCATCGTTCTGACCGGGTTCGAGGTATTGCCATTCTCCACCGTCTTCTTCGCCGCCACGGCGGTAGGCGAAGCGGATGTGACTGGTGTGGAGGTGGTCGAAGGTGGTGAAGAAGAGGTGTACCACACGTTCGTTGGCTGCCAAGTGTAGCTCACGTTGACCTAAGCCCAAGCAGAAGGTTCCGTGGATGGTCTCGTAGGCGGAGAGGGTTACTTTCTCCTGCATGACAGGCTTTTCCTCGCTGAATGCCCATTTGAGTTCGTAGGCCTTTTCTTCACACTCAATAAAGATGCGCCTGTCACCGTCGGTATAGATGCCCCGGAAGAAGAGGGGGTGGGGGTCGAGGTCGGCTGGAAAGACGTATTGCAGCAAGTTCTGACAGGGAGAATAGAGGATGATGTACTGGTTAAAGAGCACCCACACGTAGCTGTTAATGACCACGATGCCCCAAGGTGTATCGCCACGCAGACGGCAGTCGGCTGATTTATCCTCCATGGTCTTTTCCACCACATCATAGACGAGCAATCTGCCGTCGGAGGTGGTAATCCAGAGGTTACGGTTGTCGAGGCAGAGGGCGGAGGCGTTGCGGATGGTGGAGTCGAGCTTGGCGATGACGCCATTCTTGTAGCTGATGAGTCCTTGCCATTCGGTGTTCAGGTAGATGGTGCCGTCATCGGAGGGGGAGAGGGTGTTGACCACTCCGAAGTGGGGACCCACCTCTTCGGGTTCAGCGCCGGGCGCCACTTTCATGATTCCGATGCTGGTGCCTATCCACTTGGTATCGTCGGTGGCATGCCAGACGGCATGTACTTTCGTGTCGGGCGGCAGAGTGCCTGCACGACTGACGGGCACCAAATGACGCAGGGGAACTGTGTCGAGGTTCACTTCTTCACAGATGACGAATGGGCGTGTGCGCACGGTTGCCATTCCATAGTCGTCAATCTGCCACACGTTGCCACGAAGGTCGGTGATTTGCTTGCGGTCGGGGGTGATGAGGGGGTTGGACTCAACGGGTGTCTGAGTGGTGCAGTTTCCGTCGCGGTCATAGGTAAGCAGATGGTTGTTGGCGAATGCCCAAATGGAATCGCCGGTGCTTGCCTTGAGGGCATCCATCGTCCATATCTGCAGTTTTTGGTCACCTGTGGGACGGATGTTGTAGTCATGCTTGTCGAGCACATAGAGTCCGCGTTTGGTACCTATCCAGAGTCGGTTGGATTGGTCTTCGCAGAGTGACATGATGTTGTTGTTCATCTGCAACTCGGGATGGAGGTAGTCGGCACGGAAGGAGACGAGGTTGTAGCCGTCGTCGCGGTAGAGTCCGTCGGACTTCATACCGTACCACATATAGCCTTCTTTATCTTGGAAAAGTACCCGGATATGGGCAGACATGAGTTGGTCGCGATTAGGCATCTGCACCACGCGTTCTTGTGCCTTCATGCCACACGTCAAAAAGGTGATGAACATCACCGAAAGGAGTATAGAGCGACAGGGTTTCTTCATAATAAGATTGTTAACTTTCGCAAAGGTAGGGCTTTTCTTTCACATTAACAAACTTTTGAGAAGAAATTTTCAACTTTCTATTGGCTGAAGTTATCGCTCCGCTCGAAGTAATCGAAGTTAAGGGAGTTTACGATGATACCTGACAACGAGAAGAACATCAACTGTCAACTCGCAAAAGCATCGGCTTTTATCAAAGCCCATTTGACTTTGTCAGCAGTTCTTTGAGCCGTTTCTTAGCACCATCCAATGGCTTCTCATCTCCATCCGCTTCGAGCGAGCTATACACCGTCTTTCCGTCGTGGTCGAGAATATAGAAGAAAGGAACGAAGCCATTGTTGAAGAGAGGGGGACGTGGTCGTCCTTTTGGGCTGCCATCAAACTTCGTAGAGAGGTTTGCCCATGTGCATTTCGGCAGTTCATCCACCGCTTTCAGCCAAGCGTCTCTGTCTTCGTCGATGGTCACGCTGACAAATGCCACACGGTCACGACATTCTTCCTCGTATGCTATCAGTTCGGGTATCTCGGCACGACAGGGGCCACACCAACTCGCCCACAGGTTCAGCAGCATATATTCTTTCCCATCCAGACACTCCTCGAAAGTATGGGCTCTCCCTGCCGTGTCCCACATGGGGAAAAGCCTTGCCACCCCACCCCGCTCTTTGCGAGCCAAAATGAGTTGCTGCAGTTCTTGTCCTCGTTGGGAATTGCGCAGAGACTCAGAGAAACAATCCAGAGCCATCTGCAAGGTGTCGGCATCCCACGATTTCGACAAGAGGTGCAATGCCTGGACACTTTCAGAATGGGCTTTCAGGAAGTCTTGACTCCGAAAATGTTGAGGGGCATTGAAGAACACATCGTTGGCATCAAAATCGCCATACTCGTCTGCAATGCGTCCCACGGACACCTGAGGCGTAAGCGAATCGAATGTAACCTCCGTGCGGCCATACCCCAATGGGATGCTTCCCCATCGTGCATGGGCGCCCTGCACCGCCAACCACACCTTGTCGTCGGCATCTCGTTCTTTCAGATACTTCAATGTGACTGTCACTGGCAGACTGTCTTTTTCCATCAGTAGCCGTCCATCCACTATCGGCAACGTGTCACATCGCTCTCCTTCCGCACCGAAAGTTACCTCCACAAAGCCTTCCGTACCCGTGGGGAAAATGACTTCCAGCACATCCTGCCTCGGTACCGTTTGCTGACACGACAACAAACCAAGACACAAGGCTACAATCATCATCTTTTTCATATCGGTCTTATACTTTACAAAAAATGTTCATAACATCTAATTTTTTCCATCAAAGATTTCCGTCAATTTGGTGTACAATTCTTCTCCCATAAGGTCACGCGCCACAATCTTGCCTTGCGGGTCGATGAACAGGTTGTCGGGGATGGCGTTGATTTTATAGACCTTAGTGACCAGCGATTCCCTTCCCTTCAGGTCAGAAAGATGCACCCACGGCATCTTTAGACTGGCGATGGCTTTCACCCACGGAATCCTGTTTCCATCAAGAGACACGCCAACGATGTCAAGCCCTTTTGGATGGTATTTCTCGTATGCCGCCACCACATTGGGCATCTCGGCACGACAAGGGCCACACCATGAGGCCCAGAAATCGATGAGCACCCAACGCCCTTTGCCAACGTATTCACTGAGTTTGTGCGCAGTGCCCAGCGTGTCTGCCATCTCGAAGTCGGTGAACTGCTGACCGATGAAGGCATCCTTCGCATCCCTGTCGGCTGCTTTCTGCTCATCTGTTCTGCCCGATGTCACGACAACTGCTGCCGTAGCCATCCTCTTTATCCCCTCCGCATATTGTTTAACCCTTGGATGCTCAGCATAGGCGGGCTTCTTTTCCAACATACGAAGCAATCCTTTTGACCCAAAAGTCCTTTGACCTTCCACAATGAGCGCAGCAGGCAGCAACGTTTCGTGTTCCTCTTCAAACATCTTTTTCACCATTTTATATTTATATTCTGGATAATAACTACCAGGCAGACCTAGAATTTCCTTGTTATAATAGGCCAGCCGTTCGTTCAGCGGCGAGCCCTTCAGTGTGCTGTCGTTCATGTTGACGCTGATGGCTTTGCCGTCATTGAAAAACAGGGTGTGCCAACTCTGCCAGTTGTCTTTGTCGAAGGTGATGGCAAAGATGGCATCCTTATCTGCCACACCTTTGAACACAAACTTGCCTTTGGCTACGACGGCACTATCTACCACTCGGGAGGTCAACTTGTCTTCCAAATAGACCGTCTTGCCGTTTTCCTTGCTGACACCCTTGACGGTGTACTTCACTTGCTGAGCCTTGACTGACTCCTGTGCCTGTGCCGACACAGCCAGCAGCAGAGCAAATAAAAACAGAATCTTTTTCATTGTTTCATTTTTGTTGTAGGTTTTCGACGACAAAGTTACAGTTTTCCATATTTCTCGCCAACAATAACAGTTTGCAAATACTTTGCATTTACAAAAAGAAACAAAAAACGGAGTTTACAAACAGTTTGCAAGCTCCATTAATACCTCTCCTTCACTCATCCGCTCAACAGGCTAAAACTTTCAATTATAAACTATCAACTGTCAACTCGCTAAACTTTTTCTTTCCTTTCACATAATATTGCCAGAGGAGGGAGAAGTTGACACGTTCGGGGACGCGCTCATTCTTGCGAAGCTGCTGAATGTGGCGACGGTC
Source organism: Bacteroidaceae bacterium (assembly GCA_024688885.1). GTDB lineage: Bacteria > Bacteroidota > Bacteroidia > Bacteroidales > Bacteroidaceae > Minthosoma. The sequence continues at coordinate 19,726 of JAILDV010000046.1, read as the reverse complement.
TTTCTCAAAATCGGGGCGGAGGTCGCAGAAGGCTCGGCGTGCCTTGAATACGGCGGAGAAATTCTTGGTGTCGCCCTTGAGGAGGAACTGGAGGGCAGCGAGGTAGTCAAGGAAGCAGCGAGTACGCATCACACTCTTGAGTTCTGCGTCGGGAAGATTTTTGTAGAGCATGAGGAGGTTGTTGCGGAAGTTGAGGAAGGTCTTGCGCGGATTGCCCTGATTGAGGGTGGCTCCTCCGAGGTGGTACGCCTTACTCTCACTAATGCAGACAATGCTCTTGCCCATCGTGCGGAGTCGCCAGCAGAGGTCAATCTCCTCCATGTGGGCAAAGAAACGGGCATCGAGTCCCCCACTCTCACACCAATCAGAGGCACGTACCATAAGGGCGGCTCCCGTACCCCACAGGAGGGGAACGATGTCATCGTACTGTCCTTCATCGGGCTCGATGGTGTCGAACACACGTCCACGACAGAAGGGGTAACCGTATTTGTCAAGGAAACCACCTGCAGCACCTGCATACTCGAACCAGCCCACGCGCTGGGCGTCTTTGTCCTCATTAGCGGGGATACTACTTCCTCCCTCTAGGGAGGGTGAGGGGAGGGTCTGGAGCTTTAGCAGTTTGGGTTGACAAGCGGCACAATCGGGGTGTGCATCCATATACTGAATCATGGGGGCATCCCAGTCCTTTTGACGTATCTCCACATCGGAATTGAGGAGAAGGTAGTATTCGTAGTCGGGGAGTTGTGCGAGGGCACGGTTGTAGCCTTCGGCGAAGCCAAAGTTCTCTTCGAGTACAATGACGGGCACTTCGAGGAACTCCTGCTGAAGCATCTGCACACTTCCGTCGGTGGAGGCATTGTCTGCCACAATGACATCGCCCACGCTGTTCTTCAGCACCGTAGGCAGATACTGGCGCATCATGTCAGCACCGTTCCAATTCAATATGACAATTGCTAATTTCTTCATGATTGTATTTTTATCATCAATCCACCAGTTCTCCTATCAGCGCATCGCCTTCCTTGTTCATGGCACCGAGGATGACCTGTACGATTTGGTTGTCAAGGTCGGGGCGGTTGGGCACTTCGACACGGATGTAGTTGTCGGTGAAGCCGTTCATGAAGGGTTTGCGGGGGGAGGCATGTTCGAGGAGGACGGGACGGGTGGTGCCGATGAATCGACTGTAGAAGTCGCGGGTCTTCTGTGCCGAGAGAGCGAGGACACGCTGACTGCGCTCGTGCTTCTCCTGCGGCGTGACCACATGGGGGATTTCGAGGGCTTTAGTGCCAGGACGTTCGGAGTAGGAGAAGACATGGTATTGGGAAACATCGACACTCTCCATGAAGTCGTATGCCTGTTGGAAATAGTCCTCCGTCTCGCCACGCGTGCCGACGATGACATCGACTCCGATGAAGGCATCGGGCATGACGGAACGTATCTTCTCTATCTTGTGGCGGAAGAGTGCCGTATCATACTTGCGGTGCATGAGCCTCAACACCTCATCGCATCCGCTCTGGAGGGGAATGTGGAAGTGAGGCATAAAGGCACGTGACTGCGCACAGTACTCAATGATTTCATCAGTGAGCAAGTTCGGTTCGATGCTTGAGATGCGGTAGCGTTCGATGCCCTCCACCCCATCGAGTGCCTTGACGAGGTCGAAGAAGGTCTCACCTGTGGAACGTCCGAAGTCACCGATGTTCACACCCGTGATGACAATCTCTTTGCCACCCTCCTGCACCACCTGCTCTGCCTGCTGCACCATAGAGGCAATACTGCCGTTGCGGCTTCGTCCACGGGCAATCGGGATGGTGCAATAGGTGCAGTAGTAGTTGCAGCCGTCCTGCACCTTCAGGAAATAGCGGGTGCGGTCGCCACGGGAACAGGCAGGGGAAAAAGACCATGCAGACCCACCCCTCACCCTCCCTACAGGGAGGGAGCAGTTACCTTGCTCGTTTGTATTCTCATTGATAGGGATACCACTCCCTCCCTGTAGGGAGGGTGAGGGGAGGGTCTGGGTCATGCCTTCGAGAATCATCGGTATGATGTTCCCCTTCTGTTCACTCCCCAACACCAAATCCACACCCTCCGTTTCGATAATATCTTGTGGCTTCAACTGCGCATAACAACCTGTCACCACCACAAATGCACCCGGATGCGCTTTCACCAACCGATGAATCGCCTGCCTGCACTTGTGGTCAGCCACCTCCGTCACGCTGCATGTATTCACCACCACCAAGTCAGCCACCTCACCTTTCTGCGCCTTCCTTACCCCATAACGCTCCAACTGTTGCGCCACGGAGCTCGTTTCTGCGAAGTTCAATTTACAGCCCAGCGTGAAAAATGCCGCCTTCTTACCCTGCAATATGCTCGAATCAATCATTTCTGTTGTGCTTTGTGTGCAAAGGTAAGAAAAAATATCGTATCTTTGCAAGAACAAAACTACTATTTATTCATTTATCAATAACAAAAACATGAAACACCTTTTATCAGCAATCCTATTGTGCGTCATGTCGCTCACAGCCAGCGCACAGTTCGGTCCTGCCCGTCAACAGCAAGACCTGCCAGGCAAGCCTTCGTTATGGAACATCCGTGGCAAGCAATACCCACGAGTGCTGCCCGACAACCGTGTTGTGTTCCGCATTCAGGCACCCAATGCCCAGCAAGTACAGATAGACCTCGGAAAACGCTATGACATGCAGAAGGGTGACAATGGCGTGTGGACATGCACCACCGACCCGCAGACAGAAGGTTTTCATTACTATTTCCTATATATTGACGGTGTGCAGGTGGCAGACCCCAACAGCGAGTCATTCTACGGATGTAGCATGATGTCGAGCGGTTTGGAGATTCCATACGATGCCACGAAGGCAGACCGCTTCGCCTTCAAAGATGTGCCTCATGGCGACGTGCACCGCAAACGCTACTACTCGCATGTAGATAACGCATGGAAAACCATGTATGTATATACTCCACCCATGTATGACCAAGAGAAAAGGGACTACCCCGTGTTGTATCTCCAACATGGCGGTGGTGAAGATGAACGTGGCTGGAATCAGCAGGGACTCACCGACATCATCCTCGACAACCTCATCGCTGAAGGCAAGGCTGTGCCCATGATCATCGCCATGCTCGACGGCAACACACGTGACTTCACCGCTGAACTGACTCAGGAAGGCATTCCTTTTGTGGAGAAAAATTTCCGTGCCAAAAAGGGAATGGAGAACCGAGGATTGGCAGGTCTTTCAATGGGAGGCATCCACACCCTCAACACGCTCATCGCACAGCCAGACCTCGTCAGTTACGTAGGTGTGTTCAGTTCGGGTTGGTTCAAGAATAATGGTGGTCCTGGCAGGGGTGGTGACAACGAGAAGAACTACACGACTTTGAAAGAGAAGAAAGACCTCTACAATAAGAACATCAAGAAGTTGTGGATGTCGATGGGAGGTCAGGAAGACATCGCCTACGAGAACTGCAAGGAGATGCGCCGCCGTTTCGATGAAATCGGCATCAAGTATGACTACTATGAGTACCCAGGCGGCCACACATGGCCTGTATGGCGTGAAAGCATCTATCAGTTCGCACAGATGATTTTCAAATAAAAACAAAATAAACTATTCATCATTATGCCATTTTTTATTGCTTTGGCAATTGCGGTATTGCCTGCCGTCCTGTTGTTGATTTACATCTTCAAGAAGGATGCGAAACCTGAACCGAAGGGGAAGATTTGGAAAGCCATTCTGCTGGGTGCTGCCACGGTCATCCCCATCATTTGTGTGGAACAGTTTGTGAGCACCATCTTGTTTGGAGAAGGTGGAGAGTCACAGTCATTCATCGGTCATTGTGCGGATGCGTTCTTTGTGGCTGCCATTCCTGAGGAGTGTTTCAAACTGTTGGCGTTGTGGCTGGTGTTGCGGAAGAATCCGTATTTCGACGAGCACTACGACGGCATCGTGTATGCGGTGTGCGTGGGTTTGGGTTTTGCCACCGTCGAGAACATCGGTTATGTGGTGCTGGATGACAACTGGGCATCAGTCGGCATCATGCGTGCCATCTTCTCTGTGCCTGGACATTATGCCTTTGCCGTGCTGATGGGTTTCTACTATGCACAATACCACTTCGTGAAGCGTTCCTTCCTGAATGGTGTCAGCATCTTGGCAGTGCCTGTGATTGCACACGGCATCTACGACTCCATCGTGATGAATGTAGGCATCAGCGACTACCTCGTGTTGCCCATCATCGTCCTGTTGATTGTCTTCTGCATCTGGATGCATAAGAAGTGCAAGAAGAAAATCATGGCGCAACTGGCACTTGACAAGGCTGGAGAGATAAGTGCATAAAAATAAATATGCAGTTTTGCATAATAAACGCTTTTTCTGCTCGTTATTGATTGTAGAAAGAGAAAACGTAAAAGCAAATCTGCCTATGAACGATTCTACTCCATCCGACAACAAGACATCCAAGATTGCCGAACTGAAGAAGCTGGTGAGCCCATCGAAAGACACGCTGTTCTTCCTGCAGTTGTTTGCAAGAGTGTATGAGCCCAAAATGGTGATGGGCGTGGCATAAAGAAGACCCTCGCCCCGACCCTCCCCCGTAATGGGGAGGGAAGCCATGCGGCGAGGATACATTTTTGAGGATTTAATCATTTGGAAACAAGTAAGGTACTTTCTGCTCTTGCCTCCTCGGAGGAGGTGAGAGAACTTGCCAAGCGCATCAGAACTGGCAAGGCTAAAGAATTGAGGGCTGACGGACTATGCGGTTCGTCAGTTGCTCTGTTGTTGGCATCCATCATGAACGGAAGGGGCAACAACCCCAACATGCTGGTGGTGATGAACGATATGGACGATGCGGGCTACCTATACCACGACTTGACACAGATGATGGGTGACGAAAGGGTGCTGTTCTTCCCTTCGTCATATAAACGTGCCATCAAATACAACCAGAAGGATGCAGGTAATGAGATTCTGAGGATGCAGACCCTCTCCCTGACCCTCCCCCATCATGGGGAGGGAAGCCATGCGGAGTCTTTTCCGATAACAAACACGCCGGATGGCTCTCCCCATCATGGGGGAGATGTCCGACAGGACAGAGAGGGTCTTTTGATCGTCACCTACCCCGATGCTTTGGCGGAACGGGTGGTGTCGAAGAAGGAACTAGATGAAAACACGTTGACGGTGAAGGTGGGCGATGAGTTTGACATCAGCAAATTGGAGAAGCGCATCTTCGAGTTGGGTTTTGAACATACGGACTATGTGTATGAGCCTGGGCAGTTTGCCATCAGAGGAAGCATCGTGGATGTGTATTCATTCTCATCGGACATGCCATACCGAATCGACTTCTTCGGCGACGAAGTGGACAGCATCAGAACGTTTGACGTACAGAGCCAGCTGAGTCAGGGAAAGGTGGAGACGATGACGATAGTGCCAGACATCAAGAAGGACAATGCTGAATACATCTCCTTCTTGGAGTTCTTGCCCAAGAACACGCTGATTATCACACAGGACTTCACGTTTGTGTGTGACAAAATTGCGCAGATACACGATGAGGGCTTTTCGAGTCAGGCGAAGACCCTCTCCCCAACCCTCCCCCGTGATGGGGAGGGAGACCTTGCTGATTGGGAAAGTCTCGTCGTCAATGAGGAGACATTCCTGAAGCAGGTAGTGCAGTTCAGGCATTTGGAAGTGAAACAAGGCACATCAACGGATGAGAAGTCCGTACACTTCAACACCTCTCCGCAACCTCTTTTCCACAAGAACTTTGAGTTAGTGAATCAGGAGTTTCACCGACTGATGGACGAAGGCTACAAGATTTGCATCTTTGCCGACAGCGAGAAACAGATTGCACGTCTGCAGAGCATTCTTGAGGAATTAGGAATGAGGAATGAGGAACCTTTAGCTCGGCGTAGCCAATTAGGAATTAACACTCATTCATCAGCAGAACATTCAATTCCTCATTCCTCATTCCTAATTCCTAATTCGGTCATCATCCCCGTCAACAAAGCCATTCATGAGGGATTCATTGACCATACGCTGAAGCTGTGCTTCTTCACCGACCACCAAATTTTTGACCGCTTCCACAAATATAACCTCAAGAGCGACAAGGCACATCGAGGTAAGGTGGCACTGACGCTGAAGGAGATACAGCAGTTTGAGATTGGCGATTATGTGGTGCATATAGACCACGGCGTGGGAAGGTTCGGAGGACTGGTGAGAGTGCCACAGGGCAATGTGATGCAGGAGATGATCAAGATTACATACCTGCATGAAGACACGGTGTATGTGTCCATCCACTCCCTGCATAAAATCTCCAAATATAAAGGCAAGAAGGGTGAGGCTCCCCGTCTGAACAAGATTGGTGGCGGTGCTTGGGAACGCATGAAGGAACGGGTGAAGAGCAAGGTGAAGGACATCGCCCGTGACCTCATCAAACTCTATGCTGCCCGACTGAAAGAGCAAGGGTTTGCCTACAGCAAGGACAGTTACCTGCAACAGGAATTGGAAGCAAGTTTCGTGTATGAGGACACACCCGACCAACTGAAAGCCACTCAGGACGTGAAGGCAGACATGGAGAAGCCGCGTCCGATGGACAGGCTGGTGTGCGGCGATGTAGGCTTCGGCAAGACGGAAGTGGCAATACGTGCAGCATTCAAGGCAGCCACAGACGGCAAACAGGTGGCGGTGATGGTGCCCACAACGGTGTTGGCATATCAGCACTACCAGACCTTCTCATCACGTCTGAAAGAGTTTCCCGTCAGGGTGGAATACCTTACCCGTGCCCGTACCGCCAAAGAAACCAAAGAGGTGTTGGACGACCTCAAGGAAGGAAAGGTGGACATCATCATCGGCACCCACAAACTGATTGGCAAACAAGTGCAGTTCAAGGACTTGGGATTGCTCATCATCGACGAGGAACAGAAGTTTGGCGTATCAACGAAAGAGAAGTTGAGAGCCATGAAAGTGAATGTGGACACCCTCACGATGACTGCCACTCCTATTCCACGCACGTTGCAGTTCTCGCTATTAGGAGCCAGAGACCTGTCCATCATCCAGACTCCCCCACCCAACCGCTACCCGATTCAGACAGAGATACACACCTTCTCGCCCGAAATCTTTGCCGAAGCCATCAACTTCGAGATGAGCCGCAACGGACAGGTGTTTATCGTGAACAACAAAATCAGCAACCTCCGCGAATTGGAGGAGATGATACACAAATATGTACCTGATGCGCGCGTGTGTGTAGGTCATGGGCAAATGAATCCGCAGGACTTGGAGAAAATCATTCTCGACTTCATGAACTACGACTACGACGTGATGCTCTCCACGACGATTGTGGAGAACGGCATCGACGTGCCCAACGCCAACACCATCATCATCAACAGCGCACAGAACTACGGGCTCTCCGACATTCACCAGATGCGTGGACGTGTGGGACGAGGCAACAAGAAAGCGTTCTGCTACCTCATCGCTCCCCCACTCGCAGCCCTGAACGATGTAACCCGTCGCCGTCTGCAAGCCGTGGAGAACTTCAGCGACCTCGGCAGCGGCATCCACATCGCCATGCAAGACCTTGACATCCGTGGTGCAGGAAACATGTTAGGAGCAGAACAGAGCGGCTTCATCACCGACCTCGGCTATGAAACCTACCAGAAGATACTGAATGAGGCTGTAGAAGAACTCAAGGAAAACGAGTTCACCGAACTCTTTGCCGAAGAGGACAAGGATGAAGAGGGCAGAATCAGCGGTGAGAAGTTTGTGACGGAAACCAACATCGAAAGCGACATCCAGGGTTTCTTCCCTGAAGAGTATGTGCCCAACAGCGGTGAGCGCATGAGTCTCTACCGCGAACTCGACTCCCTCACCTCGCCTAAGCAATTGGAAGACTACAAGAAGCGCCTCATCGACCGCTTCGGACAAATACCATCCGTGGGCGAATCGCTCCTCACCGTTATGCCCATCAAGTGGGCGGCTCAACGTCTCGGTATCGAGAAAGTGGTGCTCAAGATGGGACGCATGATTCTCTATTTCGCCCTCGAAGACGCCTACTTCCAAAGCCGCGCCTTCGAGAAGGTGCTCAACTATGTGGGCAGTCACGGAAGAGGATGCACATTGAGAGATGGAGAGAGGAAATCGCTGCTCATCAAGAACGTCAGCACTATGGAAGGAGGATTGAGTGTGCTGGAAGCGATGGAGGGGATTTTTAGAAATTAAAAGTTAAAAACTAAAAGTGAAAAATATAAGTTACCTTTGCAAACGGGGTACCAACATCCCGTATGGTGGGTAACTTATATTTTTCACTTTTAGTTTTTAACTTTTCACTTACGAAGAATGACGAAGAAATCAGTCTATCTCCTCGTCAGCCTCGTAGCTTCCTCTGCAGCCTCTTTCATCAGTTGTGAAAGAACGGCATCCGAAGGCTCCTCCATACTTGTCAAACGATATGTGTCAATTGTTGGATTCATATCATGATGTTTTGTTCTCGGGGGCAAAGGTACAAAAAAGAAAACCCGTGCAGGGGCGGGATATTTTCTGATTTTTGTCGTATAACAAGTGAAAATGAAGAAAAGTTCATCGATAGTGAAGACAGACAAACAGATAGTGGATGCCGTGATGAGTGACCAACGCAAGGGGCAAGACCTGATGGTGGGTCGCTACGGGCTGGAGGTCTTTGGCATGGTTGTGAGACTCGTGGGCGACGTGATGGATGCTGAGGAACTGACGCAGGACACGTTTCTCCGTGCATTCCGCTGCATGGACAGTTACGACCCGCAACGGGCATCGCTCGGCACATGGCTTTGTCGCATTGCCTACCGCCTGACGCTCGACTTCATGAAACGTCGTCGTCCACTGCTTGTTTCGATAGAAGATTCCGAGGTGTGGCAGACGGACATCAATGACGAGCAGCTGGAGGCGGAGCTTTCGACAGGCAATGAGGAGCGAATCAGCCGATTGGAAGAGTTGATAGACCAGCTACCGCCCGACGAACGTCTGCTGCTCATGCTCCACTACTTCGAAGAGCGTCCGCTGGACGAATGCTCGTTCATCATGGATGCAAGCCCTCACGCATTGGCCAACCGCCTCTACCGAATACGTAAGAAACTCCACAAGCAACTTCAAAAGACATGAAAACAAATAAAGACACCGACTTGCGCGAAGCGCTGCGACGCCGATATGCCAATACGCCGTCACTGCCTACGGACTTCACAGAACGTCTGAGGGAGCGGATGGACACGAAGCCTGCTGCCAGCCATCGGAGACATTGGTGGGGCTGGATGTCTGCTGCCGCTGCCTGTCTGTTGATAGCGATAGGCGTAGGAGTGTACTATGAGTTCAATAAGGCTCCCCACTCGATTGCCAAACTGAGTGCACCCGATAATAAAACTGAGTGCACCCAATTGAGCAATCGGGGCGCACCAATCAGGCAATCGGGGCGCACCAATCAAGCCATCGGGGCGCACCGACTAAGCAATCGGGGCGCACCAACTAAGCCATCGGGGCGCACCAATCGAGCAATCGGGGCGCACCAATCAAGCAATCGGGCACGCTCGACTGAGATTTCCGACACGCTCGGCAACGGCATCTGGCGTTCGGAACGGAACGTGGCGATTGCCATTCAGATGCTGAGCGAGTGCGAGGAAACCATCCTGCGCGAGGAGCAGGAGATGCGCAACCACATCATCCAAGCCACCTTCAACGCCACGCCGCAACCTGCCAATGTGGTGCTCGTGACCAACGAGGCGGGCGACTATGAAGTGATTGAGACCAAAACAATCATCGAGATATAAATCTAAAACTATTCATTTATGAAAGCAAAGAGTATTATCATCGCAGCCATCGTCCTGATGGCCATCGTGCCAACCGCCTCGGCACAGGAGCAAATCAAGAAGGCGTTTCAGGAAGTGACCGACGAACTTGCGGGCGTCACCAAAGTAGGAGAGCATAATACCGAAAAAGTGGACACGAACGGCATTGCCATCGAGAGCAAAGTCATCACTGTCAAGGTGGAGAGAAGGTATCAGCATTCCGTGTCCGAAACACTGAGGGATGCTTTCAGGAACGAGGCCAGCAAAACATCGATGTTTGAGGAAGAGATGAGCGGCGAAAAACTCGAACTTGATTCAGCGCTCGTCCACGACCTCGGTCTGCGTCGCATGTGGAGCATCTGGAGGGATGAAGACGACGCTGTCCTCATCGGAAGCATGAAGAACAGCACCTACTACATTGCCAACTTCAACGACAAGAAGCACAAAGGCTATCGCACCTGTTATGCTGCCGAGTGGAGCAACGCCGACAACCCTGAGGTCTATACGGTAAAGCTCGTCTATGTCTATGGCCAGCAGCCCAAAACCGCACATGGCATTGCATCAGTTGGGCCTCCGAACCATTTCGCTACGGTGTCGATGCCCGACGTTCTGGGCAAGGATATCTTTAAGAAGCAGTTGGAGGATGCATTCGGACATCAAAAGGAAGACATCCCCTTCGATGGGAATAAGGATTCTTGGATGGCTTTGGCTTTGCAACGTGGAGTTTCCAATCTGAGCAACACCGACTGGCACCGCTTCTTTGGACTCCTGACGCAGCAGATGATGGACAAGGCCAACAAGCAATCAAAGGAGGATATGGTGGTGGCAGCAGGCATCATCCTCGACCTCTGCAAGAATGCCCCTCTGGACGAAGACGAGCGCAAGATAGTCGCCAACCGCCTTTATCAAGTGGCTGAATGTTTCGACATCAACGAAGACTCGTACATCTACGACATGCTGACACTGGCTGCGAGGAAGGTGGAGAAGAAGTGACATACAAACAAGGCATAAAGACAGATTTTTCATTATAATTTCATAACAAATAGTATAGGAGATGAAGACTTCATCATTGGGCATGCAGGACTGTGAAGTTCTGCATTGCCGTAACGTCGAAAAGAGAGGGACACGATTACTCGCGTCCCTCTCTTGTTTTGTATTTGCTTTCCGAAGAGAATCGCCCAGCGCGTGGGCTGGTTAATCAATCTCCTCGTCAGCCTCGTAGCCGCCCATTTCGCGGATAGCGTTCTTCAGCATGGTGTACTGTTGGAAGAGGTGGTTGACAGGTTCCTCGCCCTTGGTGTAGTCGTGCATAGGAGCCTTGAGGAAAAAGGAGAGGAAACGCTGGATGCCACTGCGGCCGGCACGGGCGGCCAGGTCGCTGAGCAAGCAGAGGTCGAGCAACAAAGGTGCGGCAAGGATGGAGTCGCGGCAGAGGAAGTTAATCTTAATCTGCATGGGATAGTTCATCCAGCCGAAGATGTCGATGTTGTCCCATCCCTCCTTATTGTCGTTGCGCGGAGGATAGTAGTTGATGCGCACCTTGTGGTAGTACTGGTCGTCGGTGTCGTTGCCGTGGCCGTAGAGGTCGGGCTGTGCATCGGGCTTGAGGATGGTTTCGAGAGTGGAGAGTTTGCTGACCTCCTTCGTGCGGAAGTTGGCTGGTTCGTCGAGCACAAGTCCGTCGCGGTTGCCGAGGATGTTGGTCGAGAACCAACCACTGAGACCCAAACAGCGAGTGCCGATGATGGGGGCAAAGCCTGACTTCACCAGTGTCTGACCAGTCTTGAAATCCTTACCAGCGATTGGCAAACCCAATTTCTCCGACATCTCCCACATGGCAGGAATATCGACCGTGGTGTTAGGAGCACCCATGATGAAAGGTGCGCCTTCAGCCAGAGCTGCGTATGCGTAGCACATGGAAGGAGCGATGTTCACACGGTCATCAGCCTTCATGGCAGCCTCCAGATGTGCCAGCGTGTCATGCACCTGCATGTTCGGCTCCACATATATCTCGGTGGAAGCCGCCCAAGCCACCACGATGCGGGCGCAGTTGTGGTCGACCTTGAACTGGCGGATGTCCTGACGAATCTGCTCCACCATGTCCCAACGCGTCTTGCAGTCCTTCACGTTGTCACCCGTCAGCCGCTTGGCAAAGTTCTTGTCGAAAGCAGCCTTCATCGGAACTATCTTTTCCAACTCATCCTTCACGGGCAGGATGTCTTTCTCTTGCAGCACCTCTGCATACATGGCACTCTGGAAAGCGTTGCCGGGATACACATCCCATGCACCAAACACGATGTCGTCCAGTTTTGCCATCGGCACAATTTCGCCATAAGAGAGATACTTCTTGTCGGCACCACGACCGACGCGGATTTTGTCATACTGAGTCATTGACCCCACAGGCTTGGCAAGTCCCTTGCGAGCCATCAACACGCCTGTCATAAAGGTGGAAGAAACGGCACCAAGGCCCACGACCATGATGCCCAATTTACCTTCAGCAGGCTTTACATTTTGATTTTCCATTTCTATTTTCTTGATTTTACTTATATGCCATTTTTAGCAAACACACCATACCACAAAATAAAAATTCCACGAATTTCATTTTGCCATTGATGCTTTTACTCAGAAAAACATATCGGCTACAAAGTTAAGTAAAATCAGACAAATAAGAGCCTTCCAATACACCACATTTCTTCTTCATTTCTCGCATTTAACAATGTTTAACCGCCCATTTTACCTTAAAATACAAAAAGTTGCCGCTTTAACAAAAAATAAGTGCTTTTATTTTGATGAATGAATGGTTTGTGCTAACTTTGCAACGTAAAGACCAATTAGTATCGTACATGAACGAAAGCGACAGCATAGTTATTATACCAACCTATAACGAGAAAGAGAATATCGAGAAGATTATCCGTGCAGTGTTTGCTTTAGAAAAGTGCTTCCATATTCTCGTGATTGATGATGGTTCTCCCGATGGCACTGCAACCATCGTGAAGGGGCTGATTCAGACGGAGTTTCCAGACAGATTATTCATCATGGAGCGTACGGGCAAACTCGGCTTGGGAACGGCTTATATTGCAGGATTCAAATGGGGGTTATCACATGGCTACGACTACATTTTTGAGATGGACGCTGACTTCTCCCATGCTCCAAGCGACTTGCCACGATTATACTCCGCCTGTGCCGACGAAGGCTTTGACCTCGCCATCGGAAGCCGTTATGTCTCAGGCGTCAATGTGGTCAACTGGCCTATCGGCAGAGTGCTGATGTCTTATTTCGCCTCCAAATATGTGCGGTTCATCACAGGGTTCAAGGTACACGACACCACAGCCGGATTCAAGTGTTACAAGCGCCGAGTGTTGGAGACCATCGACCTCGATGCCATCCGTTTCAAGGGCTATGCTTTCCAGATTGAGATGAAATTCACCACCTACAAGTGTGGCTTCAAAATCAAGGAAGTGCCCGTCATCTTTGTCAATCGTGTCGAAGGTGTGTCGAAGATGAATGGCAGCATTTTTGGCGAGGCATTCTTTGGTGTGATGAAGCTGCGTTGGGATGGCTGGTTCAGGAAATACCCCAAACCCATAGACACCCAACCTGAGCAACAAACCACAAAATAAGGCTACCCGAACGAAAACCTATGAAGACAATCATCAGAAACGCAACCATCGTGAACGAGGGACGCCAGTTCGTCGGCTCCGTCGTGATAGAAGGTGAATATATCCAGCAAGTGATAGAAGGTGATGATTCCACTCAAGCCTATGACCTTGAGATTGACGCGACAGGCTTGTACCTGTTCCCAGGAGTCATTGATGACCACGTGCATTTCCGCGAGCCAGGCATGACCTACAAGGCAGACATTGGCAGCGAGAGCCGTGCAGCAGCCGCTGGAGGTGTGACCTCCTATATGGAGATGCCCAACACCAATCCTCCCACCACCACACTCGACCTGTTGGAAGAGAAATTCCAGATAGCATCACAAGACAGCCGTGTCAACTACTCCTTCTATTTCGGAGCCACCAACGACAATGTGGACACGTTACCCATCCTCGACCGCACGCGGGTGCCAGGTGTCAAGGTGTTTATGGGAAGCAGCACAGGCAATATGCTCGTTGACCGTCAGGAATCCCTCTACCGCATCTTCGCCACCTCTCCCCTATTGCTGATGGCACACTGCGAAAGCACCAACGTTATCGAAGCCAACATACGGGCATTCAAGAAGAGATACAAAGGACAGAACGACTTCCCCGTGCGCTACCACTCTCGCATCCGCAGTGTGGAAGCCTGCTACGAGTCCTCTTCCTTAGCCGTGCAGATGGCAAAGGAGACAGGCGCACGTCTGCACATCGCCCACATCTCCACCGCCAAAGAACTGGAGTTGTTTGAGAAGAAACCCATTGAAGAGAAAAAGATAACGGCAGAGGCAGTCATTGCCCACCTGATGTTCAGCACCGAAGACTACGACACCCTCGGCACACGCATCAAGTGTAACCCTGCCGTCAAAACCCCCGAAGACCGAGCAGCCCTGCGTGAAGCACTCACCAACGGGCTCATCGACGTGGTGGCAACCGACCATGCGCCTCATCTCGAAAACGAGAAACTGGGTGGTGCGCTCAAAGCCGCTTCTGGCATGCCCATGATTCAGTTCTCACTCGTGTCCATGCTCGAACTGAGTGAGATGGAGGTCTTACCCATCGAGCGCATTCCCGACCTCATGTCACACAACCCTGCCAAGCTCTTCCGCATCGAGAAGCGCGGATTCATCCGTCCTGGCTACTATGCCGACCTGACACTCGTTGACCCCGAAGCCAACTGGCAGGTGAGAGAAGGACGCTACTACACCAAGTGCGGTTGGACACCTATGGATGAGCGGTTCTTCAAATGGCGTGTGCGACGCACCATCATCAATGGCATCACCGTCTTCAGCGACGGAGTTGTCGTAGATGGCGTCAGAGGCAAGGAGTTGAGATTCAGTTGACAGTTGACAGTTGACAGTTGAGAGTTGAGAGTTTAGGGTTTAGGGCTTAGAGTTTAGGGCTTAGAGTTTAGAGTTGTGAGGGATGAGACGGAACTATCGCATCAGCGACCTGAAAGACTACATCAATTGGGTGTATTTCTTCCATGCATGGTCCTTACCACAGCAGTCGGAAGAAGGACAACGGCTCTACGACGAGGCACAACACATGCTTCAGCGTCTCCAGCCCTACCTCAAAGTGAAGACCGTCGTGGAAATCCTCCCTGCATGGAGCGAAGGTGATGATATCGTGGTGCAACCCATGCGTCCCTGCGAGTGCGGACAGAGTCATCCCTGCGGAGAACCCGTCCATTTGCCCATGCTGCGGCAGCAAGTGCCCAATCAAGAAGGGGTATGCCTATGTCTGAGCGACTTCGTGCGTCCCCATTCCGCCATAAGGAAAGACCAGATAGGCATCTTCGCCACCTCCACCAGCATCGACGTGGGAAAAACCTTCCCCGACGACAACTACAACCAAATGCTCCTCCAAACCCTTGCCGACCGCTTGGCAGAAGCAGGAGCAGAACGGCTTCACGAAGAAGTGCGCAAAACCATCTGGGGCTATGCACCCAACGAGCAGCTATCCATTGCCGAGCTGCACCAAGAGAAGTTTCAGGGCATCCGTCCCGCTGTGGGTTACCCCAGTCTGCCCGACATCTCCATCAACTTCCTCATCGACCAATTGATAGGATTCAAAAGCATCGGAGTCACCCTCACCACCTCCGCCATGATGCAACCCCACGCCTCCGTGAGCGGACTCATGATCAGCCTTCCACAGGCACACTACTTCTCCGTCGGTAAGATAGACAAAGAACAACTCGCCGACTACGCCCAACGGCGCCACATGACACTTGACGAAATCAACAAATACATCCAATGTTGTTAAGAATACTTCTACTCATCATCCTCCTGTTGATTCTGCCAGATATCTACATCTATCTGGTTTACATACGTCATTGGACACAGAAAAAATGGCTGCGGTTCCTTTGGTTCCTGCCGTCCATCGGAATCACCATCGCCACCGCCGTCATCATCGCCAGTAACGACATGCTTCCGGAGCATCAGGCATGGGTCAGCATCTACATGTACACCTTCCTCCTCTTCTGTGCCCCCAAAGCCCTCTTCATGGTCATCGACGGCATCGGACAAGGCATCAACTGGATGGTCACAGGAGGAATGAAAACCCGCGACGGCTACGACTGCCTCTTCGTGCGCATCATCCGCATCATCGCCATGGCCATCGCACTCTTTACCATCGCACTCCTCTCCTTCGGCTACTTCATCGGACGCAACCACTATGTCGTCCATCAGCAAACCTTCTACTTCGCCGACCTGCCCAAACAGTTCGACGGCTACCGCATCGCACAGTTCTCCGACATGCACATCGGCACCCTGCGCGACGGGCATGAAGAAGACGCACGCACCATCGTTGACCTCATCAACGCCCAGAAGTGCGACGCCATCCTCTTCACAGGCGACCTCGTCAACCACCAGAGCGCAGAACTCGACGGGTTCCGACGTGACCTCAACAAACTCCACGCACCCGACGGCGTCTATGCCGTCATGGGCAATCACGACTACAGCATGTACATCCGCTACCCAAAAGAAGAAGAACGGGCAGCCGATGTGAAAGAACTGCAACACCGCATCCGCAGCTACGGTTGGACACTTCTCCTCAACGAACACCGAGTCATCCGACGCGGCACCGACTCGCTCATCATCGCAGGAGTCGAAAACGATGGGCGTCCACCCTTCCCTGCCTATGGCGACCTGCCCAAAACCATGAAAGGACTCAAACGCAGTTGCTTCACCGTGCTCCTCAGCCACGACCCCACCCATTGGCGACGCAACATCATCCCACAGACAAACATCCAACTCACCCTCTCAGGTCACACCCACGCAGGGCAGTTCAAAGTCTTTGGCTGGTCACCCGTCTCCTACGTCTATCGCGAATGGTCAGGCGCCTACACCGAAGGCAACCAAATCCTCAACGTCAGCGATGGCATCGGAGCCGTCATGTTCCCCTTCCGATTCGGTGCATGGCCAGAAGTCAATGTGATTACGCTCAGAAGGAGTGAAAAGTGAGGAGTGAAAAGTGAAAAGTGAAAAGTGAAAAATCTATATTACCTGCCATCCGGAGTGTTCCTTGTTAGCAACAAGTAACTTAGATTTTTCACTCTTCACTTTTCACTTTTCACTTATTTTCCTTACCTTTGCACAAAAATATAGCATGATGAAAACCATACTCAACATTCTCTACAAGGTTTACTCCTTCACCATTGCACTACCCATCTTCGTAGTCATCACCATTTTCGTAGCCAGCAGCGTCATCATCGCCAGCTTCTTTGGCGACACCGATGTCGTGGCATACTATCTGCCCAAGTTCTGGTCAAAATGCGCCTTCTGGCTCTTCTTCCTCCGCGTCAAGGTGGAAGGGCGGGAGAACATCAAGAAAGACGAAAGCTACGTGTTCCTTGCCAACCACCAAGGCTACTACGACATCTTCCTCGCCTATGGCTACTTAGGCCACAACTTCAAGTGGATGATGAAAGAATACCTCAAGAAAATCCCCTTCGTCGGCTATGCCTGTGAGAAATCCAAACACATCTACCTGCCCGACGGCATCTCCGGCATCGCCAAAGCCGTGCAGCAGGCACGTGAAACCCTTCAAGGCGGCATGTCCATGATTATCTTTCCCGAAGGCACCCGCACCCGCACAGGCAAGATGTCGCCCTTCAAACGCGGCTCCTTCATGCTTGCCAACGAAATCGGGCTACCCATTGTGCCCATGACCATCAACGGCTCCTTCGACGTGTTCAGCCGCAACGACAAATCCGTCAATCTCGGCACCGTCACCCTGACCATCCACAAGCCCATCACTGCAGAAGAACGTCAAGGCAAGCAAACCAAGGTCGTCATGCAGGAAGTCTTCGACATCATCAACGGAGGACTGGATGAGAAATACCGCACCTAACACATTCCTTCATCACTTTTCACCAACTCAACTTTCGCAAGCTCCGTTTCGTGCGGTTTTAACGTGAGTTCGATATAACAAAATTTTTTTTAACGAGAAGTCGGTATAAGAGGTTGAGCCGTTAGCGCCGAAAGAAAGCACTTTCTTTTATACCGAACTGACGTTAAGGTTAATGTAAGAACCTCAAAATCGACATCGTCGACGTCGGTTTGCCGACATCGTCGACATCGATGCACCGACGTCGACGACATCGACTCGGAGGTTGTGGAAGAGGGTCAACGCAGGTCTTGAAGGAGAGAAAACGACGGAAAGAGAGTTAGAGGAGTTAAAGTAGATAGAACCCAATGATATTGGTGTCAACTACCAACTGTCAAAACCTTCTGACATCTTCAGTCTTAAGCGTCACTTTCGGATCAAAGAGTCCCTCGGTTCTTACGGTTCTTATCATTTCTTACGTGGTATTTTCTTGTAAAACGTATAGACATCACCATTCAGGTACTTATATTCAACCAATCCTTTGGATTTGCTCCAGATGAAGTACACAGTATTCAAATAATAATCATCATAAAGAACGGAATTAGAATTCTCCACTTTTATTAAATCCATGTATTTGATTCCCTCAAAAGTGAAACTATCAAAGTGCAATTCTTTTTCATTCTCACATTTATAATGTCTGTTCCCAAAGTGAATGCCCAAATATAAGCAATCCTCTTCCTTTTTTATTATCACAATGTCGCCTTTAAGCAATTCCCCATCATGCTGTATGCCATATTTGATTGAAGCATTGCCCAGATACATATCTGTTCCTTCATTTTGTACAAATGGCCAATGATCGTTATACAAAGTCTTGCTTTCGACAATCATAGTGTCTTGTCCTCTCGAAGATGTAAAGATAATAGTGTCATTGGTACTATATGGCGCCATCCACTCCATATCTTTATCCGAGAGAAAATACATGGCATCATATATACATGAAACTAGTAGGATCGACAAAATAGAGATTGGCCAAATTCTTCTCATTTTATTGCAAATTATTATACATCGTAAATATTTTATGGACTCATTGCCCGTATATATATATCACATTACTTATTTCCACGTGTCATCTGTTCTATACAATAAAAAAGCTATTACTGTTCATGGAATATTTTCAAGCATGATGGCATGATGCTTTTGATAGCCATCAGTCCATGCCTTAAATTTGCAGTTCTCCCTCTTCACCTCCTGAATCAGAGGTGCTTTCCCTTGAGGATAGATGAATTCGATGGTTTCCATTTCCCACTTTTTCTCATCATCAGGGAAGGTTTCCTCACCATTCACTTCCACATGAACTATCCTTCCATCCTTGATGAAGACAACAGGGATTGCGAATTCATATTTAGAAAGAGAGAGTGCATTAAGACTGAAGTTGTAAGTCTTCTCTATGAAGTCTTTCTCATGATAGGCACATGTGAGATAGTCGTTAAAGAACAATGCCCTGTCCCAATCAAAGTCCGTATAGTTCGTCAGCACAATCGTGTCTTGATGATTCTCTGTCGCATCCACATGAATGTTGTGAATAACAGGATTCTTCTGGCAGCTATAGAATAAAAGCAATCCCAATATGAAAGATATCAACCTACTAGTTTTCATAATCTCTAATTACATCTAAAATACAGGACTATTACTTACAATTTCAAGCATTCGATATGTCCATTCTTCTGCAGTATAGCCATACCTATTAAGTGCGTCTAACTTATTAAGGGCCATTTTATCGAATTCTTTTCAATGTGAAGATTGTACTGAAGTTACCACTCCTATACGTCTCCTTACTTGCTTCTATGACAACTTTCAGAGTGTGGTCTGTGAGATTTTCTATTTTCATGCACTCTATTCCATCTCTCTTCTGAAGGACAATATATTCTCCTTTCGTATCTTTCCCAATTAAGCCTGAAGAAAAGGT
>JAILDV010000036.1 GCA_024688885.1 Bacteroidaceae bacterium | reverse complement strand
CCTAAAGACGGTGTTCGACCCCGAAATCCCTGTCAACGTATGGGACCTCGGCATGATATACAAAATAGATGTGAAGGAATGCCAAAGCGCTACAACCTCTGAGGAGGCACTCTTTGACATCGACATCGACATGACGTTCACAGCCCCCAACTGCCCTGCTGCGGACTTCATTCTCGAAGACATCCAGCAGAAATTGGAAGGCATTTCTGCCGTGAAGACGGTGAATGTGAATGTTGTTTTCGAGCCCGAATGGAACAAGGACATGATGAGCGAAGAAGCCAAACTCGACTTAGGATTTATGTAAGGGAAAACAATAGCCCCCTCCGACTCCCCCAAGGGGGAGAGAAACCGTCCGGATGGCACCCCCCCTTGGGGAGGATGGGAATGGGCTGGGAGCTTGGAGGTCTAATTATAGAATATAATGCCCAACACCCCGAATGGCATTCCTCCCCTATGGGGGAGGTTAGAAGGGGGCAAAAGATGAAGAATATCTACTTTATCAGTGACGCCCATCTAGGCAGCCGTGCCATTGAGCACCGACGCACACAAGAACGCCGTCTGGTCAACTTTCTTGATAAAATCAAGGAGAAGGCTGAGGCTGTCTATATGCTGGGCGACATGTTCGACTTCTGGTTCGAATATCAGGAGGTGGTGCCCAAGGGTTACACACGCTTTCTTGGCAAAATCAGCGAACTGACTGATTTAGGTGTGGAGGTGCATTACTTCACGGGCAATCATGACATGTGGATGGGAGATTACCTTGAAAAGGAGTGCGGTGTCATTCTTCATCGCCAACCTTGCACCCTCGACATTCGGGGAAAGATATTCTATCTCGCTCATGGCGATGGTCTCTACGAGGAGGGCAAATCCACGCACTTCATGTTCTGGTGCTTCCGCAACAAGACCTTGCAGAAGATGGCGCGATGGATTCATCCCCATTGGTTCATGAACTTCGGGCTTAATTGGGCAAAACACTCTCGCATGAAACGTGCGAATGGCAGCCTTCTGCCAGACGAGGATGGACGTGTGATGACCAAAGACGGCTTCATGAACGACACCAAACTGGTAGGCTATGAAAGTGCCCCCAACAATGGCGAACAGCCCTACCAAGGAGAAGACAAGGAGGGGCTTGTCCTCTTTGCCAAAGACTACCTCAAGAGCCACCCCGAAGTCAACTACTTCATCTTCGGACATCGCCACATCGAGCTTGACCTCATGCTCAGCCGTGAAGCGCGCCTCCTCATTCTCGGTGAATGGATCACCCTCTTCACCTTTGCCGTATGGGATGGCGAGCACCTTTTCGTGGACAACTTCATCGAAGGGGAGACAGAACTGTAAACGGATAGATACCGGTTTCTACTTCATCTTATACAACTTATACTGGAATGTCAGCAGCACATAGTGCGGATGGCCTGAACTGCGGCTTTCGCTTCGTCCTGTGCCAGTTATGTATGCGTTGAAATTGCTTCGTTCCTGCAGAATGTCGTTCCATGTGAGCTTCAGTAAGCCTCTGTAGTCGCGAAGCACCTTATATTCAACACCCATATTCCAAATGAATTCTGTACGGTTCGCATCACTCATCTTGCTTCCTGCCCGTCCAGAGATGTTCAGGTCGGTCTTGAGGGTGAGCCTGTTTCCCAACCAATAATTCAAGGTGCTGTGGAGGTTATATGTATGACTCTTTTCAATGGAAGTCATATAGTTGCTTTCGCCCCATTGGTAGCGGTAGTTTCCATTCAGCGTCAGGTCAAAATGCTTGGTGTACAGCACGAATCGGGGCGTTAAGGAAATGGAGTGAACATCCGAAGCGCCCTTTTCACTTTCTGTCGCACCAAGAGCTTGCATGTAGCTTACTGAATGATTATAATCATAGTTGGTATTTACACTCATATTCGCGTGCTTGAAGTCGGTTCGGTAGCTGGCATTACCACTCGCACTCCAGTTTCCGTTGATGTTCTCTAATGTGGAGATTGTTCCTCCTGTCTTTGTGTTATAGATGGATCGAGATGAGATGTTGTTACGTGAAAAAGAATAGCCGCCACTAAACGACCATCCGCCATTCAAACTGAAATTCAAGTTAAAGTCATGGTATTCAGGCTTCTTGAGGTTCGGGTTGGCTCTCCGGATGTAGAGCGGATTATTGTTTGTGGTAGGATCTACCAGGTTCGCGCCTCCAACCAGACTATTACGATACCGATAGGTCAAGTTGAAAGAATGATTCTGTGAGAATCTATACGACAGATAGGTATAGGTATTCAGCGTGGGTGCCTGCTGGGTGGTGTCGGCCATCACTCCGTCCTTGCGTTCGTAGTAGTAAGTTTCACGTGTAGGAGTAACACTGATGTTTTGACTGAAGCCCAAGCGATTGAAGTTAAAAGAATAGTCGATGCTTATACGATGAGCATCCGTCTTTGTGCGTTGGTAGGTGCTGATGCTATCTAATCGCTGGTGGTCGTTTGTCAGGTCGTAATAGACACGTTCAGATTCATTATTGTTGTGTGAGAATTCATAGTTGAAATTTAAGTTCTGGCGGAACTTTTTCGAACCGAAGGAGAAACCACCGCTTGCCGACAAGCCGAGGCGTTCCGAATTGGTAGGAGCGATGCTTTCTCGCAGATAGTGCCACACACTGTCGCCATATTGCAGATAATCCGTCTGTTGCAGTTCTGTTGATGATTGAAACCTGTTGTTGGTGTTCAGATTCATACGAACTTCTATGTGAGCATCTGCCTCTCCATCAAAATACGTGGAATAGTTGCTCTGCAAACCGAGCGACTGCTGATGCGAACGGTTAGAGGACTCACTGCTTCTGCGGTTCAGTGTGATGGCAGCCAGCTGTTCCTCTTCCATCAGTTCGTTGTTTTCGCCCACGAACGGATTGCCGTTATAAGTGGCAGCATTCGATTGGCTATACGATTGAGAGTCAATGTAGCTATAGTTCACATTTGCGTTCAAAAAACTACTATAATTGCCTAAGTTTATTGGCGTATTGATACTGAAATTATGGCTCGTGTTGTTGTTGTAGTTCTTTGACTGAGATGCTGAAGTCGAATATTGTTCGTATTCAGGCATGAGGGTCGAACTGAAGGATTCCTGGTCGCTTCGTTGGTCAGTATAGGAATACTGGGGGCGATATTGTATATTGGTTTTGCCAAACTTTCTTCTGTAGCTTCCATCAATCCTGTTATTGCTGTTTTTCTTCGAGTTGGCATTGGGCAAGTCGTCCAATTGAACGTTTGCGTTCCACTCTCCCTTGTTGCCCTTCTTCCATTGCATACCTTGCATCTGGAAATGGTAAGTGTTCTTGATGTTCGACGTTCCTATCTCAGGCTTCGTCAACTCCACTTTATTCACCGGATTTTTCGTAATCATATCTGCTACCCAATGCTTTGTTGTGTCGGTACTCAACGTGTCTGCCTGCGTCTTGTACACCCGGAACTGCTTCAAATCCGTATTCTCGATATTCTCCAGGGCGATTTTCATATCATGGGCAAAGAACGATTCCCCATTCAGCCTGATCTCATGAATCACACTGTCCCTATAGGTGAGCTGCCCGTCTTCATACCGCAATCCTGGCATACGGCGCACAAGGTTGAGCAACACCGTTCCTCGAGGCATCTCAAAAGCATCCACATTAAACACCGTTGTGTCGCCACTCTCATACATCCGTTTCAACTCTCCGACAATCACGACCTCATCCATACTCATCGGATTGCTTTTCAGCACGATGCTGTCGAGATCTATCGTCCAACTTCCGCCATAACCCTTATTGTTT
Organism: Bacteroidaceae bacterium; assembly: GCA_024688885.1. Classification (GTDB taxonomy): domain Bacteria; phylum Bacteroidota; class Bacteroidia; order Bacteroidales; family Bacteroidaceae; genus Minthosoma. The sequence goes on along the minus strand of JAILDV010000036.1, from coordinate 5,356 downwards.
TCATCAAAGTAGCGATACGCCAGCTTCAGGTCTTGCGTGTATGTTTCATATCCCACATACGACACCTTCATCGCCACTCTGGGCACATCGTTCTTCTTCACACGCTTCTTCAGCACATTCATTCCATGAAAAAAATGCCCGTTCTTATCCGCCACCGCCACCGTCTTCACCGTCGTATCGTTCAGGCACATCAACTGGATGTTTGCACTTGGAAGCGGATAAGGCTTGGGATCCATCTCATCTGTACCGTATATGCGACCGGATATGGACAGCCAAAGTTTCTCCCCCACCGTTCGACGACCATCTGGCTGCCCACCACCAAGGACATACACATTCTGTGCCTGCATCACAATCGACATGCAGAGCAGCATAACAATCCATATAGCCTTTTTCTTTTCCATGATACTTTCGCCACCCGTTCGTGGTGGGAAATCATCTTTTCACGAGTAATTGGAGTACAAAGTTAGTGGAAGTTAGGCGAAAAACAAAAAATAAATCATTCAAGTAGATGAACAAAAATAACTTTAAATAGAAATTGGTAATAATTGACGTTTTAATTGGTGATTATTGACGAAGATTGACGTGTGAAGTGACGAAGATTGACGTGTGAAGTGACCTATAAGACCTGCCTTTCGTTATCACAAACACATGTATGAAATCATCTCTGTGATGCGTTGCCGTAAAGCACTGAACACTTTAGCGTGAATACTCAACTCACTTTAGCGTGAATACTCGTTCCACTTTAGCGTGAATACTCGTTCCACTTTGGCTTGAATACAACTTTCGGTTTGGCTTGAATACAAAAAGGAGTATTCAAGCCAAATTGATTAGTGTAATCAAGCTAAGTAAAAAAGTATATTCAAGTATAATACGTTGGAGTTATAGGCACACAGAACTCCTTGATGACGTCATGATGGCTATGGAGCAGACGAAACATGGCAGTGAAGAGATATTTTAGAGGCAAGCAAAGAGGCAAAAGGGAGAATGGAAGGAAAAGGAAGGTGTTTTTATGCATTTTATGCAAAAAATCTTGCATAAAATGCTTGTTATATGCAAGAAAAGCGGTAACTTTGCAGCCGATTTGTGAATAATTATACAATTACATTTACCATTTGACTATTTACAATGTACCATTTGCCATGCGGCGAGGAAGGAATCGGAAATGGTCAAATCGAAAAATAAATGGTAAATTGTAATTTGTCAAATTGTAAATAACACGATGACAGCAAGACAATCGAGACTCGACATCATCAAGGCGATTATCCAGACGCAGGAGATTGGCAGTCAGGATGAGTTGGCGCAGGCTCTCTCGAAAGAGGGGGTGAACATGACGCAAGCGACGCTGTCACGCGATTTGAAGTTGCTGAAGGTGGTGAAGGGCTTTTCACCGAAGGGGCGCTCCATCTACATGCTGCCTGAGAATCCGTATTATCGACGAGTGAGGGAGCACAGGCAGGAGGGCACAGCCATCAAGAACGGCTTCATGTCGGTGAGGTTTTCGGGACAGTTGGCAGTCATCAAGTGCCGTCCAGGGTATGCGAGCGGATTGGCAAGCGACATTGACAACGCCCATTTCCATGAGGTGATTGGCACCATTGCTGGCGACGACACCATCTTTCTCGCACTGGAGGAAGGTTATAACAAGGAGACGCTCGAAGCGAATTTAAGAACAATAGTACCGGTTTATCCGGGAAGCCAATAGGGAGCGAGCCCCCTCCCAACCTCCCCCAAGGGGGAGGGGCTGCCATCCGGATTGTTCATCCCCATAGGGGGGGGAATGAGAGTGGATATTGCTCCATATATAATATAAGTAAAAAACAAAAAAACATATACGCCCAACACCCCGTATGGCGTTCCTCCCCTTTGGGGGAGGTTAGGAAGGGGCTTTAGTTGTGACTTACGAAGACGGAATCAAGGTGATTGTGGCAGATGCCAGTCACGAGAAATATGTGGATTTGATACTCGACACCATACGCGAAGCGGCAAAGAAGCGTGGGACAGGGATTGCGGAACGCACTCATGAGTATGTGGCAACCAAGATGAAGGAGGGCAAGGCTGTGTTGGCACTTGACCCCAGCAAACAGACGGAACTTGGCGATGCATTTGTGGGCTTCAGTTACATCGAAACGTGGGGCAACAAGTCGTATGTGACCACGTCGGGACTGATTGTGCATCCCGACTATCAGGGCAGGAACATCGCGAAGCGCATCAAAGACCACACGTTCACTTTAGCACGGGTGCGTTGGCCTCATGCGAAGATTTTCTCGCTCACAAGCGGCGATGCGGTGATGAAGATGAACACCGCATTGGGTTATGTGCCCGTGAGCTTCAACCAGTTGACGGATGATGATGCTTTCTGGCGCGGTTGCCGTGGATGCATCAACCACCCCATCTTGGAAATGAAGAACCGAAAATTCTGCATCTGCACAGGTATGCTGTATGACCCTGCACAGCATCATGGAGAGCCTACACCTGTGGAGATCTTCCAAGAAATCATGAAGGAGATGGTGAAGAGGGAAAGCCCCCTCCCAACCTCGCACAAGGAAAGCCCCCTCCCAACCTCCCCCAAGGGGGAGGAGTAGCCCTACGGGTTGTTCCTTAACATCTAAGTAGATAAGAAAATAAAAAAGAAATATACGCCCAACACCCCGAATGGCGTTCCTCCCCACTGGGGGAGGTTAGGAGGGGGCTTCTATATGGAAAAGAAAAAGGTTGTCGTTGCCTTCAGCGGCGGTTTGGACACCAGCTACACGGTGATGTATCTGGCAAAGGAGAAAGGTTATGAAGTACATGCTGCGTGTGCCAACACGGGCGGTTTCTCAGCAGAACAGCTGAAGACGAACGAGGAAAACGCCTATAAGCTGGGTGCCACGAAGTATGTGACACTCGACGTGACGCAGGAATATTACGCGAAGTCGCTCAAATACATGGTGTTTGGCAATGTGCTGCGCAACAACTGCTACCCCATCTCTGTGTCTTCTGAACGTATCTTCCAGGCACTGGCCATTGCACGCTATGCCAAGGAAATCGGTGCAAGCGCCATCGCTCATGGCTCTACAGGTGCCGGCAACGACCAGATTCGTTTCGACATGACATTCCTCGTGATGGCTCCGGGTGTGGAAATCATCACATTGACGCGCGACGGAAACCTCTCCCGTCAGGAGGAGATTGACTACCTGAACAAGAACGGCTTTGCTGCTGACTTTGCGAAGCTGAAATACTCATACAACGTGGGCATCTGGGGCACTTCCATCTGCGGTGGCGAGATTCTCGACTCTACACAGGGTCTGCCCGAATCAGCTTACCTGAAGCATCCCACAAAGGAAGGTCCAGAACTCTTGAAGTTGGGCTTTGAGAAGGGTGAACTCTGCTCCGTGAACGGCAAGCACTACGAGGACAAGATTGCCGCCATTCAGGCAGTGGAAGAGATTGGTGCTGCTTACGGCATCGGACGTGACTGCCACGTGGGCGACACAATCATCGGCATTAAGGGTCGTGTAGGTTTTGAGGCTGCCGCTCCTATGCTCATCATCGGTGCACACCGTTTCTTGGAGAAATACACCCTATCGAAATGGCAGCAGTACTGGAAAGACCAAGTGAGCAACTGGTATGGCATGTTCCTGCATGAGAGTCAGTATTTGGAGCCAGTTATGCCCGACATCGAGGCAATGCTCACCTCTTCACAGCGCAATGTGACGGGTGAGGTGACGCTCGAGCTTCGTCCTCTCTGTTTCCAGACAGTGGGTGTAGATTCGCCCAATGACCTTGTGAAGAACAAGCTCGGTGAATATGGTGAGACAGCCAAGGCATGGTCATCCGAAGACGCCAAAGGCTTCATCAAAGTGACCTCCACCCCACTAAGAGCGTATTATCTGGCACATCCAAACGAAGAAAGATAGAAGCCCCCTCCCAACCTCCCCCAAGGGGGAGGGGCTGCCATGCGGGATGTTTGCTTATTAGAATCCGAAGAAATGGAAAAGGACTATGAGTATTGCACGGCAGATATCCTTAATTATGATTTGCTGAAGGAGTTTGCTAGTAACAACAGGAAACATCCTACGGAGGCAGAATCCATTCTGTGGAATTTTCTCAGAAGAAGAAGTTTGGGAAAACCATTTCGAAGACAACACATCATCGGAAATTATATTGCTGACTTCTTCTGCCTACCTGCACGGCTGGTCATTGAGATAGATGGAGGGTATCATCAGCTTCCACAACAAGAAGTTAATGATGAAGTACGTACAAAATGGCTCAACGAACAAGGATTCAAGGTGATTCGCTTCACCAACGAAGAAGTGATTGCCAATATTGAATCAGTATTACAAACGATTAAAGAACATTTATGACAAACATTCATAATGCACAAACGACCAACACCCCGAATGGTTCTTCCCCCCTTGGGGGGACACGAGGGGGGCTTAAGGTAGGTATATTAGGTGCTGCTGGTTACACGGGCGGTGAGTTGATTCGCTTGCTGCTGAACCATCCTGAAGTGGAGATTGTGTTTGCCAACAGTGAATCGAATGCAGGGAATCTCTTCAGCGATGTGCATGAAGGTCTGCTCGGGGAAACTGAGCAATGCTTCACTGCAGAGATGCCTTTCGACAAGGTAGATGTGGTGTTCTTCTGCTTCGGACACGGAAAGAGCGAGGCGTTCCTGAAGGAGCACTCGATTCCTGCCAACGTGAAGATTATCGACTTGGCTCAAGACTTCCGTATCAAGGGCGACCACGACTATGTGTATGGCTTGCCAGAGATTCACAAGGAGGAGATTGCAAAGTGCCAGCACTTGGCAAACCCCGGATGTTTCGCCACTTGCATTCAGTTAGGCTTGCTGCCATTGGCAAAGGCAGGCTTGCTGACGAAGGACATTGCCGTGAACGCCATCACTGGTTCGACAGGAGCAGGTCAGAAGCCTGGAGCGACCACGCATTTCTCATGGAGAAACAACAATTTCTCGGTCTATAAGCTCTTCACACACCAGCACCTGCATGAGATTTGCCAGACGCTGAACGAGTTGAAGCCTGCAAATGCGCCTCATGTGGTGGATACACTGGATGAAGGCTACGAGGCTGAGGGCATCACTGTGGATTTCATTCCTTATAGGGGAGATTTCGCACGAGGCATCTTCTGCACGGAGGTGGTGACGTTAAGCCAAGCCCCCCTCTTATCCCCTCAAGGGGGGAAGACCCATCCGGATGGCAACACTTTCCCTTTGGGAGAAGACGGGAATGGGCTCGACATCGTTGCTCTCTACAAGGACTTCTACAAGGATTCCGCCTTCACGCATTACAGCGACAAGGCATTAGACTTGAAGCAGGTGGTGAACACCAACAAGGCCCTTGTACATGTAGAA
>JAILDV010000044.1 GCA_024688885.1 Bacteroidaceae bacterium | reverse complement strand
AGCATGTCACTCACTGACACAACGCATCTCAGAGATCTCTTCGACAAAACTATATTCAAAAATGACAAAGACCGAAGCGGTTCAAGTGAACCTAATTTATTTAATTTTTAAACTCGTCCATTTTTAGTGGACACTAGTGTTCACAATTTATAATTCATAATTCATAATTCATAATTGCCATGCGGCCAGGTTTTAATTCATAATTCATAATTGTCATGCTGCTGGTTGCTCATTACGTGCATCGCGTTAGCCTAATTATGAATTATGAATTAAGCATTATGAATTAAGCATTATGAATTATGAATTAAAATCCAAATCTCTTCTCCTGTGCCGAAAGCCCGGTACACCAGTTGAGTCAGTTTGTCGAACGTCTCTTTCGACTGCACGATGTCCCTGAACTCAGGATCCTCATAGCCGTCCGACTCGCCCACCAGCACCATGTTCGCCTTCACCTGGGCGGTGTAGTCCCATCCGATGCGGCAACACCTGTGACCGGGACTTTTCACCACCGTCAGCGTCATGGGCGACAGCTCCGTGGCAGTCACCTTGCACTGCCAGCGTCCGCAAGCCAGACAGAAACGTGAGCACCCGGGAAACGCCTCGACATACTGAGCAAACCGAGGCTCCCGAGCCTCACATCGGAGAAGCTCTTCACCTGCCTCTCCCACGACTCTCATCACGCTCTTCGTGATGTAGCTGTCGCCAAAATACCGTTCCAAAACGATGTTCATAAATGGTTCAATCATAAATCAAAGTCAAACAATCCTTTCACCTCATCAACAGCCTTTTACCGCTGCTCTCATTTCTGTTACAAAGTTACGAAAAATTCCCGAACTGTGCAAGCAATTCGGGAACTTTTTTCATGTTTTTTTCAGTTTTTTTTGGTTCATAAATAAATGTGTTGTATCTTTGCAAGCAGAACAAATAAATACATTGAGTGATTATGCCCAAGGTGCTATTGTATATTACAGCAAAAGTCATGTGGCTGTTCCTTTTTTACAACAAGGATTTCAATGAAAACCGCGCCCATGTGCATGTTGGCAAGAAGGACACACAGACTCTCTGCAAGATATGGCTTGAACCAACGGTGGAGATTGCCAAATAGGGGGATTTGACTGATGCTCAAGCCAAAGAAGTGCTGAAATTGGCGGAGACATACAAAGACAAATTGCTGGCTCAGTGGAAGAATTTCAAGGAAGGTAAAACAATTCGTATCATAAAAATAAAGAAATAGGCTATGTTCAACAAAGAAGGTTATTGGGATGTGGAGCCACGCATCAAATCCGTGAGCTTTCCACGCCGAGGCAAGTTTCAGGTGGAATTGCAGGATGGCAGAGTGATCATCATGCCTATTTCCGCATTCCCCAGCATCAAGAAAGTCCCCTCCAAGGAGCGTGCCAACTGGTATCTGATGGGTGGAGGCGTGTCATGGGATTCTTGTCCTGAAGTCATCCATGTGGAGCAGATTCTGGGTGACTACCAAAAATATGGACATGAACCCTCAGCATGATGATTCATTGAAGGTCTGTTTTTTACACGTCAATTCATACGTCAACCTTTAGCTCGGCGAAGCCAATTTTCATCAATTTTTTCCTGTTCACGTCCGCTTAATCCGTTCAATCGTTCCACAGGAACTTGTTTATAAAAGATATATCCCTTCGGGATGATCAAGCTGATTCAACGGATTTATGGGATTATCTTGTTAGAAAATCTATTTGTTTGATTTTGGAAAGATTTGTACGATTTTTGCCCGTAGGACACTCCCTCCACACGCCGCGCAAGGCGTGATTTCCGTGAATTATGGGGACTGGGAAAATATACTACACTTTAAAATGAATCAGTTTTCTTGTCCCCAGTGATTCAAATCAAAGGGACAAGAGTTGTGTAATCAATACTTTTTTTTTTTGACAATTTTATTAATGGCATCCGTAATACGTCTCAACTGATTAGGACCAGCTTTCTTTAATCCCTTGGCATATTGCGACAGTAGGCTTGGGTTAATTTCAGAAGTTTTGCTGATGACTGCGTGCGAAATGTAAGGGCTATAGGCATTTAGCAACGATCTGGCATCAAGGAATTTATATTCAAACTCATACTTCTCATTCCTAAGCCACCATGGCACTTTGTGCCCAGCTTTATCCAGCGCTTTAACAAGTTTTTTCATCGTATTCCTAGCTTCTTTCTGTAATTCTGCAAATGTGTTGGCTGTAAGCACTATGGTTTTTGGAACAATCTCTCTAAAAGATGCCGAGAATTTGTTTTCACACCATGAAACTTCTATCCCTATCTTCTTGTCTCTTATATTAGATTTAGGGGGCGGAAGCAGTCCTTCTGCGTGCAAATAGGTTTCTATTTTCCATGCAAATTCTGTCAAGGTGAGATTCAGCGCTTCGCAGTAACCTATCAATTCAATGATATCAATCCTTCTTTTACTTGCCTCAATTTTAGATATCAGTTCTTGTCTGACACCCATCTTCCGAGCAACATATTTCTGATTGATATGCTGGCATTTGCGTTCACTCATGAGTAGGAAACCGACTTTTTTCCTTCTTCTTTCATTAAGCTCTTTGTCCATATTGGATGCAAAGGTAATGAAAATATTACCAAAATAATATAAACTATGCCAAAACCGTCATAAATAATTTTGGTAAACCTCAGCACACAAAACGCACGCATTATAACCGACGTGTTCGGGATGCGAGGCTGAATATTTCTCCCACGTAACATATAATCTTTTAAAATAATGAATAAGAAAGATTATTCGGCTGCCCGTCAAGGCAGCAGGCGAGTGAACACAGATTGTTCTACCCGCGTAGTGTATGACCTTCGAAAGCGCATACAAATTCCACGGCGCATTCGAAGGCGGTTGTGGGAGGCCATGCTCCCTTTTGTAACTCTTCAACTTTTGGCAAACATGGAAAGTGCCCTTCTTGGCTTTGATGTGCGTGTTCAGCAACTGATGGTTGATGCGCTGAGCGACTATCTGAGTGGTAAAGGACGGCTTTTCACGATGATTGCCACAGTGGATGAGGCACTGGGAAACTGCTATGAACAGATTGACGAATTCTTGTTAGAGCAGGAGTCCCGGCACTAAGTAAACCTGAGGGGGCATTGTGCTCGAATAGTAAGATGCCCCCTCTACATTATTAATCTTAATTAAAAAAATATGAAAACAACAATAAATAATGATATCAATGATTTGTTGCAAGACAACAACGTAAGTACAAATGTTCCACCGCTGACATCAGTGGAAGAAGTGAAAGCACACAATGCTCAATCTACAGTGAGAAACCCATTTAGACCCCAAGAGAGGATAAATCTCAATGAGTATAGGGAAAAGCTGGCTAATAGTCTTGTCACCAGCGAGACTCTGCCACCGCCTGAAAAGCCAATCATTGCCATTGATGACCATGGGATTTTCACCAAGTCAGACATACACTTGGTTAAAGCAAAGGCCAAATCTGGTAAGACGACCATGCTGAAGATTATCGTCGCAGCAATCCTGTCTGGCCAACAATTTAGGATTAAGTCGTTGCTTGAAAATCCGAAGATTGTCTGGGTTGATACCGAACAGTCGATGAATGACACGTATGGTATTATCAGAGATGTCATAAAGTTGAGCGGCATGTCACCTCAAGAGGTAAACGAACGTCTGAAGGTGTATCATCTGCGGAGATTTTTTTGCGATGAGTTAAAAGCTTCTCTGGTCACTGCTCTTATCGACAATTGTCCAGACGTTGTGATTATTGACGGAGTTGTTGATATGGTGGAGTCGTTTAACGATGAGCGAGAATCCAAGCTGTTTGTACGAATTTTGCTTGCACTGAGCGAAGAGTTCGATTGCTCCATCATACAGGTCTTGCACACAAACAAAGCATCTGAAGACCATAATCCTAGAGGGCATCTTGGCACTAACGAAACCAATGCTTCAGAGACCGTTCTTGAATGTGAGAAAAAAGGTGAAATTTTCACAGTTAAGTGTACCGAATCCCGTCATTCGGGAATGCCAGAATGGCACTTCATGTACGATGCGAACGGCAACATCATTAATGCTGATAATCAATATATTCAGGCAAAGAATCAAGAAAAAGAAAAGGAGGATAGCCTGAAGGTGGGAAATGAGTACTTAAAAGTGGCTCAATCCATCATCGCGGAAGTCGGTCCAATCAATCGTACAGAACTGAGTGAGAAGATGTCCGCAAAGACTGGCAAGAGTAAGCCTTGGATGGCAACTCAGATTACAAGCCTGAATGGTAATGGTCTCTTTATTGCTGATGAAATAGTCTATTTGAAGAAGCCAGAACCCGCTGGATAAGAATCAGATATTTCCTCTTTTGTATATGGTCGAGCCACTACAATGTTGTTTGTTTGTTGGTTCGCCTATATATAGGCGAACCAACAAACAACTGCAGGGCTTTGGAATCCACTCCCTTCTATTTTCCTCCCAAGGCGCATCGCGTTAGTCCAATTGTGAATTATGAATTATGAATTGTGAATTATGCATTATGCATTATGAATTATGAATTCTCCCTCCCTCCCTCCTTCCACAAAGCTCACCAGCCTTACGTCGTTACCCTCGCGAGCCTTACGACGTGAAGCTCGAAGGGGCAGCGAGCCGGGGTGTCATCGATGCCCCGCTGTTTTATTTCTTCTTGATGTTCTGGTTTTTCTTGATGATGTTGTATGCCTGATAGATGCCGAGTTCTCCTGCTTTGGAGAGGTCGGGAATGGCATGGGGCGTGTCGTCGAGAAGGAGGTGGAGGATGCCGCGGTTGAAGTAGGCTTCGGCAAAGTGTTCGTTCTCTTGGATGACACGGGTGAAGCCTTCGATGGCTTCGTTGACGTTGCCTGCTTGGGCTTGCTGGAAGGCTTGCTGGAAGGTGTTGAGGAGGTTGTTCCTTCCTGCTGCCCTGTAGAGCTGGATGGTGTTTTCGTTGGGAAGCATGAGCTTGGCTTCCTGTTCATGATTCTGTACTCTGCCTCGATATTCGCTTTCGTATTGCGGCTCCTGCTCCTGTGTGTCTTCCTCGACGAGTTTCTGGTAGTCGTCAAGGTTCACTTGGGATTTCTTTCTGGTTTTGTTCTTCTGACGTGAGGTGGGGGTGGAGTAGCCGTAACGATGGGCTATCTGCTCTTTGAGCACATGCTCTTCGTCGCGATTGGCACCAGCGTTGTCGCCTATCATGCGACGGGCGGCGGCACGGCGTTCGTATCCGTAGAGGAATTTGGGGAACTCGTTGATGACGGTGGTGTAGTCGCGGATGGCGCCCCGGTAGTCGCCTATGTTTTCGAGCAGGGTGGCGCGGTTGAAGGTTGCCATCATGTCGTCGGGGTCGATGGAGAGGATGAAGTTGAAGTCTTCGATGGCAAGGTTGTCTTCTCCTACATTGGCACGGAGAAGTCCACGGTTGTAGTGTCCGACGAAATTCTTGGGCTCAAGTTCGAGGGCGCGGTCATAGTCTGCCATCGCTTCGCGGTAGTGGTTGAGGTGGTAATGGCAGAGGGCGCGATTGATGAGGTTTCCTGCCTGTTTGGGGTTGAGATGGATGGCTTCGTCGAAATGCTGGATGGCTTCGCTGTACTGCTCGTGACTCATCAAGATGTTTGCCTTGGCGGAGTGGGCGGGGATGTTGAATTTGTCCACTTCGAGGGCTTTGTCGATGCAGGCTTCTGCAGCGATGGTGTCTTTCCTCTGCAGACAGACTTGTGCCTTAAGAGAATAGCCGTCTGCTTGTTTTGCCCACCGCCTGATGATGAGGTCGGAGATGCTGTCGGCACGGTCGAGGCTGTCTGTCTCGATGTAGCAGAGGGCGAGGTTGTGCCAAAGGGAACGGAGGTCGGGCGACATCTCGGTGGCGATGCGGTAGTCGTGGATGGCTTCGGAAAAGCGTTCCATGTTGATGTAGGCAAGTCCGCGCAGCTCGTAGGTGTTGGGGAAGTAGGGGTTGCGTTGGATAGCTTCGGTGCAGTCGAGTGCAGCGCCAGAGTAGTCGTCGAGATAGAACTTTGCCACACCCCGATAGAAATAGGGTTCGTAGAGGTGGGGCTTGTAGTTGATGACCAGGTTGAAGTAGCTGATGGAGAGCACATAGTCATCGTATGCCAGCGCATTGCGGGCAATGTTCATCATGCGGTCTGTGTTGATTTGGGCATGGGAAAGGCTCCCTATCCCCCAAAGTGGGAGGGCTATCGCAACAACACGGATGAACGTGACGATGGATGATATGCCATGCAGTTTCTTCATGCTCAACTCTCAACTCTAAACTCTAAACCCTAAACTCTTAACTCTAAACTACCCCCTGTTGGGCTTGCACTTATAGTGTGCGGAGAACTTGCCTTTGGTCATGGCGATGAGCTTGGACTTGATCATCTGCTTGCGGAAGGGGGAGAGATGGTCAACGAACATCTTGCCGTCGAGGTGGTCGTATTCGTGCTGGAAGACGCGTGCCTCGAAGCCTTCGAGCCATCGCTCCTGCTCTTCGCCGTTCTCGTTGAGATAGTTGACGAGCACTTTCGCAGGACGCTTCACGCTCTCGTTGATGCCTGGGATGGAGAGGCATCCTTCGGACATGGTGACTGTCTCTTCGCTCTCCTCGATGATTTCAGGATTGATGAAGGCATGACGATAGTCTTTGTATTGTGGCTCATCTTCGGAGATGACGTCGAGGTCAATGATGAAGAGACGGATGGGCAGTCCCACTTGAGGTGCTGCAAGTCCGACACCTTCGGAATGTTCGAGGGTCTCGAACATGTTGGCGATGAGTTCTTTGAGGTTGGGATAGTCGTTGAAGTCTATCTCTTCGGCAGTCTTGCGCAGCACAGGCTGACCGAATATGTACATGGGAAGTACCATATTTATTTACAATTTAATAATTTACAATGTACAATTTATTTATCTAATGCTTTGCATGTAGTCTTCGAGAATGATGGTGGCGCTAATCTTGTCGACGAGTGCCTTGTTTTGCCTGGCTTTCTTGCTGATGCCGCTTTGGAGCATGGCTTGGTGTGCCAGCACGGAGGTGAAGCGCTCGTCGTAGTAGGTGATTTCCTTGTCGGGAAATAGTTTCTTCAGCCTGTTGAAGAATGGCTCGATGCGCTTCATGTTCTCGCTGTTCTCGCCATTCATCTGGGTGGGTTTGCCCATGACGATAGTGGACACGTCTTCCTTTGCCACATAGTCCACAATGAACTTCTCAAGTTCTTTGGTGTCGATGGTGGCAAGTCCGTTGGCAATCATCTGCAAGGGGTCTGTCACAGCGATGCCTGTGCGTTTCTGTCCGTAATCTATTGCGAGTATTCTTGACATCTTGTTAGGAATGTATGATGTATGATGTATGATGTATGATGTATGATGTATGATGTACGATGTACCTGTCAACTGTCCTAATACCATTGGATGGAACTTGAATAGCTGGATTTCTTGTCGTATTTGAGTGCATCGGTAAGGGTGCTGGCATTGGCACGCAGAGAGATGTGGTAGCTGGTGTAAACGCCGAACACGAGTCCGCAGGATATGTTGAAACAGTGCATGTCGCGTGAGATGTTGACGGTGGTCATGGAGATTTTCTTGGTGGTGAAATCCCATCCGGAGGCAAAGTTGCAGTTCCAGTTGCTGGACAGCTTCAGATTGCCTGAGAAGTTGAGGTTCTGGGTGAAGGAGAAGGGATAGCGCATGGTCTTGACATTGATGTCCTTGGTGCGGTCTTCATACATGGTGAGACCATAGGAGATGGAGAATGACCATGGCAGCTCGAACTTCATGTAACCGTCAGCATCGAGCCCGTCGGATGAGCTGCTGGCTTTCTTCTTGCTGAGCTTACCGGTGGCATCCATGTTGGTCTCCAAGTCATTCATGTCTTCTTCTTCATCCTCTATGTCGCTGTCGTCGGGTTCTTCCTCTTCGATGTCCTTTCCACGTCCAAAGAGTTTCATGATGCCTTGTTTGATTTTCTTGAAAGACTGGTTGTTGAAGGTGTAGGAGAGGTTCTTCGACATGCCTTGGAAACGTCCAAAACGTCCGTAAGACCATTCGGTGCGGTCGCCCACAACCACATTGCCGTTCTTGTCGAACTCATAGGCATAGGTCATGAAGACGGCACTCATGTTGAAGGTGGTCTTTCCCCATTTCAGGCGCAAACGTGTGGAGAGGTTTGACCAAGGCTGACGTTCGGCTGCCATGTTGTAGGAGAGGGAGGCACCGAGTTCGTCGATGATGCTGACTTTCTTGATGGAGTCGTTGCGACCCTTGATTTTTGCCTCCACATTGTTGGAGAGGCTGAAACTGATGGCACCTGTCTTTCCGACGGATGGTGTGCCGTAGAGGGAACCTGCATAAGGAGAATAGGACACTAATGTGACATTGCCTTCCTCGTCGGTGCGGGTGTAGGTTTTCCAATAGCCCCATCGGTCATCACCAAAATCGGGTGCATAGCTGAAACTGACTGTGGGCGTGACGACATGACGCACCATCTGCAGTTTCTCTCCAAACACTTTCGGGTTGGGCTTGTAGAATCCGTAGAGCTTGGTGTTGGCAGAGAGGGAGAGGTTGTAGTCGAACACACGATTGAAGCCATATATGGTGTCGCGCACCACCTTGTTGGTTCCTTGATCCCAATTCTGCATGACCTTGTTGGTGTACCAACGCTCGGTGTAGTTGAGCATCGGGGTGATGTTGATGTATTTCAGAATGTTGAAGGAAGCAGAGATGGGGATGTTGTGTTTCATGCCATTCTTCCAGTCCTTCACGAGGGAGGAATGCAGCAATTTGTCCTCTTTCGTGGTGATGGAATTGGAGAGTGTTCCCGTGTATTTCATGCTGATTTTCTCATACCAGCGTTCTTTTCCTACTGCCACCTTGCGTTTGAAGGGATAGAAGGTGGAGAGGGACCACGACATGGAGGGCAGGGTGAGCGCAATGGTGGAGTCGCGCATGTTCTGCGAGATGTTGAAAGAACTGGAAAGTGAAAGTCCTATCTTGCGGAAATTGTGCGAATAAGAAACAGATGATGTACGTGTGCTCTGTGAATAGGAGGTGGGGTTGTAGAGCGATGTGAGGTTGTTCCTTTCGTAGGATTGTGTGGCAAAGTTCACACTGGCTGAGAAAGAACTGTTGGGCGAAGACTTGGGGTCGGTGCGGTGGCTCCATTGCACTTTGAAGTTCTTTTCCACACTATAGTCGGGCATGTTCTTCTCGCCATCTTTGGTCACTTGGTAGTTGAAATAGAAGTTGCCGGCATATTTGTAGCGCTTTTTGTAGGTGGTTTGTGCACCTATGCCCCATGAGCCTTTGGTGAAGATTTCACCTGTCAACTTCAAGTCCATGTAGTCGCTGATGGCGAAATAATAACCACCGTCACGCAGATAGAAACCTCGTGAGAACTCGTCGCCATAGGTGGGCATGATGAATCCGCTGGAGTAGGTGCTGGTGATGGGGAAATAGGCGAAGGGCAATGCCAAAGGGAGCGGCACGTCTTCCACAACAAGCCATGCAGGACCTGAGAATACGCTTTTGCCGGGACGCACTTTCATGCGCGACATACGGATGTAGAAATGCGGATGCTCTTCATCACAAGTGGTGTAGGTGCCACCACGGGTGTAGTAAACACCATCGGCACTCTTCTTGGATTCCTCTGAAGTGATGAAACCCTCTTCCTGTTCGGTGTAGAGGTCTGTGATGAAACCCTTCTTTGTCTTGAAGTTGTAGGAGATGGTCTTGGTTTTGTATTCATCGCTGCCTTCCTTAAAGATGGGTTTGCCGTACATGTTGCCGAGAGAGTCAAGTCCGTAGGTGGCATGTACCGTGGAACTGTCCATGTTCATGTGGATGTTCTCTGATGTGAGGTCAATGTTCTGATACTTCACATCTGCACTACCATAGAGATAGGCTGTCTTGGTGTCCATGAAGAAGGTCATGGAGTCTTTTGCCGTATAGACTACAGGGGCGTCGAGCGCACTCTTTTTCTGCGATTTTTGAATGGAGTCTTCCGCTGCCGCCACAGAATCATTCCACTGGATGGCTTTTGACTGGTTGGCTTCAATGCCATGCTCACGGTCAAACTGCGCCTTGAGAGAATCAAGGTTGAGCAGCAAGGAATCTGACTCTGACATGGGAACGGTGTCAGGATGGTCGGTCACGTCTTCTGAAGGAAGGGTGTCAGCGTTTGAAAAGATGGAATCGGCAAGAAGGGTGTCAACAACATGATGGTCGACATTCTGTTGGAATTTGCCGACCAATGGGAAGTTGAAAGCCGTCGTGGAAAGTACGGTGATGAGTACGAGAAAAAACGCTATGAACCTTTGACTTCTCATAAAACGGGTGCAAAGTTACGATTTAGTGAGAGAAAAACCAAATTTATTTGAGTTTTTCCGAACGTGAGTAACTTGCGCGAAGCGAATGGTACGAATAAATGGGCACAATACAAAGTAAAACTTATGTTTTAACTTTTATTGTCGGGCATGACGGTGTTCTACTCAAATCTTTTAGACCATTTAACGAATCGCTCCATTCCTTCTTTGCCAAATTTGGAACGGGAACGGATGGCTTGCTCCAAGGTCTTTTCGGTGGTGAGTTTGGTCTTTGAGAAGAATTTGTCGGCATAGCAAATGATTTGCTCCTCGATGGTTTCCGGCAACAAATCGCGGTGAGGCACGGGGAGGTTCTGACGCTCGATTTCCTGAAGGGAAAGTCCAGCCCCTGTGTGCCTTTCACATACTCGGGCATGGCGAGGGAATCCCTCTGCACGAAGCAACTCAGCACCAATTGTACCATGACAGATGTAGGGCTCGGTGCCATAGCATTGAATGCCTGCTGCATCGCAACGGAAGATGCCGATGTCGTGCAGCATGGCGGCTTCTTCCACAAACTGACGGTCGGCTTGCAGTTCGGGATGCTTGTCCACAATGGCAAGTGCCTTGTCTGCCACTTTGCGGCTGTGCACCATGAGAATGTGTTTCAGCTCGTTTTCTTCGGGGTAATATTTGTTGATGATTGCTTGGTAGTTCATAGATAAAAATCGTTGGTCAGTTCTTGGTATGCGACGGTGCGTTGCTGCTGTGCGTCATACAATGTGAGTGCGCTTGTCTCTGATGGTTGGATGGAGGTGCTGAATTCTAACAGAACACGGATGAAGGGTTTCCTCTCTGTGGAACGGATGTTCACCCGACGGGTGAGATAGAGGCAGTTCTCCAAACAAATGCTGATGAAATCATTGGCACTTTGATAGGGAATGATGACACAAAACAGACCCTCTTTCACCAATAATTTTGCAGCGTTTTCAATCAATGTCTTGAACGGCAGGGACGTGGTGTGACGTGCCTTGTCTCTCGCTTCTTTTCCTCCTAAAGTATCTTCTTTGTAAAAGGGTGGGTTTGAAACGATTAAATCGTATTGATTAAAGCAAGGATTGATGTTTGAAAAGTTTGCCTTTTTGAGTGTGATTTGTGTCTTGAAATGAGACGCTTCCACATTCTCTTTTGCTTGTTCGAGAGAAGCCTCGTCAATGTCTATTCCTTCAATGGCAGCCGTTGGAAATCGCTGCGCCAGCATGAGGGCGATCAGTCCTGTTCCAGTGCCGACGTCGAGGATGTTCTGATGGGCGAGTTTTCCTGCCCACGCTCCAAGCAACACACCATCCGTCCCGACCTTCATGGATGAACGGTCGTGGCGGATGGTGAATTGCTTGAACTGAAAATAAGGTGTGGACAAGTAATGATTAGCGTTTATCGCCCAACATACGGGCTGGTTAGAACTGGAAATAGTTCTTGGCGTTGTTGTAGGATATGTCTTCAATCATTTGGTTCACACGCTCTGCCTCATAGCCTGTGTAGGGCACTTCGCCATTCTCTATGTCGGTGGCAACGAGGTTGCAGAGGATGCGACGGAAATACTCGTGACGAGGGTAGGAGAGGAAGGAACGTGAGTCGGTGAGCATACCCACGAAACGGCTCAGCAATCCGAGGAGGGAAAGGGCATTCATCTGCTTGGTCATGCCGTCCTTCTGATCGAGGAACCACCAACCTGAACCCCACTGAATCTTACCAGGAATGGAACCGTCTTGGAAGTTGCCCAACATGGTGGCAAGCACCTCGTTGGCACAAGGATTGAGGTTGTAGAGGATGGTCTTTGCCAGCTTGCCTTCAGCGTTCAGTTTGTCAAGGAACTTGGAGCATTTCTTGGCGGTGTTGAACTCACCGATAGAATCGAAGCCTGTGTCGGGGCCAATCAGCTTGAACATCTTGGAATTGTTGTCACGGATGGCTCCATAATGGAACTGCTGTGCCCAACCTGCTTCTGCATCCTGCACACCAAAGATGTGCATCATGGCAGACTTGAACTTAAGTATCTCTTCTTGAGTGAGTTCCTTGCCACCATATACTTTATCGAAGATGGCTTTAATCTCTGCATCTGTGTAGTCTTCTGCATAGAACTCTTCAATGCCGTGGTCGGAAAGTTTGCAACCCATCGAAGCGAAGAAATCGTGACGTGCCTGGATGGCATCGATGTAGTCGTTGAAGCTATTGATGGCTTTACCGCTTACATCAGAAAGCTTGTCCACGTATGCCTTGAAATTGGCTGGCACTTCCACTGCCATTGCCTTGTCTGGACGCCATGTGGGAAGCATCTTGGTCTCCATGGTGGGGTCAGATGCCACCTGCTTGTGGTATTCGAGGGAGTCAACGGGGTCGTCAGTGGTGCAAACAACCTTGACGTTATAGTGTTTCATCAAACCGCGTGGCGTGAATTTGGGGTCGTTCTTGATTTGCTCGTTGCACTCGTCATAGATTTCACGGGCATTCTCAGGATTCAACGTCTTGTTGATGCCGAATGCAGTCTTCAGTTCCAGATGAGTCCAGTGATAGAGTGGATTGCGGAATGTGTAAGGCACGGTTTCAGCCCACTTCTCGAACTTCTCCCAATCGGAGGTGTCCTTGCCTGTGCAGAAACGCTCTGCCACACCGTTGCTGCGCATGGCTCTCCACTTGTAGTGGTCGCCGCCCAGCCAAATCTGGGTGATGGATTCAAAACGCTTGTTTTCAGCCACCATCTGTGGCACCAAGTGACAGTGATAGTCAATAATCGGCATCTTGGATGCGTGCTCGTGATACAACTTCTGTGCTGTTTCGCTTTGCAGCAAGAAGTTCTCGTCCATAAAAGGTTTCATGAGATATCAATTGTTTGGTTAAATGTTATTGTTGTTGCAAATGTAGGGATTATTTTCTCGTCTGGCAAATAAAAGGGCAAAAACATTCCTCTCTGTGCCCTAAATGCATAGAAGGCGCCTCATTTCACAATGTGGCGCCTTCAATTTCCTTTAATAGGTACTAGTTTCTAAGGTAAAAAGATTGTTTTCAGGATAACGATGGCAAAGTTAGGGCTTATTTTTGAATAAACAAGTTTTAATAAATGTGTTTTTTAACATAAATCACATTTTTTCGCCATTTTTATGGGGCAACATGATGGAAACAAGGAAAATTTATAGTAATTTTGCACCCAATATTGAAGTGGATGATACATATTATATATTAAAAAGAAAAGTTGACATGAGTGTAGAAAACACAGAGGAGTTCATGACAGAAGAGGGTAGGAAAGAATCTCTCAACTTCATAGAGGAACAGCTGGTGAAAGATTTGGCTGAAGGCAAGAATGGTGGCAGAATGCAGACACGCTTCCCACCCGAACCTAACGGCTATCTGCATATAGGACATGCCAAGGCGATTGCACTCGACTTCGGTATGGCTCAGAAATATGGTGGTGTGTGTAACCTCCGAATGGATGACACCAACCCTCAAAAAGAAGACACCGAATATGTGGAAGCCATCAAGCGTGACATTGAGTGGCTGGGCTTCAAGTGGGGTAACATCTACTATGCCAGCGACTATTTTCAGCAGTTGTGGGATTTGGCAGTGGCACTGATTAAGCAGGGAAGAGCCTACATTGACGAGCAGACTGCCGAGCAGATAGCTGAGCAGAAGGGCACACCCACTCAACCTGGCACTAATTCGCCCTATCGTGATCGTCCAGTGGAGGAGAGTTTGCGTCTGTTCCAGGAGATGAACTCCGGCAACATGGAGCCGGGCAAGATGGTGCTGCGTGCCAAGATAGACATGGCAAGCCCTAATATGCACTTCCGTGACCCCATCCTGTATCGTGTGCTGAATATGCCACATTGGCGTACCGGCAACAAGTGGAATGCCTACCCGATGTATGACTTTACACATGGTCAGTGTGATTACTGGGAAGGTGTGACTCACTCGTGGTGTACATTGGAGTTTGTGAGTCACCGCCCCTTGTATGACCTCTTCGTCGATTGGGCAAAAGAGACGGATGGAACAGACAATCCTATAGATGACAATCGTCCTCGTCAGACAGAGTTCAATAAACTGAACCTCACGCATATTCTGCTCTCTAAGCGCAATCTGCTCATTCTTGTTCAGGAGAAGGTGGTGAACGGATGGGATGACCCACGTATGCCGACCATTTGTGGTTTCCGTCGTCGAGGCTATAGTCCTGAAGGCATCCTCGCTTTCATCAACAAGATTGGCTACACGAAGTTTGACGCGCTCAATCAGATGTCACTTTTCGAGTCGGCTGTGCGTGATGACTTGAACAAACGTGCACAGCGTGTAAGTGCTGTCATTAATCCTGTCAAGCTGGTCATCACCAATTTCCCGGAAGGGGAAACTGAGGTGTATAATGCTATCAACAATCCTGAAAACGAGGCTGATGGTACGCATGAGATTGAATTCAGCCGTGAGTTGTGGATAGAGCGTGACGATTTCATGGAGGATGCTCCAAAGAAATTCTTCCGTTTGGGTCCTGGCAAGCAGGTGCGTCTGAAGAACTCCTACATCATTCAGTGTCCTGAAAACATTGAAGACTGTGTAGTGAAAGATGCTGAAGGCAATATCATCGAAATTCATGCAGAGCTGATACCTGAAACTAAGACAGGGCAAGCGCATAGCGACATGAAGATTAAGGGAAAGACCATCCACTGGGTTAGTTGCAAGCATTGTCTCGAAGCTGAGGTGCGCAATTATGACCGTCTTTGGATGGTGGAGAATCCTCGTGACGAAGTGGCGAACTACTCAAAGGAACATGGTGATGTGCGTGGTATTGAAGCCATGCGTCCTTTCCTCAATCCCAACAGTCTTGAAGTGAAAAGGGCATATGTGGAGAAATGGCTTTCTACCCGCAAGCCTATGGATTACTTGCAGTTCCAACGCATTGGATACTATAATGTTGATCCTGATTCCACACTCGAGCATCTGGTGTTCAATCGTACCGTGGGCTTAACCGATGCATGGAAGAAAATCAACAAGTGAATTGAACCCATCTCATGGCAAAAGACTATTTTCAATCCAAGGAATTCAAGGAAGTGCTGACGTTGTATGAAGAGCAGCGCGACAAAGGAGAAAGTGTCTATCTGGATGCTGACGACTTTGCCGACATCGCTGATTACTACCTCAGTTTGGATCGGCCGGACTTGACAATGGATACGCTTGCGGCGGGTCTTTCGCTTCATCCCGATGATGAGGTGCTGTTGATTGTGTTGAGTGCCACCCACATCTACGAGAGGCAGTATGACAAAGCAGAGGCTGTGCTCAAGACCTTGGATGCATCCAATTCCGACGTGATATACCAGTTGGCACAGTTGGAATATGTCAAATACGGGAATGTGAAGAAAGCGGAGAAGATTTGGCGTGATTGGATGAAGCTTGAGAATGGACAGGAGCCTTCTGAACAGCAACGGCGTGAGAGTTACATCCACATCATTTCTTCCTTGATTGAATTGCGTGGAACCAGCCAGAAAGATAGGGTGTATGACGTGGAGGCTACCCGTCGATGGGTGCGAGAATATCTCGACACGTTCTCTCCGTTGGGTGAATATGAAGAGGATGTCCAATTGGCAGATATCTGCCGTGATAATGATTTGGCAGACCTGATGTGTGAGGTGATCACTCAGGTGCTGGAAGTGCAGCCATACTTGCCCAAGGGATGGACGAATCTTGCTCTCGCTCAGTTCATGTTGCAGCGCTATGAGCAAGCTTTGGAATCATGCGACTTTGCTCTTGCTGTCAACCCCAACGACCTTGAAGCGCTTTTGACCAAGGCGCATTCCTTCCATTGCATGGGTGAGAAGAAGGAATCCCAGCCTGTGTTCAAAGAATATCTTGACAGGGGTGGGGAAGCCGTGCAGATCATTCCATATGCTGATGCCTTGTTCTCCAATGGTGAAAAGAATCTTGCTATATCCGAACTGGAATGGCTCATGAAGTATTTTGTAAACAGAAAGAAAGAAGCTGATGCAAAATATAGCAGAGCAAGAGCAACCTTGCGTCGCGATTCCAAGGAAAGGAAGGAGGAAGAGGCATTATACCAGGAATTCATGGACCTTTATAAACGCATCCTCACAGACATCAGCGATCTCTGTCACCATAATGAATGCTATGAGGAAAGCATCATGGCCAACAAATGTTTGACAGAAATTGACGGGAAGAATTCTGAAGCCTACTTCATGCTTGGCATCAATAATCTGGCATTGTCACGTTATGATGAAGCTGCACGCAATTTCGCCATCGCTTTGCAGTTGGCTGATGATCAGGTGATGATGGGCATCGATATTGCACTCACATTTGTGCTCAACAATTTTGACAAGTTTGCATTGGAGGTGCTGAATGCCGTGAGTCAGATAGCTGCCAACAGCAGCAGTCCATTTGTCAAGAACATTCCTGCAGCCAAGTCGCTCACCTATCTGAAATTGGGGCATAAAGACCAGTTCATCAAGTATTTCAAGGTGGCATGCAAGGAAACACCTGACCTCGTCAAGAAGGTGTATGAGGGGCATTTCCCAAAGAATGTTCCTGTGAGCAAATGGTGTGACTATGCAGAGAAGAACATCGACAAACTGATGAAGAGTCTGAAGGGTGAGAACCTCCTCCTGCAAGACTTCACGTAGAATAAAGAAAATAAATAACATAGCTATATGAAACGTAATAAATTCAAAGGGTTGGGCATAGCGCTCGTCACTCCTTTTACAAAAGAAGGCAAGGTGGACTTCACCGCTCTTCGCCGTTTGCTTGATTACCAACTTTCCAACGGTATAGACTTTATCTGTCTGTTGGGCACCACTGCAGAAACACCTACACTTTCTGTTGAGGAGCGTCAGCAGGTGAAAGACTTGGTGGTGGAGAAAGTCAACGGACAGGTGCCTATTCTTATGGGATGCGGAGGCAACAATACTGCAGCCGTGGTGGAACAGATACAAGCAGGTGACTTTAATGGTATTGAAGGCATCCTTAGCGTGTGCCCATACTACAACAAACCTTCACAAGAAGGTCTTTACCAGCACTTTAAAGCTATTGCTGCCGCCGCTGCCACGCGCAATCTTTCAGTCGTGCTCTACAATGTGCCGGGACGTGTGGGTGTCAACATGACAGCAGAAACTACACTTCGTCTTGCCAACGAGTGTGAAAACATCGTTGCCATCAAAGAGGCGTCTGGCAACTTTACACAGATAGACGACATCATCAAGAATAAACCTGCCAACTTTGACGTGATTTCTGGTGACGACGGCATCACCTTCCCGCTCATCACATTGGGCGCTGTAGGTGTTATCTCTGTCATTGGTAATGCATTGCCCAAGGAGTTTAGCCGCATGGTGCGTCTCGCCCTCAATGGCGACTACCAGAACGCGCTACTCATCCATCATAAGTTCACGGAACTCTTCAAACTTCTATTTGTGGATGGCAACCCAGCAGGCGTGAAGGCCATGCTCAACTCTATGGGACTTATCGAGAATGAACTTCGCCTGCCCCTTGTTCCCTCACGCATTTCCACCATGGAGAAAATTTCTGCTATTGTCAAGGAACTCAA
Organism: Bacteroidaceae bacterium; assembly: GCA_024688885.1. Lineage (GTDB taxonomy): Bacteria > Bacteroidota > Bacteroidia > Bacteroidales > Bacteroidaceae > Minthosoma. The sequence continues at coordinate 30,235 of JAILDV010000044.1, read as the reverse complement.
TATCAAATGCTGATAGATTCCGTAAGAAGTTTTCTGTTCAAAAGACATTATAGAGACAGCGTAAACAAAGCGATTTGTTTACGCTTTTCTTTTGACTTTTTCGTTTTTCTCTTGATGTATATCCTGCCGAATGGCGTTTATAAGGGTGTTTTGTGGGTGTAGAAGGAAGAAAAATGTGTTTTTTTTACATTTATTTTTCATAAAAATGTGTTGTATCAACAAATATTCATATATTTGCACTCAAGAATCTTGCCATCCGTTGACAGGGAATCTATATATTTATACACATAAAAAACGTAAGATTATGAAGAAAATGAAATTTAGTGCAGTCGTGCTGGCAGCACTTATCATCCTCTCAGGATGTGGTATGAACAACACTGCGAAAGGTGGTCTTATCGGTGGCGGAGCAGGTGCAGGCATCGGTGCAATGGTCGGTAACCTGATTGGCAGAAATGCTGGTGGCACATTGGCTGGTGCAGCAATCGGTGCAGCTGTGGGTACAGGAGCTGGTCTTCTCATTGGTAAGAAAATGGACAAGCTGAAGGCTCAAGCTGAGCAAGTGCAGAATGCCCAGGTGGAGAGCGTAAAGGACTCCAATGGTCTTGATGCAGTGAAAGTGACATTCGATTCAGGTATCCTGTTCTCTTCTGGCAAATCTACGCTGAGCGGAACAGCTATGAACAACTTGAATGATTTCACTAACAATGTGTTGAAGGCTTATCCCGACTGCGATGTTTCTATTCAGGGCTATACAGACAACACGGGTTTCAAGGGCTCTACTGCTGAAGAGAGTTTCCAGAAGAACATCAAGTTGAGCCAAGAGCGTGCTGACGCAGTGAAGTCATACATGTTGGCTCAGGGTGCCGCTCCTACTCAAATCAAGAGTAGCACGGGCTTTGGCGAGAATAATCCTGTTGCTGACAACTCCACGAAGGAGGGTAAGGCTCAGAACCGTCGCGTGGAGATTTATCTCTATGCATCAGAGGCGATGATTAACGCTGCAAATGCAGGCACATTGCAATAACAACAAATGATGGCAGGTGCAGGACTGAATGAGGTCTTGCACCTGCAACATTCAATAAGACGGCAGAAATGGGGAAGTTCCTTTCCAAGGTGGGAAATATAGTGAAGTGGATGTTCATCGTCTTATTGGCGGGAAGTATCCTTCTGGTGTTGATGTTCCGCTATCTCCCTGTCTATACCTCACCGCTGATGTTTATCAGGGCATACGAGCAGGTGAGCAGGGGTGAGAAAATAAGATGGCACCATTCGTGGGTGCCGCTTGAGGAAATGTCGGCAGACTTACCCTTGGCGGTTATGTCTTGCGAAGATCAGAATTTCCTTATTCACAACGGCTTCGATTGGGAAGCCATTCAGAAGGTGATTAATGAGCGTGAGGAAGGCAAGCGTTTTCGTGGTGGCTCCACCATCAGTCAACAGACGGCAAAGAACGTGTTCCTCTTTCCCACCTCCTCATCAGGAAAGCTGGCGTGGTTCCGCAAGGGTGTGGAAGCTTACTTCACGGTGCTGATGGAGTTTATGTGGGACAAGCAGCGCATCATGGAGGTGTATCTGAACACGATTGAAATGGGCGACGGCATTTATGGTGCAGAAGCAGTGGCGCAGGAGCATTTCGGCTGTCATGCTAAAGACTTGACAAGAAACCAGTGCGCGATGATTGCCATTACATTGCCCAACCCACTCAAGTTCAACTCGGCATCACCGACTAATTATATGTACCGTCGACAGTCATGGTGCATTCGACAGATGAAATGGCTGGGACGGTTCCCTATGAGGGAAGAAGAGACGACGGAGAAATGAGTGGATGGCTGACAGATGATCAATGTGGGGTGAGAGATGTGGAAAACATGAACGAATGATATAACTGGACAATACGATGAGAAATCACAAAATAGGCTTTTACCTTTTCAGCATACTGATGTTTTGTTCCTGTATGCTGAAGGCGGAGAAGTTTGTGCTTACTATGAACTGGACACCTCAGGCAGAATTTGCCGGGTATTATGTGGCGAAAGAGAAAGGGTTTTACAAGGAAGCGGGACTGGATGTGGAAATGCACTACCATTCCTTGTCAGCTTCAGTGCATTATCGTATGGATACAGACGAGTGTGATGCTAGTTTATTTTCGCTGATGTCCGCTATCGACATCATTGCCAGCGGAAAACCACTGGTGAATATTTTCCAGACTTCGATGAATAGCAGTTACGTCATCGTATCGCGATGGGGTAAGAATCCGTTAATGCAGAAGCGGGATAGGTTGGCTGTGTATATGTCAGAGCCAAACTATCTGTCATTCATTTTGGACAGGAAACAAAAGATGAACTATGAATGGGTGTTCTATACGGGAAATATTAACGTGTTTCTTTCTGGTGGTGTCGATGCGATGACTATGGTGAGTTATAGCGAGTATCTGTTACTGAAGCAGGCTGGATTCGACATGCCAGAGGAGTGTATTTTCCGTTTTAAGGACAACGGCTACAATATTCAAGAAAACGGGGTGTATGTGAAGCGAGATTATTATATCTCTCACCGTGACCAGGTGAAGCGTTTTGCAGAAGCCAGCAAGAGGGGATGGGAGTGGGCTGCCACTCATCAGGAAGAAGCATTGGATATCGTGATGAAATATGTGCGGGATGGGCATGTGCAGACGAACCGTTTCATCCAACGGATGATGCTGGAGGAGATTCTTCGTCTGCAGAAAGATCCCAATTCTGGCAAGCGTGAATTCCGTGTGCGCCCCGATATGGTGAAGAAAGCCAGCACACTGATGAAGGATTTTGGCATGATTGACAGGGACGTGACGTATAACGAACTGATGGGGAAATAAACAAAAGACATAGTATAATGAATCTTATCACCTACATACAGCGTTCACTTGCAGCCCGGCTCAGTATCTGGGTGGTAGGCTGTGTGGTGTTTATCTTCATTACCGCTCAGGGTATCCTGTTCTACTATTCTCGTCAGGCAGTGAGAGAGGAAGCCATGGAAAGAGCCACGCAGACACTGGAGAGTACGTTGTTGCATGTGGGTAATACACTGCACGATGCAGAGGTGGCGGCTGACAACATGAGATGGTTGGTGGAACAGCATCTGGAAACGCCTGACTCCATGTTTACCTTCAGCAGAAAGATATTGGAGAACAACCCTAACCTCTATGGCTGTTCCATTGCTTTCGAACCTTATTTCTATGAGGAGAAGGGACGGTATTTCTCAGCCTATTCCCGCAACGGAGGCGACTCGATACAGACGGAGCAGGAGGGAAGTGATAAGTATGAGTATTATTACATGGATTGGTACCTCATCCCCAAACTGCTCAACAAACCCTATTGGGTGGAGCCGTACCACGACCCAGATGTTGGCGGCATCCTTGTAGACGAATATACTACTTCTTATTGCCAGCCCATCCGCGACAAGGAGGGTAAGATGGTGGGTGTCCTGTCGGTTGACTTGGCTCTCCCGTGGTTCACTCAGACGGTGTTGGCAGCAAAGCCATTCCCCAATTCATACAGTATGTTGCTCGGTAAGGGTGGCACGTTTCTGGTGCATCCTGACACTACCAAGCAGTTTTATGAGTCCATCTTCACCCCGACATTGGAGCAGCCCGACTCTGTGAGGACTGCTCTTGGTAAGGCGATGATAGCAGGTGGAAGTGGGTATAAGGTGCTACATAATGGCGACGAGGACGAGTATGTATTCTACAAACCCCTCTCCCACACGGATTGGAGCGTGGCCATTGTTTGTCCCGAGAACGACATTCTTGAGCCGTATTACCGTTTGCAGAAAAACCTGATAACGATCACCGTCGTTGGACTCCTTCTGCTGCTGTTCTTCTGTGCATTCATTATTCGCTACAATCTGCGTCCACTCAAGCAGTTAGGTGAATCGGCTGAGAAGATGTCGGAGGGTGACTTCAATGTGTCAGTACCGGACAGCAAACGTCGCGACGAGATAGGACAGTTGCAACGCAGCTTCTCCAAGATGCAGCATTCCTTGTCTGAATATATCAACAAGATACGCCATTCCACAGAGACCTTGACCCAACGTAACGAGGAACTGCTTAAGGCAAGTGAACTTGCGAAGGAGGATGACCGCATCAAGACCGCTGTTATCAATAACATGACTGACCAGATGGTGCATCCTGTCGATGTCATCGCTCATGAGAGTGATTTGATTCGTACGGAATACAAGAACTACTCTGAGGAAGAGATGGCACAGCACGTTGACCGCATGTTGGCAAGCACGGATGACGTCACCAATCTGCTCAACCAGTTGCTGGAGGCCTCTCAGGGCAATGTGGATTCAATGGCGAACCCTCCGAGTGCTGAAACCCAACCGCAGGAATGACTTGCGGAGTCAAGCCTTTCAAGAACGTAAAAGACAAAGCCAGATGAAAAATCCAATCACATACATACGGCATTCACTATCATTGAGACTTGGTCTCTTGATAATGTCCTTTACTGTCATCATCTTCGTCATATCTCTCGGATTTCTCTATTTCAAGACCCGTGAGTATGTGCGTCAGGATGCCATGCAAAGGGCAACCCAGGTGCTGAACAATACGGTGCTGCGTGTGACGGAATATCTGAATGAGGTGGAGATTGCCACCAATAATACCGAATGGCTTGTCCGAACTCATCTGCAGCCTGACTCAATCGAAGCTTATTCTCACCGTATGATTAAGCAGAACCCGATATTCAATGGCTGCTCCATCGCATTCGAACCTAATTTCTTCCAAGAAAAAGGTAAGTACTATTCCGTTTATTCCCACCATGAGGGTGCCACCGTGGTGACGGAACAGGTGGGTGACGAAGAATTCCGCTACTACGACATGGAATGGTACACGACGCCCAAACAACGTAACAAGCCATGTTGGGTGGATCCTTTCTTCGATTATTATGTGGAAGAAGAGGTAAGTAAGGAACGTGAGATGATTACATCTTATTGTCGTCCGTTGCTTGATGACAATGGTCAGTACATCGGCGTTATTTCTACCGACCTCTCTGTTAAGTGGCTTTCTCAGACAATCATGGAGAAGATGCCTTCAGAACGTTCGTTTTGCATCATGCTTGGCAGTACTGGTACCTATTACATTCATCCTGACACCACCAAACTGGTATCTCAAACCATTTTCTCAGACACAGACCCCGACCTTGATGCCGACCTCATTGCGCTTGGCACCGATATGATTGAGGGACATGAGGGTGTGCGTCAAATGCTTTTTGACGACGAGCCATGTTATGTGTTCTATCGCCAGTTGACACAAACAGGGTGGAGTCTTGCCATCATCTACCCGGAGAGTGAGATTTTCCGAGGTTACAACCGACTCTTCTACATCGTCCTCGCCATCATAGTCTTTGGCTTGTTGCTGTTGTTCTTTATGTGTTGGAAGATAGTGAATAAGGCTATAGAACCAGTCAATCAATTGGCCATACAGGCAACCCATATCGCTGCAGGTAATTTTGATGATAGGATGCCGCATAGTGATCGTATAGACCCTGTGGGTCAGTTACAGAACATGTTCGGCACCATGCAGCAATACATCTCCGGCTACATTCAGGACATTCATCAGATGAATGCCGAGATACAGAAACGGAATGATGCACTCGACCAAGCCAACCAGCAGGCACAGGTGGCACTGGAGAAAAAGACTGCCTTCATGCAGGACTTGACTCATCAGGTGCGCACTCCTCTTAATATCATCATCGGTTTTTCACAGGTGCTTCGTATGGGACATCAAGAGATTCCTGAAGAAGAGATGGAGACCATTCTTGATGCTATGCAAGAGAACTCTCTAAATATCAAGGGAATTGTTGACAAATTGATTACGGCTTCATTCTTGGAGAGTACGACGAGTGTGCCGAAAAACATAATGTTCGCATGCAATGATCTTTGCCGTAAGATTATCAGCGGTGTCAGGGTGAAATGTCCAGATACAGTCAAGATTAACTACGTGACTTCAGTGCCCGATTCACTGACAGTTCCTGCCATCGCAGATGCCTTACCGAAGATGTTGCGGCAAATGCTTGACAATGCCAATCAGTTTACTAAGCAGGGAAGCATCACCATGGAGTGCCGATTGAAGGATGAACGGAATGTCCAGTTCATTGTGACCGACACAGGTATCGGTATTGCAGAAGAGGATGCCCAGCGTGTCTTCATCCCATTCCTTAAACTCGACTATTACAGTGAAGGACTGGGCATCGGACTTACACTCATCCGTAGGGGGGCAGAGTTGATGGGTGGTACTTTCATCCTCGATTCATCCTACAAAGAGGGTGCCCGGTTTGTCCTCACCCTGCCGTTGTGATTTCTTCTATTGTGCCCATTGGTAAAAGTGCCCATTTAGTCCTCTTCTCTGAAAATAAAAGGGGCGTTCTGATAGTTAATTGAAAAATAATCACTACCTTTGCACGATTATTGTAATTTTTTCAGAGGTAAAATCATTTTATATCTTTTAGAGATGCCCAAAATATCCATACGAGGAACGGAGATGCCAAGTTCGCCTATCCGTAAATTGGCACCTTTGGCAGAAGCAGCCAAGAAGCGTGGTGTGAAAGTCTATCATCTGAACATTGGACAACCAGACCTGCCCACACCGCAGGTGGCACTTGATGCCATCAAGAACATCGACCGCAAGATTCTGGAGTACAGCCCCTCACAGGGCTATCGCAGCTATCGTGAGAAGTTGGTGAATTATTATGCGAAATATGACATCAACCTTACGGCAGATGACATCATCATCACCAGTGGTGGTTCGGAAGCTGTGTTGTTCTCGTTTTTGGCTTGCCTCAATCCTGGCGATGAGATTATTGTGCCAGAGCCAGCATATGCAAACTATATGGCTTTTGCCATCTCAGCAGGTGCGGTCATCCGTACCATTGCCACCACTATTGATGAGGGCTTCTCACTTCCCAAAGTGGAGAAATTTGAGGAGCTCATCAATGAGCGCACTCGTGCTATTCTGATATGCAACCCCAACAACCCCACAGGTTATCTCTATACACGTCGTGAGATGAACCAGATTCGAGACCTTGTGAAGAAATATGATTTGTATCTCTTCTCCGATGAGGTGTATCGTGAGTTCATCTACACAGGTTCTCCCTACATTTCCGCTTGTCACCTCGAGGGCATCGAGCAGAATGTGGTGCTGATTGACTCCGTTTCAAAGCGATACAGTGAGTGTGGCATCCGTATCGGTGCGCTCATCACGAAGAATGAGGAAATTCGTAAGGCAGTGATGAAGTTCTGTCAGGCTCGTCTTTCTCCACCACTCATTGGACAGATTGCTGCAGAGGCAAGTCTTGATGCACCAGAGGAGTATAGCCGTGACATCTACGATGAATATGTGGAACGACGCAAATGTCTCATCGATGGTTTGAACCGTATCCCTGGTGTTTATTCTCCTATCCCTATGGGTGCATTCTACACGGTTGCTCGCCTGCCGGTTGACGATTGTGAGAAGTTCTGTGCTTGGTGCCTTTCTGATTTCAATTATGAAGGTGAGACGGTGATGATGGCTCCTGCAGCAGGCTTCTACACCACACCTGGTGCTGGAAAGAATGAGGTGCGTATTGCCTACGTTCTGAAAAAAGAAGACCTTGTGAGGGCTCTCTTCGTTTTGAGAAAAGCATTGGAGACTTATCCGGGAAGAGTTATTTCTTGATTCAACATTCATAATTAACAATTCACTTATCAATTCTCAATTTTGAGTTTTGAACTTTTCATAGCAAAGCGTATTTATGCGGACAAGGCAGAGGACGGGGAAAGGTTTTCCCGTCCTGCTATTCGTATAGCGATGCTTGGTGTGGCAATTGGTGTGGCAGTGATGCTGGTGAGTCTTGCTGTTGTGTTGGGCTTCAAGCATGAAGTGAGTTCCAAGGTCATAGGATTCGGCAGTCACATTCAGGTGTTGAGTCTGACGCAGAATCAGAATTACGAAATGTTGCCTGTGCTTACCAACGACACACTGATACGGAAAGTGAAGAAAGTGCAGGGTGTCGGGCACATCCAGAAGTTTGCCACGAAAATTGGCATTTTGAAGACGGAGGAGAACTTCCGTGGGCTGACTTTCAAGGGTGTTGGAGAAGATTACGACCTTTCGTTTTTCCAAAACAGTCTGAAAGAAGGGAAGATGCCTAAGTTCTCTGCCAAAGAAGGCAGCAACGAAATACTTCTTTCAGAGAAAGTGGCAGGTGACCTTGGTGTGAAAGTGGGTGACAAGATATTTGCCTACTTCATGGGAGAGGAATCCATGCGGGCACGTCGCTTCAAGGTTGCGGGTGTTTTTGCCACCAACATGAATGACTATGACAAAAACTATGTTATCACAGACATCTACACCGTCCGCAAACTGAATTCATGGGATGAAGAGATGTCGTCTGGATTGGAAGTGACGGTCAACAATTTCGACAAAGTGGATGAGTTGACGCAGCGACTTCAGTTCATCCATCAAGGTACAGACCGTAATGGCGTCACTTATGGTGTGTTCAGCATCAAGGACATTGCAGGACACACATTCGCATGGCTGTCCGTGCTTGACATGAATGTTCTGATGATACTTGTGCTGATGATATTGGTGAGTGCCTTCACCGTAGTTAGCGGGTTGCTCATCATCATGCTTGAACGGGTCAACATGATTGGTACACTGAAAGTGTTGGGTGCGACCAACGTTTCAGTCAGAAAGATATTCATCCAGTTCAGTCTTATGCTGGTGGGGCAAGGGTTGCTGTGGGGCAATGTGTCCGGCTTGCTTCTTTGTTGGATTCAGCAACGCTTTCACCTCATTTCATTAGATGCCACCGTCTATTACATTGACTCTGTGCCCATCCAATTCAACTGGTGGCTCATTTTTGCTGTCAATGCAGTGACATTTCTCATCTCCGCACTTGTCATTTGGGGAAGTTCTCACCTCATCAGTATCGGAAAGCCTTCAGAAACCCTTCGCTACGAATAGAAATTGGCGATGTGAACGGACATGCAGCCGTATGGATATGGGTGATGATTACCAGTTCATGAGTTTCTTCAGGAATGGGGTGAGTTCGTTAGCCATCTTTTCGTGTTGACGCATGGAAGGATGCCAGTCGGCTCCATATCCAAGAGAACCATCGTGAGGGGTGAAGTCGAAACGATAGACTTCTTTGTCTCCTTGTTGATGTGCATATTCTGTGGTGGTGTTCATCGCCTGTTGTGCAGAGCGGAGTTGGTCACCAGACATCATGCAGCCACAAAGGAGTACAATCTTTGCTTGGGGATAGTGAGAACGAACTTGGCGGTAGAGGTTCTTGAAACCATTGAGCAGCAAGAGAGAGTCTGCTCCTTGAGTGGAAGTGTCGTTAGTGCCAAGGTTGATGCACACCAAATCGGGGGTGTAGCGAGAGAAGTCCCACTTGTATTGGTCATTATATAATAATGTATAGGGGTACTCTGTGTTCATGTTCACCTTGTCACCCGTTTTTGGACCATTGTAGCTTCGATACACGCCAATGCCACTACGAGCCACCACAACTGCCTGTGCATTGAGGTTACGTGCCGTTCGGGCGGCATAAGTATAGTAGTAATTGGCAGTTTTTTCCTCGTAGTGTTCTGCTTCGGAATTGGCTTCGATTCCATAGCCACAAGTGATGGAATTGCCGATAAACTCTATCTTGCGTTGAGGAAGGGGAGTGGCTGGTACAAGTTTTTCTCCGTTCTTCACGAAGAAACCATGAAACTCCGGTACGTTCTCATATCCTTCACCTATGTAGGTGATGACGGCTTGATGGGTGCCTGCTGACAAATCTCTTGCAAGGGATACGATGGTGTTGCCGATGAATGAAATCTTGAAAGGTTCGCCCCCGTCAATCTCTGCCATGAAGTAGCCACTGTGGAGTTTGCACATCATGTCGAGTGCTGTACCTGTGAATCCTGTTCGTATCTGTACACCAGGATAGGTGAACACGATGTGGTCAGGGTCAGAATCCTCAATGCGCCCAATGTATTGGATGTTAGTGTCGCTTGGATGGAACAGTGTCATGTCGGTGCTTTTCCCTTGAGAGGATCTCTTCTCTTGAGAGTGAGCACACTGAGTGGTGAAAAGTGAAAACATGGCAAAGAAAGCTACAATGAAAGATTGTTTCATGACAATTTATTTTTTGTTCTTTTTGATTCTGATAATGGAGAAGGAGTTGGCAGGTATTTTTGTATCGAATGTGTTGCCGACAGTGATTGTCTTGGTTTCGTTCGTTTTCCAGTCACGTTCACCCTTGGGATTGACGTCACCAGCCATCACTGTGAAATCTGCCATGGTGTCATAGCCTTTCAGTGTTTCCTCTCCCAAAGCGATGTTGAGGTCTGTCTCTTTGGGAAGGAGGCTGACCACCTTGATGATGAGGTCGCCTGTGCGGCTGTCGATGACTACAGACTTGTCGATATATTCCGTCAAACGGTCGCTCTGTAAAGTGAGCTTGCCGTCAGTGGAGGTGTAAGATGCCTGAAGGTCTGAATACACATACTTGTCGCCTGCGTTCTGTCCATAAGCCCGTTGTACGAAATAGTTGGCTGTTGGCTTCACTTCTTTGTTGTTGAAGTAGATGAGGTCTGGATTCCAGCTGGTGTGTCCTTCTTTGGCGAGCAAGGGTGCATAGGAGGACATCACCACCACGTCGGCGTTTCGTTCCACGTTGGCAAGGTAGGCTGCCTCCATCAGTGCATTGATGACATTGTTGCCCTTGGATGCCCATTCTCCCAGATACACCTTGGTGCCTTGGCGGTCATAGTTGTCATAGTAGTCGCGATGATGGAAATACCAGTTGATGGAGTTGTAGTAGTGCTCATCCACGATGGGGATGTTCTTGGCTTTTGCTTCTCTCCAACCATATTCGTAGTCACTTCCTTCCCAAAAAGGACCGACTGTTCCTATGATGGTGATTTCGGGATGAACCTTCTGGATGCCCTCAATGAGGAAATGGTAGCGCTTCAGGAATGTGTCGCTGATGAGGTCTTCATTTCCGATACCTAAATATTTTAAGTTGAAAGGTTTGGGGTGACCTGCCTTCGCGCGGATTTGGGCGAGTTCTGATGTTTTGGCATCACCATTTGCCCATTCGATGAGGTCAAGGAGTTCTTGCAAATAACTCTCCATCGTGAGTGGTTTGCCCATGTATGTGTAAGGCGATGGCTTGCCTTTCAGGTCTGCCTCAAAAGGAAGACCACCCTGTTGACCTGCTCCTCCTTTCCAAGAGTTCTGGCAAGGAACACATGCCGCCAGTACGGGAAGTGGTTCTGCTCCTATGTCTTCACAGAATTGGAAATATTCATGGAAACCCAATCCACGTGTTTGGTGGTAGCTCCAGATGTTCATGTCGGGTTGGCGTTCCCAAAGTTCTCTCACAGTGGCTTGCCAGTGGTAGATGTTGTCGATGCCTTGACCATGTGTGGCACATCCTCCTGGAAAACGGACAAAGCGTGGTTTAAGGTCGGCAATCACTTCGGCAAGGTCTTTGCGCAGTCCGTTAGGGTGACCTTTGAAGGTCTCTTGAGGAAAGAGGGAGATAAAGTCCAGATGAATGTTACTGGCTTCAAGTGGCTCTATCACAAGACTTGCCTTGTCGGCTGATTGTAAGGCGGTTAAAACAACCTTTTGCTGACGCCATTCTTTTGTTGCCTTGAAGGTCTTTGATGCGATGATGGTCTTGCCGTCAACCAATGAAACACGGAGTGGACCGGCTCCCTTGGTGAAGAGGCTGAAATCATATTTCTTGCCTTTCTGAAGGGGTATGCCATCCCAACCCTCGTTGATGAGTTTTGCTCCAGGTGTTGTGGTTTTGAGTACAGCGTAGTGGGCGTTGTTCTTGTGGATGGGTGCTTGCGTCTCGATGGTCCATGTGGTGCCTTCTCCTTCCAGTTTCCATGCGGTTTTGGCGTCCCAACCACGATGGTCGTCAGCGGTGTATTCGAAATCTCGGTTCTGGATGAGCTCCGCATAGAGACCTCCATCGGCAGCGTAACTGATGTCCTCAAAGAAGATGCCCATGAGGTCGGGTGAAATGTCTTTCACGTCATTCATGTTCACCTTGAGAGTGGCGTTGATGCTTTTGGCGGTCTTCAACACATCGGTTGCGCCCAAGAAGTCGTCACGCTCCCATGCGTTGTTCTGATTGGCAAGCATCTGCTTGTTGAATAGGTTTTGCAATCCTGCATAAGGGATGCGGATGATGTTGTCTTGAGAAGCCTTCTCCTGCTTCGCCACAATGTTTGGAAACTCGTTCTCTGCCACATAAGGGTAGTCTTGTGGCTTCCAAAGGGCGAAATCTTCCGATTCGGTCACACCCATCTGCCCATTCTTGAGGTTGGGAATAAATACGGCACGATAGGTCTTTCCATCGTAGGAGAGGACAGGGTGGTAGAGCTTCTTCTCGTTGCCCCATGTGCCGTAGTCACTCTCGAAGAGGCTACAATTCACATGTGTCCAATGTTGTTTGTCGATGGAATAGGCAATCTGCATGCTGCGTGTGCCATTTTTCACTTCGGGGCGTACCCACACAGAATCAGGATGGTTGGCTAATGCCGACAGCGATGCCACAGCCAATGATGCAGTCAGGAAAAGATGTTTCATATAGGTTAATAATTAGTTAATCAGTGGGAGTGTGTCGTTATTCTTTATTCAGTTACAGTGAGGTTGGCGCTGTTGCTTTCGATGGAGGAAGCTCCAAAGGGGCTGCCGTTGCCAAAAAGGGTTGACGCCTCCACTGTTATCTGGGTGATTCTTAGTGTGTATCTACCAGTAGGTGCCTCACTTGGTATTGGGATTGTAAAGGTGGGTTCCTTCATCTCCAAAGACGAGCCTTCCCCCTTGATGGAATAGACAGGATCCGTGGCATAGTTGGCAAGCATCCATGAGTATTTGACTTTATACCATGATTTACCCATCGACTGGATTTTGAGTGTGGCATTCACAGACTTTCCCGCTTGTACAGTTGTGGGGTTAATCACCACTTCCTTGAATACAGGAGGAACTGCGTCCATCTCAGGGTCATTACTACAGTTGGTAAAGAGGAGTGGGCTTACAACAATCAGGAATGTTGCCCACAAAAGCATGTTTCGTTTCATTGTTTGTCTCGCGATTTTGGTCGTTTTCTTTTATTTTTGTTGCAAAGTTATGGATTATTATGGAAATATGAGTACCTTTGCATACATATTTTATAATTATTAAGACTATGTTTAGCGGAATCGTTGAAGAATTTGCCACAGTTGTGGCGATAGAGAAGGAACAGGAGAACGTGCACTTCACCCTCACTTGCTCATTTGTGGACGAATTGAAGATAGACCAGAGCGTTGCGCACAATGGTGTGTGTCTTACGGTGGTGAAGATTTTTGACGGAAAGTATGTGGTCACGGCTATGAAGGAAACCCTGTTGAAGAGTAATCTTGGATTGCTGAAAGTGGGTGACAAGGTGAATGTGGAACGCTCCATGATGATGAACGGACGCTTGGATGGACACATCGTGCAGGGACATGTTGACCAGACTGCTGAGTGTGTGGCTAAGATTGACCAACAGGGCAGTTACACATTCCGTTTCAAATATCTGTTTGACAAGGAAATGGCCAAGAAGGGCTATATGACGGTTGACAAGGGTAGTGTGACGGTGAATGGTGTCAGCCTGACGGTGTGCAATTCGCAGGATGACAGCTTTGAGGTGAACATCATTCCTTACACTTATGATAACACCAATTTCCACACGATAGAGGTGGGTACGAAGGTGAATCTGGAGTTTGACATCATCGGGAAATACATTGCCCGTATTCAGTCATTCAACCAATAACTGTGTTCTCAAATCATTTCTTTTTGTGCAAAAATAGGGCGGAATCTTTGCCAATTGCAAGGTTCCGCTTGTTTTTATTTAAAAAGATGTGTCAAATGTCATCTGAATTTTGTAATTTTGCAACCGTTTTACTCCTTTCCCACTCGTTGGGAGAGGTGTTTTGTCGTAATGAAGAATGGGGCATTATTGTTCCCTAAAGCGTAAAAAGATATTAGAACTCTAACATACAATATGAAACATCAGTTACGTAGTGCTGTCTGCACTGAAGGTCGCCGTATGGCTGGAGCACGTGCTCTGTGGGTAGCCAACGGCATGAAGCGTGAACAATTCGGCAAACCTATCATCGCCATCGTCAATTCTTTCACTCAGTTTGTTCCTGGTCACACTCATCTGCATGAGGCTGGACAGATTGTGAAAGAGGAGATTGAAAAGATGGGATGTTATGCGGCAGAGTTCAACACCATCGCCATTGATGATGGTATTGCCATGGGACATGACGGCATGCTCTATTCACTGCCTTCTCGCGACATCATCGCTGACTCTGTGGAGTATATGTGCAATGCACACAAGGCTGATGCAATGATTTGTATCTCCAACTGTGACAAGATCACACCGGGCATGCTGATGGCTGCCATGCGTCTGAACATCCCCGCTGTCTTTGTCAGTGGTGGTCCTATGGAGGCTGGTAAGTACAAGGGCGAGAACCTCGACCTGATTGCTGCGATGATTAAGGGTGCTGATCCCACAGTGAACGATGAGGAATTGGCAGAGGTGGAAAACCGTGCATGTCCAGGTTGTGGTTGCTGCTCTGGTATGTTTACAGCTAACTCTATGAACAACCTGACTGAAGCCATCGGTCTTTCTCTTCCTGGCAACGGAACCATTCTTGCCACCCATGTGAACCGTAAGGAACTGATGAAGGCAGCTGCCCGCCAGATTGTGAAGAACGCATTCGCTTATTACGAAGATGGTGATGAGTCAGTCCTTCCTCGTTCAATAGCCACCCGCAAGGCTTTCCTCAATGCAATGACGCTTGACATTGCAATGGGTGCTTCAACTAATACGGTGCTGCACCTTTTGGCAGTGGCTCAAGAGGCTGGGGTGGACTTCACGATGGCTGACATTGACAAGCTTTCCCGCAAGACTCCTTTCCTCTGCAAACTTGCGCCAAACTCTCAGAAGTACTCTGTGCAGGAGTGTGGTCGTGCAGGCGGTATGTTGAATCTGTTGGGTGAATTGGCTAAGGGTGGACTGATTGACACGAATGTAAAGCGTGTGAATGGTGCCACATTGGCAGAGGACATTGAGAAGTATTCTATTTTGAAAGATAACATCGACCCTGAGGCAAAACGCATCTACAGCAGCGCTCCTGCTGGTGTGTTCTGCAATCAGTTGGGTGTTCAGAACACCAATTATGAGACACTTGACACTGACCGTGCGAATGGTTGCATTCGTGATATCGAACATGCTTATACAAAGGATGGCGGTATGGCAATCCTCTTTGGCAACATCGCACAGGATGGTTGTGTGGTGAAGACAGCTGGTGTGGATGAGAGCATTTGGAAGTTCTCTGGTCCAGCTGTGGTGTTCGACTCACAGGAAGATGCTTGCGAGGGCATCCTTGGCGGCAAGGTGAAGAAGGGCGACGTGGTCGTCATCACACACGAGGGACCGAAGGGTGGTCCTGGCATGCAGGAGATGCTTTATCCAACCTCATACATCAAGAGTATGCACATGGGTAAGGAATGTGCCCTTATCACTGACGGTCGTTTCTCTGGCGGCACATCAGGTCTTTCCATCGGACATATTTCTCCAGAAGCAGCATCGGGTGGCAATATCGGTAAGATTAAGGATGGCGACATCATCGACATTGATATTCCGAACCGCAGCATCAACGTACGTCTCAGCGACGAGGAATTGGTAGCGCGTCCACAGCAACCGCTGAAACGCAATCGTGTGGTATCCAAAGCCCTCCGTGCTTATGCCCAGAGTGTGGCAAGCGCCGATAAGGGTGGTGTGAGAATTATTGACTAAAAGAAAACTAGGTAAACTAGCATTACTAGATAACTAGACAATTGATAGAGACATGAGTGAAAAGATAACAGGTGCAGAGGCTTTGATGAGAGCTTTGGAGCATGAGGGGGTGGATGTCCTCTTCGGCTATCCAGGCGGAAGCATCATGCCTACATACGATGCACTTTATGATCATAAGAAGACACTGAATCACATTCTTGTTCGCCATGAACAGGGAGCCGTTCATGCTGCTCAGGGTTATGCCCGTGTGAGTGGCAAAGTGGGTTGTGCCATCGTGACCTCAGGTCCTGGCGCCACCAATACGGTGACAGGAATCGCTGACGCCATGATTGACTCCACTCCGATGGTGGTCATCTGTGGTCAGGTGGGTGTGGCTATGTTGGGTACAGACGCCTTTCAGGAAGTCGATGTGGTGGGTGTGACTTCACCTATCAGCAAGTGGAGCTATCAGATTCGTCGTGCGGAAGATGTGGCTTGGGCTGTGGCTCGTGCGTTCTATATCGCCAAGAGTGGTCGCCCTGGTCCTGTGGTGCTTGACTTTGCCAAGAATGCGCAGACGGGCATGGTGGAGTTTGAACCTGCAGAGGTGGATTTCATTCGCAGTTATGACCCTGATCCAGATTTGAACATGACGGACATTGAGCGTGCCGCCAAGATGATCAATAACAGCGTGAAACCTTTTGTTCTGGTGGGACAAGGTGTGGAACTGGGTAATGCCACAGAGGAACTTCGCACGTTCTTGGAAAAGGCTGACCTTCCATGCGGAACTACGTTCATGGGACTTTCCACCATTCCTTCCGACCACCGTCTGAACATGGGTATCTTGGGCATGCACGGTAATCTTGGTCCTAATGTGATGACCAATCAGTGTGACTTGCTCATTGCTGTCGGCATGCGTTTTGATGACCGTGTGACGGGCAATCTTGCCACTTATGCCAAACAGGCTAAGATTATCCATTTTGACATAGACCATGCAGAGTTCAACAAGAATGTTCCTGTTGATTTGAAAGTGTGGGGCAACTGTAAGGAAACGCTTGCAGCTGTGACGAAATTGTTGGATACATCCAAGCATACATCTTGGATTGAAGGTTTCAAACCATACGCTGAGAAAGAATATGAGAAGGTGATAGACAAGGCACTCCATCCAACAGAAGGACCACTTTTGATGGGTGAGGTGATTCGCAAGGTGAGCGAAGCAGCGCATAACGAAGGCATCATGGTGACCGATGTGGGACAGAACCAGTTGATGGCTTGCCGTTACTTCAAGTTCACCCAAAAGCGTTCGGTGGTCACTTCAGGCGGTCTGGGAACGATGGGATTCGGACTTCCTGCAGCCATCGGTGCCACTTTCGGAGCACCCGACAGAACCGTTTGTCTTTTCGTGGGCGATGGTGGCTTGCAGATGACGATTCAAGAACTCGGCACCATCATGGAACAAGGAGCCCCTGTGAAGATTATTCTCCTGAACAACAACTTCCTTGGTAATGTGCGCCAGTGGCAGGAGATGTTCTTCGCTCATCGTTATTCATTCACCCCGATGGTCAATCCGAACTACGAATTGATAGCAAAGGGTTATGGCATTCCAGCCAAGACGGTGATTGAACGTAAAGACCTTGACGCAGCGATTGCCGAGATGTTGGCAACACCAGGTCCATATCTTTTGCAGTGTGCCATCAAGGAAGAAGATAATGTGCTTCCGATGACTCCTCCTGGAGCTAACATTGATGAGATGCTGCTTGAGTTATAATGCAAACGACAAAGAAAACCTTTGGTGGTCAGTGCGGCGAGTGTTCCTCATGCGGAAAATGTGAGCGTCTGCTCGGAGCGCATCCCGCCAAAGAAAAGGAAATAAAAGTACAAACTCCAACAATGGAACAAGATACAACAAAGCTCTATACTTTCCTGATTTATTCAGAGAATGTGCCAGGTCTGCTTTCACAGATCACGGCTGTGTTCACACGTCGTCAGGTTAATATCGAGTCGCTCAATGTGTGTGCATCCAGCACGCCTGGTGCGCATAAGTACACTGTCACAGCCTACTGCGATGAACGCATGGCTCGAATCCTTACATCACAGGTGGAGAAACGTATTGACGTGCTTCAGGCGCACTTCTATACGGACGAGGAATTGTTCATCAATGAGACGGCATTGTTCAAACTCAGTACGCCTGCGATGATGAAGAACCGCGAAGTCAGCAGTTTGGTGCGCTCTTATGATGCACGTATCATTGAGGTGAACAGCACTTACTCTGTGGTGGAGATCACATGTTTCCCCGATGTAATCATCTCCCTCTTCGACCAGTTGAAGAAGATGGATTGTGTCTTGCAGTTTGTCCGTTCTGGACGTATCTGCATCACCAAGAGTCGTGTGGAACATCTGGATGAATGGTTGGCTGTTCGTGAAGCAAAGAGAAAAGCTACAAAATAATACATTTTATAATAATAACCAGCAAGGATCTTCCTTGCACAAATAAAAACAAAAACAAAATGGCAAAAATGAATTTTGGTGGCGTTATCGAAGAGGTAATGACACGTGAAGAATTCCCACTGGAGAAAGCTCGTGAGATTTTGAAGGACGAGACTATCGCAGTGATTGGTTATGGCGTTCAGGGTCCTGGTCAGGCTTGCAACCTCCGCGACAACGGTTTCAACGTAATCGTCGGTCAGCGTCAGGGCAAGACTTTCGAGAAGGCAATTAAGGATGGTTGGGTACCTGGTGAGACTCTTTTCTCTATCGAGGAGGCTGCTGAGAAGGGTACTATCGTGATGTGTCTGCTTTCAGACGCTGCTGTGATGTCTGTATGGCCAACTCTCAAGAAGTACCTCACTCCTGGTAAGGCTCTCTACTTCTCTCATGGTTTCGCTATCACTTGGAACGACCGCACTGGTTGTGTTCCTGCTAAGGACATCGACGTCATCATGGTGGCTCCTAAGGGTTCTGGTACATCACTCCGCACTATGTTCCTCGAAGGCCGTGGCCTGAACTCTTCTTACGCAGTATATCAGGACGCTACAGGCAAGGCACTTGACCGTACTCTTGCTCTTGGTATCGGTATCGGTTCTGGCTACCTGTTCGAGACGACTTTCCAGCGCGAGGCCACTTCTGACCTCACTGGCGAGCGTGGTTCACTCATGGGTGCAATCCAGGGCCTTCTCCTCGCTCAGTACGAAGTGCTCCGTGAGAACGGTCACACTCCATCTGAGGCATTCAACGAGACAGTTGAAGAGCTCACTCAGTCACTCATGCCTCTCTTCGCTCAGAAGGGTATGGACTGGATGTACGCTAACTGCTCAACTACTGCACAGCGTGGTGCTCTTGACTGGATGGGTCCTTTCCACGATGCCATCAAGCCAGTTGTTGAGAAGCTCTATGCATCTGTGAAGTCTGGTCATGAGGCTCAGATCTCTATCGACGCTAACTCTAAGCCAGACTACCGCGTAGGTCTCGAGAAGGAGCTCGCTGCTCTCCACGATTCTGAGATGTGGCGCACTGCAGAGGTCGTTCGTCAGCTTCGTCCTGAGAACAACTAATCTGTTCCGAACACACATAGACAAACAAAAAGAAAGCCTCGGCAGGAAATCGTCCTGTCGAGGTCTTTTGTTTCTAGTTATCTAGCTTTTCTAGTTTTACTAGTTATATTAGTTTCGCTAGTCTTTCTAGCCTAGTAGAGATAAATCTTGTAGTTCTTCACACTGCCAGGGGCTCCTTGTTCTGCACGTGGCAGATATTCGAGTGCTGAGATGGTCTGCTCGCTGCCAAGGTCGATGACGAGGAGGTGGGGCAGGGTGGCACTCTTCTCCGTCTGCCAGTAGGTGCTCTCTTGCAGGTCATACACTTTGTCACCAGTATGGTTGCCGTTCTCCTCTTCGCTGTTGGCGTACTTGGTGGTCCAAGGTTCGCGTGAGATGCGCTTGCCGTCAGTTCCTTGCAGATAGAGTTCTGCAATGGCAACTTGCGCCTTTCCGTCTTGCGTGGAAGTACATTCGATGGCAAGATAACGACCCTTTTGTGGAGTGTTGAACTTGACGGTCTGCCAACCATTGCCAGCATTGAAAGCTCCTGTGGCTGCAGGTGTGGCACTGTTGAGGTCGGGCTTGTCACCAATGTTATTGTGTTTGTTCGACTTCTCCAACTGGAGCTTGTTGAGTTCAGGCTCTGCCTGTCCCCAAACCACAGCTTCCTTGAGACCTACCACATCAAGCACAATGATTTCGTTCTTCCCTTTCTTCAGCCAGCAGCCAGGCACATAGAGTGTCTGTTGGGGACCGATGCTCCAGATGCGGCCCAAAGCGTGACCGTTCACCCATACTTGTCCCTTGCCCCATGTCTCGAAATTCAGGAAGGTGTCGCCCACTTTGGTGAGGTTGAAGTAGCCACGATAGTAGCCACGCTTGCTCACCAAATCATGTCCATCAACGTTCCATTGTGGCTTCTTACCCAATCGCTGGCCTTCATTTTCAGCTTTTGTGTAATCATTGTTGTGGACAAAAGCATCTGCAGCTTTCTCGTAAGAGTCAGGCAATCCGAATTTAACCCAATTTTGTGGTTTCCATGTGGTTTCGATGCCTTCCACTTCTGCAGTGATGGCTACTTCGCCCACAATGCCCTTGAAGTCTTTAATGGCGCGACCAAAGTTGATGCGTCCCATCGCTTCAACAAGGATTTCCAATTCATCACCCTTCTTTACAGGAGGCAGTGTGAGGCTCTTCTCGTTCTTCACACGGTCAATCTTTCCGATGTATTTGCCATTGATGAACACTTGCGCAAAGTCGTGGAAATCAGCAGTGATAACGCTCTGTGCGGGAATCTCAGGCATTGTGGTTGTGTAGAGCATCGATCCCCAACCCATATCCATCTCCTCGAATGTCATCAAGCCACCATCCTTGCAAATGGGCAGTTTGAACTCAGAATCTGTACCATTAAATATTGAAGAGAACTCCGTCAGTTCAAACTTCGGAATCGTGATGATTGGCGCTGCAGGTTTAGGCACAGCAGGCAAAGCCTTGCCGTCATTGTACTTTTCCATCATCTTGCGCAACTCGAAGTATTTGGGCGTAGTTTGTCCATACTCGTTAATAGGAGCATCATAGTCATAGCTCGTAACATCAGGTGCAAAGCCAGGAGAGTTCGCTCCAGCCCAATGACCGAACGAAGTACCTCCGTGCGTCATGTAGAGCGAGAAACTGATACCCTTCGAGAGCATTTCGTCCATACCGTCCACCATATCCTTGGCAGGACGGGTCTCATGACGGGCACCCCACTTGTCGAACCATCCGCTCCAGAACTCAGAGCACATCAGTGGGGTGTTGGGTCGCAACTGCTTCAGACGACGGAACTGGTCGTCGATGTTGGCGCCCGTACCGAAGTTCATCGTCCATACGAGGTCATCAAGTCCATTCTTCTCAAAGTTGGAAGACCAGTCGCACTGGAAGAGTGCCAACTCCTTGCCATAGATGCCACGCAGACAGTCACGAATCTCACTCACATAAGGTTTGTCCTCACCGTAGGAACCATACTCATTCTCCACCTGCACCATGATGATGGGACCACCGTTCTGAATGGTGAGACCTGCCAATTGTTCGCCTACCTTCTGCTCGAATATCTTCACACGCTCCATGAAGTAAGGGTCACGCTCTCTGAGCTTGATGTCTTTCTTTTTCAGCAACCACCAAGGAAGACCACCCATTTCCCATTCAGCACAAACGTAGGGACCAGGACGAACAATGACATACATGCCGTTCTTCTGTGCCAGACGGCAGAATTCAGCCACATCGTTGTTTCCTGTGAAGTCAAACTGACCTTCCTGCTGTTCGTGGATATTCCAGAAGATGTAGATACATACAGTGTTCATACCCAATGCCTTACACATCTTGATGCGATGCTCCCAATAAGGTTTGGGAATGCGGGGATAGTGAATCTCGGCAGCCTTCACCACGAAAGGCTTTCCGTTCAGCAGAAACGTGCCGTTGCCAGCCTCGAATGTTCCCTTGGCTTTTTGGGAAAAAGAAGGAATCGCCACCAACAAGGCAGCCATGAGGGAAAACAAAGTAATGATTTTTCTCATTGTATAAATAGGTTTATATTAGTTTTCTTTCGACAAAGGTAGTAATTTTAAATAGGAATGAGGAACGAGGATTTAGGATTTTTTGCTTTTATTAATAAAAAAAAGTATTTTTATGGAAATAATTCCCCTTTCCTCATTCCTAATTCCTAATTCTTTATTATCTTTGCACAACGATAAACTAATTATTTACCCCTTAGTAGAGATTTACCAATATGTCAATTTGGATTATATTGAAACTTCTGGGTTCGCTCGCACTCCTCATGTTCGGTATGAAAGCAATGAGTGAAGCTCTCCAGAAGATGGCAGGCCCACAGTTACGTCATGTTTTAGGTGCGATGACCACCAACCGCTTTACTGGAATGCTGACAGGTACTTTGGTCACAGCATCCGTTCAGTCATCAACCGCTACAACGGTGATGACCGTGTCGTTCGTCAACGCAGGTCTGCTTACTTTGGCACAAGCCATTTCTGTCATCATGGGTGCCAATATCGGTACAACGCTTACCGCATGGATTATGGCAGTAGGTACATCGGGAAGCGAAACATCTCCATTTGACATCAGCATCGTTTCCTATGTGGGCTTCTTCATCGGTATCGTTCTCATCTACATGAAGAAGCATCGCTACCTTGGCGATTTCCTTTTTGGTATTGGTCTCTTGCTGTTAGGTCTCACAACCTTGAAAGCGACGGGTATGTCAATGGATTTGGCAAACAACGAAGCCGTCACTTCCTTCTTCAAATCATTTGATCCCGACTCCTTCTGGACCACACTCATATTCCTCGTTTTGGGTGGTGTCATGACCTTCTGTGTGCAGTCGTCTGCAGCGGTGATGGCCATCACCATGTTGCTGTGTTCTACGGGTGCGATGCCCATATATCAAGGTATAGCTTTGGTGTTGGGTGAGAATATCGGAACCACCATCACTTCAAACCTCGCGGCTCTTTCGGCAAACACGCAAGCCCGCCGTGCAGCCCTTGCCCACATGTTCTTCAACGTGTTTGGCGTTCTGTGGATTCTGTTCGTATTCCGTTACTTCATTGATATGGTGTGCGGATGGG
Source organism: Bacteroidaceae bacterium (assembly GCA_024688885.1). Classification (GTDB taxonomy): domain Bacteria; phylum Bacteroidota; class Bacteroidia; order Bacteroidales; family Bacteroidaceae; genus Minthosoma. The sequence continues at coordinate 7,261 of JAILDV010000044.1, read as the reverse complement.
TTGGTTATGATACGGAAATGACGAAGAGTAATGCCAGCAGCGCCGCGTTCCTTGCCAACGCCGCCAAACTGAATTTCGTGTTGGCTGCTTTCCACACCACCTTCAATGTGGTCAACACTGCCATTCTCATTTGGTTCATTCCACAGATTGAAAAATTTGTCTGCAGGGTCATCAAGTCTAAGAAGGTGGATGAAGAGGAGGATTTCCGTCTGCATTTCATCACAGCGGGCATCATGAAGACTCCCGAACTTTCGGTGTATGAAGCACAGAAAGAAATCCAGTCGTTTGCCGACCGTATGCAACGTATGTTCAGTATGGTACGCGAATTGCTCATGCTCTCAAGTACGGCTTTGGCCTCCAAGAAAGGCACCCAGAACAAGGATTTCAACAAGCTTTACACTCGCATTGAGAAATATGAGGAAATCTCGGATAGCATGGAATTGGAAATCGCCAAGTATCTTGACCAAGTCAGTGATGCGCACTTGTCTGACGAGACCAAGGCGAAAATCCGTGCCATGCTCCGTGAAATCTCTGAATTGGAGAGTATTGGCGATGCTTGCTTCAATATGGCTCGTACCATCAACCGTAAGTTCAATGGTAAGCAAGATCACTTTGACGAACGGCAGTATGAGTGCATCCACCAGATGATGGATCTGACGGACACTGCACTCACACAGATGAATGCGTTGATCTCTGGTCGCAAGGAAGCATTCGACGTGAACCGTACGTTCAACACAGAGAATGAGATTAACAACTTCCGCAATCAGCTTAAGTCGCAAAACATCAACGATGTGAATAACCACAAGTACACCTATGCAGTTGGTACCATCTATATGGACCTTATCAACGAATGTGAGAAACTTGGTGACTACGTGGTGAATGTAGTTGAGGCTCGTATGGGTACACGTCTGAGGGGAGTGTGATCTTATAGAGAAAAGTGAAGAGTGAAAAGTGAAAAAAACTGTGAATCTATGGTTTTATAACTGGCGAGTGTTTTTCAACAACGAATATTCCGAATGTGGCGAATCGTTTTTAATGGGCAAGCCCGACGAATGAAATCCTTCTGATTTCTCCGAATGCGGAACGCCCGCCATTCGTTTTCCTTCGTTGCCGTCCCACGGCATTGAAAAGAAAAAGATTCGTTTCATTAGTTCTATTCGTTGTAAAAAAACTGTGAATCTGTACTTCCAGCGCAGCAATCACTTCCGAAAGTTGAGTTAATTAACGTCACTTTCCAGCAGGTCAGGGCGAAGGGTTTTCGTGCGTTTCAATGCTTGTTCGTATTCCCACTCCTTAATTTTCGCTTCATGACCAGATAGGAGAATTTCCGGAACAGCCCATGTCTCTTCCGGATTGCTTACGGGGTGGTACTCCGCAGGACGAGTATAAACGGGTGGCTCCAACAGGTTGTCTTGGAAGGAATCGCTGAGCGCACTCTCCACATCACCAATCACACCGGGAATGACTCGTACGATGCTGTCAGCCATCACGGCAGCAGCCAATTCTCCACCTGTCAATACATAATCCCCAATTGACACCTCTCGAGTGATGAGGTGTTCCCTGATTCTGTAATCAATACCCTTATAGTGTCCGCAGATGATGATGATGTTCTCCTTCAGTGACAGTTCGTTTGCCATGGGTTGGTCAAACTTCTCGCCATCAGGAGCAGTGAAGATAATCTCATCATAATGCCGTTCAGCCTTCAATGCCGAAATGCAGGCATCCAACGGTTGACATTGAATCAGCATACCTGCAGCACCGCCAAAAGGGTAGTCATCCACCCGTCGGTGCTTGTCTGCCGTGTAATCTCTCAAGTTATGTACGTGTATTTCTGCCAGTCCTTTCTTCTGAGCACGTCCGAGAATACTCTCTTGTGTAAACGGTTCAATCAGTTCAGGTAGAACCGTGATGATGTCAATGCGCATAAATAACCTTTTTGTATTTTCTTTGGCAAAGGTACGATTAAGCGAGGACAATACAAAGTGAAAGAAAAACTTTTTTCATTTTTATTGTCGAGCGTGAGTACCTTCGGCGTAGCCAACGTTACGATTAATCGAGCGAAATACAAAATGAAAAAACATTTTTTCATTTTTATTTCCGAGATGCAGCCTAAGTTCGGCGCAGCCCACGCTACGATTAAGCGAGGACAATACAAAATTGAAAGAAAAATAATGTAAAAGTGAAAAAAGTTTGGAATTTGTTTGGTATGTAGTAAAAAATATAGTTAATTTGCAAATACTAATGGATTATATATGAGGCATTCACAAGTTATTGACAGCATCAAGGAGGTGGCGAAGAAGGTACTGCCCAAAGGCAGCGCCCTCTATCTCTATGGCTCTCGTGCCCGTGGTGACTACCATGAAGGCAGCGACTGGGACTTGCTGTTGCTGTTGGATAAGCCGAGTGCAAGTTATAAAGAGAAAGATGACTTAGAGTTTTCTTTCACGGATATGGGATGGGACATAGGAGAGGACATCAATGCCCGTGCATACACCAAGAGCCAGTGGCGTAATGGACCACATTCCATGTTCTATTTCAATGTTGAACAAGACAAGAAGCTGATATATGAGTCTTAAAGAGGAAGACAGAAAAGTACTCGTTATGCTCGAATTGGAAAAGGCTGAAAAAACTCTTATCCAATTAGATGTACAATTACAGGCGCAATTGTGGGAAATGGCCGCTAATCGCTTGTATTATTCTCTTTTCCATGCAGTGAGTGCCTTGCTTATCAGTGACCACCATGAGGTGGGCACACATCGTGGGGCAGTTAATAAATTCAGTTTGTATTATGTGAAAGAGGGCGTTTTCACCAAAGAAGAGGGACGACTCTATTCAAGACTACAAAGACTACGCGAAGATGGTGATTATAATTGTTCTATAGATGTGGAGCAAGACGAGGTGGAAGAGAAGATTGAACCCACCCGTCAACTTATTGAGAAGATCAAACGGTATATTGCTGATAAAGATAAATAAGTAACAATATCACTCAATCAATCTCTTTTTTCATTTTTCATTTCAGCGCAGCGCATTTCCTTCCCTTGACCTTTAGTGTTCCTTTAGTGTTCCTTTAGTGCTCCTTTAGCACTCCTTGTGTTCGTAGTGGTAAGATAGTGGTAAGGTAGTAGGTTCGTAGTAGTAAGGTGGTAGTTAACAACTGTCACCTTCTAATATTACACATTTTCATCCAATTCTGTTTCATATTACTCTTGGTGCTCCATTAGGGTTAGCACTAAACCTATCCTGCGGCTTCCCATTTGCTCGCTCACAGTCGTTGAGGTATCTCACCCATACAGGTGTCGGTGTCTCACCCATACATGTGTTTGTATCTCACCCATACACCCAACGAGGTCTCACTCATAGATGTTCCTTCGGTCCTCCTTTAGTGCTCCTTGGGTTCGTAGTGATAAGGTCGCAGGTTCGTAGTGGAAAGGTCGCAGGTTCGTAGTGGTAAGGTCGTAGGTCGGCTGTAGTCGTTAACTGTCAACTCAAAAAGTTTCTCCAGTTTTTTATCTCGCGATTCTTACATCCCGCATGGCAACTCCTAATTGGCTTCGCCGAGCTCTAAGTTCCTAACTCCTAATTCCTAATTAAAATGGTTTATCATTTAGCGAAGCGCAAAAAGGTTAAAGTTAATTGGTTAAAAGGTTAAATTCATTTTTTCATTCCAGCGTAGCGTAGGATTAAAGGTTATTTTGTGCACACACAGAAAAATGTTTCTATGAAAAATAAAAAAATGTGAAAGAAAGTTTGGAAGTTTCACATATATTTATTTACTTTGCCATTGTCTTGCAGACCTCGAATGTGTCCGATAACTAGTTCGGGGTGTTGTAGAGACATGAATCCAGTTAGCCCGATGGACGATTGCGACAGTGGTTGCATGAGTGTCCGTCAACTCAGGGAGAGCGGGATTGTCTTCACATTGATGGTTTGACGCTATCGCGGTGTGTGCCTCGTGAGGCATTTGACTGCCATACGTCAAAAGGACGTTTACGAACGTTGGTCTTCATGTTTCAAAATCTGGTAAATTTAGAAGCATTCTTTGAAGATAGCGCAATCGGAACGTCCACGTGGGTGATTTATCCAAAAGTCACTTTGATGCTATCATTGTATAGAAATTTGTATCTATACGCATGTGGTGTCTTTGTGCTTCTGTGCATATTATCCCCCGGCGTGGGCTAACTGGTTGCTGATCCTAAGAATGCGGTTTACCAGAGCCTGAAACAGGGATTGGCAGAAGTACAGCAACTCACGCCCTTTTCATATCTGTTAACTTTAATGTCGAAAGTCGGAGTTGGACGAGTAAGCACAAAGCCTAGATCTGGTATTAAAATGAAAAAACAGTTTTCTTTATTAGTCAAATACAACTGTATAGAAGGTTCGTATTATTGGATTCGGCATAATTGTCAAGCACTATGGCTTGTGGCATTACTATTCATACCATTAATAGGGTCTGCGCAAACTTTGCGTGGTGACGTAAATGGTGATGGCAAGGTGGATGAAGCAGATGCCTCTGCTTTGGTCAACAGCTATCTGAAAAATGATCCTTTATCAACCATTACGGATTTGGATGGAGATAACAATCTGACTATTGCAGATGTGGTCTCCCTTATATCAATGATAAGTATGTATAATGCTTCAGGAATTCACAATGGGCATGACTATGTGGATTTAGGGCTTCCAAGTGGAACATTATGGGCAACATGTAATATGGATGCGGACTCCCCAGAACAAGGAGGAGGTGTTTATGCATGGGGAGAAATTGAGTTGAAAGAAGAATATACATGGGACACTTATAAATGGGCGAATGGTAAACCAACAAAAGATGCACATAACCTCACGAAATATTGTGACAGAGGAGCTTATGGTTCACTTGATGGTAAGATGACCCTCGAAGCCGCGGATGATGTTGCAAACGTGAAATGGGGAGGTTCTTGGCATATTCCAACAGATATGGAATTTCAGGAGCTGGTGGATAATTGCATAGTAGAATGGACCCGGATGAATGGTATTAGAGGTTATCGCTTTACGGGTTCGACTGGAAAGAATATATTTATTCCTGTTGGTGATTCTCGAAGTGGCACATCTGTGTCTCAGAATTCTTTTGAATATTGGACAAGTTCTTTAAGACCCGATGCGCATGGAACAAATGCAAATAATATAGAACGTTTCGATGGCGAATTAAGCATTTCTGGATCATTAAGATATCATGGACAGACCATACGCCCTGTTATCTCCGAACTCAAGCCAATAGTTCATGATGAAACAGCTCCGCCAAGTTACATGGGACATGATTTGGTGGATTTGGGTTTACCAAGTGGAACACTTTGGGCAACTTGCAACATAGGTGCATCTTCTCCTGAAGAGTATGGTTGTTATTATGCATGGGGTGAAACGGAAGGCAGTTGTGATGGAAAAGAATCTTTTAAAAGTGCAACTTATAAATTCTATACAGACCATCTTGGATCAGGGATAACAAAATATAATTATAATACTGAATATGGTTTTGTGGATAATTTAACCAAGTTAGAAGTCGAAGATGATGCAGCAGCTGCTAATTGGAGGGGTGAATGGCGCATCCCCACATGGAAACAAATTACAGAACTAAAAAATTCGAGGTATACTTCATGGGAATGGACCACTATTAATGGAGTAGAAGGTTTCCTTGTAACAAGTAAAATGGAAGGATTTACAAATAACAGTATTTTCCTCCCTGCTGCAGGTGAACATGATGCCTCAAAAGTGAATCGCGCTGGCCAAAATGGAGCATATCTTTCTTCTGAACTTGACACAGACTATGAAATCTCGCATGAGGCTCTCTACTTGTTTTTTACACCAAAGGGGCCTGGTTCTGGATCCACAGATAGATGTTATGGAAGATCTGTTCGACCAGTTGTTCTCCTTGATTCTATCAACAAATAATTTCTCACCACTTAAATTCAGACTAAAATGAAAAGAATCTTTTTATTATCAGCTGTTTCCCTTTTGATGGTGAGTGTTTCTGTATCTGCACAAACCATTACCATAAGTGACATTTCTGTTACAGCAAATGGAACGTCAAGCATTGAACTTTCTATCAACGATGCAAATGCAATGACGGCATCAGGTTTTATAATTACTTTGCCAGAAGGTTTCACATTTATGGGAAACAATGGTTTTGCCGCTGCAAATCATGAATCAGGTTTTAATCTGTTGTCTAACAATATTATGAAGATTGCTTTGTATTCTATGGATAATACACCTTTCAAAGAGGGAGAGGGTGCAACCATTACATTGCTTTTCAAAGCGGGTGTGAAAGAAGGAACATTTGAAGGAAAGATCTCGAATGTTGAGTATGCAACTGTCGACACAAAACTCATAACAGGATCAGACATCAACTTTAATATTGTGGTATCTGGATTAGATGTTGTACTTGGCGATGCCAACAATGATGGTAAGCTTACTATCGCTGACTATACCGCCATAGCCCATTATATATTGGGCAAGGTTCCAGAGAACTTCAATGAGAAGGCGGCTGATGTAAATGGAGATGGTCAAATCAATATGGCAGATTATATAGGTGTCGCACATTTATTATTGTATGGCACGATAGAGAAACCAAAGAATTGACAAAACAAGTAAAACAAACCTAAAAACCCAATAAGTTATGAAAAAAAGATTATCCTTTACCATCCTATTGACAATTCTCATAGGATTGTTGCCATCCATGATGGCTTATGCACAGACTTATACTGTATCTCCTTCGGGATACACGAGCGTACCAACTTCAAATGTGACCCAAGGAAGTCGTACCTTCCATGGCGACTTATTGCAAGCCAAGGCTACGGTTTCAGGCCAAACCGCAACTTTCACTTTGAAAAAGAAAGACGGAAGTAAGTTCCAGAACAGCGGAAACATTGTAGTTAAGAATGACAGCTATGATGGAACCACGGTCAAGAGTAATATACGATATAACGGAGGTATATATAATCCAACAGTAGATGTAGATCTTGACTTCACAAGTGGTAGTAAGACATATGTTATTATTATTAAATCAGGGGACATATTTTATTATACTAACCCTATTACTATCAAGGCTTCATCATCATCTTCTTCAACTGTAAATCTTGCTTTAGCCAGCACCCCATCTTTCGGTACAACAATCCTGACCAAGGGAAAGTCATACACTTTCACGGTAAAGGTGAAGAACAATGGTTCTTCGTCATGGAAAGGTGCGTTTTATTTGAAGTCAGGCAGTACCAACTGGATTTCGAAGTCTGTAACC